>JBILHL010000018.1:0-55419 GCA_044350515.1 Crocinitomicaceae bacterium | reverse complement strand
TGCATAAAAACCAGTTATCCATCGTTGTTCCCTCTTGATTTAGCCCGCTAAATCTTCAAGTGAACGCCTTGACTAACAGATTTTTATGTCAATCTGAATTCCGATTTTACTATCGAACTCAGGTTAGTATAAATTTACTGCTCGTTCATCCAATCTATCAAACATTCTATTGATAAGTTGGGCATATTGGTTGGTAGAATTGTTCTTTTTTTTCGGAGTAATTTGTTGCTTAAGGCGCGAAATCGGGTTTTGTTTAGAATGAAATTTCAAGTCTTAAAGCTAAGTTGTTTATTTTATTTTGAGCTTAATGCAAGTTAAGAATTCAGATAGTTTTTACATCTCAAGCAAAGTAGTCAGTACTTCATCTATAACTTTCGCCATTCTATTCAAATCGAGCGTTTCTAAGGTATCTGTGTCGTGGTGATAATTGAAGTTTCTATAAAAAGAGGTATCGGTAATCATCAATGCGCTCATGCCGAAATGCCAATAGTTACGGTGATCTGAAAAATCAATTCCAGGTAAAACTCTTGGAGCTTTGAATTTTTTGGTTTTCACACTTGCTTTACGTTTCATTTTGGAACTAAATTTTCGCGCAAATTTTCCCGAATGCATTTTATTGACCAAAGTGATGTAATTTCCTTTTCCTCCATAAAATAGTTTCAATAAACCAATAGGGTAGGTTTGTGTATTTTTTTCATCTTTAAAATAGGCAATCATTTCCAGTGAGATCATTCCAAAAACAGTTGATTTTTCGTCAACTAGAGATTTTGCATGGATGTAACTTCCCATAAATTCAGTGCGATAATATGGCGGTTCTTCTAGGGTGTAAGCAACTAAATCAATGCGATAGTTTAATTTTTTACCTTTCAGTTGTCGTGCTAATTCTAATAAGCCAACAACGCCACTTGCATTATCATCTGCTCCTTCTTGATTTCCACAAACATCGTAATGTGCACCCACAACAATACGTTCTGAATTTTCTGTTCCAAAAGAACAGATTACATTTTTATAAATCACGCCATTGACATCAAACTCTTGGTAGGAAACCTTGTTCGCATATTTAGAAAAATCAGTGTGAATGTATTTTGCAACGCAATTAAGTTGTTCAATATTCTGATAGTTTCTAAATTTTGAAGTTTTTGTGATAGTAACTAAATGATTTTTGATTAACACTGTATCGCTTTTTTGAGCAAAAAATGATAAGGTGAAAATCATGAATAGGAGGGAAGTACTAATCTTCTGAAATGGTAATAAAGTTGTGGTCATAGTTTTATAAAATTAATAGGATTAAGCGAATAAATACCTCAATTTTGTGTTTACTTAATCAAAAAACCAAAGAACTTGTTAAATTTATAACTTCATTCACGAAACTAATAATCTATGGAAGAATACGGTAAAATCCTTTTGTTTGCAATGCCTGCATTTTTGATTTTTGTTTTAGCTGAAAAGCTTTATGGTGTTTGGAAAGGACGCGACTACATGCCGTTTGACGATGCAATTTCTAGCTTGAGTTCAGGTATGAGTAATGTTGTGAAAGATGTTTTAGGCTTGACTATAAATATCATTAGTTACGCTTGGTTGGTAGAAAACATCGCCATTATTCACATTAAAGAAACAGTAGTGTTGTATGCTATCGCTTTTTTGGTAATTGATTTTTACGGTTATTGGTCGCATCGTTTTGACCATAAAATTAATTTCTTTTGGAATGAACATGTAGTTCACCACAGCAGTGAGGAATTTAATTTGGCTTGTGCCTTGCGTCAACCTGTTTCAGGGATTTTGAAAGTGTTTAATTTTCTGTTGATTCCAGCTGCGCTAGTGGGAGTTCCTGTTGAGATCATTTCGATTGTTTTGCCTTTGCATTTGTTTTTACAGTTTTGGTACCATACGCGTCACATTGGTAAATTAGGTTTTCTAGAGTATATTATTGTGACGCCTTCACATCACCGCGTTCATCACGCAATGAATAAGGAATACATGGATAAAAACTTAGGTCAAATTTTTATTTTTTGGGATAAGATTTTTGGAACTTTTCAAGAAGAATTGGATGATGTTCCTCCAGTTTATGGAATCACTCGTCCAGCAAAAACTTGGAATCCTTTCATTATCAATTTTCAGCATTTATTTCTGATAGTCAAAGATGCTTGGCGAGCGCCACGTTTAGTTGATAAATTGCGTATTTGGTTCATGCCAACAGGTTGGAGACCAGAAGGATTTGAGGAAAAATACCCAGTTGAAAAAATAGATCAGGTTTACAATTTCAAGAAATACAAAACAGAGCTTCCAAAACCATTATTTATTTGGAGTATTGTTCAGCTTTTTGTCACTTTAGCTTTCATTTCCCACCTTTTTTCTTCCATTGCAGCTATTAAAATTCCAGGTGTTTTCATTTATGGTTTTTACATCCTTTTCACCATTTATTGTTTTACAGATTTAATGGACAGAAACCGCTGGAATTGGATTTTGGAACTGATTCGCTTGGCGTTTGTGATTGGTTTTTTCGCAGTTACAGGTTCTTGGTTTGAGCTAGGAAATGCAGTTGCTGCGCTCGTTATCGTTTATCAAATTGTATCGCTACTTTTTAGTTTTAAATACAGCCAACAAGCAGGGGAAGTGGTTTACACGAATTAGATTTTTAGGTATTTAATTCTTCTAAATTCTCAATATTAAATGAAACAAAAATTGAAAAAGACTAATTACAAATTGATTTTACTTTTTAATAAAATTGAAACTTGATTAAAAGTTGAATTCCATCTCCAACACAATCATTATGTTTTTTTCCTATTGAAATACAATGTTTTATATATTTGAATTTAGAATCACTTATTGGATTTTTTGATAAGATTTTTATAGAATCTTCTAATTCATTTTTTTTTAAAAATAGTGTAAATGTTCATTTTTTAAAATGAATAAATTTAGATTAAACTCTTCAAATTCAGTTGATTTTACGGTAAGATTATAGTCTGATTCTCGTATTTCAAAACGACAATTTCCATTAAAACATGCATGAATTTCATATTGAGCCGTAAGTAGAAAGTATTGTTTAAACCAAATTTAAAAAACAAAAATCAACTTTTGAGATTATTTAAAAATCCATTTCAAGATGAGGGCTTCATAACCATCGACTTCTTTGGTAGAGTTTTAAATTTCTTTCCCTCTCCCTTTCCCTCTCGCTCTCCGCTCTGACTCTGACTCTGACTCTGACTCTCTCTCTCTCTCTGACTCTCCGCTCTCGTTCTCATTCTCCGCTCTCATTCTCCGCTCTCATTCTCTCCATCAAGTTTCTTTTGTTAGAAAATAACTCACTCATAATTTCGTTGGTTAATTGAAAGTACTTACCTTTATTCTCACAAAATTTCAAATATGTTCGACGACGACGAAGATGACTTTTCAGATAGCAATTTAAATGAAGATCTCGAGCAATTTGAAGCGCATTTAAAGGGGAAATCAATCGGGTTTTTAGATAGCGATAGATTAGAAGCAATTATCGATCATTATATTATCAATGGTCAATATTCAAAAGCAAAATCTGCAGCTGATCACGGTGTCTATCATTTTCAATACAATCCTGTTTTTACCTTACGTAAAGCGCAGGCAATGAGTGGTATGGGTTTGCTCAACGACGCTTTGGAATTGATGAATCAGATTGAAAAAACAAACTTTGACAATCCAGAAGTTTTCTTAACCAAAGCTGCACTTTTTAGTCAATTACGCGATTCTAAAAATGCCATTCGCTACTTCCGATTAGCATTAAAACTGTGTGAACCTGAAGATCGCGATGAGATATTTTTGGATATTGCAATGGAATACCAAAACCTCAATCAATTCAAAGAAGCAATCGAAGTGTTGAAAGAAGCTATTCGTATCAATGCCAATAATGAAGGTGCTTTGTATGAAATTGCTTATTGCTACGATCGCTTGGGTGATTATCAGCAAGCAATCAATTGTTATACTTCTTTCATTGATGAAAATCCGTATTCTTTTACAGCTTGGTATAATTTAGGAAACGCTTACAGCAAATCCGAGAATTTTGAACGCTCAGTTTGGGCTTATGATTATTCGATTTTAATTAATCCTGATTTTGGCCCAACGCATTTTAATATTGGTAACGCCTATTTAACACTTGAAAAATACCACAAAGCGTTGGAGCATTTCCACGAATGTATTCGTTTGGACGGTGAAGATGCGATGGCTTTGTGTTACATTGGTGAAGCACACGAACAACTTAATGAGCTGGATTTAGCGAAACATTTTTACAAGCGAAGTTTAGAGTTAGCGCCTTTACTTCCTGAAGGATGGCTTGGTTTAGGAATTGTAGAAGATTTGATGGGAAACACACGCGAAGGCATCGTAATGATTCATAAAGCGCTGGAGTTTGATCCTGAGAATGCTGGGATTCACCATGTTTTGGCGGGTGCTTACGAAAAAATCGAAGAAATTGAAATAGCAATCGAACATTATGAGGAATCCTTATTAATGGACCCAACTGATGAAGACTGCTTATCAGACTATATGGAACTTTTAACCGAAAGATCACCCCTTGAAGCATTTGAGCGTTTGGCTCTGTTTATGAACGAAACACAAGAAGAAAATCAAATTGCTCGTGTTTTAGAAGTAAATTTGCAATGGATGATGGGACAAAAAGAAAATGCTATCCGTCTGTTCGCAAGTTGTATCGAAGAAAATCAACAAAAAGCGAAGAGTATTTTTGAAATAAATCCAAGTTTATTGGACATTCCCGATTTTGTTAATTTAGCCGAATAATTAAAAAATGAATTTTACTTTACCATATATACCTGAACGAAGCGATAAGCCTCGTAATAAAGGAGTGACGATGATGATGGACAAAGGACTTGGTTTGAAAGAAACTGAGCACTTTATCGAAGCATCTGGACATTTAACAGACATCGTAAAGTTTGGATTTGGAACTTCTTTCGTAACACCCAACTTTGCCGAAAAAATCAAAATATACAAAGCAGCAGGAATTCGTCCCTATCTTGGAGGAACACTGTTTGAAGCCTTTTATGCACGTGGAAAATTTGAAGATTACTTGCGTGTTTTAGACCAATACGATTTGGATTTAGCGGAAGTTTCAGATGGTTCAATCATCATTCCGCACAACGAAAAATGTAAGTTAATTGCACGAATTGCTAAGGATAGAAGAGTGATGTCTGAAGTTGGTTCTAAAGATTCTGGAATCATTATCTCGCCTGCAAAATGGGTGCGCTTGATGAAAGCAGAATTAGACGCTGGAAGTTGGAAAGTGATTGCAGAAGGTCGTGAAGCTGGAAATGTGGGTGTGTTTAGATCCAATGGAACGGCACATACACTTTTGATTAACAGAATCATAGCGAAAGTGGCACCTGAAAGTATTTTATGGGAAGCACCACAGAAAAATCAACAAGTTTGGTTCATTAAACTATTTGGTGCTGAGGTAAATCTTGGAAACATTGCACCGAATGATGTTATTCCATTAGAAACTTTAAGATTAGGTTTACGAGGTGATACCTTCTTTGATTTCTTGCCAAAAGATTATGCCGATCGCTTGAAACAAGTAAACGACGAAGAGGAAGTTGATTCTGAAGAATAGTTTTTGTGTCACTTGAAAGCTAAGTAAGATTTTAATCGAAGTGAGAACTATTTAGGAAACGATAGCGAACATTTTTGGCCTTGAATATCTTGGTTTTAGCTACTGAACTGAAACTGTTAATTTTTAAAATTTCTGTTCCGTCAGCTGACGGATTATAAAATTTCAGTTTCAGAAAGGTGTTAAAATTGTTCGAGACGAGCAATAAATAGTTATTTAACAATGATTTGCGAACAAAAAGAAATTCAGAGCCTTGACTTTTTTGTTTCTTTTTTTGTCAAGAAAAAAAAGAAAGTAAAGAATAAAAAAGCTCGAAGTTGAGATTTTGATCCATCGTGATACAAGTTGAGTCAGACACAATTTAGAATGATTTCAAATTGATTTAAAAATGACATATAAAGTAGAAGGCAAAAGTTTGTCTTTCTTAAAAAAACAGACCTTAAGTGGTCATGCTGGTTCGATTTATTCGCTCGTTTTTGATAATGAATTTATTTATTCTGCAGCAGCAGATAAATACGTAACACGTTGGAATTTAGAACTTGGAACTCAAGATAAATTTGCAATAAAGTTTTCCAATTCGCCCTATTCTATTTGTTTGTTTGATGCAAACTCTAAATTGGCAGTTGGTTTAGATAATGGAAACCTTCATTTTTTTGATTTGAAGGAAAGAAAAGAGTTGAAATTCTATGTACAGCACAAAACAGGCATTTTTAGCATCCTCGAAAATTCCACCAAGCAGCAACTTTACACCACAGATGCGGATGGAAATTTGGCAGTCTGGAACACCCAAGACCTGCAACTTCAGTTAATTCTGCCTTTTGACTGTGGTAAAATCAGAAGAATGGCACTTAATTCCGACGGTTCAAAATTGTTTTTAGCGTGTCAAGACGGAACTGTTCGCGTGTTGGAAACCGATTTTTTTAATCAATTAGAAGATTTTTATGCCCATGTGGATGGAGTAAGTTCCATAGCCGTGAACCCAAAGAACACCTTGCTTTTTACAGGAGGGAAAGATGCGATTTTACGCATTTGGGACATTCAAACCTTCCAACAAGTGAATGCAATTCCCGCGCATAACTATGTCATTTATGACATTCAATTTTTGTCCGACGAGCAATTTATTACCGTTAGCCGTGATAAATCCATTAAAATTTGGGACGCCACCACTTTAACAGTAGCGCAAAAAATAGAATTCAAAAACGGCGGACACATCCATTCAGTCAACAAAATCCAAAGAATCGATGCTGAAACTTTTGCTACTTGTAGTGATGATAAAAAAATCATCCTTTGGAGGAGAAGTAATAGTAATTTGTAATAATACTTTTAACTCCATTCTAAATTTTCAATTTCATCCCGAAAGCAAAAGGACTTCACTCTTCACTTTCATCCCAAAACCTAACGGTAATCCAATTCTCCATTCTAAATTCTACATTCTCAATTCTTTTTATACTCCAAAGCCAACTTCCCAGTCATTTTATAAATTTCTAAGAAAGTGTCGAGTTTATTGAATTGATTGTCAAAATGTTGAATCAACGTGTTTTGGTAAGCATTTTGGAAGCTCAATAACTCAAAGGAAGATAGCGTTCCATTTTCAAAACGTTTTTGTGCCAATTCCCACGCTTTTGTGGCGTAGATGAAATTCTGTTCGGAAACGTTTACCAGTTCTTTGCGGATTTGAAATAAATCAGACAAGTTGGAAAGCGTCACAGCAAGTGTTTTAAATAAACTTTCTGAATTCAAAGTGGCGATTTCTTCCTGAATTTGAGAAACTTCCACGGCGCGTTTATTTTTCCAATTGTTGAAAAGTGAATAACGCAAATTTAAGTTTCCACTGTAGTTAATTACTTGTGTATTAAACTTTTGTTCGGAGTTGTTTAAATTGCGCAACCAACTTTCAGTGGGCGAAACTCCTGCTTGAAAATTCAAGGTAGGGTACAAAAATGAACGCTGGTATTCTGTGGTCGTTTTTTGAAGTTCTAGTGCAATATATTGATTTTTGAGTTGCTGATTGCTGCTTTTCAGTTCTGATTTTGCTTGTGACAGATCTAATTCAGGATAAGTAACATTCAAAGAATCCGACAAAGCTACAAAGTCCTCCTCGGATGGATCTTCTGAATTATTCATTAATAAAAGTAGATTTCTTAGTGAATTGCGATAAGATATTTCTTGTAATAGGTAATTCGTGCTGTCAGTAAGGTATTGATTTTTAAATTGTAATAATTCCAACGAACTACTTTTTGCGTATTTATCTTTTACTTCGTAATAATTCAATCTTTTAGAGGAATTAGCTTTTATTTCTTTCAATAACTTCAACTTTTCTTCTTGTAATTTCGCTGTGTAATAAGCTTTTAGTACGTCCTGAATGGTTGATTCAATAATTACAAGCGCGTTTCCATTACTTTGTGCTTCAAGTTGTTCCAATCTTTCTTTTGACATTTTCACAGCAAAACCACTGAATATATTGTAGTTCAAACTCAAGTTGGGAGCAAAGGAAGAAGATAAAAATACACCAGGTACAAAGGTGAAAGGGTTTTTGGTATTGTCTTGAATCGTATTGTTAAAACCTACGTTCAAAGTTACTGTTGGAAAAGCGCCAGCCTCTGACCACGTATTGTTTTTAATGGCAATATCTTCTTGTTTTTTAGCGACTTGCACTTTGTAGTTTTTATCTAAAGCCATAAAGACAGCGTCCTTAGCTGTAATTGTTCGTTGAACCGTTTGCCCAAAAACAAACTGAACGGAAAGAACAATAAAGGAAAATAGGATATTAAATTTCATGGTCGTCGTCTTCGTGGTTATTCAATTTAAGAACAGGTTCAACTGCTAATTCGGTAGGTTTCTTTCCTGTCCAAATCCATCTAGTAAGACGTGCGCGATCGTTCCAGAAAAGAATGGCAGCAGGGTAAAAGAAGAGAATAAAAATGGTTCCGAACAAGATTCCAAAAGCGATGGAAGTTGCCATTGGAATTAGGAATTGAGCTTGCATACTTTTTTCAGCAATCAATGGTAAAAGTCCAGCAACTGTGGTAAGTGAAGTCAACAAAATCGGTCTAAAGCGTGAAATTGCGGCTTCAATAACACCTTCTTTTGGTGTGTAACCTTCAATTAATACATCATTGTAGCGGTCGAGGAACACAATCGCATCATTCACCAAAACGCCGAGTAAGGCAATAATTCCAAAAACGGATAATATCGAAACTGGAATTCCAACCAAACCGTGTCCGAGAATTGCACCACCAATTCCAGCTGGAATAACGAGCATAATTAAAAATGCCTGAGATAAGTTGTTGAAATGCAATGTTAGAATCATAAAAATGATAAACAAACAAGCGAGAATGACATACTGCATCGAATTTCCAGTTTTTTGGCTGCGCTCAAATTGTCCTAGTTTTAAGGCGGAAACGGTAGGGTAGAGTTTGGTAACTTTAGGAACCAAGGAATCGAAAATAGCGGTATTGATTTTGGCAACTTTGTCTCTATCTGTTGATTCAGCGTCAATTTTCACAATGCGTTGTCCATTTCGACGCTTCAAACTTTCAGGAGCACGACCTATTTCAAAATCGCAAATCTCTCGCAACGGAATTGCAGCGCCTTGTCCGTTTTTGATGCGTAAATTCTCCAAGTCAAACAAGCTATTTCGGTCTTCAATCGGATAACGCACCCAGATTTTAACTTCATCTGTTCCAATAATCACACGTTGCGCTTCTTGTCCGAAAAATCCCTGGCGAATTTGATTTAAAATTTCACCTTTCGAAATGCCATACATTTCAGCCATCGGTTTTAGTTTGATGTCCACTTCATTTTTTCCAGGCGGCATATTGTCTTTGATGTTGATTACGCCATCAATTTGTCCAAGTTGTTTTTTCATTTCACCACGTGCACTTTGAAGCGCTTTTTCATCAGAAGAAGTCAAACCAAATTCGATTTCTTTTCCGAAGCGGTTAAATCCACCAACATAGATATCGGTTGCTAACATTCCTTCGGACATTGCTCTTAAGCGGCGATTGATACGATTCATTAAGGTGTCGAGTGGTGTTTTTGATTTCTCTAAACTCACAAACACATTCAATGCACCAGTATGATTTCCACCTTGACCTAAACTTTGTGAAAAACCAATATTACTAGTGAAATATGTCATAATGGAATCGCCATTTTCTTTAATAATTCGGTTGTTTTCTTCCAACAAAATTTGCGTTGCTTTTTCAATAAATCGTTTCGTTTGTGCTTTGTTATCTCCCGGTTTGTAAGCCACATCAATACTGAAAAAGTCAGGCTGAATATTTGGGAAGAAAGTGGAAGCAATAGTTCCTTTAAACAGCATACTAAAAATTAACACTGTGAAAACCATTGGGATAAAAAAGCTGAAACGATACCATTTACGTTTCGTTCCGATGACCATATTAATGGTTTCTTTGTACCAAACATCGCGAACATATTTTATTCCTTTGTCGGCTAATCCACGAACGCGAATTTCAATCGGTGAATTTGTAAAACCTTTAAAGCACAACACGAATCCAATAGCATAAACCAAAAGTGGAAATAATAAAGCGCCGATAGAATAATCCGTTGGCATCAAGATTCCACCAATGAAAATCACGGCAATCCCTGCACCAATTAAACCAAATCCGAGTAAATAGGAGTAAGGTGGTTTTTCGACCTCCATCAAGGTATTGCGGTGTGAGAGATGCGAAGGAAGTGTAATGATTACTTCTACAAATGAAAATATAAGACAAGTAATTGCAACAAATGCCATTTCACGCATCATTTCCAGTCCTTCAACGAAGAACAAAAGCGAAAAGGCTACAACCGTAGTAAATACAGACGAGAAAACTGAAGGTAAAACTTCCATCGTTCCATCAATTGCTGCTTTTTGAGGGCTTTTTCCACGTTCAAAATGCGAGTAAATATTTTCTGCAATCACAATTCCATCGTCCACTAAGATTCCAACAACTAAAATCATTCCGAATAAAGAAATCATATTGATGGTCATTCCGTAAAACGTTCCGATGATAAACATTCCGAAAAAGGCAAAAGGAATTCCAAATGCAACCCATCCAGAAAGTTTGACATTTAAGAACAAACCCAGAAAAACCAAGACTAAAATCAAACCTGAAATTCCATTCGAAGTCAGCAATTGAATGCGTCCGTTGAGCATCGTATTAAATTCGTAGTAAATATCGAAGCTGTAATCGGGATGTTCTCTGTTGAATTTTTCTTGGTAAACTTTTAGTGCGTCTGAAATTTTGGCAATGTCTTGTTGTAAGGTTTTTTCGATTCTAAACGAAACCGCCGGAAACTGATTAAATTTCGTTTCTTGTGAATCTTCCGAATATCCAAGCACAACATCTGCAACGTCTTTAACACGAATAATTTCTCCTTTTTGACTTGTTCGTAAAACGATTTCTTCAATTTCATCTTCGGTTATTCCGCGGTCGTTGGAGCGCAAACTCATTTCTTGTGAATTTCCACGAATCAAACCTGTTGTTAGGTCTAAGTTTTTTGAACTAATTGCACTAGAAACCTCTTGAAAGGAAATTCCATAACGGATTAAATCTTGCTCGCGAACATTTATGGCAATTTCTTTAGTTGGAAAACCTGTTTTTTCTATTTCCGTTATTTCTTTCGTGTTCAGTAATTCCTGCTCAACTTTCGTTGCTAAATCGACAAGGTCAATTTGTTTGGTGTTTTTTTTCTTGGAAGAAATTCCCACAAAGGCAACAACGCTTCCCATTCCTCCTGACTTGATGCGCGTCACTGTTGGTTTTTCAGCACCTTGGGGAAACGAGTTGATGGAATTAATGGAGTTTTCAACGTCGCTCAACAACTGATCCATTTCGGTATCTTGATATGCCTTCAACGTTACACTCGCAAAATTCTCTGAGGAAGTAGAGTTGATTTCTTCGATTTCCGAAAAGCCTTTAACAGCTTGCTCGATTTTTATTGTAACCCCTTCTTCCATTTCTTTTGGCGAAGCACCAGGGTAGAAAACCGAAATTACAATCGTATTGGGGTCCAACTCTGGGAAAAACGAGCGTTTCATTGTAAAAATGGAAAATAATCCAAAAATGATAATGAGCGCAATGAATGCATTTCCCCAAATTGGTCGCTTGACGAAAAATGTGATAAAACTCTTCATATTAATCTCTTTTTACTCCTAAGTATTTTTTAATCTGTTTGGAGGGTTCTACTACTTCAAGCACAACTTTTTCGCCATTTCTTAAACCACTTACAAAAAGTGAATCCGGTTTACTTCCAACAACTGTAATACTCCTTTTTCTAATTTTAGTACCTTCTAAGACAGAAACGGTATTTTCATTCACAGCCATTCTTGGTATAGTAAAACTCGACTGCGTATTGGATTGATCGATTTCAACCGTTACAAATTGTCCGCTGAAAAGTTGTTCGCCATTCACTGCTTTAATCGAATAGTAAACATCAACGGATTGTGTTTTTTGGTTGATAATTTCTGAAATTCGCGCAATTGAACCGGTGCCGATTTCAACCCCTTGCGCATCGATAAAACGCGCTTTACCTAATTTCTTAAAGTCGCGAAGTTGAGATAAAGCGATAGGCACTTTCACTTCCATATCACCTGTTTTAGCAATTTTCGCAATGCGCACTCCTGGGTTTACTGTTGCGCCAGCTTCTGCGTAAACTTCGATAACCGTCCCGTCAAAAGGTGCTAAGAAAATGTATTTTGCCATTCTTGCCTCGAGGCTTTTTATGCTCATATAATCCGTTAAAATTCCTTTTGCAGTGATGAACATTTTCTCTTTGTTAGAACTAAATTTCGGAAAATCAGGCAATGTTCTACTTGGCGAAATATCATTTAAAAAGTTGTTCCATTTATTTTTTTCACTTGAGAAATCCAATTCAATATCTGGTAAAATAGCAATAATCAGATTGGAAAGTTGCGCTTTTCGGGAACTTAAAGTAAAAAATGCTTCTTCGGAGTTTACTTTGTAAAGCAATTGATTAAACCCAAATTTTGCACCCGGTTTTAAACTCACATCTCCTTTTTCTAAACGACCTTGCACTTCAAAAGATACTTCCAACTCCGTGTAAGGAGCAATTTGTCCGTAGGAAGAAAGTTTCAGTGTTCGATTTTGATTTTCTACAATCGAAAAAGGAACATATTGGGTTGTTTGTGCCTCTTTCCCTTCCTTGACAGGATTTTTCTTATTTGAAACTACACGCCAGTAGATCAATGCAGTAATAACAAGGAAAAGTGATAAGAGGATAATTTGGTTTTTTTTCATGCTTCAGAAATTGAGGACACAAAAGTAATTTTTTGAAATGACTAGAAAGTAAATATTACATGAAAGCTATAAAATGGGTTTGGGGAAGATGAAGTGATTATTAAAAAATGCACACAAAACTTGTACATTTCTGAAAAAAATGTAAATTTGCCTGTGTGATTGACCTGGCGAAGCCATGTAAAATCGTTTCACAATTCTTATAAAAACTTGTTAGATATACTTATTACATCCAAAACTAGAGTTAAAATTCTTCTCAAGTTTTTTTTAAATCCCGAAATGAAGATTCATATAAGAGCTTTATCTAACGAGCTTGATGAATCAACAAATGCTGTAAGGCTGGAATTAAATAGACTATTAGAAGCTAAAATGTTGACGTCGGAGCGAGAGTCTAATAGGATAATGTTTCGAGTAAATGAATTGCATCCACTTTATGTCCCTGTTAGACAGATGATACAGCAGTATGTTGGAGTAGATGAAATAATTAAAAATGTGATTCGGGGTTTGGGAAATATCAATAAAATTTATTTGACTGGTTCCCTTGCAAAAGGGCTTTCAACAGATATAATTGATATAGTGCTTATTGGTGAAGTCAATAAGATGTATTTGATCGAAACTATTGAAAAACTCCAAGAGGCCCTTTCAAAAAAAATTGGGTTTGTTATCTACACTGATTCAGAAGCCAAAGCAAAAGATTTTGACTTCGAGGAATATGTTTTAATTTTTGAAAGCTGATGAGGTCAATTGCTGATAGATGTTGGCTAGCAGTTTATACAAAACCTCGAGCAGAAAAAAAAATCGAAGAGCGATTAAATAAATCTGGAATTGAAGCTTTTTGTCCGACCTATACAACTTTAAGAATTTGGAGTGATAGGAAGAAAAAAGTCGAATTACCACTCATTCCATCTTATGTTTTCGTCAGAGTTACTGAAAACGAAAGACTTGAAGTTTTGAAGGATATAGGTGTAATGAACTTTATTTTTTGGTTGGGTAAACCGGCAATAGTACGAGATGAAGAAATACAAGCTTTAAAAATAGAATTAAAAGATATTGAAATTCCCGAGGCGAAAATTGGAGAATTAGTTAAAATAGATAATGGTATATTTAAAGGTTTCGAGGGAGAGATTAAGTATATCAAAAATAATTCAATTGTTTTAGTATTGAATTCATTGGGACTAACAATTACTATTAAGAAGTAAAAATCAAGAGGATAATGTTGCACGATAATACATATAAAAATGAAGGCTGGACGGAGGTTATTGAGCCGAAACGTTCACTATTAGATGTGAATTTGAAAGAACTTTGGAGATACCGAGATTTAATTATGCTTTTTGTGAGAAGAGATTTTGTGTCAGTTTATAAGCAAACAGTTTTAGGTCCTTTGTGGTTGTTTATTCAACCCTTATTCACCACCATTACGTTTTACTTTGTTTTCAGTAAAATTGCCAAAATACCAACTGATAATGTAGATCCTATTTTGTTTTATTTATCTGGGATTACATTATGGAACTATTTTTCAGACTGTTTCAGTAAAACGTCGAATACGTTTGTTGCTAATGCTGGGATTTTTGGTAAAGTATATTTCCCACGTTTGGCTACACCCATTTCAATTGTCATTTCCAGTTTAATTAAACTTGGAATTCAAGTTTTACTATTCGCCGGAATTGCACTTTACCGTGTTTATTTTCATGGTGCTCAAATTAGTATCAATGAAACTATCTTGTTTTTGCCTATTTTGATAATTTTGATGGCTATTATGGGGTTGGGCTTAGGGATCATTTTTTCTGCCTTAACTACCAAATACAGAGATTTGAGTTTCTTGCTTACTTTTGGTATTCAATTGTTAATGTATGCAACACCTATTATTTATCCTTTGAGTTATACTTCAGGTAAATTAAATAAAATACTATCCTATAATCCTTTAACACCAATCATCGAAAATTTCAGGTATGCTTTTTTTGGAATTGGTCAATTAGATATACAAGGTTTGATTTATACATCCGTCTTTTCAATAACTGTATTGATATTAGGGGTTATAATTTTTAATCGCGTAGAAAAAAACTTCATGGATACTGTTTAACGCCAAGGCGTTGTTAAGAGTTCGACGGTTAAAAGTTATAAGTTAAAAGTAAGAAGTAAAGAGAAAAACTTACAAATTTTTTAAAAAACACACACACCCATTAACCCTTAACCCATCGACTTCTAACCCCTAACCCTTACCCTTCACTCTTAACTTAAATGAACCACAAAGACCTAAATGTTTGGAAAACCTCAATCGAATTGGTCACTGAGATATATAAAGTAACAGAAACTTTACCCAGAACAGAGGATTTTGGACTAAAGTCACAATTACAAAGAGCAGCAGTATCGGTACCAACAAATATTGCAGAAGGATCAGGCAGAACGCACCAAAAAGAAATGATACAGTTTTGTTATATTGCACTAGGTTCTTTAACAGAAGTAGAAACATTATTAATTATTTGCAACAACGTTTATCAAACTGATATAAGGGACATAATAGAAAAACATACAAGTGTTAGAAGATTATTGTTAGCTTTTGTTAAACACTTAAAAACCAACCCAAAACCCCTTAACCCTTAACTCCGCCTCAGCGGATAACTCTTAACTCCTAACTATGAGTGACGTAATCAAAGTCGAAAACCTTTATAAACAATATCGCCTTGGGCAAGTCACCACAGGTTCAATTGCTCATGATTTGAACCGGTGGTGGCAAACCGTTCGAGGTAAAGAAGACCCTTATGAGAAAATAACAGGGCTTAATAACCGAGAAGACAGTGGCAGTAACGACTATGTTTGGGCATTACAAGACATCAATTTCTCCGTAAAACAAGGTGAAGTATTGGGGATTATAGGAAGAAACGGAGCGGGAAAAAGTACCTTGCTTAAAATCCTTTCAAAAGTAACTTCCCCTACCAAAGGAAACATAAAAATAAAAGGCAGAATAGCTTCACTTTTGGAGGTGGGAACTGGTTTCCATCCAGAATTGACGGGTAGAGAGAATATATTCCTAAATGGTGCTATTCTAGGAATGACCAAAAGTGAAATACGTTCAAAGTTTGATGAAATCGTAGCTTTCTCAGGAGTAGAAAAATATATCGACACACCTGTAAAGCGCTATTCATCTGGAATGTATGTACGTTTAGCATTTGCAGTAGCTGCTCATTTGGAGCCAGAAATCTTAATAGTAGATGAAGTGCTAGCAGTTGGCGATGCAGAATTCCAAAAGAAGTGTTTGGGAAAAATGAAAGATGTAAGTGGAGAAGGTAGAACTGTTCTGTTTGTGAGCCATAATATGGGAGCCATTGAAGATTTATGTTCTAAAGCAATGTACATGGAAAAAGGAAATGTACATACTATTGATACAACAAGTGCAACGGTAACAACTTACCTTAATTCTTACTACAATAGAGCAAATAATTCGATGATTTTTGAAAATATAAAACGTGATGGGAATGGAATTATTCGATTTAAATCTTGGGGAATTCTAAACACAAAAAATCAAGAAATAGCAAGAGTTACAAGTGGTCAAGATTTTAAAATATTACTCAATTTTAATGTAAACAATCTGAGAGCAATTGATACTTTACATTTCTCAGTAACCATATCAGACGATCGAGACAATACTATTTCGCATTTAAGTAATTCAGTTTCTAATGGGGTAGAATTCAAAATTGATTCAAATTTAGAAAATGGTGTTGCAATTTGTAATGTGAAAAATATTCCTTTACAGCCAGGATTATATGTTCTGCATTTTTTTTGTAGTGATTTAAAAGAAGTCTTCGACGAGATACCTTTTGGAGGAACACTTGAAGTTGAATCTGGAAATTTCTTTTCATCTGGAAAATTACCACCGAAAGGTTCAATTCTCATTCAAAACAATTGGACAATTGAATAAAAATAAATTGAATATATTATTTGTAATCAATTCCCTTGAACTTGGTGGTGCTGAAACATTTTTACTCCGTTTGATTCAAGAGTTAAGAGAGCATCATGAGGTTCAACCATTCTTGTATGAATTAAGTTCCGAGTCCAATAAGAATGAGTTTAGGAATTATTTTTTAGAACATTCTAAGGTCGAGACTCTTCCTATTTATTCTCCAAAAAAAGGATTGATAAATACATTAGGTTGGAAAATAAATGCGTTGTTTTTAAAACTTTTTAAAAGGCCGGTGTATCAAAACTATTTGAATGATAATAAAAATAATCACTTTATAAATTTCATAAAAAAGAATAATATACATTTAATTAACAGCCATTTAGTTGGTTCAGATCTTTTCGTATCTACTTTTCTAAAACCATTAACGAAATTACCTTGGGTAGCAACTAGCCAAGGATGTTACAATGATATTAAAGTAGAGAAAGTTGCCAGATCAATTGCAGAGAATATAGACGGATTAACCTATGTTGCTGATAAAAATTTAAATTTATTTCGGCAATTTTCAATTCCAATTATAGAAAATAATAAATTAGTTTACAACAGTATTAAAGCTCCAAGTTCGAATTTTACGAGATCAAAGGCATTATTGGGATTAAAAGATTCCGATTTATTAGTTATACATGTTTCTAGATCAATTCCTGAAAAAGGAATGCTTGAGTCTATTTTAGCTGTTATCAAGGCAATTGAGGAAGGTTGTAATCAACTTCATTTAGCAATTGCAGGACCAGAAAATAACTTTTACAATGAGCTTAAAGTTAAATTTGAAAACAATCCGAATATTCATTTTTTGGGTGAACAAATGAATCCAATTGAATGGGTGCAAATTGCTGATATTGGAATTCTTCCTACTTATTTCCCAGGTGAAAGCTGTCCAAGTACTATTGTAGAATATTTAGCTTGTAAAATCCCAGTGATTTCCACACCAATTGGTGAAATACCTAATATGATACAATTCAATGGTAAATCAGGAGGTATATTAACACCTTTGAGCATTAATGGGAAACCTTCAGTTAGCGAAATTTCCGATGTACTTAAAATACTTTATAATAACGCTGAACTGAGAACTGAATATGGAGAAGTAGCTTTTAATGCATTTCAAAAATTTGATATTGCACTTGCAGCAAAAGAATATATGAACGTATACTCAAAAGCAATTGAAATACATTAAGCAAATATTGAAATTTTTAGGTCTGTATTCCTATATTGTACTTTGGTATGATAAGATTATTTATGAAGTTCAATTTTTGCAACTAAAAAAAAGAATTAACAACATTAGTTCTGAAAATAAGGTGTTCTTTTTTTTCCCATTTTATCATACTGGAGGAGCAGAATTGGTTCATCTCAATATCATCAAAAGTTTAAGTGGACAATCGTCAGCAACTTTTTTTACTTTGCCATCTGCAGCTGATGAGGGCTTAAAGGATGCTTTTTTTTCTTCATCGCTATGTTTTGACATTCAATTGTTTATTCGAAATGATAAGGATCGGAAATCAATTGCGAAACAAATTGCTAAAAAAATCAATCTTCAAAAGTCTCCAGTGGTATTTGCTTGTCACGCTTCCTTTTTCTACTACTTATTGCCTTTTCTTCAACAACATGTTATTCGTATTGATTTAATTCATGCGTTTACGGGCGAAAATGAACCAGGTCACGAAAAAGAAAGTTTACCTTTTCTTAATCAAATTACGAAGCGTGTGGTTATTACCAAGCATGTAAAAAATCAATTGATTGAGTTATACAACAATAAAAGAATTGAGCCCAGTAACGGAGATAAAATTCAAGTAATATACAATGCAACTGATTTAGTTTCAATTAGTAAATTAAAGAAAAGTACTAAATCCTTCACTTTGTTGTATGTTGGTCGTAATAGTCCTGAAAAGAGGGTGCATCTGATTGGTAAAATAGCCTCAAATCTAAAATCGATTCTTCCAAACATTAATGTGGTGTTAATCGGGCCAAACTTAGAATCAGCAATTCTGCAGGAGGACAAAGAGAATTGTATTTTTATCGGAGCACTTGCACAAAATCAATTAAGCGAATGGTACGAAAAGGCGCATGCTGTTTTGATTACCTCTGTAAGAGAGGGATTTCCAATGGTTTTTATGGAATCGATGGTTTTTGGATGCGTTCCAGTTTCTACTGCGGTGGGAGGAATACCGGAATTACTTAAACATAAAGAAAATGGACTACTAATACCCAATTCAGATGATGATGATACCTTGATTAATAGGTTTACAAATGTAGTTCTTGAAATTATTAGAGAACAAAATCTCTATATCAAGCTATCTCAAAATGATATCGATTTTGCAACAAAACAGTTTACGATGAAGCGATTTAAAGCTGAATATAGAAAATTACTTTCCAATGAACAAGATGCAGCCTAAAGTATCATTTATAATTCCTTATTTCAACGCGGGAAGCACTATCCAAGAAACGATTGATTCAATTCTGAATCAGACCTATAATGATTATGACATCTGGATTGTAAATGATGGAAGTACTGATCAGGAGAGCAAAGAAAAACTAAAACTGTTTGAAAAAAATGAAAAAATAACAGTGTTGCATCAAGAAAATGCTGGACCAAGCGTAGCAAGAAATAAAGCGATTGAGATGTCTACAGCAGATTTTTTTGTTCCTTTAGATGCTGATGATTTGATTGAAGAAAATGCAATTCTTAAAGCTCATTATTTAATTATCGAACAATCAAATATTGGAGCTGTATATGGTGATTTTCAATATTTTGGAGCAAAAAAAGAAATTAAAAAACAAGCTAATTTTCAGATAGAAAAACAGTTTTTGATGAATCAGATTGCTGTAACGGCTTTAGTTAGAAAAAAAATGTGGCAGGATCTAGGGGGCTACGATACATTTTTAAGCAAACCAGGTCTCGAAGACTGGGAATTTTGGTTAAAAGCTGGTTTATCTAATTGGAAATTGAAGTACCTTAATCAACCATTTTTCAATGTTCGTTTAAATGAGAATTCTCGTACATTTCAAGTTGCAAATAACAACATAGAAGTTATAAAGGAATATGTTTATAAAAAGTATGCTTTTGAATTAGCAAATTATTTTGAAAAAGTATTCTATCAAAAAAAACAAATTTTGGAATCCCCTGATTTTCAAATAGGTAATTTTATTTTAAAGCCATATAGGTTTTTAAAAATTAAATAATTTCTAAATTTATTTTAGTTATATAATAATTAAAAATTGATAACCTCCAAAGAAAATAATTTTGATTTCTTACGTTTCATAGCGGCTATTTTGGTCATTATAACCCATTCCTATGCTCTTAGTGGATTAGGAGATAAAGATTTTTTAGTTTACTTAACAAAAAAAAATATTTCATTCAGTCATCTGGGGGTTGCTGTTTTTTTTGTGATGAGTGGGTATTTAATTTTTCAAAGCGCTATCAATACAAATTCTGTTCTTTCCTATTTTTGGAAGAGAATACTACGAATTGTACCAGGACTCTTGGCTGTTTTAATTATTTGTGTTTTCATTCTTGGTCCTATTATTAGTAATTTGTCTTTAGGGGCCTACTTCTCCAATAGTGAAACCTATTTACATCTACTTTCAGTAACTATTTATAACATATCTCATTTAGATTTACCTGGTGTTTTTGTTAACAATCCAAGTCAATCAGTAAATGGTTCGTTGTGGACCCTTCAATATGAATTTACTTGCTATATTTTTGTTGCTTTTTTTGTTTTCATATTCCCTAGTATAGTCAAAATCAAGAATTATTTATTAGTGGGTATTTTTATTTTAATGATTTTCATCCGAATTTTTTTAGGAGAGAAGTATTTTTGGTTTAATTACAGCTCACCTTATTTGCTCGGATTGAATTTGATGTACACCTTTGAATGGTTTGCCTATTTTATATCCGGTATGGTTTTATTTATTATGAAGGATAAACTTAAATCAGTTGGTTTAGTAAGCGCCATATTATTAATTTTCTATGTAATGTTTTTAATTTTAAACTACACAATATTTGCACGTTACTTATTATATCTATTAGTACCTGCAATCGTTTATTATATAGTTTTTAAACTACCACGAATATCATTTATTTCAAAACATGGTGACATTTCATATGGTATGTATATCTGGGCTTTTCCTGTTCAACAACTAATTATTTATTTATTTCCTAATATAAACGTTGATCTATACATAATCTTTAGTGTTTTATTTACGATACCATTTGCATTGTTTTCATGGCATCTGATAGAGAAGCGAGCCTTGAAATATAAAAATCGTATTTAATTCATAAAGAAATGAAAAAAGAATTTTCTACAACAAAAAGATTCACCAACGAAGATGTTGAGTTATATGCAAAATTAACAGGAGACTATAACCCTGTGCATTTTGATTTGGAATTTGCAAAAAATACAATATTTGGGAAACCGATTGTTCATGGTCCGCTTGTTTTAACTTTTGTCACAACACTTTTTGCAACTGACTTGCCTGGTCCTGGTACAGTTTATTTAGCTCATGATGTCAAATACTTAAAACCAGTTTATATTAATGATGAAATCACAGCCACACTGAAGGTAATAGAAATAACTGAAAAAAATCATATACTGATTAGTACAATTTGTACTAATCAACTGAATGAAATAGTAATGAGCGGAGTGGCTCGATTAAAAAAAATATGATGCATTTTCGTAAAGTAATAGCTGAAGATTGTAATGCCATAATTCAATTGTTCAATAATTTGGATGATAGTGTCTCAAATCATGAGGTAAAAAAAAGACTTTTTGAAAAACAGTTTGAATGTGAAGAAGATTTTTTTGGGATATTAATTGAAGATAACAATAAAATTATAGGATATTTAGGACTAATTTTTGCTAATCGAAGATTTAATGGTCAAATGTGTAAATTTTGTAATTTAACAAGTTTCCTTATTGATCCGGATTATCGTGGGCAAAAATTGACACATCGAATAATTGATGAAGTTATCAAGTTAGGTGATTATACCATCACAGCTATTACACCAATTCCGTCGCTTTATCGCATGTATGAGTCAAAAGGACTCGTAAAACTCAGTGACTATAGAATTGTTTTTTGGAATTCAAAAGTAGAGGTTGGAAGTTGGAAAATAGAAAAAAACGATGCGTTAATTGAAAAAGGATTAGATAGAGATAATTTTCAAATCTATCACGATCATAAGAAATTCAAAGGCGTTTGCGAGGTGTTAACAGATGGAAAACAGTTTATACTTTTCATTGGCAAAAAGTATTATGCACAACTTAGAAAATTTAAAACTGGAAAATTCATTAATTATACGGATTATTTAACGCGTAAAGTTATCAAAAAAAGTATCCTCGATAGGAAAGTAGAAACCTTAGATTTAGCTTACTGTTCAGATTATGTCGTTTTTTTAGATCATTTTCAAGCTATATTATCACTTCTCTCATCAAATTACTTAGTTGAGGGAATTATTTTGCGTGAAGATATTGTGGAACTGAATAGGCTTCGAAAATTTAAGCAAAACCGATTTTGGAAAGCAAGACAACTATTTCTATCTAACCAAATAAGACCAAATCAGTATGACACGCTCTACTCAGAGATATTTGTACTTGATTAATAGTTATTAAATGGGATTTTTGAAAGACAAAACACTCGGTTTTTTCGTTAAAACAGGCGGAATTTTCTCCCAATATTTATTTGGAGGTAAAATTTAAGAACAGAATATCATTACAATAGAGATTTAGCGATAACTCCGGATAAATTAGAGGCATATATAATTCGGTTAAAAAAAGAAAAATATCAATTCATCTCATTGGATGAATTATACGAGCTAATCAGGAATAATCGATGGAGAAAAAAGAAATATATTTGTTTTACTCTAGATGATGGATACAGGGACAATATTACCTTTGGGCTCCCAATTTTCGAAAAGCATCAAGTCCCCTTTGCCATTTATGTAACTAATTGTTTTCCGAATGGAACTGCTCATTTATGGTGGTATTGGTTAGAGAAAAAAATAAAAGAAAATAATGAAGTTAGTTATGATAATCGAGTTTTTGAGACCAAAAATGAAATTCAAAAGTTAAGTGTTTATAATATATTAAGTTCTGAAATTAGAAAATTTAATATTGAACAACGAAATAATTTATTGAAAACATTTTTTAATAAATCTGATACAGAAATTCGCTCCGAAAGTTATGAACTTTCGTTAAATTGGGGTGAGTTACGTGAAATTATTAATCATCCTTTGATAACAATTGGTGCTCATACACTTAATCATTATGCTTTAAGTCGGCTAGAACAAATTGAAATGGAAGATGAAATTATTTTAGGGAAAAGTGAAATGGAGAGTAAGTTGGGAATCAAAATACAACATTTTGCATATCCTTATGGTAGCCTTGAAGATGCAAACAATCGTGAATTTGATTGTGTAAAAAAACTTGGATTTAAAACAGCGGTATTGAACCATCCTGGAAACATTTTCAACTCCTCTAAAAATTACCCCGAAAAATTACCCCGTTATCCATTAGGGAATAATACAAGTATAGAACGTTTTGATCAGTATCTTAATGGTATTCAGCATTTTAGTACAAATCATTGGAACAAAATCCCAAAATAATGACGAATTGTGAATTGTCCATTATAATTGTGCATTATAAAACACCTGATTTGCTATTTGATTGTATTCAATCGGTTTGGAGTAATGTCGGAAATTTAAATATTGAGGTTATTGTTGTTGACAATGATTCCGGTGATAGTAGTGAAGATTTTATTAAAACTCATTACCCTCAAACAATGTGGATAAATGCTGGATATAATTCAGGTTTCGCTCGTGCCAATAACAAAGGAATTCGGGAATCTTCTGGAACACATATTTTGCTTTTGAATCCTGATTCTTATATTACCAAAGGATTTCTAGAGAGTATGCTTAACATTTACAAAAGTGAAAATAGTAAGCGCGAACTTGGATTATTAGGATGTAGAGTTATTTCATCAATTGATAAATCATTGTTGGTCGGTTCAGGTATTGGATTTCCAAGTTTAATTAAGTATATAGATGCAAATCCTTTGGTAATTAAATTATTTAGGTCTCACAAAAAAAATAACAAAAAGGTATATGAACCCAATAAAATGCATTACGTGAATCATGAAATTGATTATGTGAGTGGGGCATGTGTAATGATAGAAAAAAATAAGATTGATAAATTTCAATTATATTTAGATGAAGATTTTTTTCTTTATTACGAAGATGTGGAGTGGTCATATAGATGTAAACAATTTGGATTAGTTAATTTTTTTAATGCTGAAGTTGAGGTGTATCATGTCAACAGTGCTAGTACAGGTAAATCGGATAAAAAAAGAAATACCATACTAATTTCTGAATGGTTATATTTTTATAAAACGCTATCAAAATTTAACTATTGGCAATTAAAATGGATTTTAAGACTTAATTATTTGATGAATAAAATCATGTTGAAAAGAAAAGGGCAATTAGAAAAGTTGAAACAAGAAGATGAAAAATTTCAGTTATTTAATGATTGTATTTCCAGAATAAAAAAGAATTACAAAAGAAAACCATCTTCAAGCACTACCTACCTCTCTTATGTTGAATAAGGTAATTCGATTTTTTTTTCCAAAAAGTAACAAGCCTCTTTTATTTGAAAAAGTATTAGAAATCAAAGAATTCAGAAAAAAAACAAATCATCTTGTAATTTATGGCAGTCCAACAGAGGGGAATTGGTTAGGAATCGCTAACGCAACAAAAAGTTTATTTCCTGATTATGCTTACTCATTCCCACAATGGTATTCTCACCCCGTTTTTAATGTGCCGGAATTGACTATTTGGAAGAGTGAATTGATTAAACTAAAATTTGAGACGATTACGCTTTCTGGATTCGCTCCATTTTTTTTTGATTTATTAGAGGAGTTTGGGGATAAGCAGCATTTTGAAGTGATTTACCACGGTACTTGGAGTGAGATGTACAAAAACGATCAACAAAATTGGATGAACAGGTTACTTGAGTTGTCGTATGCGAGAAAAATTCAAAGGATTGGTTTTGTGAAAAAAGGAATGGCTGAAACAATTCATCAACTTTATGGTTTCGATTGCTTTCATACACCTCTTCCAACACCAATTGTACCCAAGATTGAAAAATTAAGCTTAGATAAGGATAAAATTCATATTGGGGTTTTTGGTGCGGATACCTTCAACAAAAACTTACACAATCAAGTTATTCATGCTCTGTTAATTGAAAATGCTGTAATTCACGTTTTAGATAAGTCAATATTTTCCTATCTAAATATGGATGAGCGAATAATTGAACATGGGAAAAATTTAACACATGATAGATTTCTTCAAGTATTAGGATCTATGGATCTAAATTTATATATGAGTTATTCGGAATCGTGGGGTTTAGTTGCCTACGAAAGTGAAGCTCTTGGAATTCCATGTATCCACAGTTTTCAGGTTGATTATTTAGAAATAATAAATGAACAAGTTAAAAATATTCGCAAGTAGTGATAAAACCTCAATCAACTATAGAATGATAGTTAATCACTATAATACATAATGTGGATACTGTAAATTATTCACTTGAAATTATAAAAATAGATTTACTGTCAAAATGAAAATTTTATATATTATACTAACCTTGTGTAAAGGCGGTGCCGAGCGATTAGTTACCGACATTGTCAGTGAATTGGCAACGCATGAAAGTATTGAAGTTCGTTTGATGCAAGTACAAAAAATCATCTAGGTTATACCAAAATTGCAAAAGTAAAAATTGAAGATAATGTATTACTAGGTGCAGAGATTATTATACTCCCAGCGGTTACAATTGGTAAAAAAAGTATAATTGGTTTAGTATGTGTAGTTTCTAAAAGTATTCCTGAAAATTCCGTTGCTGTTTGTCATCCAGCCAAGGTTATTAAATTTTTAGATTCTTTTCTTGATGAGCAACAATTAAATATGAGACCTTAAATTTATTTTGATGAATAATTTACTCTTCGAAAGAACTTATCTGAAGGTATGAAAAAAGAAATGATTAATACAATTAATAAAACAGGATTTGCTTACGTTGAATAGTTTTTTTTGATGAATTCAAATTTAAATACGCACAGAAAGTAATATATTTCCTAATAAATTATTAGTATGACAATTATAATTCAATAAATACAAGTTAATAACCAACCATTAACAATATGAAAAATAATTTATATAAATTAAAACCAATTTGGTTTTTAGTCCTATTTGTAATTTCTACTTTATTTACTCATTTACCTTTTTTTATATATACTCCTATTCCAAGTTTCTCAATGGATACATATGGGTATTTTTGGGTAGCACAAGAAATTCAAAATGGGAATTTACCAATTTCATTTCCGGTAGTAGAATTCCCAGTCGGTTATTCATTAATAATTTTCCTAATAAAAAGTTTTGGAGGCAATTTACTTTCGGTTGTTATTTTTCAATTCCTAGTGTATTTATTTTCAGGTATATTTTTCATTTTTACAGCATTTAAAGGCGGTAGAATTTTGGGTATTTCAGCTGCTTTATCAATGGTATTATTTTCAATTATCCCATCTACAATCGCATTTAATTACTGGCTTTATACTGAGTCTTTTTTTACTTCCATTTTAGTATTAATTTGTGCAAGTATCATTTCCTATATGGGTAATAAGACTTTCACAAAGTTTTTGTTTTTACTTGTTTTAGTGCTCTTTGGAATAACTTTACGTTCTAATGGTTTAATTCTTTTATTTATTCCTATCATTATAGTTTTTGTAGAGTACTACCAAAAAAAATCGATAAGAAAAAAAGTTTTAAGTATTTTTTTGGTCGTATTTTTACCTCAAATAATCTTAAATTATTTTATTCAGGAAAAAATTTCTTTTTCTGAATCAAGCAGGATTAGCAAAGTAATTTCAATTATGTTTTCAGAGAAAAAATTAAATAATTTAAAGAATACAGAGGTCAAAGAAAAACAAACAAAAAAAGAAGGAAGAATTTATATGTATAGGAAATATTTTTCAACGCCATTTGTATCAAAGCCATCATATTATTTTTCAATTCTTCCTGTATTCTATGAAAATGAGGTAATAAGAAAAAATGCTTTCAGTAAAAGACAGACTATGTTTGATACCAAATTTAATGTTGATACATTTGCTCCCAAATTGAAAAATTATATGTTTTCGAATAGTAATTATGGTCATTTTTCGAGTAGTAAATATATAAATCAATTAACTTTTGATCATACTAACAGAAATATGTGGATGTATTTAAGTCATTTATCTTATGAAGTTTTAAATAAAATGAAAATATTTTACATTCTGACTATTCTCTATTGGTTTGGTGTTTTTTACTATTTATATAAGTTGATTAGAAGTAAAGAGGTAAATTTGTGTATTTTACTAATTATATTCATTCATGTAATAACCTTTTTAGCATTACCTTATGTGCATGGTAGATTCCAAGGTAGGTATTTGCAGGTTTGCAATTTTATTGTTTATTTCATTTCAATTTACTTTTTATTAAACCTTGTTAAGAACTATTTTTTATACAAACGAAAATATGATTAAGAATAAAACCATAGCCGTAGTAGTTCCCTGCTATAACGAAGAAACACAAATTGGAATGGTCATTGAAACCATGCCAGATTTTGTGGATCGGATTGTGATTGTTAACGATAAGTCGAAGGATCAAACGTCTCAAGTGGTGCAAAGCTATATTGATAATCCTAAATATAATCATACAACTGTTTCCCTTTTGGATGTAACACAACAAGTTTTTTTTGAAACGAGGTACAATTATGCGGACAAAGTGGTATTCAATCAAAACAACAAAGAAAAAGAATATTTTAATCCTTCAGAGGTAGTAAATGTTGATGCAGATAACAGCCGCATTATCTTAATTAATCATACACAGAACGGAGGTGTGGGTGCTGCGATTGCTTCAGGTTATAAGTGGTGTAAGGATCATGATATTGATTGTACGGCTGTTATGGCGGGGGATGGTCAAATGGACCCTGGGGAACTAGAAGCGATTTGTAAACCCGTGGTGGAAGAAGGTGTTGACTATGTGAAAGGAAACAGACTAATTCACCCCAGCTCTTGGTTGGTAATTCCGAAAGTACGTTTTTTTGGAAATAGCATTTTATCCATTTTAACGAAATTAGCAAGTGGTTATTGGCGTATCTCGGATACGCAAACCGGCTTTACTGCAACTTCAAAAAAAGCATTAAATGCTATTAAATTATATGATATTTACAAAAGCTATGGTATGCCAAATGATATGTTGGTTAAGTTAAACATTGCCTATTGTTCCTTGCGTGAAATCGAAATTAAACCCGTGTATAATGTTGGGGAACAGTCGAAAATGAAAGTCTTGAAAGTAATTCCAAGGGTGTCATGGCTATTAATTAAATCATTTTTTAAACGAATGTGGATCAAATATTTGTTTAAAGATTTCCACCCCTTGTTTCTGCTGTATCACGTAAGTTTTTTGCTTTTCTTTCTAGCGCTTCCTTATTTGGGTAAAATAATTTTCTTGACCGTAAACCCTATTCGAGAAATAAGTGAGGCAACGATATTAGCGTTCATGTTTTTAATGATCAGCTCGATGAATGCATTTTTGTTTGCCATGTGGATGGATATTCAGGATAATGAACGTTTGTATAAGTAAAATGAGTGATTCCTTTGAAAATAAATTAGTTAATTGGATTGAAAAATATAAATTATTTTTCGTTTGGATATATATATTTTACCCTAAAGCTAAAGGTGTACCTGTAGCATATTTGCTTTATAGTTTTTTTCCTCAAAAAATTCTAAGATTTAATGGGTCGATTAAATGGCCTGTTCATTTTACCACAAAAATTCTAAGTAGTAACAAAATACAAATTGGAAAAAACTCTACACCTGGACTAAGTAATGGCTGTTACATTCAGGCCAAGAACGGTATAATAATTGGCGATAATTTGCGCATGGGACCCAATGTAGGTTTGATTTCAGCCAATCATGACCATGATGACTTCGATAGGTGGATAAAATCCAAACCAATAAGAATAGGGGATAACGTCTGGATAGGAATGGGGGTAATAGTTATGCCAGGTGTGCAAATTGGCAACAATGTAATTATAGCCGCTAACTCTGTTGTAACGAAAGACATCCAATCAAATGTAATTGCAGGTGGTATTCCTTGTAAATTTTTAAAAGACAAATCTCCTTATGCAGGAAAAGATTATAGACAATTTTAAGAACGTAAATTGGTTTAAGGTAATATTATATATTTCTTTAATTTTCTTAGGGATATCTCTTTATCAAGCAGACTATTTGGTTTTGCCAAAAATACACTCACCTACTAGTGTCTGGATTTCTATTTTTTTCTTAATGCTTGGATTTGTATTGATGTGTGATAATTGGCGAGTAGTGCTGAAGCAAGACAACGTAGTTAATATATCTTTTAAAGAGGCTATTGTTTCAAATGGTTTGTATGTTTTTGCTAAATATATTCCCGGAAAGGTGATGGTAATAATCGGAAGAGCTACTTACATAAGCAACAAATATTCAATCTCGACTAAAAAGCTTTCATTTATATCTTTTAAGGTGCAAATAATAACACTTTGGATTGGTCTATCTATAGGTACGTTAAGTATAATGAAGTTAAATCCAAGTATAGAGACTATTTCTCTCGTCTTGCTTTTTATTCTTTTTTTTACAATTTTCTTGTTTTCAAAAGGGTTAAAAAAAATAATAGTTCTTCTAGTTAAGAAGCTAGTTAAACGAGATCTTGACTACCCTTTACTAACAGCTACAACAGCGTTAAAAATAATACCTTCTTTTATTTTCAATTGGACGGCATGGTGCATTTCATTTTATTATTTAGTAGACGCATTAATCATTCAATCCGTTCCGCTTTTGTCAGGTGCAAGTTTTGCATTGGCGGCTACTTTAGCTATCGTTGCACTAATAGCTCCCGGTGGTCTAGGAGTGCGCGAAGGCATATTAGTTGCGACTCTAATTGGTTTTGGAATCGAAAAACAAGATGCTATTACCATCTCTGTAGCCAGTCGATTGTGGTTTTTAGTAGGAGAAGTCTTTATTTTTTTATTGGCAGTCATTTTAAATAATAGTGAAAAAAGAAACCTGCAATGTTAGCGCACATAGCCTAACAGAAATAAACTTTTTTGCTCTCAAAAATTGTTTTAGTCACGTAAATAATCGTACAAAATTATACTAACGAATCTATTGTCTTGAAAGTTTGAGAAAAGAACATTTATCAAAAAAGAGAAACTTAATATGATTATGAAAATTTCAGAACAAGGTAATCTAGACTCAATGAAATTCCTCCACATTATACCGAATTTAAGCAAAGGCGGTGCAGAGCGCATGGTTACGGATATTGTGCGCGAACTGAATAAAAACTCGAAGGTGGAAGTGCATTTGGTTTTATTCAGAGAACAAATAGAATATGACATTGACGACATTCAAAACATCGTGCATATAATACCCAGTTCTGTACAACTTTCCCTCCGAAGAAAAAACAAAGTAAACATTGCCGAACTGCAAGCTTTTATACAAAAGTTTCAACCCGATGTAATCCATTCGCATTTGTTTGAGGCGGAAATGGTATCGCGCAGTTGCCAATATCCCAAAGCCAAATGGTTCAGTCACTGCCATGACAATATGTTGCAATTCAAAAACTTGAAGCCAAGCACCCTAATTTCAAAAATCGCGCTCACCAATTACTTTGAAAAGCAATACTTATTTCAACGCTATCGTAAAAACGGTGGAAATCGATTTATCGCCATTTCCAAGGATACAGAACGTTATTTCTTACAAACTGCTCCATCATGCTCCGTACATTTGTTGCACAACGCGATTGATTATGCTAAGTTCTATAGGCCTTTGGAGAAAGATAAACAAGCCAGTGAGGTGCTGAAAATCATCAACGTGGGCTCTTTTGTTCGCAAAAAAAACCAACTATTCCTCCTACAAATAGCAGAGCAATTAAAGACTCGTGATTTATCATTTGAAATACACTTTTTAGGGGATGGCGCCATGAGAGCTGAACTAGAAAACAAATCAAAAGAATTAAACATACAGAGCTTGGTGCACTTCCATGGGAATGTAAACAATGTTGAATGGCATCTTAAACAAGCAGACATTTACCTGCATACTGCCCATTATGAACCTTTAGGTCTAGTGCTACTCGAAGCAATGGCAGCTGGACTTCCAGTCATTTCTTTGGACGGTAAAGGCAACCGCGACTTAATTGAAGAAGGCAAGAACGGTTTTATGATATTTGAAGAAAATCCTAAATTATTTATTGAAAAAATCTTACTACTTAGAGATAATCCTCAAGAATACAAGCGAATTTCTCACTATGCGCAAAACTTTGCTTCGCGATTTGATATCAAAAGCTACGTTTCCAAACTTTTAGCACTCTACGCTGCCTAAACCCCATGCAGAACAAACACCTCATCTTACTCTCCGACAACTATCCCAACAGCAACGGAGAATTTTTCCTCGATGATGAGATGAACCTCATCGCACATAAATTTGAGAAAATATCGGTATTTTGTATGAGTCCAAGTGGCAATGATTTAAGGTCCAGACCCAAAAACTTGGAACTTATCACACCCACACATCTTACGGCTAAACACAGACTGTTTTATAGCCTAAAAGGACTCTTCTTTTTGCCCTTGTGGCAAGAATTTTTTTCAATCAAAAAACATTACAACTTACGGCCATCTTGGCTCTTGTTTAAAATACTTTTGGCAGACTATGTGCGCTCCTCACATATAATCACAACGATTAAAAATAACATCACCCTTTCACCAGATAAGAATATTTTGTATGCTTATTGGCACGACTACAAAGCACTGGCTGTTGCTCGAATCTGTAAAAAAGAAAAAATCATGGGTTTGGCTCGCGGACATGGATGGGATGTAGACTATAATAGACACAATCCACCTTATCTTCCCTTTAAAAACTTCATAATTCGAGAACTGAATTTAACTGCCAGTATTTCTGATTTTGGTGCAACTGCATTGAAAAAAGTAAGCGACAAAAAATACCACCATAAAATCTTGGTGTCAAGACTTGGAAAAATAAATACTCGGGTTACACGGATTGACCCAATGCAAAACGAAAAAATATGCATTTGCAGTTGCAGCAGTCTTATTGAATTGAAACGCGTTCACTTAATCGTTGCATTCATCGAAAAGCTCCAAGAATATAAAGAAGTCCAATGGATTCATTTTGGCGATGGAAGCCTACGAAAAGAAATAGAAAGTTTGGCCAAATCCAAAAACATCTGCTTTAATTTAAAAGGGAACGTTGCAAATAGTGTCATACTCGATTATTACAACAACTACATCGATTTATTCATCAATTTCAGCAGATCAGAGGGTATTCCTGTGAGCATTATGGAAGCACAATCTGCGGGTATTCCTGTTTTGGCTACGGCTGTTGGTGGAACACCCGAAATTGTGAACGATGATAACGGTTTTTTGGTAGAAAAAGATTTTGACATGGATGCAACAGTGGAGCGCATTGTAGCTTTTTTAAACGGAACTCAAGATCAAATACAAGCTAAACGAGAAGCCGCATACAATAATTGGTTAAACAACTATAACGCAGAAAAAAATTACACCAACTTCATTCAAACAATAATAGATCTAAAACCCTAAACCCTAAAAAACGAATAACAAACTAGGAACAAAGAACACTAAACAAAGACCAAAAAATAACGAACAAAAAACAAGAAAATCCATTGAAAAAAGTATTAATTATTTCTTATTATTATCCTCCAGCAAATTTTGCAGGTAGTTACAGGATTCAGGCTTGGGCAAATGAATTATTATTATTAGACTTCAAGCCAATTGTTGTAACAAGACATTGGAATGCAAATTGTACTGATTTTACATCAATATCCGATCAAAATTCTGTTTCCTTTTCATTAGAAAATCAAGTTGAGGTCTATAGAGTTCCATATAAAGGGACTTTTAGAGACAAGTTAAAAAAAAAACAGGTTAATTTATTTGGATTAGAGAAAATATTCTCTTTTTTCAACTTGTTTTTTTCGATATTCATATTGAAATTAAATCCTGCTTATTCTCTATATAGACAGGCAGAAGAAATTTTAAAAAATAATCCTGATATCAGGATTGTAGTAACAAGTGGTAGACCATTTTATCAATTTCAGTATGTAAGTAAGCTAAAATCTAAATTTCCATATATCAGTTGTATCGGAGATTACAGAGATCCTTGGAATACAAATACTAATATAAACTCTAGTGTTAAAAGGAAATTTTTCAAATGGTTTGAAAAATCAGTTGAAAAGAGAACCACGAATAGTTTTTCTGCAATTACAACATGTTCAGAAGGCTTCAAAAGAAATATTTCATTATTAATTAAAGACAAACCAATTTATGTTATTACAAATGGTTTCAATAGTTTTAATACTCAATCCAATATAAACAAACAAACAAACAAATTTGAAATTGCTTTTATTGGAAGTTTGTATGAAAATCAAATGATAGAAACTTTTTTAATACCTCTAATTAACTCTAGCATTTCAAAAAAAATTAAAATAATATTTTACGGAATTAGTAATCAACCAGAACAAAAAAAACGAATAATTAAAATAATTCAAAATACAGATTTAGAAACTGAGGTAAAACCTTGGATGAAAAAAAATGAATTACTTAAGAATGTAATTAATCACGATGCATTTTTACTATGTGGTTTAAAAACACAAAAAGGAAGACATACTGCAAAATTCTTTGATTACTTATCTTTTAAAAAAAATATAATTTTGTGTCCAAGTGATGAAGATGTTTTAGAAAATGAAATAAAAAGATTAAAAATTGGTAAAACACTTCCTAATGAGGATGCTGTTACAAATTGGATTTTAGAGTTAAATGATAACAATTTTGTTTGGCCTTTCATAGGAAATCTTGACGAAATTGAAAAATTCACGTATAAAAATCAAGTAAAAAAATTAGCCGATATTATAAATTATTGTTTAGATGATAAAGTATAGACAATTTGAAATGAACGATTTAAACCAAGTTCTTAAAGTTTTGGAGCCTCTTTGGGGTCATTTATCATTAAAGAAGCGAGAAGAATATTTTATTTGGAAATATATAGAAAATCCTAATTCAAAAAATCCAATTGCCTATGTTGCAATAAATGACAATGATGAAATAATAGGATTTAGAGGATATTTTGCACTTAGCTATAAGTTGAAAGATTCTTCGATTCTAGTGCTTTCTCATTCAGATGCAACAGTGTCAGAAAAATTCAGGGGAAAAAAAATTTTTTCACAACTTACAATTTACGCTTTAAAAGAACTGAGCTCTAAAAAAATATTATTTAATACTTTATCTAATGACACCTGGACAACTTCAAATTTATATACAAAAATGGGAAGTATGCCATTAGGAGAAAAAGCTATAATTTATTGTCTAAATGCTTTATTTTTTTTTTCAAAATCAAATTTTTTTAAAAAAATAGAAATAACAAATGAATTCAAAGAAAATGAATTTATAAATCTTTATTCACAAACTTTAGATTCATCAAAAATTCATGTGTTGGAAAATAAAGAAATTTGGAAATGGAGATATTCAAATCCAGCTTCAAATTATAAGTTTGTGTATTTTTGGGAAAATAAGAAACTTACTGGATTTCTTTGCTATGTAAAAATTAATAATTTTAGATCGTTAATTTTAAACTATTTATTTTTAAATAATGCCTCAATAAAATATTGTTTAAATGAAATGTTAAAAAAAGATAAGATTTTAATATCACAAATGTGGTCTATTTCGAAGAGTAATAAAGAGAAAAAACAATTAAAAAAAATTGGTTTTTTTTCCCTTAATTTTTTTTACATTATTTTCAATAAAAAAAGTATTCCTCCTGTTTTAATACGTCCTGGAGTTGAAGAATTTTCGATTCAAGATATGGAAATTGATAAAGTAAACATTACTTTAGAAAAGAATTGGGATTTAAATTTGATTTGTTCAGATGGAGTATAAAGGTGTTTTGGTTTTGTGTTTTCATCGTATTTCTGATGAGTATTCACCTTCTTACCCCCCTATACCCACCAAAGTATTTGATCAAATTTGCTTCTTTATAAGTCGTAATTTCCATGTTATACATCCAAATGAAATACTGAAAAAAAAGATAACAAGTAAACAAAGTGTTTTAATAACATTTGATGATGCATTCCTTGATTTTAAGATTAATGCTCTTCCAATATTGGAAAAATACAATTTACCTGTACTACAACATATAATAACTGATTGTGCCGATACTGGTGATACTTTTTGGACCCAAAGATTAAATAAAATAATTGAAGCATACTATTTTGAAAAGAAAAATTTTTCAATTCCAGAAATTGGATTTAATAGCGTGTTCAATAATTTTCAAAATCTCGAAAAAACTTCTTTAAAGATTTTGAAAGAATTGTTGTTAATAGAAAAAAAAAAGAGAAATGAAATCATTTTTAATCTTGAAATTAAGTTAAAAAATAAAATTAAACATACTCCCATGTTAGTTTGGGATGATATCAAAGTAATAAATAAAAATAAAAATGTAGTATTTGGTTCTCATACAAAAACGCATGAAAACCTTATTTTATTGGATGAAATGGAAATTACAAAAGAATTAATTTTATCTAAGAAAAAATTTGAATCTAATTTAGGTGAAGTTGATGAGCTTTTTTTAGCATATCCAAATGGACAATATAATGATTTAATTTGTGACATTGCTAAAAAATTAAATTATACAACAGCTTTTACTACTGTTAGTGCAAAATACAACGATCAGTCTGTTTTTCAAATCCCAAGAGTTCTGGTTTATCATAAAACATGGCTTAAGAATTTCGTATATTTGAATTATATGAATTTTAAATTGTAAATTTTAATATAATAATTTGTTATTATGAAATTTAAAGATTATTTTGTTTGGTATCTATTATTTTTTTTGTTTAAAACATCTTTTTCACAAAATATATTACCTAATCAAATACCCAATATTATATTATGGTTAGATGCATCAAATGGCGTTCAACAAATAGCCAATTCTGTTTCACAATGGAATGATCAAAGTGGAAATAGTTTTCATTTAACACAAAGCACATTATCTGCTCGACCTGTTCTTACAAATTCTGAATCAACTTTAAATAATAAGCCAGTAGTTAAATTCGATGGGACAAATGATTTCATGTCTGTTGATTTTGGGCAATCTTTTGTTGCACCTAATACTTATTTTCTAATTCATAACAATGTTAGAGGAGGAGGAGCAGTTGGAGGTATATTTGATGGTTTAATAGATGCTTCTCGCAATACTTTCTTTTGGGGTACGTCAGGTGGTATTGGTCGATTAATTGCCCAAACCGTACCATCTACCTCATTTCGATATAATAAAACACAGCCATATGATTACATTCTTAATACAATCGTATTTAACGGAAGCTCTTCTTCTATTTTTGAAAATGGATTGCAAATGCTTTCAGGTACTCTTTCTGATCAACCTATTTCAGGATTTCAAATAGGAAGAAAAACTAGCGGAGGAATAAATTATCTTAATGGAAATATTGCTGAAGTAATTTTTTATAATAGAGTTCTAACAACTGAGGAAAGAATCCAAGTTGAAAAATACCTAATGGACAAATATGCTCCACCAGTTAATTTAGGTGAGGATATTAATGACGTTTATGGCTTTGAGAATATAACACTTTCGTCAACTGGTTATTTTACCAATTATTCATGGACTGGAGAAACTACTGCATCAACTGCAACCGTATCCATAAATAATCCAGGACAATATATATTGACAGGAACAGATATTTTTGGAAGAGTTTCTAAGGATACAATCAATGTAACTCGACCAGATTACGCAAGTATTCAACTTTCAAATCAAACGATTTGTTATAATGGAAACACTTCAATAACTGCTCCAATGCCAGCAGGCGATTATACTTTTGTTCAATGGAGTGATGGAGTTACAACTCAAACTAGGACAATAAGCCAGACAGCGTCTTTGAGTTATACAATAAAAGACAATGCAAATTTTACCAGAACCTCCAATGTAGCAACTTTTACTTTTGATAATACGTTGCAAAATGTTTCATTAGGGAATGATTTGAATCTATGCGTTGGAAATTCAATAGCCTTAACCCAAACACATCCTTCAATTACAAGTTATTTATGGGATAATGGTTCTACTACACCTTCTATACTACTTACAAATAGTGGGGAGTATTTTGTAGAAGTAACAAATTCAAATGGCTGTGTAAAAAAAGACACTATTCAAGTAACGATCATAGGTCAAGCTCCTACAATTCAACTTAGTTTTCCAAATCAATTTTGTCAAAACGAATCAGCTTCCTTTTCTGAATCTAGTTTTGTGCAAAGCGGTGAAGCAATAGCTTCAAGGATTTGGAATTTTGGCAATAATACCAATTCAAGTTTATCTAATGGCACTTTTTCTGACAATATTGTCGGAACTTATAATGGAACTTTAACTGTTAACTCTGTCAGCGGATGTCAAAGCACTCTACCTTTCTCCTATAATATAAGACCAAAACCTTTAGCTAATTATACTTCACCTTTATTGTGCGATAATGTAACAGGACTATTTACAAACACAAGTACAGCACCTTCTAGTACAATTACTGCTTCTCAATGGCTTGTAAACGATGTAGTAAATGCTTCTACAACTAACTTGAATTATGCTCATCCAACCATAGGAAGTTATAATTTAAAGTTAGTTGTAACAAATGGATTTGGATGTAGCGATACAAGTTCACAAACACAAAGTGTTATTAATACTTATCCAATACCAAATGCACCCAGTTTAATTGATCCTTTTAATACAAAAACAGTGCTATCCACTGAACAAATTCCATTTAGTTGGTCATCAGTTGCAAATAATTATTTATACGAACTGCAATTTTCTACGACCAATAATTTTTCTTCAATTATCTCTAATCAAAGTACTACTCTAACTAGTTTAACAACGACCACAAATACTGGGGGTACTATTTTTTGGAGAGTAAAGGCTAATAATCCTTGTCTTTTAGGAGGCACAAGTCAAGTGTTTTCTGTTCAATCAGTTACCATTGCCGATAGTTTACGTTTATGGTTAAGAGCAGACAGAGGTGTAACTTTAAACGGTTCTTCAGTAAGTTCTTGGGTAGATCAGAGTTCAAATAACTTAAATGCCAGCCAATCTACTGTAGCAAATCAACCGACATTTATAGCGACAAATCCAATTATAAATGGACTTTCAAGTTTGCGATTTGATGGCACAAACGATTTATTAAATGGAAGCTTAATTCCAAGATTTGGTAACAACTCTTTATCTGTTTTTGCAGTTGCAAGTGGAGGGAATCAATCAACAACAAATGCTGTTTTACTTTCAAGTGGTTCTTCAACAACTGGTTGGTGGTTATCTCGCAGAGCAAGTGTAGGTAGAATTGGTGTACTTCATAATAACAATACTTTACAAGGAGCAACAACAACTTTACCAACTTCAGGATATAACTTTAGATTGTTTGGTTACAATAAAGTTTTTGGTTCCTCTGCATTATTAAAAGTAAATGGAAATAACGAAATTTCATCTACAACTGCTACTGCGATAAATGGATTTACGAATGCTAATTATCAAATAGGAGCTGGAAGCGGTGCTAATTTCTTGAATGGTGATATCGCTGAAGTGATGGTTTTTACTAAAACATTATCAACACAAGAGCAAGCAGGTATTGAAAAATATTTAATGGATAAATACAGCAAACCTGTTAATCTAGGCTCAGATATAACTTCTAATTATGGTTTTTGTGATTTTAATTTGACCTCTAATGCCTTTTTCCAATCTTATGTTTGGAGCACAGGAGCAACCACATCTAGTATTTCTATCAATGAACCAGGAATTTACTGGGTACAAGCGACAGATGTTTTTGGTAGAGTAAGTACGGATTCAGTTGTTTTAACACGTCCACACTACAGTCAAATTCAGGTGAATAACCAAATAATTTGTTACAATAATCCACAAACTATAAATGCAACGATACCAGCTGGTGATTATACATTTGTACAATGGAACGATGGACTTACAATACCATCTCGTCTTCAAGGACAAGCTCAATCGCTTTTCTACACGCTGAAGGATAATCAAAATTGCACTAAATTATCCGATACAGCGATAATCACCATTGATAATTCTTTGCAAGCGGTTCGCTTAGGAAATGATACCAATTTATGTGTTGGTAATACAATTCAATTAGCAGTGACAGGTCCAAGTATAACGACTTATTCATGGAATACTGGTAATACTAACCCTTCTCAAGTTATAGATACATCAGGAGCTTATATTTTAACTGTTACAAATGCAAATGGATGTGTACAGCTAGATACAATAAACATTACTGTTTTAGGTAATGCACCGGTTTTAGCTTTCGCCGTTCCATCAACAGTTTGTTTAGGTAGTTCGTTAAGTTATACTGATTCAAGTAGTGTTGTAGGAGCCACTATTTCAAGTGTATTATGGAATTTTGGAAATGGTCAAACGGCAACTCAAAGTACAGGACAATTTGATTACAGCCAAGTTGGAGATTATATGGGTTCACTATTAGTTCAGAGTAATAACGGATGTTCTTCAAGCTCTAACTTTCCAGTTTCAGTTAAATCTTTACCAATAGCCAATTTTACAGTTCCACTTTTGTGTAGTAATACGCCAGCAACAATAACGAACACAAGTACAATTGCTATTAATGGCGGAGCAATAAATTCTCAGATTTGGAATGTTGATAATGTACAAGCTGCAATCACTAACAATTTAACTTATTCATTTCTAACTGCAGGATCTTATGAAGTGGCGTTAATTGTAGAAAATCAATTTGGATGTCGTGATACTTCTATTCAACAAGTAAATACAGCATCAGCATTTGCAGTTCCTGTTAGTAGTACTTTGATTTCTCCATCGAATGATTTCACGACTTTGGTTAATGAGCCAATTAATTTAGTATGGAATGCGGTTGCTAATAATTATTTCTACACAGTTGAAGTTTCGAGCAATCAAAACTTTTCTACTATTGATTATACTACTACTACAACTTCACCAAATTTAAGCTATACACCAACTATGAGTGGAAGTTATTATTGGCGTGTTAAGACCAATAATGCGTGTTTGCAAGGTGTGATAAGCGCAGTTCGTTTATTTACAGCAACCACTATTTCGAGTTCTACATTATGGTTAAGAGGGGATGCAGGAGTGACAACGGTTTCAAATTCTGTTTCACAATGGAATGATCAAAGTGGAAATGGTTTTCATTTAACACAAAGCACATTATCTGCTCGACCTGTTCTTACAAATTCTGTATCAACTTTGAATAATAAGCCAGTAGTTAAATTTGATGGAACAAATGATTTCATGTCTGTTGATTTTGGGCAATCTTTTGTTGCACCAAATACTTATTTACTAATTCATAACAATATAAGAGGAGGAACAGCAGTTGGAGGTATATTTGATGGCTTAATAGATACTTCTCGCAATACTTTCTTTTGGGGTACGTCAGGTGGTATTGGTCGATTAATTGCCCAGACCATACCATCTACTTCATTTCGATATAATAAAACACAGCCATATGATTACATTCTTAATACAATCGTATTTAACGGAAGCTCTTCTTCTATTTTTGAAAATGGATTGCAAATGCTTTCAGGAACTCTTTCTGATCAACCTATTTCAGGATTTCAAATCGGAAGAAAAACTAGCGGAGGAATAAATTATCTTAATGGAAATATTGCTGAAGTAATTTTTTATAATAGAGTTCTAACAACTGAGGAAAGAATCCAAGTCGAAAAATATTTAATGGACAAATATGCTCCACCCGTTAATTTGGGAGCTGATATACTTTCTAACTATGGTTTTTGTGATACAGTACTTGTCTCAAAAGGTTATTATACAAGCTATTTATGGAGTAATGGTGCAACTAGTTCTACGTTAACAGTTAATCAACCTGGAACATACTGGTTAACAGCTACAGATATTTTTGGAAGAGTATCGTCTGATACTTTACAGTTAATTAGACCCGTTTATGATAGTATATCACTCCAAAATCAAATCGTTTGTTTTAATAATCTAATCAACGAAACTGCATTTGTTCCCACAGGATATTCTTTTGTAAACTGGAATGATGGAGATACAAATCAAACGCGTTTATTAAACCAAAATGAGTTACTTTCATACACGGTTGCTGATACAAGTAATTGTCAATTGACTTCAAACAGCGTATCCATTGTAATTGATAGTTCACTTTTCGACATTTCATTGGGTGCTGATACTAATTTATGTGTTGGAAATACAATTGAATTGCAACAAACCAATAGTTTTATTACTAGTTATTTATGGAATACAGGTAATTCAAACCCAATTCAAACATTGGATACAGCAGGAGTTTATATTCTTGATGTACAGAATCAAAACAATTGTTTCAATCGAGATTCTATAGAAATTACAATTGATGGATTCTCACCTGAAATTATTTTTAACTTTCCAATTGAAAATTGTCAATTCTCAGAAGTTTTGTTTTCAGAAACAAGTACTGTTCAAGGAAGTACAATAGAGTCTACATCTTGGACAATTGGTAATCAAACACCGATATTAAATTCAAACGGCCAAATAACATTTAATCAGCCAGGGATTGTTCCAGTTCAATTAGAAGTTGTTTCAGCACAAAATTGTCGTTCTATTGATACATTTACTATAACTGTTCACACAAAACCTATAGTTAACTTCACAACAGTAAATTATTGTCCTTATCAAGATATTGTATTTAATTCTACAAATTTAGCATCTTCACAATTAATAAATTACGATTGGAATTTTGGTCAATCAAGCTCGAGTTCAAATACTAGTCAGCAAGAAAATCCAAGTCATTTTTATGGTCTGGAAGGCACTTATTCTGTAAACTTGAAAGTGATTGATGAACATGGTTGTAAAGACACATTGATTCAAGATGTATTGATACAGCCTGCCCCAATTTCCAATTTTAGTGTTCAGAATACATGTGAAAATACATTAGTAGAATTCACTAACATTAGCTCAATTCCATCGGGTTATTCCATCACCTCAAATCTTTGGAATTATGGTGATAACACAACTACAATAAATCCAACAATTGGAAAAGAGTATGCAGCTTATGGAGATTATGTGATTGAATTAATTACGATTGGAAATAATGGTTGTTCAGATACTTCTAATCAATCTGTTACTATTTATTCAAATCCAATTTTGAATTGGAATATTTCACCAAGCTGTAAAAATACACTAACTGTTTTCGAAGACTTGTCCACGATTCCAGAAGGAACGCTTGTTTCAACGGATTGGTTAGTGAATCTTCAATATCCTTTCACAACTCCAATTGCATCGTATCGATTTGCAACATTGGGTGAACAGTATTTAAATTTGACTTCAACAAGTGACCAAAATTGTACTTCTGACACTTTAATCCTAGTTAATGTGAATCCCGAGTTAAATGCTAATTTTAGTTATTCACCAACCATTGTTGTTGCAGGAGTACCTGTTACATTTACAGATTTAAGTATTGGTTCTACAACTGCAACTTGGGATTTAGGAATTGGAGAAGAATTAATTACATACACACCACCTGTTACTCAATTTGCAAAAATATATCCATTAGAATGGGTAGATTCAACTGTTGACTTGACTTTATTTGTTGAAAATCAAATAGGATGTAAGGATACAATTACAAAATCTTTTGGCGTTCAAGGTCCCGCTTTCGATTTAGAAGTGAAGTCACTATTTATTCAAGAAATAAATGGATTTAATACAGTTGGAGTTGAGTTTGAAAACGTTGGAACAATTTCAATTAATAAAATAGATTTTGAGTTATCAGGTTTGAATACTTTGCCAATTCAAGAGACTTGGAATGGAACTTTACTTCCAAATCAAGACCAAATTTATATGTTCAATGCGAAATTATCTGCCTACAATTCAACACAAGATGAGCTTAGTAATTTCTTGTGTGTTGAAGGTATTGCTTCAGATATTTTAGGTAATGTAGATGTTATTAAAGAGAATAATAAAGTTTGTGAAAACACAGAAAATGAGGAACTTGCCTTACTCTCTGTCGCACCAAATCCAACTGATAACTTGACAAATGTTAGTTTGTTAATTCCAAGTAAAACTGATGTAACCATCTTAAATGTTTCTCTTTACAGCATGAATGGAAGTATTGTTCAGTACGTAATAAAAGACCAAAGTTTGGAGGCTGGTATTTTTGATTTCAATGTTGATTTGACAAACGTTCAACGTGGAATTTATTTACTTAAAATAGAGGATGGAACTACAACTAAGGTAATTCGATTGTCAAAGATTTAATTCGTTTCGAAACTATTTCCATAAAGAAACTATTTCAGTTTTCATTGAGATTAAACGAATAATATTCTAATTATTCCTCTCATCACTTGTCTGTCAATGCACAGAATCCCTCCTTTTTCATAATTCTTAGGATTTTATTCTTATTAACCTGATATTCTTTAGAATCTCAAGTTAATACTTCTCCCCAAAGTAACTTTTGTTACCAACCACCCAAAATTACCCCTCTATTTTTGCAACACTAAATCTTAAACAATATCAAAATGAAAATTGAACAAATTTATACGGGCTGTTTGGCTCAAGGCGCGTATTATGTAACAAGTAATGGTGAAGCTTTTATCATTGACCCATTGCGCGAAATCCAACCTTATTTAGACCGCTTAACTGCTGATGGCGTGACTTTGAAGTATATCTTCGAAACCCATTTCCACGCGGATTTCGTATCTGGACATTTAGATTTGAGCAAGAAAACAAATGCTCCAATCGTTTATGGTCCAAACGCAAAACCAGAATTTGAAGCTATTATCGCTGAAGACAATCAAGTGTTTGAAATTGGTGCTATCAAAATCAAAGTTTTACATACACCTGGTCACACAATGGAAAGCACAACTTACTTGTTAATTGACGAAGAAGGAAAAGAAACAGCAATTTTCTCTGGTGACACGTTATTCTTAGGTGATGTTGGTCGTCCAGATTTAGCTCAAAAAGCTGCGGATATGACGCAAGAGCAATTAGCTGGCCTTTTATACGAAAGTTTAATGACGAAAATTATGCCTTTGAGCGATGATATTACTGTTTATCCTGCGCATGGTGCTGGTTCAGCTTGTGGTAAAAACATGATGAAAGAAACAGTTGACACTTTAGGCAATCAAAAGAAAATGAATTACGCTTTGAATCAACCATCGAAAGAAGCATTTATCGAAGCTGTAACTGATGGATTATTACCTCCGCCAGCCTATTTTGGTTTCAATGTTGCAATGAACAAAAAAGGTTACGAAAACTTTGAAGACGTAAAGTTAAAAGCAATGACAGCTTTGACTCCAGATGCTTTTGAATTATTAGCGGAAGCTTCAGGTGCTTTGATTTTAGATACAAGAGATAGTGGCATTTTCTACCAAGGTTTTGTTCCTCAATCAGTAAACATTGGCGTTAACGGTGATTTTGCTCCGTGGGTTGGTGCTTTAATTGGTGATGTAAAACAAGAAATTTTATTAGTTACCGAACCTGGAATGGAAGAAGAAGTAATCACACGCTTAAGCCGCGTTGGTTTCGATCATGTTTTAGGATTCTTGGAAGGAGGATTTGAAGCTTGGGAAAAAGCAGGAAAAGAAGCGGACACTGTAGATAGAATCAATGCTGACGAATTCAAAGCTAAATTTGAATTAGGTACTTCAATGGTTATTGACGTTAGAAAAGAAAGCGAATATGGAGCTGAACACGTAGAAGATGCGTATAGCAAACCACTTGCGTACATCAACGAATGGACAAAAGATATTAACCCAGAGAAACATTTCTTTATGCATTGTGCTGGTGGTTATAGAAGTATGATTGCTGCAAGTATTTTACAAGCAAGAGGTTACAGAAACTTCACTGAAATTGCAGGTGGATTTAAAGCAATTGCAGAAACTGGTGTTCCAAAAACGGATTTTGTTTGTCAAAGCAAAGTGTTGAAATAGTAATTTTTTAAGGATGTAAAGAGGAGTCTAATTGGCTCCTTTTTGCACTTAAAATCTTCAATAAAATGATAAGTTTCTTCCAATTAGAAAAGACTAATGGAAATAAGTAGTGTTGAAATAGGGAGTAAATAGGTAGTACTCTTTGAAGTAAAGACCAAAGTAGTGATTCCTCACTCTATTCGGAATGACTCTAAGGTTGGGATAAGAAGCGAAAATGCTTTGCATTTTCGCATAACGCCACCAATGGAGAGTCATTCCGACTGAAAGGAGGAATCTTTTGTAAAGGCTAAATTCCTAAAAGTAAACGCTATACAACTATAAGACATTAAAGTTAAAAGTTAGAATTTTAAATACCTTTATAGAAATACTGTCATTTTTAATTAAATCAATAAATCAGGAAATTATGAACAAGAAATTAAAAGTTTTAATACCAACCGATTTTTCCATTCAAGCAGAATATGCGTTTATTTTAGTCGATAAAATTCGTCAGCAAACCGAGCTAGAAGTTCATTTTTTACACGTAATGAATTTTCCTGACACGGTGACAATTAGCGATATGGGAGAAATAACAACTTGTGGAGAAATTGATAAAGAATACGTAACTGTGCAACGTAATATGGCATCGAAAAAATTGCGTCATATTCAAGATGAGTTTGGAAAAGAGGTTCATACCCATATTCGAATCGGTGCAACGAATGAAACGATTGTCGATTTTGCAGAAAAACATAGTTTTGATTTAATTGCTATGGGAACAAAAGGAGCCACAGGTTTTTTTGAAAGATTAGCTGGTTCTGAAACACAAATTGTAGCTAGAAAATCAAAAGTTCCTGTTTTATCGTTGATGTGTAATCGTTCTGATTTAGCGATAAAACGCATTTTGTTGGTGCATCAATTTGAAGATAAGCACCACCAAGATTTGTATTTATTGAAACGCTTTCTTTTAGATTTTAATGCTGAGTTACACTTACTACAAATTTCTAGAACAGGAATGGATGCAGAGAAAATTGAAAAAAACATGCACGATTTCGCTAAAGAACACGGACTAGAAAATATTCAAACACACGTGATTAAAGACACAGATGTAGAGAATGGAGTCATTCACTTTAACCAAATGATAGACATGGATTTGGTGTGTATCGGAACACACGGTAAAGGTGGCTTTTTTCACTCAAGTGCAACAGAGAAATTAATCAATCACTTGTATAAACCCATTATTTCATTTCATTTAAATTAAAATATTTATGATAGAATTTATTAAGCAACCCTGGACTTGGTGGTTCTCAGGAATCGTCATTTCGTCCATTATGTTTATTCTTTTGTTTTTCGGAAAATCATTTGGCTTTTCTTCCAATTTACGCACTATGTGCAGTATTGCGGGCGCTGGAAAAGTGGTGAAATTTTTTGACTTTGATTGGAAAACACAAACGTGGAACTTGGTATTCTTAGTTGGTGCAATTCTCGGTGGTTTCATCGCTAAAGAGTTTTTAAGCACAGGAGAGGCTGTTCAAATTTCAGCTGCTACGATTGAGGATTTGCAAAAACTTGGTTTTAGTGCTCCAGAGGGAATTCAACCAAAGGAATTATTCAGTTGGGAAGCGGTTTTTAGCTTAAAAGGCTTCCTTGTTTTAGCAGTTGGAGGCTTCTTAGTTGGCTTCGGTTCTCGTTATGCTGGCGGTTGTACTTCTGGTCACGCAATCAGCGGAATTTCTGATTTACAAATTCCATCCCTCATTGCTGTAGTTGGCTTTTTTATTGGCGGACTTGCAATGACTTATTTGATTTTTCCACTTATTTTCTAATTGAATAACAAATGAAATTTATAAAATTTTTAGTCGTTGGAATTCTGTTCGGAATTGTAATGACAAAGTCAGAAGCGCTTTCATGGTATCGCATTCAAGAAATGTTTCGCTTTCAAGCTTTTCACATGTATGGAATCATTGGCACAGCTGTAGTACTTGGTGTCATTGGTGTATTTTTAATTAAAAAATTCAAAGTCAGAGACATTTCTGGAAGCCCTATCGCATTTTATCCAAAAGATAAATCCATTTTTAGATACTTGCTGGGAGGAACAATTTTTGGTTTGGGTTGGGCACTGAGTGGTGCTTGTCCAGGGCCAATGGTTGTGAACCTTGGGTATGGATTTTTAAGCTTTTCAATCGTGATTCTTTTTGCAATGGTAGGAACTTTTTTCTACGGTATCATCAAGGATTATCTCCCTCACTAGTTAACAATTTTCAGTATGGAAAATCAAAAAGATCCAATTATTGAAGCATTACAATTAGCTGTTCGTCGTTTGATGCGATTGGTGATTGTACTTTCAGTTTTAATTGTTCTCATTCCGTTATTCGTGCTTAATTTGACAGCAATTACGGATTATTTAAAATCGGTAGGCGATGAAGATTTAATTCCTCAAACGGTCGATTCTACAGCACTTGTTACAACCGAATCAGCTGAAACAAGTATGTATTGGACACCGCCAAGTTTGAATTTAATCACCGATGATAAACTTTTGGATAAGGTAATTTATGGCAAAGAATTAATCATGCACACTGCTTATTATTTAGGGCCAAAAGGAACAATTTCGCAACAAACTAACGGTTTGAATTGTCAAAATTGCCACTTAAACGCAGGGACAAAAGTGTTTGGTAATAATTATGGTTCAGTCGCTTCAACTTATCCGAAATTACGAGCGAGAAGTGGAAAGATGGAAAGCATCGAAAAACGTGTCAATGACTGTTTTGAAAGAAGTTTAAATGGCAAAGCTTTGAGTGTCAATAGTCCTGAAATGAAAGCGATTGTTGCTTATCTCAAATACATTGGAAAGAATGTCAAAAAAGGTGAAAAAGCAACAGGTTCAGGATTGAAAGAAATCACTTTACTTTCGCGAGCTGCCGACCCTGAAAAAGGAAAAATTGTGTATGAAAACCAATGTGCAAGCTGTCACCAAACGAATGGGGAAGGAACAAAAGATGAGCACGGAAGAGAATTCATCTATCCAGCACTTTGGGGTGATGCAAGTTTCAATGATGCTGCTGGATTATACCGCATTAGCAATATGGCGAAATATGTTAAATACAATATGCCGTTTGGTATAAGCCACGATAAACCAACGCTTTCTGACGAAGACTCTTGGGATGTTGCTGCTTATGTTGTATCAATGCCCCGTCCTCATAAAAATGTGCCTAAAGATTGGCCAGATAAATCTAAAAAACCAATGGATCATCCTTTTGGGCCTTACGCAGATAACTTTTCAGAGAAACAGCATAAATATGGCCCTTTTCAAGAATTGGCTAAGAAATAACAAGATCAAATGAAAGCACTTTTTACAATTTTTTCATTCCTTTTAATTGCTTTTTCAAGTGTAGCTCAACACCAAGAAGTTCACGATAAACCTTCGATGTGGAAAGGAAAGCACAACCAAACTGACGATTCAACTTCTTTGCTGCATGCCTTTAAAACTGGGACTTTTCACGGTCATTTTCGCTACTACTTTAGTTCAACAATTAATGAAGGCGAATTGACTGACTATTTTGCAAATGCTGGTGGTGGAGGTTTGCGTTATGAATCCAATAAATTTCATGGATTTCAATTTGCTGCGAGTGGTTTCTATTTTTTTAATCTAGGTTCCTCTTCAATGACGAAAGTTGATTCTATCACAGGTCAGGTAAATCGCTACGAGATTGGACTTTTTGATGTTGAAAATCCGAATAATCACAAAGATATGGACCGCTTGGAGGAATTGTATTTAAAGTATAATTTCAAAAAAGCGCACCTAACTTTTGGAAGACAATTGGTAAATACACCAATGGTGAATTTACAAGACGGAAGAATGCGCGGAACAGGAGTTGAAGGACTTTGGATGGACTTTGAACCATCAAAAAAATGGCATTTTGAAGGAGGATATTTGTATGCAATTTCACCAAGAAGTACTACAAAATGGTTTAGAGTTGACGAGTCTATTGGTTTATATCCCCAAGGAGTAACAAGTTCAGGAGCACGTTCCGAATACCACGACCATCTTGAATCAAAAGGACTAGGTGTTGTTTCGGCTCGATTTAAACCAAAAAACTTCGAATTGCAAGTTTGGGATTATTACTTGGATAATATATTAAACACTGCTTTAGTTCAAGCAAAATACACAAAAGAAATAGCTCCTTCAACGAAACTTATTTTAGAGGGTCAATTTATTCGTCAGGATGCCCTGAATTTTGGAGGAAATGAAGATCAAGCACATACTTACGTCGAAAAAGGAGCGAAAGCAATGACTTTTGGAGGAAGGGTAAGTTTGAAAACGAAAATTTTGGATTATTCATTGGCTTATAATCGCATCACAAAACATGGACGTTATCTATTTCCAAGAGAGTGGGGGAGAGACCCGTTTTTCACTTTTATTCCTAGAGAAAGAAGTGAAGGGTTTGGAGATGTGCACGCGCTTGTTGCAAAAATTGATTATAAACCAAAAAACACAACTTTTAAAACTTCATTAGCAGCAGGTTATATTGCTTTGCCAGATGTTAAAAATTTCACCTTGAATAAATATGGAGTTCCCTCTTATTTTCATTTGAGTTGGGATACAAGATATCGATTTGAAACCGTTTTTAAAGGTTTAGAAGCTCAATTATTACTAACAGCTAAATTGCGCGAGGGTGAAATTTATGGTAATCGCAGGTATGTAATCAATAAAGTGAATATGCTTTTAGTGAACGTCGTTTTGAATTATCATTTTTAAAACTATGTAACTCAAGTAACAAATTTAGAATCAGTATAAATACAATTTTGCACAAAAAATAAAAATAATGGAAATATTCGGCTATTTAGCATCAATTTTAATAGGCATTTCTCTGGGACTAATCGGCGGTGGTGGTTCAATCTTAACAGTCCCTGTTTTAGTTTATCTTTTCAAAGTCGACCCGATGATGGCTACAGCTTATTCACTTTTTATCGTGGGTACAAGTAGTTTAGTAGGTGCATTTCCAAAGTATAAACAAGGAACGATCAATCTTAAAACGGCACTCGTTTTTGGTGCACCTTCGATTGTAGCTGTATTTGCAACACGTAAATTAATCGTCCCTGCAATTCCAGATAACGTTTTTTCGATAGGAGATTTTATGGTTACCAAGTCAATTTTGATGATGATGTTGTTTGCTGTTTTAATGGTAGCAGCCTCTGTTTCAATGATTCGCGACAAGAAATCAAAAACTGAAGAAAAAGAAAAAGAGCAAAAGTTTAATTACCCAATGATTATATTGGAAGGTGCAGTTGTTGGCGTTTTAACCGGTTTAGTTGGTGCTGGAGGAGGATTTTTAATCATTCCAGCCTTGGTAATGTTGAGTAAACTACCTATGAAAATGGCTGTTGGAACTTCCTTATTAATTATCGCAGCTAAATCATTAATTGGTTTCACAGGCGATTTATCTGAAAACGCAGCAAAAATGGATTGGGTGCTTTTGGGAAGCGTGACCGCTTTAGCAATTGGTGGTATCTTCATCGGAAACTGGATTTCAAAATCAATTGATGGCAATAAATTGAAAAAAGGGTTTGGCTGGTTTGTTTTAGTAATGGGACTTTACATCATTCTAGATCAGTTTTTAATTAAATCAGGCGGTGGCCATTAAAACAACAAAATATGAAGACAATTCTTTTTTCCCTTTCTTTTTTCGCTTTGATAAGTTGTGCAAACACCGACAAACCGATGACTGAAAATCAAACGAGTACTAAATCTGAAAATCAAAATATGAAATAAGCCTTCAAGAGGTTCGTCACAATCAAGGATGAATTTAACTGGCGATTCCATATGACCATTAAAAAAACAATTAAATTACATATGAAAACAATTATTGTAGATGTTAGAACTATCGAAGAATGGAACGATGGTCACGCGAACTGCTCAGTAAATTATCCATTGGATATCGTAGAAACAAAAGCAGAAGAGTTAAAAAATTATGACAAAGTAATTTTAGTTTGTAGAAGTGGCGCTCGTGCAGGAAATGCAAAACTTCAATTAGAATCTTTGGGTGTTAAAAACATCGAAAACTTAGGCGCTTGGCAAAATATTGAGTGCGAGTAAATTTTTTCTCCGCTTATACCATTTTACATTATACTTGTCGTCCTTGAAATTATACCAATTAACAAGAGTATTGTCATAATAAAAACTTGTTCGGCATAATACCGACAACGGTTTGATAAAATTAATTTGAATTCTCTATCCCGCCAAGGCGGAGACATTTTAAGCGTTCGTCGGTATTATTTCTAGAATGCAATTCAGCAATGGGTTGCATTTTTTCGTTTACGGAAGTTATACCAAATTCCACAAAAAACAGATGCATATAAAATCTATATGGTATAATGCCGACATGACTTCATTTGAGTTTTATTACATCTTTACATGTCATCGTCGGTATTAAAGCAGAAATTCAGATTTTGTTTACTTGCTTAAAATGTGCAATTTTGTATTTTAAAGCAGTTTAGCAATGATGGCAAAATACATCAATCCATTTACAGATTTTGGTTTCAAGAAAATATTTGGCGAAGAGGCAAGCAAACCTTTATTGATTGATTTTTTGAATTCACTTTTGCCAGAATCCGATCAAATTGTTGATTTAAATTTCAAAAACACCGAACAACTTGGTTTAACAGATAATGACAGAAAAGCAATTTATGACATTTATTGTGAGAACGAAAAGGGTGAGAAATTTATTGTTGAATTACAAAAAGCCAAACAAAACTACTTCAAAGAGCGCACTATTTATTATTCAACTTTTCCAATCAGAGAACAAGCTGAAAAAGGGGAGTGGAATTATGATTTGAAGTCGATATATTGCATTGGAATCTTAGATTTCACGTTTGATGATTACGAAACCGAACCAGAAAAAAGTGAAGTTGTTCATACAATCAAATTGAAAAATCAAAATGGTAAAGTCTTCTACGATAAATTGACTTACATCTACTTAGAAATGCCAAATGTTAAGTTGTCTGAAAACAATTTGAAAACGCGTTTAGACAAATGGTTGTTTTTTATTAAAAATTTGGAGGATTTTCAATCGATGCCCACAATTTTTTCAGACGAAATTTTTACCAAAGCATTTGAAAAAGCTGAACTTGCAAAATTTGGTTCATTGGAAAGAGATAAATATGAGACAAGTTTGAAGAATTATCGAGATTTAAAAAGCGTGATTGACACAGCATTCGATGACGGAAAATTGGAAGGAATCATTGAGGCAAGAATTGAATCTGCTAGACAGTTAAAAGCGCTTGGTGTTTCAATCGAAATCATTATGAAATCAACGAATCTAACAAAGACGGAAATCGAAAATTTATAAACTGTAAATGAAAGCTTACGAATTTTTAAAAGAACCTAAATTTATCTTAAAAGAAATGACAGAACTTGCAAAATTTGGATCAATTGAAAGGGATAAATACGAGACAAGTTTGAAGAATTATCGAGATTTAAAAAGCGTGATTGATACAGCATTCGATGAAGGGAAGTTAGAAGGTTTGCTTGAAGGAAAAGAAGCAGGTTTAAAAGAAGCAAGAATTGAATCTGCTAGACAGTTAAAAGCGCTTGGTGTTTCAATCGAAATCATTATGAAGTCTACCAATCTTTCTAAAGAGGAAATCGAAAATCTTTAATTGGTTTGATTTCGATATGTAACTTTGGTTACAGCTTTTCTATTTTTTTAACAACATCTTTACGGTCTAAACCTTAAATTATATGTCTGAAAACGATACTAAGCGTCGCGATTTTATTAAGTCACTTGGACTTGCAGGAATTGGTGCAGCTTTAACTGGACCACTTTTAGCACTTAACGAAAACGTTCCTACAAACGAATTAGAAGCAAGTACCTTAGCACCTGAAAAGGCTACAAAGAAAGTAATTACATTGCTTCAAACGACAGATGTTCATTGCCAAATTCATCCACACGATGAGCTGTTTTGGGAAAATAATCAAGCCGTTTTCAGAAAAACAGGAGGTTATGCGCACATTGCAAGTTATTTGAAGCAATTGAGAAAACAGCATCCTAATTCTTACTTGATCGACACAGGTGATATGTTTCAAGGAAGTGAATTAAGTGTAAAAACTAATGGTAAAGCTTTCGTTCCCATCTTAAATGCCTTGAATTACGATTTGTATCTTCCTGGAAATTGGGAAGTGATTTATGGTAAAAAATCGATGCAACAGTTGATGGGGGCTTTGAATGCGCCCAAGATTTGCACCAATATGTACCACGATTTAGGGGAAGGTAAAAAAGGAGAATTGATTTTTCAGCCTTACACAATTTGGAACGTAGAAGGGGTTAAAATTGGTTTTATTGGTTATACCGACCCACTTGTGCCGATTCGTCAAAGTCCAAATTATAGCAAAGGAATTATTTATACCAAACCTGAAGAAAACCTTGCACATTATGTGGATGTTTTGCGCAACCAAGAACAATGTGCTTATGTAATTATGATTGCACATTTAGGTTTGTCGCAACAGATTGCATTAGCAAATATGCCTGAATGTGAAGGTGTTGATTATATTTTTGGAGGAGATACACACGAACGAGTTCGAAAACCAATAGTTGCAAAATATTCCAAAGTTGTTGAGCCTGGAGCTTTTGGTTCATTTATCGGAAAACTTGATTTGACAATTGAAAATGGAAAAGTGGTTGGCGATTCGTATGAATTATTAGAGGTAACAAGTTCAAAATTCAAAGCGGATAAAGAAATGAATGCGTTATTATTGGAAAATGAAGCGACTTTCAAAGCGGATATTGAAAAAGTGATCGGTTATAGTAAAACTCCTCTATATCGTTATTTTGTGGTTGAAAACCCGATTGATACGATGATTTTGGATGCTTTGCATTGGAAATTCCCTGCAATTGATATTGTTCTGTCAAATGGTTTCCGGTTTTGTCCACCGCGCACAACGCCCGATTCAACAGGTAATATTCCAATTACAAATGGTTTTATCTACGATATGTTGCCAGTTGATAGCACTGTTCGAACAGCAAAAGTTACTGGAAAACAAATCTCGGAATGGCTTGAAAAGGAGTTGAATAACGTATTTGCGAAAGATGCTTCCAAGCGTTTTGGAGGGTGGGTAATCAAATTTCAAGGAATGAAAGTTTCGTTTAACGCTTTTGGAGAACAAGGTAAACGGGTTCAATCCGTAACCGTAAAAGGTGAAAACTTAAAAATGGATCAGTATTATTCAATCCTTGCTTGTGAACGCGATGGCGACCCAAGTGATATGTTGTGCAGAATTAAAGGCGTTTCAGATGCAAAAAATACCGATTCCACCTTACATAAAGTGATGATTGAATATTTGGCTAAAAATTCACCTGTAAATCCTGTACCGCAAAAAAATGCTGTGATTCTCGATGGTCCTGAAACGCTTTTGTCACAAGTGACAGGAGTTGATTATGAGTTTAGGTAAATCATAGTTTTTTCGAATAAAAATCCCTATTTGAATCAAATCAAGTAGGGATTTTTAGTTTCATCTATTTTACCTCTTCAAAAATCACCTCTTCATCCATTCCTTTCGTGTTTGATTGTTTTGGTACTGCACAATTTCCACTTCCAAAACAACCAACGTTTAATAGCGCCATCACCATAAAAGTTCCACCCATCATCATTAGTAAAAATTCACGTGATTGATAACCTTCATAAAGGATAAAAGCACCTAGAACAAATCTTGCAATACGCATAAAATCCATTCTTTTTAAGTCTTGAATTGTTTTGTTTTTTATCGTTAAATAAGCCATTTTATTCTGTTTATTATTAATCTTGAACCAATCGACACATCAATAAATTAAATTACTCTATCTCCTCACTAATTTTACCATACACACAACTTGCATACGATTTCGCTTTAGCAATTAAGTTATTGTTTCCGATTTCTGGATAACCCAAGGACCTTAGTTTTTCAACGACTTCTGAGCGTTCAACTGTACCTTCAACCTCAACAATTCCAGTTGTTTTATCAATTTGTACGGATTTAACATTTCCAAGTTGGATGATGCCAATTTTAATACTGTTTGCGCAACCTCCACATTTGAGGTTTTCTACTTGAATGGTCATTTCGATTCTATTTAAACTTGTTCACCTTTCATCATTTTCTTCCAATAAAGATAGGGAAGCATGTATTTTTTCAACATCCACAATCGCCAATGTTCTTTGGAACTATCTTTAATCAATAACTGCTTTAATTTAGGATCTGGCGTAAATTTATTGTTGTAATCAAATTCTGCAAGCACCATTTTTCCGTAACCTGTAACGAGTGGACATGACGAATAACCATTATACGTTTTAGCTGAAATCGAATTGTTTTTTAGCATGGATAGTAAATGCTCGACAATAATTGGAACTTGTTTACGAATTGCTGCTCCTGTTTTTGCAGTTGGCAATCCTGCGACATCACCTAAACCAAAAATGTTAGCGTATTTTTTATGTTGAAGTGTATGAATATCTACATCCAACCAACCTGCTTCATTAACTAAAGTGGAGTTTTTCACAAATGCTGGTGGTTCTTGTGGTGGTGCTAAATGAAGAAAATCAAATGGAATTTCAATATTAGAAGAACCT
>JBILHL010000012.1:0-81231 GCA_044350515.1 Crocinitomicaceae bacterium | reverse complement strand
TAAGATACTGACAATCAATGAATTATCCTATTTTTTAATCGCTTATTTTTCACTTATTTTATTGATAATCAATTGTTTATATCATGCTTTAACGAAGTGTTGAATTAAAAAAATAAACTTAATTTCAATGCAACGAAAAACAAGAGTAATTTTAAGATAAATTACGATCTACTTCAATCACAAGAACCTATTAATCAATTGCTTATTTACTCAATGATGAAAAAATACATCTTCTTCAAGAGCTTGATTCTTGTTGTGTTATTGTCCAGTTGTAAATCCATAATTTATAATGTTCCGAATGTGACAGACTATAAGATTTTTAAGACCTCAACAATTGAAAAATCAACCCAACCTTCTTTAATTCCAAGATCATCTCAAAATGCAGTTTTACCGGATGAATTTTTATGGGCAATATCAAACGAAAACAATAAAGTTTACAATTACAAAACACCTGAAGATTTTTTAATTTCACAAGGAACACTTTCATTCATTGTTATAAAAAATGACACCATTGTATATGAAAAATATTTCAATGGATTCGAACCAGACAGCGTTAGAACGATTTTTTCTGTCAGTAAAGCTTTTACATCTGCATTGGTAGGTATCGCAATCGATGAAGGCTATATAAAAGGAGTAGATCAATTAGTGAGTGATTTTATACCAACGTTTAAAGAAGAGCGATATGGAAAAACTAAATTGACGATTAATCATTTACTACAAATGACTTCTGGATTAAGTGAAAACGATTACGGTGATATTTTACGTTTGGGATTGTTTTATTATGCAGATGATCAAAACAAAAGGGCAGAGAAAACTAAAATAAGACATCAACCTGGAACAAAATTTCAGTACTCTTCGATTACAACTCAGCTTTTAGGTATTTGTTTAGAAAAAGCAACTGGTCAAAAATTCGATACTTACTTTCACGAAAAAATTTGGGAACCACTTGGAACAGAATACAATGCTTTGTCATCTAAGGATAAAAAAGGATTTCACAAGTATTTTGGCGGAATTTCCGCTAACCCAAAAGATTTAGCAAAACTTGGACTTTTATACCTTAATAATGGATGTTGGAACGGAAACCAAATTGTCCCTCAAGAATGGGTGAAATCAACAGCTAAAAGAGATACAATTAATGGAAAATCAACATCTTACACCAATTGTTTTTGGTTAGACACATATCCTTTAGAAAACGTTTTCAATAAATCAGATTTTTTCGCAGGAGGGTATGGAGGACAAATTGTTTATGTGAATCCAGAGAATAAAACAGTAATTATCCGAACAGGAACCACGGAAGTAGATGTACATTGGGGAAGAAGTTTTTCAAAATTGTCACATTTTCCAATGAATAAGTTGATTGACAGTCGAGAATTGTATAATTCGAAGCTGATTGGAACCTATAAAAATAAGTTTGGAAAAGAGATTTACATTTATGACGAAGCAGGAAAAGTAACTATGAAATGTAATGGCGAAAATTTTGAATGTCATTTAATACCTTCTTCTGAAGTGACTTTTGAGGATAAAAAACACGGTAGAAAAGTTTTGGTTGAATTTGATAAAGATAAAATCAAAGGCGTTATTTTAGAAGAAGGAAAAAGCAGTTATTATTTTTCTAAAAGATAATTGGTTACTTTGCTAAAAAAATTCTTTGAATGAAAACTCAAAACAAAATATTCAGTTTACTTCTTGTTGTTTTGTTTGTCTTTTTAATTTCAAGTTTTTTCTCCCCATCCGATGAGCTTAATTACAAAGACGATATTTACATTGAGGTTTCTTGGTTCAATAGTTTAAAAGGAGATTTTTTATTTGCGAGTAACTATTCTTACGCTGAAAATATTGGTTTAAACAAAGCACAACAAGTTGCCTGCATCAATAATTGTTCAAAGCGTTTAGAACGCATGATGGATGAAGAAGGAATAATTATCAGTGATTCAACAGACGTTTATTATAAACTAATAGATTCCACGAGAAAGTATCATTCATTAGAGTCAAGAAGTACTCTTTACGATTGGAAACCTTCTTCTTTTATTACTGTGCGTAGATATGGTAATTTCACGATTGAAGGCAGTGTAATACAAGATTCTATTTCAAAATGCAGTTTATTTTTCCGAATGAAAGATAATTATCTTACTGCATGGGCTTATCATATACCAGAAAAAGGTAATTCTAAGATTTTTCGCTTAAATGGTGGTAAAATGTTCATCGATAAGGATGCATACACACAAGGAATCTTTAAGGCAACTTTTAGTTTTACCTTTGAAAATGATTTAAACAGCCTTAAAGCATTGTATTGGAGTGGAAAAATATACACAAAAATCGAAGGTTTTTAACAAAAAGCCATTTTAGTGTAATATTTTTTAGGATACTTAATTTTTGAAACTTCATTTTATTACATTTGTCAAAACTATTTTAAAAAATGAATATTCCAGCTGAATTAAAGTACACCAAAGATCACGAGTGGGTTAAAATTGAAGGTGATATCGCAACTGTAGGTATTACAGAGTTTGCACAAAGTGAATTAGGCGACATCGTTTATGTTGAGATTGAAACGGTTGGTGAAATAATTGCACAAGAAGAGATTTTTGGTTCAATCGAGGCCGTAAAAACAGTTTCGGATCTTTTTATGCCAATTAGCGGTGAAATTTTAGAGTTTAATGAAGAATTAGACGGAAATCCAGAATTAGTTAATTCTGACCCTTACGGAGCAGGATGGATGGTAAAAGTTAAAATTTCTGACGCTTCTGAAGTTGCCAATTTATTAGATAGCGCAGCTTATAAAGAACTTGTTCATTAATTCTGGTACGATAGTTGTTAAATTGTTGTTAAAATAAAATACAATGGAAATTAAAAAAAGTAAAGAGGCAGATGCAGAAGGAATGCGCACAAGCCTATTCATGGTTGGATTAAATTATATTGCTGGATTAACACTTGCAGCGTTTACTTTTCAAAGCATCAATACAGATGATGATCTTAGTAAACTAAATGATAAATCTGCTAACAATGTTTTCCAACAAGAAGTTAAAAAAGAAGAAACTCCACCACCTCCTGCGCAAGCCCCTCAAGTTAATGTTCCAGCTCCAGTAACAGATCAAGAGATTATTGTAGAGGAAAATAAAGAAGAAGAACCAGTTACAGTTGTTGAGGTTCCACCTGTAGTAGAAATTGCAGAGGAAGAAATAATCACAGTTGTTGAAGAAATCATCGAATTCCCTGACGTTGAAGCAACATTCCCAGGTGGACCAGGTGCGATGATGAAATGGATTAATTCCAATATTCAATATCCACAAACATCAATTGAGATGAATGAGCAAGGACGTGTTTTCTTATCATTCGTTGTTGAGGCAGATGGGTCAATTTCTAATGTAGCAGTTGAAAAAGGTGTGAGTGAAGAATTAGACAGAGAAGCAAAACGTGTTGTTCGTAGTATGCCAAGTTGGACACCAGGTGAGGCGAAAGGTAAAAAAGCTCGTACACGTTGCCGTTTACCAATTAACTTCCAATTAAACTAAGATTTAAATCTTAAAATATTTTGAAAAACCGCTGAAAAGCGGTTTTTTTATGCTACATTTTTTTGCTAACCATGCCCAACCTTCAAGAAAAAGCTCACTTTCTAACTTATTTTCAAAACATCATTAAACTGAAAAAAGAAATCTAATCCTGTTTTTTCTTCAACTTAATCAATGAAAACAGCAAAACTTTGTAAGTTATCCTTGGAACCTGCGTTTGGTAAAATAAAACCAATTGCTTTAGCGTTATCTTTTTTAAGTCTACAGCAACTTTGTAATTATGGATTAGGACAAAGACTTGGTTTACGCCTATTGTTTGTAAATTAGGTGTTAAAATTTACTTGAAAATATAAATTTCTAAAACTAAAAAAGCGAATTCTCTATTGAAAATTCGCTTTTGAAAAAAGTTTATGATTTTTTTTTTAAAACGGTAAATCGTCTTCTTCCTCGTTACTTGCAACCGCAGATGTTGTTGCTGCAGGAATTGGATCAGAACCTAAAGACATTGCAGACGGTCCTCCAGCAGGCATTGAGTTAGCTTGTCCAACTTTTTCGATTCTCCATGCTTCTAATGTATTGAAGTATTTAACTTCTCCAGCAGGGCTTGTCCATTCTCTCCCTCTTAAATTGAAAGAAACTTCAACTTGACTGCTTTGTTGTACGTTGTCCAATAATGAACATTTGTCTTGTGTTGCTTGAAACATAACCAATTGTGGATATTGGTCTTGTGTTTCAATTACAAATTCTCTTTTCGAAAATTTCTCACTGATAACTTGTGTTGGGTTGATGACTTTAACAGTCCCTGTTAATTTAAACATTGTTGTTTGTTTTTGTTGTTATTAATTGTTGAAAGAAAGCAGACTCAACCAAGCTTCTTCCAATTTATTTTCTAGTAATAATTCTTTAGCTCTTGTATGTAGCGCTTGTTCTAAAGCCATAGCATCATCTTCTAAAGATAAGAATAAATCGCTTAACTCCAAAAGCTTGTACTCATTTACAGCTGTTTCATCGGGTAAATTTTCGATTCCAGCTAAGTGACCTAGGTCATTTCCTGTTAGAATAGAACTTTTTAAAATATCTTTTGGCAAAGCATCATAACCGATTCCACAAGTTGTGATTGGTTTTTGAATTTCAAACATAGAATTTTTATCTGCTCGACAATACCAATTTCCACCCATGCGCGAAACCAAGTCGATTTTATGTTGGTCAATCATTCCATTTTCATCTAAAACAGTCTCAGCAATGTGAATTTTCACTACTTCACAAATGATTAGATTTCCAGCTCCACCTTCAGTTCCAAGCTCTTTTACTTCGATGACTTTACATTCAAATTGAACAGGAGATTCTGCAACGCGCATCGGTTGAACTAACTCTGATTTTAAGGGTGTAAATCCTGCTTTTTCAAATTCACTAACGCCAGGAGCATAGGGAGAACTTGCCAAACTCATTTGGTGAACAATCGCATAATTCACCACATTTATCACCACTTCAGGATGGACTTTTAAATTATTATAAGTGTCTTTAGTTGTGTTATTTCTCCCTGAACGGGCAGGTGAAAAAATCAAAATTGGTGGATTTGCACTGAATACGTTGAAAAAGCTAAAAGGTGCTAGATTTTGATTCCCCGCAGCATCAATTGTTGCAGCAAAAGCGATAGGTCGAGGTCCAATTGCGCCAAGTAAATACTGATGTAATTTAGGAACCGTAAGTTCTTTTGGGTCTAATGTCAACATAAAAAAATATAGAAGTCAAAGTTAAGGTATATCTCTTTTAATTTTGACAGGATGATTAAGTATTTATTCACAGAAAAAAAAACGATTGGAGTTGTTACAACATCTTTGAAGCTTGATATAATTTCAATTCATCCCAAGAAATTTGATCTCTTAATTCATCCATCACTTTTGATAAAGAACCTAATTCTTTGTTTTCCAATAATTCTTGTAGTTCACTGATACGGTGTTGCTCCATAATATCTGCCAATTCGATTTTTTCAGCTTTTAGTAATTGAACAAAATGACTATTAATTGTTCCTTGTGAAAGCTGACGTGAACGCGCTATTTCCTCAATTGTATTTCCTTGATATAATAATTCTAGTGTCAAATCGTAGGTTGATTTTTTAGTTTCAAGGTTAAGTTTTTTCTGATTCTTAGTGACTTTGAATTCTATTTCGTCACTTGTTGGAATCAATGTTTTACTTGCTTTTTGTCGAAATTCATTTTGAACAAGTGCAATTTTCGCTAATTTATAGTTTTCAATTTCGCTTGTCTTGTAAAGGGTTTTTGTGATTTCTCTTCCATTGACGATGGCTTCAAAAAACAATTTTAACTTCTTAATGTCTAAAATTACTTTTAATAATCCTTCACTCAAAAGCTCAATTTCATCAATGATTTGCTTCGTTTTTTTGAATAGTTGAAGTTCCATCAATTTGCGATAGGTATCAGTAAGAACAGGGTCCAAAATCCCATAAAAATAAGAATAGGCAGCTTCAATTCGTTGCTGAATGTGATTTAAATCTGGAGTTGAGGCTGTAAATAGCGATTCTATTTGTCGTCTAAATTTTGTTGCTGGTTCATTTGTCTTGTCAAGCTCAGCTAATGATTTTTTTGCCCAATCCGTATGTTTTGCCTTTTCTGACTTGGGTGCAGCCATGTTATAAGAGGAAGTATGAACTGACCAAAGTGTAAACAACTGATACCAATCAAAGCTTAGCAATATTTGCGTTTTTAAATAGTTTAAGGTGTCTAGACTCAGTGATTGATGTAATTTTTCTTTATCAGCTTTGGTTTTAGCATAATCCATCATTTGCTGATCATTGGCAATTCCTTTTATTTGCAAAGGTTTCAATAATACCAAACCTTTAAGTGAGGTCAAACGGGAAAAAGCAACGTAAGCCTGTCCAGGTGCAAAGGCATCGGAAACATCCAATATTGCTTTTTCAAAAGTCAACCCTTGACTTTTATGTACTGTAATTGCCCAAGCAAGCTTTATTGGATAATGCACGAAGGTTCCTAAAACTTCTTCTTTAATTTCTTGTGAATTCTCATCTAAAGAGTATTTGATATTTGTCCATTCGTATTTTTCGACCGTAATGTTTTTTTTCTCCTCTGGAAAAGAAACGGTAATTTCTTCTGGACGCAAGGACTCAATAAATCCCATTTTACCGTTATAGAATTGTTTATCAAGCGAAATGTCATTCTTGATAAACATGATTTGGGCACCTACTTTTAACTCCATTCGCGGCTCAATTGGAAAAAGATGAGGTGGAAATTCACCTTCAATTTCAGCTTCGTAAAAATGTGATTTTTTATCTAGTGAAGCCAATTCACGCGTGTTCATTTCATCCGCCTTGTAATTGTGGGTCGTAAGTGTAATGTACCCTTTTCGTTCGTCATTGGTTAAATCTGTGCGAATATTTTGATTGATAAGGTCTAAATCGTGTTGGGTAATAAGGTTATTTCTTAAGTTATTTAAAAGCGAAATAAAAATTGGATCATCTTGGCGGTAAATTTTCTCTAGTTCAATATATAGTGGTTGTTCTTCTTGTACAGCAAGCGAATTAAAGAAATGAATGCCTTTATAATAAAGCTTTAACATTTCCCATTCATCGTTTTTCACTACTGGCGGCAACTGATGCAAATCGCCAATGAACAAAAGTTGAACGCCACCAAAAGGAAAGTTGTTTCTTCGAATTGAGCGCAAAGTCCAGTCCATTGCATCTAACAAATCTGCTCGAAGCATACTGACTTCATCAACGATTAACAATTCTAAATTCCGAATCAAAGAAATACGCTTTTGGTTCATTCGAAAATGCCGATTCAAGGTGCTTTTATTTTCAACATTGATTGCTACACCAATGGACGGAGTTTGAAAATCGGGAATAAAACTTCCGAAAGGTAACTGAAAAAAGGAATGGATTGTAACGCCCCCAGCATTTAGAGCAGCAATTCCTGTTGGTGCAACAATTACTGTATTTTTATGAGTTGAACTAACGATTTTTCGCAGTAAAGTTGTTTTCCCTGTTCCTGCTTTTCCTGTTAAAAAAATAGATCTGTTTGTTTGATTAATAAAGCGCTCTGTAAAGGTTCCAGGGTCTAAAGTGGTTGTTTCTAATGCTGTGTTCATATTTTGAAGTTACGAAAAAAAGTCATTTCGATGCAAGTAGTTTTTATTTTTTTTTTTGAAAACAATTCTATTTCTTGCAAAACAATTTTTGCCTAAATCATAAACCAGCACTACAACCTCAAGATCATCTTCAAATTAAATCTTCGGGCAGTTAAGTAATTTGGAATGGAATAATATTTCCCTTCAACATCTTGTACCCATTGTTTGGAAAGTACATTGTTGATACCCAAAACATTGAAAATTTCAAGCGAAACAACAGCCTCTGAGAAGTTTTTATTCCAGAAAGTTTTCTTTTCTTTTTTTGTGTCAATTAAGTTATAAGACATCCCTAAATCAACTCTGAAATAGGATTTCATGCGCAATGTATCTTTATAACGTGTGTAATCAGGCGGACCATACGGTAAGCGCGAACCAAATTGCAATCCCATTTGAACGGTGAAATTTTCTAATCCCGGCATTTGATCTTGAACCAAAGCACCAAAATTGAAAAACTGATCGGTTGGTCTTGGAATAAATCCAGGATATATGGTTGCGCTATCTACCACAACTTGATCCTCACTAAATCCAAAAATGATTCGTTCGCCAGCAGCATTGTAAAACTCTTCATAAGAATCGCCAATGATGTCTTCTTTAGTTGAAAGAATTCCAAATTTGAAAAACGATTCAATTCCATTTACAAACTCACCATGGATATTGGCATCAATTCCGTAAGCGTAAGCAACAGCATTGTTTTCAGCGTAATACCTTGTGCGAACATTTTCGATTTCATAGGGATTTACGTCCCATAAGTATTTGTAGAAAATTTCTCCTGTAAACTTGAACGGTTGCTCGCGGTCCCACATGTTAAAAAAGAAATCTGTTCCTGCAACGGCATGAAAGGACTTTTGTGCTCTGACATTCAGATTTAACTGCCCATCAAAAGTTCTGAATTCTCTATAAAAGGGAGGTTGGTAATATAAACCACTTGAAAAACGGTAAGATAAATTTCTTCGGGCTATTTGTCCATTTCTTACCATGTATAACCTCGGGAAGTAACTAACTGAAACACGTGGAGTTACATAAAATTCATTATTGACAGCTGTATATCCGCTTCTTATCCCTACTGTTAAGGCAATCTTGTCACTCGACTCACGAATATTGTTTTCAAAATGTTGTTTGACCTTTTTATCATTTACTTTAATAGTTCTGTCGACACTTACTAAAAGGTTCTTTTTTGTGTGAGACCAACTTTTATTTAATTGAAGGAAACTTGAAACACGGTAAGAATTTAAAGTTAAGTTTCCTTTAATCATTTCAAATAATTCTACTTCGTTATTTTCCGTTTGTGGCAAGCTGTAACCAGCAGAATCTATCATTTTCCACTCACTCAACACATCTCTAAAGTTATCTTGTTGCAATTGGACTCCCCATTTCAAGACAGAACTTTTGTATTTGGTTCGTAAATCATTTGTGAAACCTGAGAAAAAATCATGTTCTCCATTGTGGTAAACACTTATAATTGTTGCGTTTAAGCGATTTCTTGCATGATTCAAAAAAGTTCCAATTCCTAAAACAGCAATCGAATCACCATATTCTTCCTTCGACGGATCTGTTTCTAATTCATTTATATAGTACTGTCCCTGAATGTCGAAGTATTCTCTTTCATCTGTGTTAAATACAGAGGCATAGAAATCCAGTTTCGTGTCTTTCGTTGCTTGATATTTCAAGGCTAAACCACCCATCATTGTTTGGAAACGCGTCTCTTCAGAACCATCGAAATAAATTCGAAAAGAATACGCTTCATTAGCTGTTCCAAAGTCTGTTTCTGAAGTTTGTGGACTAAATCTAAAATTGTTGGAAGAATAATGTCCCAAAAAAGAAAGCACTAACTTTTCACTTAGGTTGTAATTGGTTAAAATTTGAGCATCGGCAAAAACGGGATTATACGCGCCTTTGGTAGGTAAAGAATTTAAAAAATAACCATTGGAACGGTACCTCGCTCCCACCAAATAATTAAACCGATGATTCACTTCTTGTTCCACATGCGCCTCAACTCCTAATAAAGAAGCCAAACCTGAGGCATTGAATTTTTGAGGAGTTTTGTAGGTAATATCAAGTACAGAACTTAATCGGTCGCCATATTGAGAATCAAAACCTCCGGCAGAAAAGCGCACATCTTCTACTAAAGCAGAATGAATAAAGCTCATTCCTTCTTGTTGTCCACTTCGCGTTAGAAAAGGACGAAAAACTAAAAATCCATTGACATAAACTAAGTTTTCATCGTAATTTCCGCCGCGAACATTGTAATTTGTGGTGAGTTCATTATTAGATGTCGCAGCAGTTGTTAAGGTTAAAGTTCGTTCTACGCTTCCCGTAATCTTTTGTGCGTCAACGGTCGGCATTTTTTCCAGCGTGAATGGATCTATTTTATTTTGAGAAACAGTTACTTCATTTTGTTGAAGAATTGGAAATTTAACCATGGGTAAAACTTGACTTCCATTTCCATCGATTACTGCTGTTTGTATTTCACGTAAGCCATCAATTGAATACACAAAAGTTATCGTGTCTCCAGGTTGTAGGTTAAAGGAATAGCGTCCAAGTGAATCACTAAAAGTACTTTGAACAGGAGTTGTTTTGGTAACAATTAAAACATTCTCAAGTGGTTTATCGTTTTTTCCCGAACAATTTCCGATTACACGCACCTTTTGTCCAAAAATCGAAATCGAAATAAATAAAAATAGTAAAAAGGAAAGGTGTTTCATGCAGCGCAAAGTTAAAACCTAAACGCTTTATCCTGTCAATTATTTTGAATTTGAAAGAATCGTTCAACAAAAAAAAGAGTAGTTTTGAAAAAAAAGATAAATGAAACAGCTCTTATTCACAGCATTTTTTCTAATTACTGGAGTTTTTTTTGCTCAAAGTAATTTCACTCCTGAAGGTTATTTAGGGTATAAAATCGGAACAAAATTTACGAGACAAGATAAAGTTGTAAGTTATTTTTATGAGTTGCAAAAGGAGTTTTCAAAAAATTTATTGGTTTGGAAATACGGTGAAACCTACGAAAAACGCGATTTGATTTTAGCTTATTTCGGAACTGAAGAAAACTTGAATAACCTTGAAAATATTAGAAAAGCACACTTAACAAATGATGAAAGTGAGAAAGTTGCAATTGTTTGGTTGAGCTATAACGTGCACGGAAACGAGAGTTCAGGAACTGAAGCAGCGATGCAAACAGCTTTTTTACTTCTGACAAAAAACAGCGAATTTCTAAAGAATACGATTGTTATCATGGATCCTTGTTTGAATCCTGACGGTAGAGATCGCTATGTAAACTACTACAATCAATATGGTAACAAGGTACCTGATTTTCACGCTTTTTCGGCAGAACACCAAGAGCCTTGGCCAAGTGGACGACCTAATCATTATTTATTTGACCTCAACAGAGATTGGGCTTGGATGACGCAAGTTGAATCGCAACAACGCGTGAAACAATACAATAAATGGTTGCCTCACGTTCACGTTGATTTTCACGAGCAAGGAATCAACGAACCTTATTATTTTCCACCTGCAGCCGAACCTTATCACGAAGTAATTACCAATTGGCAACGCGATTTCCAGAAAGAAATTGGAAAAAACCACGCTTCCTACTTCGATAAAAATGGTTGGCTGTATTTTTCGAAAGAGATTTTCGACCTACTGTATCCAAGCTATGGCGACACGTATCCAACATTCAATGGTTCAATCGGGATGACTTACGAACAAGGGGGAAGCGGTAGAGCTGGACTTTCCGTTCTTACACAAGTTGGAGATACTTTATCACTTTTAGATCGTGTAACACATCACGTAACAACTGGAATTTCAACTGTTGAAGTTGCTGCCAAAAAAAGCGATAAATTAATCAAGGAATACCGCGATTTCTGCAAAAAGAAGAATTACAAATACAAATCGTTTGTTGTTAGTGGCAATCAAAATAAAATGGAAGCATTGTTGGAATTACTCGATAAAAATGGAATCGTTTATGAATTGGCAAATGAGAATACAACAGTTAAAGGTTGGAATTTTAATACCGGTAAGGTAGAATCTTACAAAACAATTGCTGGCGATATGCTTGTTTCAACCGATCAAGATAAAGGAACACTGGTAAATGTTTTATTCGAACCACAAACGAAACTTTCAGATTCCTTGACTTATGACATTACGGCTTGGTCACTTCCTTTTGGTTTTGGTTTGCAAGCTTACGCCTCTGAGGTAAAAATCACTGGAAAATCCTACACGAAACCTGTTTTTGCTGAGTTTAAAGCATTAGAAGCTCCTTACGCTTACGTTTGCCGTTGGAATTCATTGAAGTCCGCACAATTTTTGGGGCAATTGCAAGCAGCAAACGTCAAGGTTTATTTTTCCGAAAAAGCATTTTCTATGGAAGGAAAAAACTATGAACCTGGGACCCTAATTATTTTAAAAGGAGAAAATAAAAACATTGATTTAGAATCGGTTATTAGTAAAATTACACGTGAACTTAAGGTAGAGATTTCATCTGTAAAATCAGGATTTGCCGATTCAGGAAATGATTTTGGAGCCTACAGCGTTAAACCTCTTCCTAAGCAAGAAATTGGCGTATTGTTGGGTGATAATTTTTCATCTTTGAGTGTTGGAGAAATTTGGCATTTCTTCGAGCAACAGTTTAATTATCCTATTCATTTGGTTTACGAAGACCGAATGAGTGAAGCGCTTTCAAAATTAAATGTACTTTTTGTTCCTGAAGGTTCTGCTAATTTAGGAGAAAATGAAGAATTAGTGAAATGGATTGAAAACGGTGGAAAATTAATAGTTATGGGAAGCGCTGTTGGAAATTTTGCTGGAATTGAAGGTTTTGGTTTGAAACGTGTTAACGCAGAAGATTCAGCAACAGAAAAAGTTTCATACGGAAATATGGAACGCCATCAAATCAGCAATGTGATTACAGGTGCAATCTATCCTTGCGCGATCGACAATACAAATCCTTTGGCTTTTGGCTACACTGATTATTATACAATGCGATTAACTTCAGAAGTGTTTAAACTTGCTGATGGAACTGTTTTTGAATTGAAAAAAGACGCGCTTCCAGTGAATGGCTTTGTTGGTTCAAAAGTTAAAAAAGCGCAATCTGAAGCATTAACGGCAGGTGTTCACCCAATGGGAGCTGGTTCAGTCGTGTATTTAGTAGATAATCCGTTATTTAGAGGTTTCTGGGAAAATGGGAAATTAATGGTTGTGAATGCTGTATTTATGGTAAATAGATAAGGTTTTGTTTCATAACAAAGTCTCCTCTATCTTAAAAAATCAATCCTAGAATTTTTTAATTGAAGATTGGTTTTGGACAAATTCCAACAGTCTAAAATAATTTCGTCACCTGGCTGTAAATCAGATAGATTACGCATGAAAAGAACAGGGTTAAATTCACCTGATTTCTCTAATTGACGCTCAATTTTATTGGCTTCCCATTTTATAGATTCTCCTTTTCGAATAATTTGATAAATGATTAAAGCAGGCTGAATGGTGTCCATTTTACAATTCGTTTGAAAGCGCAAGGTAGTCGCGTTATTCACTTCCTCCAATTTCCATCTACCAAAATTGTAAAATTCATCTTTACTCGTTAATTGAACAGCAAGTGGTAAAATTGTTTGTTTTACTGGTGTTTTTTCTGACCAATCTGAAAGCACTTGCTCATTTGTAGTGAGCTTATTTAGTTTTCCATTTTGAAATTTTAGTAACCAATAACCGATAAAAATAAAAGGCAAGGCAAATAGTAATTTAGCGTACCATTTTGATTGGTGTTTTTCATTTACGTGAAGATAAACGAGGTAAACGACTAAGGACCAGAATAAAAATTGGGATAAAAAATAGAGAATTAAGGTATCGTTTTTCTCAAAACTGAAAGTAATTGTGTGTTTTCCTGCGGGTAAAATGATTGCTTGGTAATTTTTGTTTACCCTTACAATACTTGTAGATTTTCCATCAATTTTGGCTTTCCATTGCGATTGAAAAGATTGTTGTAGAACCAGTAATTGTTGCTTTTTGGTGTTTGTTTTGACTTGAATAGCATTGGGTGAAAAGCCGCTTATTTTTAATTGGTCTCTTGCTTTTGAATGCAATTCCAAATCTTGAAGCTTTTCAAATTCTTTAGGTTCAGCAAAAACAGCATTTACGTTCGAATCATACGTAATTGTTGAATCATTTAACTGCGACAAAAGCAATACTTTCTCACTAAAGTAAACCAAGGGACTTCTTAAAATCCAATCTTTTAATTTCGCTTCTTCGTCATCTAAATAGCTGTAATTATCTAATTCAAAGGATGAAAAAGCATTAAAAGAAATTTCTTTTTGAAAAATATGTGTGTTGCGCCAAAAAGGTAAAATGTAGGCATGTTGCTCGTCGTTGAATGCCAACGGAACCTGATGTGGAATAGGGAATCCTTTTGGGCTTAATTGAAGGTTTTTGTGGAGGTAAGAAGGTTGGTAATTGCGGTCAACATAAGTTGCAGTTTGGTTCCATTGGGCGGCAAGAAATAATTCAAGAAATAACAAGCTTGAAATCAAAAGTCTGGAGTACTTCAGTTGCTTTGAAAAAACCAAAACAAGTACCAATAAACTTAAAAGCAAACCTGATATTAGCAGCTGAAAGCCAAGTGATTGTTGAAGGTTTAATTGATTCCAATCTGAAAACCAATCACCTGATACCAACCATGGTTTTAACAAATGCCAAAAATCAAAAGAGGCCCAATTTATTGCAATGGTTAAAAGGACAAAAACGAGAATTGCTGCCGGAACTAGTATTTTCTTAAAGGAGAAAGTTTCTTGACGATTCCATTTCTCAAGCCCCGATGCGATAAAAATAGCAAGTCCTAAAAGCATAAAAACCCGTAAGTAAGGCCCTTGTAAAAACAAATTCATAAATGGAACATAATCGAAAAGTAATTTCCGAATCGGTAAATCAGAAAAAGACATTGCTCCAATTACTAATCCAAAAACAATCAGCACCCATTCGCGCGTTGTTCGTTTTGAATTCCAGCCATAAATACCAAAAAACAAGGCGATTATACCCATAAAATGATTGAGCATCGAAGGATCAATATTGTCATAAAAGGCATTGGTTCGAGCTGTTGATAAAGGTGCTATAAATGAAATTAGACTTTTGAAAGACTCACCGTATTCAGCTGTTTTTTCCCAACTTACTCCTTGTGTTAATCTACTCACTTGTGTTCTGACTTCTAAAGTCGCCAAAAGCAAAGGACTCAAAAGTAGAATTAAAAGTATTCCAACTCCAAGGTTCCAAGTCAGGAATCGCATGAGTTCTTTTCTGTTTTTAGAAAACAGTTGGTAAACTTTTGAAATGAAAAGTAATAGCAATAAGTAAAAAACACAAATACTCAAAGCTTGATAACCACCCGTTAGCATCAAAAAAGTAAGCACCACAAAAGTTATTGCTGTTTGGCGGTTGCGCTTGTCAATAAAATGGAGGTAAGCCCAAAGCACCCAAGGTAACCAAGCTGCGCCAACGAGTAAAAAGAAATGTTGACCGTGGCCAATAAAATAGCCCGAACAAATATAAATAAACGATGAAATGCCTGCTGTCCAATTCGAATACTTAAAATACTGCAACAATTTGTAAAGTCCAAAAAATCCAACAATTAAGTAAACAATGACTAAAAAATGCATCCAATATATCGTGTATCCTCCTAGTGAGCTGACAAAAAATAATTCGGGGTAATAAGTTGGTGCTTGCAAGTCCGCGTAAAAAGGTACACCTGTTTGAATATATGGATTCCACAATGGAAAATGACCAGCTCCAAAAGCAGCTGAAAAATGGTAACGAAAGGGAAAAACAACATCTAAAAAATCCCATTTTAAGGCAGCGGTGCAAAAAGCGATTTGCCAATAAACAAGAATTATCAGTGGAATAAAAATCCAAGCGGATGTTTTAAATTTCAAGTTGATCATACCACTAATTCAAGGTTGAGTGTTAAATGGGTTTAAATAGTTTTCAAACTTACTTAAAACTCTTCATTTGTAATTCAGAAAAATGGAAGTCAAGTTAGTGAGTCAAGTTGAAAGGGATTACTAGATCAGTGATTTTTCATCACCAAAACAACAAATCTAAGTTTTAAGCGTTTGGGAATTACTCAATTTATTCCCTTATGAAATTAATTTTTGGGCTTTTATTATTATGCTTCCCTATTGTCACTTTTTCTCAAATTGGAACAGGACAGTGGCGTTTTCACACTGCAACGAGCAAAGCAATTGATTTAGCAGTAACAGAAGATAAAATTTACACTGCTTTAGAAAACGGTTTAATGACCCTTGATCTTGCAAATAATGAAGAAACAGAATTATACAATATTTTAAGTGGGCTTTCAGATATATCCATAAGTTGTTTGTATTGGGATGAGGTTGAGTCTGCTTTGTTCATTGGGTACGAGAATGGGAATATAGACAAGTTAAAAAATGAAAGAATCATCAATATTCCAGCAATTAAAATGGCTTCTGTAGCTTCTTCTAAGCGCATAAATGGTTTTATTCGATTCGGTAGTTTTATTTATGTTTCTACAGATTTTTCAATTATTCAATTAAATCCAGTTAAAAACGAAGTAAAAGACACATTTTATCCTACTAATGGAATTGAAAAAATCAATGATGTATCTTTTGCTGGCGATACTATTTTGGCTTTAACTCCCACTAAACTACTGAGAGGTTTAATAAACGACCCTGCGCTCGCTGCTCCATCTCAATGGTCAGTTGACAATCGTTTGCAAGTTTTGAATAGTAATCAAAGCAAATACAAAGAAATCGAGGCTGTTAATGACAAACAATTTGTTCTTTTTCAGCACAATGATTATGGAAAAGACAGTTTATATGTTCTAACGAACTCAGGTAAAGCGGTTGTTTCTCAAAGCCCATTTTCATTGGAAATAAATTCATTAAATACAATAGGAACAAACAGTATTGCAATTAATTTGGACGGAGCAATTTTTGTTTACAATGCTACAACCTTAGCTTCTGAAAGCGGATACAATAGTTCAAATTTAGGTGTCAATCTTTCAATTTCGCGCTCAAGTTCAAATAGCAAAGGAATGTGGGCTTCAGATTATTTAAACTGCTTGTATTTGATGCCAACCGAGTTGAGTTTAAGAAACTTCAATTATCCGGGTTCAAGTAATAGTTTTTTCTATTCTATTGATTCTCAAAAAGGGAAAACTGCAATAGCTTCCGGTTTTCTCAATGGAAAATTTCCTGCCTTTACAAAAAATGGAGTTCACGTTTTTGAAAACGAAGAATGGTCGTTTAAAAGTATGAGTGAGGAATCGTGTTGGCAAGGACAAAATATTTGGGATATCTTGGATGTTTCAATAAATCCAAAAGACTTAAATGAATTTGCTGTCTGTACGCCATCTGAAGTGCCGATAACTGTTTTTAATGGTTCTAACTGTACAGTTTATTCAGACACCAATTCAACTTTGCAAATAAGTTCTTCTGGGAGCGGATGGTATTTGGTTTCTGATGTTTGCTATGACGAAAAAGGAAACTTATGGTCATTAAATGGTTACACGGACAAACCGCTAAATGTCAAAACAACTCAAGGAGAATGGTTAAATTTTGATCTTGGGACAAATGCAAGAAATAAGTACACCAAGAAAATGATTATTGATTTCAAAGGAAATATTTGGTGTGCAACAGACAATGATGGATTATTTGGATACAACACAAATGGATCTATCACTAATTCAAGTGACGATAAACGGATAAATCTACGGACTGGTGAAAATTATGGAAACTTACCTTCTGAAAATGTGACAGCAATTGCCGCGGATTTTGATGGTGAAATCTGGATTGGTACCGATGCTGGTTTCGCTATTTTATACAGTTCAAATTCCGCATTCGATGCAGAGGCTGGTGAATATGATGCGCAACGCGTAAAAGTACAGTTTGAAGGAAATGTTGAATATGTGCTGGGTTCAACCCATATCACTGACATAGAAGTTGATGGAGGTAATCGAAAATGGTTTGCAACAGCAAATGCGGGCGTTTTATTAATGTCTGTTGATGGCTCTGAAATTTTGGAACAATACACCACTGAAAATTCACCACTGATTTCTAATAATATCTTTGACTTAAAACTGGATCAAACAACAGGTGAATTATTCATTATCACAGATAAAGGGATGGTTTCCTTTCGCACCAATGCAACGTATGAAGACCCCGAATACAGCGATGTAATCGTTTTCCCAAACCCAGTGCGTCCTAACTATTTTGGGCCAATAACTATGCAAGGAATCCGTTATAATTCAGATGTGAAAATTACCGATGTTGCTGGGAATTTAGTGTACAAAACAACGTCCAATGGTGGAACTGCTACTTGGGATGGAAAAACATTAGACGGTCAAAAAGCAGCAACAGGCGTTTATCTCATTTGGACAGCAACTAATGAAGGTAATGATAAAAAAGTCGGGAAAGTATTGTTGGTTAAGTGATTTAGAGGCAATACAAAAAAATTGGATTTTTTTTAATTTAAACAGAAGTTTGTCCTGTTAAACTACAATCAAAAACCAATAATTGGGCTTACTGTGGATTTTTGTGTTTTTCAATTTCCTTTTTTTACCCTTTTTTAACTTCAAACCTACTGTAATCTGATTATTGTCATAAATCGCTTCAAATGAACCTGCTACTTTTGACTTATAATCAAAACTATGAAGTTCACTTATTTTCTAGCTTTTACAATTTTGCTTTTTTCATGTAGCGAAGAACGTGAAACTACTAAACCTAAACACGAATTTATGGTGGAATCGGTTTATTCAAGTGTTGTTATTCAACCTAATGATGTCTATAAAGTAAACGCAACAACTTCTGGTTACATTGAAGAATTATACGTTAAAGAAGGAGATTTTGTAAAAGCTGGACAAGTACTTTTTGTGATTTCAAATAAAGCTACAAAGTTGAATGAACAGAATGCGACACTCAATTATGACTTACTCAAAGATTCTTATCAAGGAGAAGCAAATTTGATTGACGAGCTTAAACTTGAACTTAAATCATCAAAAATAAAAATGCAAAATGATTCAACGAATTTGAATCGCTTAACAACATTATTTCAGAAAAACGTAGCTTCAAAATCAGAACTTGAAAATGCAACAATGGCTTATGAATTATCTAAAAACGCTTACCTCAACTTAAAAAACAAAATCGTTCGCAAGGAAAAAGAACTTAAAAATCAATTAGCACAATCGCAAAATAATGTGATTGCTTCAACGCTTAAAACCGATGATTTCAGTATTCGATCCAACATTAGCGGACGTATTTTTCAATTGAACAAAGAAAAAGGTGAGCTTATCGGAACGCAAGAAACCGTAGCGATTATTGGAAATTCTACTGATTTCACAATCGAAATGCTCATTGACGAGGTGGATATCACGAAAGTTGAGATCGGTCAAAAAGTACTCGTAACATTGGAGGCCTATAAAGGAGAAGTATTCGAAGCAACAATTTCAGAAATTGCACCAAAAATGGACGAACGTACGCAAACGTTCAAGATCAAAGCGAACTTTAAAAACGTTCCGAAGAAATTATACATGGGCTTGACGGGCGAAGGAAACATTGTCATCAATGAAAAGAAAAAAGCCTTGGTTATTCCAAAAGATTATTTGTTAGCTGGCAATCAAGTGGAAACAGAAAATGGAATGGTGAAAGTAAAAACGGGACTTTCCAATTGGGATTTTGTGGAAATTCTTTCAGGAATCGACCAAAACACAATCATCTACAAGCCAATAAATTAATATGCAATTCCGACTTCTTTTATCGATTTCAAAAACGCATTTATTGACCCGCAAAAAGCAGTCGATCATTGCTGCGCTAGGCGTAACTTTTGGAATTGGAACCTACATCATCATGATGGGATTTATGAACGGCTTGAACGGTTTGTTGGATGGCCTGATTTTGAACCGAACGCCTCACATTCATTTGTATAACGAAATCGAACCTTCCATCAAACAACCGATTGATTTGTACCTCCCTTACAAAAACAAAACGCGCTTTGTTCACTCCATCAAACCAAAGAAAATTCAAGCAAAAATTCACAATGCTTTGCCATTGATTGCTTATTTGAATCGCCAAAAATATATCGTAGGCGTTACAACTCAAGTGAAAGCCCAATCCTTTTATTTGGGAGGTTCCACACAATTGAATGGTGTACTAAGTGGCATCGATGTTGAGAAAGAAAAAGAACTCTATAGCCTCGACCAATACATCGTGGAAGGTTCAATTTTAGATTTAAAACAGAACGAAAAAGGAATTTTACTCGGAGCTGGTGTTGCTGAAAAATTAGCGCTGAAAATTGGTGATTATATTCAAGTGACAAGCAAATCGGGAGAAATTCAAGCCTTGAAAATTGTTGGTTTGTACCAAAGTGGAATGGCTGATGTAGATAACGTACAAAGTTATATCAACATCAAAATGGCGCAGCGACTTTTAGGTGAATCGAACGATTACATAACCGACATTAATATTAAGTTGAAAGACATGACTGAAGCGCCTGCTTTAGCTAAAAAAATGGAGGAACAATTTGGATTAAAAGCGGTAGATATTCAAACCGCAAACGCACAATTTGAAACAGGCTCTTCCATTCGAACTTTGATTTCTTATGCTGTTTCCATCACCTTGTTAATCGTTGCGGGCTTTGGGATTTACAACATTTTGAACATGCTCATTTACGAAAAAATGAATGACATTGCCATTTTGAAAGCCACTGGTTTTTCTGGTCGTGATGTACGCTACATTTTTATCAGTCAAGCAATTATCATTGGAATCGTTGGTGGAATTCTCGGTTTGTTGATGGGTTACGGCGTTTCAGTCATAATCGACAATGCCAAATTTGAAACTGCAGCTTTGCCAACAATCAAAACATTTCCAGTCGTTTACGATTTAAAATATTACGCTATTGGAATTGTTTTTGCGATGGTTTCCACCTTTTTTGCAGGTTATTTTCCTTCAAAAAAAGCAGAAAAAATAGATCCAGTTGACATAATTCGAGGGCAATAATGAAAAAGATTTTAGAGGCACGAAACATTTCCAAGGTATTTAAAATCCCCGAAGAAATTCAGATTTTGAAAGATATTTCCTTTTCCATCAATGAAGGAGAATTTGTTTCCATTATGGGAAAATCAGGCTGTGGAAAATCAACGCTTTTGTACATTCTATCTACGATGGACACCGATTACACAGGCGAATTGTACTTAGATAATCAACTGATTTCTGGTCAAACTTCCGACTATTTATCGCACATTCGCAACCAAAAAATCGGCTTCGTTTTTCAATTTCACTATTTACTAGCTGAGTTTACTGTACTTGAAAACGTGATGTTGCCTGCCAAAAAATTAGCTTTAAAATCAAACGAAGAAATCGAACACGACGCGATGGAAAAATTGCGATTATTGGGAATCGACGACCAAGCACTCAAAATTTCTTCCCGCATTTCTGGAGGACAAAAACAACGCGTAGCCATTGCACGTGCGCTCATCAACAATCCTACAATCATCATGGGCGACGAACCAACAGGCAACTTAGACAGTAAAAACACCAACATCGTTTTCAATATTTTCCGCGAGCTTGCCACCGAGCAAAACCTTTCGCTTTTAGTTGTTACCCACGATGATGGTTTCGCAAAAAGAACTGATCGGATAATAGTAATGGAGGATGGTAGAATAGTTTAGAACTAACCTTTATTCGAAGACGAATTAAACTTTAAACTCATTTACTGGTTTTCTCGAACGAATTCTCTCCAGTACATTTTAGTGCTATCGTAAATGAAAAGAGGCAACATTCCTTTATCTAAAAGTTGTCTATCGCTCGTTCTAAAATATAAAAATTGAGCTACCTCATATTTTGTTCCTTCAAAAGTAATTGTTTCTAAAATCTTGTACACTTGAGCTGAAGTAACACATGTATTTACTAAATCTTTATAAATAATTTCTACTCGATCATCTTCGAATTTTTGCGTTTTTAAGTCAGCTATAAATTCATCAGTATTTAGCAACATTCGTGTACAATTAATAAAGTTTCCAGTAGTTACAACTGTTGAAGTGGTATTTGTATTTTGAGTTGTGTTAATAGTATTGGTTGCTGTTGGATTCACATTCGTATTTCCATTAACGTTTGAATTCATGTTTACATTTCCATTAGGATTAGTATTCATGTTTACATTTCCATTCATATTTGGATTTGGATTAGTATTCATGTTTACATTTCCATTCATGCTTGGATTTCCTGTAGTTGTAACAGTAACATTTCCATTTGGATTTGTGTTTGTATTCATATTCACATTTCCATTCATATCTGGAGTTCCTGTAGTTGTAACAGTAACGTTTCCATTGTTATTTTGTGTTGTTGTACTTCCAGATTGAGAGGTTGTTTGACCATTAATCGTTTGCGAGGAACTTGTTGTTACAGTAGAGGTAGAAGTTGAATTCGTTATTGGCATTCCGTTCATATCCACATTCATGTTAATATTCCCATTCATCATCGGATCTGAAACGGTCATAGTTGTTCCATTTGTATTGAAACCAACATTTAAATTCATATTGATATTTTCTCCAGTGATTGGATCATTTACAGATATATTCATGCCATTCGTTCCAACATTCGTATTCATGTTTACTGTACCATTCTGACCATTCGTTGAAGTTGTTCCGTTTACACCAGCATTCCCATTCATTCCAACGTTCATATTTACGTTACCATTCGTGTTTTGATTGGAAGTATTCACGTTTGATTGTGTTTGCGTCTGTGTTTGCGTTCCGTTTACTTGTACATTTCCATTTACGTTAGAAGGCACAGTTTGAGTGGTGGTTATCGTTGTGTTCGTTGGTGGAGTTTGAGTATTTACAACTGGTGCATCAGAATAAATTACATTATTGTCTTGACGATAAATTACAGCTCCATTTACAACAGAACCAGCTGTTGGTTCCATACTTACCAATTGCAATTTCCCCTGCCCTTTTTTGAAAACAACGCGTGTTGTAATATCCATTGGAGAATCGATCATGAAATTTTTATCAATATCAGGCGTTTTTCCATCTGCAAAAATCAATTTCACTGAGTAACCTCCATTTTTCACTCCCGAAACAGAAACATTCGTTTGGGGAACAGAATTTTGTTTTATTCCATTTAGGATAACATAAAATTGTTGACCTCCGTTATTGAAAACGGTAAAATTACTTTGAGCAAAAAGAAAGCCACCAAAAGCAAAGAAAAGAAGTGTAAATAGTTGTTTCATAATTGATTAGTTTACTATAAAATTAAAGTTTTCTGCCGTTTTACAAAAACAGTACCAAGAAATTTAATTTTTATAGCTTTTATTTTTTGTAGAATGGTAGTTTAGTAATTTTTGCTTTCACACCTTTTTCGCGGATTTCGATGAAAATCTCTGATTCTAAAGCACTAAATTCTTTTGTAACATATCCTAAACCGATACCAATTTTCATACTTGGCGACATTGTTCCAGAAGTAACTTTTCCAATCACATTTCCTGATGCATCTAAAATTTGGTAATCGTGACGGGGAATTCCTCTTTCTATCATTTCAAAAGCCACTAATTTGCGCGTTACACCATCTTCTTTTTGTTTTTTCAAAAATTCAGAATCTGTGAAGTCTTTTGTGAATTTTGTTATCCAACCCAAACCTGCTTCTAAAGGAGAAGATGTGTCGTCAATGTCGTTTCCATACAAGCAAAAACCCATTTCTAAACGCAAAGTATCTCTAGCAGCTAAACCAATTGGTTTAATCCCAAAATCAGCTCCAGCTTTAAATACTTCATTCCACACGTGTTCAACATCTTCGTTTTTCACATAAATTTCAAAACCTCCAGAACCAGTATAACCAGTTGCTGAAATCATAACGTTTTCAATTCCTGCAAATTTTCCATGTGTAAATGTGTAATAAACCATTTCTGATAAATTTACGTCCGTCAATGATTGCATAGCTTCCGCTGCTTTTGGTCCTTGAATAGCTAACAAAGAATAATTTTCTGAAGCGTTTTCCATTTCAACTCCTAAATCATTCAAAGAAGAAATCCAATTCCAATCTTTTTCAATATTTGAAGCATTCACAACAATGAAATATTCTTCAGCGTTAACGCGGTAAATAATCAAATCATCTACAATTCCACCTTTACCATTAGGCATGCACGAATATTGCGCTTTTCCATCAAACAAAACACTTGCATCATTAGAAGCAAATTTTTGAATCAAATCCAATGCATTTGGACCACGCAAAATGAACTCGCCCATGTGAGAAACGTCAAATACGCCAACTGCATTGCGAACTGTTTCGTGTTCTGCATTAACACCTTCGTATTGAACAGGCATATTGTAACCTGCAAATGGTACCATCTTCGCGCCAAGCTCGATGTGTTTATGTGATAGGGCTGTGTTTTTCATTTTTTTTTGATTTTATGAGGAAATGATATTATGAAGGAATGACGAACGGGGGAATGAGGCTTCGGAGTGGGATTCAAACTTCCCTCCTTGAGGAGGGATTGAGGGAGGTGAAATATAAATTACAAGTCATCCCCCTTACCCCCTTCGAAGGGGGAAATCAAAATCTCACTTCGATCTTAATAATTCTATATTAATTTTTCACTCGCTCCACGTAAACTCCTGTTCTTGTGTCGATTTTAATAACTTCTCCGTTGTCAATGAATAAAGGAACCTTTACTTCTGCTCCTGTTGCGATTGTTGCTGGCTTCATTGAGTTGGTTGCAGTATCTCCTTTTACTCCTGGTTCTGTGTAAGTAACTTCAGAAATAATATACATCGGTAAATCAACCACTAAAGCGGCTTCTTCTTCTGCATGGAATAAAATATTTACAATCATTCCTTCTTGTAAGAAACCTGGTTTTTCAACCATTTTAAGAGGAATATTTACTTGCTCAAAGCTTTCGTTATTCATGAAAACATACGTATCGACTTCTTGATACAAATATTGATATTCTCGATTTTCTATTCGTACAATATCTATTTTGTGACCAGCTGAAAAAGTATTATCAATCACTTTTGCTGTTTCGATATTTCTCATTTTTGTACGTACAAACGCAGGGCCTTTTCCTGGTTTTACGTGTTGAAATTCAATGATTTGATATAGTTTATCGTTGTGACGAATGCATAAACCATTTCGGATATCTGCTGTGGTAGCCATAAAGAAATTTTAAAATTTGGGCAAAGATACATTTTTGATTGAAACACAAGTCGAGCGCAACTATATTTGATGTTTAGAATTAATTTAAAAGTTCATTTAACACCATTTAAACCAAAAAAATCCTATTCGTAATCTCCATTTCTTGAATCAATAAACTTATCAATTCTTAAAATACCGTTCAATCAAAATTCAATTCGTATCTTCGTTTTCTATGGAAAAGAAATTTGAATTCAATTATCAGTTATTAGATTCTTGGAAATCGTTGGAAGAGGAAGAGCGTTATTTAGTTTCGAAAGCCTACGAAGCTATGAATCGTGCTTATGCGCCTTACAGTAAATTTAATGTTGGAGCTTCTGTTCAGCTTTCTGACGGAACGGTAATCTTGGGAAACAATCAAGAGAATATTGCATATCCTTCTGGACTTTGTGCGGAACGAGTGGCTTTATTTTATGCAGGAGCTAACTTTCCAAATGAAGCTGTAGAAACGATTGTGATTGTAGCGAAAGGGGACTTAATGCCTGACAAACAGTTGCTTTCACCTTGCGGTTCGTGTCGACAAGTGATGTTAGAAACTGAAAACCGTCAACAAAAGCCAATGAAAGTGATTTTAATCAATCAGGATGATCGAACAATGGTTATAAAATCTGTTCAGCATTTATTGCCTTTTGGATTTGGGACTTTTGATTGATTCTTATTTGACCAAAAGCATTCACGATTAAATATTATTACAAACAAATGACAAATAAAGCTATCCTTCGCATTATCTTTGTCGGCTAAAATAAAACAGTATGAATAGTTGGTTTACAGTTAAAGTAAAATATACCAAACAATTAGAAAATGGAACATTCAAACGTGTTTCAGAACCTTATTTATTAGCTGCGATGACCTTCACAGACGCTGAAGCTCGCATCTATGAAGAACTTGGAACTACCATTCGTGGTGAATTTTTGGTAACAGGAATCGCACGTACAGATATTCACGATATTTTCCAATACGACGAATCAGATACTTGGTTCAAGGCCAAAATTTCTTACGATAAATTGGAAGAAGAAGGCGATAAAAAGAAAACGATTTCTCAAAACTTCTTAGTTTCTGCTGAAACAGTGAAAGAAGCTTATGAACGTATTGTAGAAAGCCTTTCAACTTTAATGATTGATTACCAAATCACGCAAATTATTGCATCACCGATTGTAGATATTTTCCCATACAATGATAGCGAAGTTGAATCGCCAGCAGCAAAAAGAATACTGCCAGAAATTGAGCACGAACCAAAAGCTGCAGGTAAAGTTTTCAGTGCTTCAGGTTCTGATATCGATGATTTCGATGACGATTTAATCGATGACGACGATAAGGTTGCAGAGTTGGATTCAGAAGAATTAGAAGAAAGTGAAATAACTGACGAATATTCAAACGAAGACGAAGATTAATGAGTGAATGGCTGAAAAAATTACGCGATGAGCACGGAGACTTTGACAAAGGGTCGCTGGAAATCACTGCTGGAAAAAAACCGTTTCATTTGTTCTCGGAATGGTTTGATGAAGCTTATCACGTCAAAGAAAATGAACCCAACGCTTTTGTGTTGAGTTCTGTCGATAAAGAAACGCTTCAAGCAAGTTCTCGCATTTTGTATTTGAAAGAATTACTCGATGAAAAATTCATTTTTTACACCAATTACAACAGCCAAAAAGGGAAAGAATTAGCTGAAAACCCTAAAATGTCCATGTTGTTTTTTTGGCCAACTTTACAACGTCAAGTGCGCATTGAAGGTTCGGTTGAAAAAGTGGAAGCTTCTGTAAGTGATGCCTATTTTGCCTCTCGTCCGCGCGAAAGTCAGTTGGGAGCTTGGGCATCTCAGCAGTCAGAAATTCTTGAAAACAGAGATGATTTAATCAATCGCTTGGAATCATTAGAAAGTCAATTTCCGAATGAAGTGCCTCGTCCACCGCATTGGGGAGGTTACGCTTTAAGTGCCACTCACATTGAATTTTGGCAAGGACGTCCTTCGCGTTTACACGATCGCATTGTGTATGAACGCACAGCAAATGATTGGAAAATTTACCGTAAAAATCCTTAATGAAGCGCTTTCAACCTTCTGTACATACACTCGCAAACGGTGTGCGTGTTGTTTATCTTCACGTCCCGAATCAAGTTGCTCATTTAGGTTACTTTTTTGCAGCAGGCTCCCGTTTTGAAACAGAAAATCAAGTGGGCTTGGCGCATTTCTTAGAACATTGTGTTTTCAAAGGAACGCAAAAGCGCAAAGCAATTCATATCCTTTCAAGAATCGATTCTGTTGGTGGAGAATTAAATGCCTACACAGCAAAAGAAGAAATGTGTTTACATGCTTCGTTTTCGAAAGAACATACAGCAAAAGCCATTGATTTATTATCCGATATTTCGATTCATTCGATTTTTCCTCCCAAAGAAATTGAAAAGGAAAAAGAAGTCATTCTCGACGAATTAAATTCCTATATGGACAGTCCGAGTGACAAAATTTTTGATGATTTTGAAGCTGAATTATTTAAAAACCACTCCCTTGGGAATAATATTTTAGGGACGAAAGAAAGTGTCGAAAGTTTCACTAGAGCTGATTTAGAAAACTTTGTTGGTTCTTATTTCACAGCTGACAATTTGGTGATTTCTTTTGTTGGAAATGTTTCTTACTCGCGATTAGAAAAGCTACTTTTAAATTCGTTGGAAGGAATTCCATTGACAGCTCAACGAAACGAAGTTGTGCCTTTTTTAGATTATAAACCTTTCCACATCCGAACGAAAGAAGCTAATTATCAAACTCACGGAGTAATCGGTGGAATGGCTCCGAGTTATAAAAGTGAGAGTCGCATTCCGATGTCTTTGTTGATAAATCTATTGGGTGGTCCTGCATTAAATTCGCGTTTGAATTTGACCGTTCGTGAAAAATATGGGCTTGCTTATACGGTTGAAGCAAGTTATAATACCTACGCTGACACTGGTTTTTGGCAAATTTATTTAGGTTCAGAATCTAAAAATATTGATAAAGCCATCGAATTGATTTATAAAGAAGTTAAAATACTGGAAACAAAAGAATTAACTTCCATTCAATTGCACCGAGCGAAAGAACAGCTGAAAGGACATTTAGCTTTAGGAATGGATTCTAATTCTGGATTGATGCAAGGTTTAGGAAAAAGTATGTTGGCATTTAATCAAATTGATACTTTGCAGGAAATGCACCAAGAAATTGATAAAATCACCAGTAAACAATTATTGGAAATGGCAGCTACTTTTATGAAAAGAGACAGTTGCTCCGAGTTGATTTTTGATTGTTAGATTGTCAACTAAAAAATCGAATATAGAAACACATAAATACTTTGGACAAGGATTAAATGCTGTTCATAGCGATTGTTTTCATATATCCATAACTTCCCACGCTGCAAGTACAAAAACGCCAATCCATTATCACAAAAATCCTTATCTCTGTCTGTTGTTGGATGGTATGTATGAAGAGGAAAGTAAAGGAAATAAGACTGTTTTACAAGCGGGTAGTGTTCTTTATCGAGAAGCTGGTAATGAACACGCAAACACTTTTTCGAATCAAGAAGGACGATGTTTAAATATTGAAATTTTAGCACCAGATCAATTGATGGATGAAAATGATTTGCTTTTACCTTCAATTGCTATCGAAAGAATTGGGACAAAAGAAATTTATTCCATCTGCGAATCCTTAAGAACAAATCAATTTGAAGATGTTTTAAATATTCAATGCTACGAAGCTTTTGTTGCACATTTTGAAATGTTACCCGTTATTGGAAATCCTGTTTGGATTCAAAGTGTCAAAGAATTGATTCATGACGATCCGTTTGCCAAATTATCCTTATCTTATTTGAGCCAGCAATTTAACTTACATCCCAATTATATTATTCGAAAATTCAAGAAATGTACTGGATTTAAATTATCCGAGTACGTGACTAAAATTCGTCTTGAATCAGCTATGGCTGGAATGATAAGAACGAATGACGACTTGACAACAATTGCTCACAATAACGGATTTTACGATCAAAGTCATTTTACCAGGAATTTCAAACGACAATTTGGGGATACACCAACTAATTTGAGAAAAAATCTGAAAGGTTAGTTCTGTACAATTATGTTTAAAATTGAAATAGTTCCTTTGTAGAAATTTAAATGGAATCTCCCGAACGAAATCGAATTTGTAAAATCGACTCGTTTAATGTTCCGTTTTTTGAAATAACATTTCCAAAACAAATAATTGAAAACATATTGATTTTATAAATAGCATCCAGAAATAACTGAAAATGAAAAAATTGAAGAAAAAAACAAGAAATATTATTTTGATTATAGTTGGAGTATTAGTTATTCTTTTCGCTTATGGCTCTTATAACTTTGAGAATGACAAACAACTTCTTCTGCAATTAATAAATAAGGCCAGTGTTGGAGATGTTAAATATGTGCTCAACAAAATGGAAAAAACGAAAAACCTAACTAATCCAATAGTTAACTATAAGTACCAAGAATTTAAAAAGAAAATGCATGCTCGTTTCGTTTCGAAAAACGAAAAATTTGAAAACACTTCGAAAAATAAAATCATAAATGACATTTCAAATATCTATCGAAATTACTGGAGAGAAGAACTCTTAAAAGAAAACCCAATAGACAGAACTGATTCTACTCTTTATAAAAACATTATTATCTATTTGATTTCAAATAAATTGACAGCAATCCCAAAAGATAGTTTGTCTAAAACCATTAAGAATGACTCTGAACTAAAAAGAATAATCGAAAGTCAAGGATTTAAAGCTGATTTTAAACTTCGCAACGGTTTTCAAGAACTCTTTATTTGGAATAAACAAACGATTAAACATTATACAGTCACTTTACCAAAACAAACGATTAAAACGAAAGTTGTTTTTATTGAAAGTTACCATTTAAATGGATATGATGATTATGCCACTTTTGGTTCCTCAACTGTTGGTGGTTGGGCAATAAAAGAGTCTGCTACTTTGTATTGCAATAAGAATGGCTACGATTTAAATTCAGAAAAATTTAAGGTTTCCTATTTAAAACATGAAAGTATCCATTTTACAGATTTAAACGATTACCCAAACTTAAGTTCTGCAGATTTGGAATATCGAGCTAAAATCATCGAATTGATGTATTGTACAGAAGCAACTATTTATGACCGAATCTCAGAATTTGTGACAGAAGCAAACGATGCAAATAGAAACAATTCTCATCCTTATGCGAGTCATATTTTAATCAAAAATTTATCTAAATTGCTTTTTAATTCCAAATTCAATACTGATATCAATCAATGGAAAAAAATTTCCGTTAGAAAAATAAATAATGCCGCTAAATCATTGTATAAAAGAAGTGAAGATAAATTACGAAAGAATAAAAATTTGACCGAAATTATCTAAACCACTGTTTCCAACTATCCGAATAATTGGAAATAGTAGGCCTAAAAGCAATAAAAGGGAACAAAACCATCCTGCTTTTGGGGAATTATATAGTTTTAAGGTAGGTAAAATTAGCTTAAAAATCCTATTTCACTCCTCCCGCTTATCCAAGCCATCAAAATGACGGAAATAACTCAAAAACAAAGATTGACTCATAAGTTTGGCTTTTCTGAAATCTTTCTTAGAAAATGTATTTTGGCCATATTGTTTACTGTCGAAATTGTAAAGTAAGCGACCTTTCGGATGAATAAAACCGTAACCGCGAATAGTTGCATGAAAGGCAAATTCCTCCACATTCGGACTTAATAAATCCTTGCTAAAAAGGTACTGTTCGTTTGGCATTCTTAATTGATGCATCAAAGTTGAAGCTAAATCAGCTTGTGAGCCAATGTTTGCCACAACTTTTCCGCGTGCTTCTTTTAAAATTGGTTCTCCGTAGATTAAAATTGGTATTCTAAAAAACTCAGTGGTGTAAGGCATTTCAACTGCTTGCGAACCGTGACTGTGGTCTGCCACAAAAATGAAAATGGTATTTTTGTACCACTTTTGTTTTTTAGCTTTTTTGATAAAATCACCCAAACATTTATCGGCATAAACCATTGAATTCATAAAATCAGCCTCGGCACCTGAAAATTTTCCCTTCCCTTTTTTTGGATAATCATACGGTGAGTGCGTACTTCCGGTAAAAGCGCAATGCATAAAAGGTGTTTTGGAACGATTGATATTTTTGAGAAAAAAGCGATACAAATCTTTATCAAAATAATTCAGTTTTCCTTTTGGTAAACCAGCGGGGAAGCTATTTTCATCCATCACTTTATCAAAGCCGTGCTCAACAATGAAACTCTGAATATTTCCGTATTTCAAATCACCACTAAATAAATAAGAAGAAGTATAACCTTGCTTTTTTAGATCTTGATTAATCGAACGAATCTTTCTGTGTTTTTCGGGATAAAGGGAAATTGCAACCTCTGGAATCCCTGGATAACCTGCCAAAATAGAAGTGTTGCCAATTTCTGAAGTGGTATTGGTTGCGTAAATGTTAGAAAATAACACACCATTTTCAGCCAATTTATCAAAATTCGGAGTCGCGCCTTTTGTTGGACTTAAACATCCGATTGCATTTGCGGTCCAGCTTTCAAGAATTACAAATACTAAGTTCGGCTTCGAGTCTTCCAAGATGTAATTGCTGTGATTTCTGTCAAAAGCAAAGAGTGATTTCGTTACTTTTTCTGCTAAACTTGGTCGAATGTTTGGCAAAATATCATTGAAATCGGTTTTGAAGAATAAGAAATAACTGTTACCAAAAAAGTACGTGGAATTGACCGACAAATCGTTTAGCTTTTGATTTTTTGAATAGTAAGCAGCGTCAATATTTATTGGAATTTGTTGCCATCCGCCTCTTGCAAATAGCAATGAAAAACTTAGAATAACAATTGTTGTAAAACTTAAAATCGCATTTCTAAGTAAGGAATTTTCAGATTTTAAAGTTGGAATGTTGTTGTGAATTAGCTTCCTATAAAATAAAAAATTGATTCCTAATTCGAGTAGGAGGAGTACAAAAAACCAAATTGTAGACGCATAATCTGCAGTTCGAACGACTTCATCAGGGTTGGAAAGGTGCATAAAAACACGCGAAGTCAATTTATGATTCCATTCAAAGTAGGCGTTAATTTCCGCACTGTGAATAGCTGATACAATTAGGGTTAAAGTTCCGAAAACAAAGTAGAATAGTGCTTTAGTCCATTTGTTTTGGAAAAAAGAAAGTACTAACAAAAGTAAAATGATTGGTCCTGAAAGAAAGGCTGCTGTAGCTAAATCTAAGCGAAGTGAATGATAGTAAACACCCAAATAGTTCCATAAACCATTCTCAAAAACATCGCGATGCAGCAAAGAAAAAACCAAACGTTGAGTAGCAAAAACTAAAAACCAAAAGAGAAATAAATAGGCCGTAGTTTTAAATAAAGGGAATGCTTGTTTCACGCTGTAAAAGTAAGGATTCTAATGGTTTGTAGAAAGCAGATAAACAAGTTAAGAGGTTTGGAAATAAAAGTTACTCACTTCAAAGTAATTTCAAGTAAGTATAACTCATTTTTCTTCCGTTCATGTAATTAATATTCTCTTCACATTAATTGTGAATTGATTACAAATTAATATGTCGAATTTTGCATCCTCAAATAATGACATTTTTATATGCGTTTTCAAGCAACTCTAAACAATTCAAATCGAGTTTTAATTCTCATTTTTAGCTTCTTTTTTGCATCTAATTTGGTAAATGCCCAAGCTTCAAAATTCACAGTAAGCGGGACTATTAAAGATAGTACTTCTGGTGAAACATTGCTTAGCACTGCCGTTCGCGTAAAAGAACTAAGTAATGTTGGGGTTTATTCCAATGAATATGGATTTTATTCATTAACTATTCCAGAGGGAAATTACACGCTCGTTATCAACTCATTTGGTGTTGCGAAAAAAGAAATCCCAATTCAGTTGACAAAAAACCTAATTGTGAACATTGATTTAACTAAACCTAAATTAGACAAAGTTCAAGAGCTTCAAGAGGTTAAAGTGACTGGTACAAAAGAAAATAAAAATGTTTCTGGTGCTGAAACAGGAATGGTTAAAATGGACGTGAAAGCATTGGAGAAAATTCCAGTTTTTGCTGGCGAAAAAGACATTATTAAAACTTTTACCTTAACTCCAGGTTTTAAAACGGCTGGAGAAGGAAACTCTGGTTTTTTTGTTCGCGGTGGAGCTGCCGATCAGAATTTAATTTTATTAGATGAAGCACCCGTTTATAATGCTTCTCACTTACTTGGTTTCTTTTCAACTTTTAATTCTGATGCTTTGAAAGAAGTAACACTTTACAAAGGAGGAATGCCATCGCAATATGGTGGGCGTACTTCATCGGTTTTGGATATCAAAATGTTAGACGGGAACGATAAAAAATTCCATGTTGGTGGAGGGGTTGGAATCATTTCTTCGCGCTTGAGCGTTGAAGGACCGATTGTAAAAAACAAAGGATCTTTTATGATTAGTGGTAGAAGAACGTATGCTGATGTTTTCTTGAAACTAACAGAAGAATTTAAAGACAATCGCTTGTATTTTTACGATTTAAACTTAAAAGCTAATTATAAAATCAATGACAAAAATCGCATTTTCTTGTCTGGCTATTTTGGTCAAGATAATTTAGGTTTAGGTGAATTATTCGGAATTAACTGGGGAAATGCAACAGGAACAATTCGTTGGAATTCAGTTCTTAGTCCGAAATTGTTTTCTAACACCTCCTTTATATTCAGTAATTACAATTACAAAATTGGAATCAACACAGGAACTTTGGCTGTTGATATCCGTTCAAAAATTCAAGATTTCAATTTGAAACAAGATTTTACTTACATCATCAATCCAAAAAACAAATTGAAATTTGGGGTAAACGCCATACACCATACCATAACACCGGGACAAATAGAATCAGATGATCCGAATTTTGCTTTCGAAGAATTGCAAGATCGTTTTGCATGGGAAAATGCAGGTTATATCTCACATGAATGGAATCCAAGTGAGCGTTTAAGTTTCATTTATGGTTTGCGAGCAACCAACTTCTCATTGATGGGTGCTGGTGAATTCTATTCATTTGACTCAGAAGGAGAAGTGACTCAAACTACAACTTTTGAAAAAGGCGAAATCGTTCAAAATTACTTTAATTTGGAGCCCCGATTTACCTCATCGTTTATGGTTGACAGTGCTAGTTCATTCAAATTAGGTTATGCACGCAATGTTCAAAATTTACACCTCATTAGTAATTCCACCTCCTCTACTCCAACGGATTTGTGGATTCCAAGTAGCGCGAATGTAAAACCTGAAATTTCAGACCAATTATCATTCGGATACTTTAGAAATTTCTTTAATAACCGTTATGAATTAAGCGTCGAAGGTTACTACAAAGACATGCAAAATCAAATCGACTACAAAGATGGAGCGAGTACAATTGCAAACGATAAAGTAGAAGGTGAATTGCTTTACGGAAAAGGCCGCGCTTATGGAGTGGAATTATTTTTCAAAAAGAAATATGGTCGTTTCAATGGTTGGATAGCCTACACGCTTTCGCGCACTGAAAAACAAATTGATGGCATCAACAACAGCGAATGGTATGCAGCGCGTCAAGATAGAACGCATGACCTTTCTCTTGTTGGAATTTATGATATCAACGATAAATTATCCGTTTCTGCTACCTGGGTTTTCTATACAGGAAGTGCAGTTACTTTTCCTTCGGGTAAATACTATATCGACGGGAATATTCAATGGCTTTACACCGAACGAAATGGATACAGAATGCCAAATTATCACCGTTTGGATTTAAGTGTAACTTATTACAACAAGAAAACTGATAAATTTGAGAGCAGCTGGAATTTTGGGATTTACAATGCTTATGCACGAGAAAATGCTTGGACGATTTCCTTCCGTGAAAGCGAAACTGATCCAACAAAAACAGAAGCAGTACAAATTGCCCTTTTCCGTTTAGTTCCTTCCATTACTTATAATTTTAAATTTTAATCATGAGAAATAGTTTATACATCCTCGGATTTTTAGTTGCTGGCTTTGGCTTATTTAGCTGTGAAAAAGTTATTGACATTGAGTTCAATGACAGTGAAGCATTGCTTGTTATTGAAGGTGAATTAACCGACGACCCTTCTACCCCACAAACAATTACGATTTCAAAAACAACAGACTTTCAAACTACAAATGACCAATTATTTGTTTCTGGTGCAATTGTTTTAATCAGTGACGATGCGGGAAATTCAGTTTATTTAACGGAAACTTCACCAGGGAAATACCAAACAACCACTTTAGAAGGGATGCCAGGAAGAACCTATAGTTTAACCGTAACTTACGATGGGAAAGTATATACTTCAATTTGTAAAATGCCTGTAAGAACAACTGTAGATAGTTTAAGTATTTTGAAAACATTAGGATTTGGCGGTGTGAGTCGTTCGGTGGTTCCTCATTTTCAAGATCCAGCTGGAAAAGGAAATTACTACCGTGCAAGAATGTATATCAATGGTGAGTTTATTGAATCGTTTATTTATGATGATGAGTTTTTAGATGGAAACTACAATGATCAAGGTTTACAATCCTTTAACCAAGAGATTCGAAAATTTGATACGGTAGGACTTCAATTAATGAATGTAGATGAAAACGTACATTTTTACTTTGAAAGTTTAGCTGCAAATAGCAGTGGTCCTGGTGGTGGTGTTGCTTCACCTGCCAATCCAAAGTCAAACATCAAAGGAGGAGCTTTAGGTTATTTCAGCGCCCATGCTTCTCAGTTCCAAACGATTATTTCTGATTAAACACTGAAGTAACTTCATCCATTGCTGCTACGCCAAAGGAATCATTGTTCCATGCTTTAATCGCTTTATTTTGTTCTGATAAAACAAAAGTTGGATAGCTACCTTTGGAAATAATTGATAATTCTTCTGAAAATTTTCCTTTTAGTTTAACACTTGCAGTTTTTCCTACCAATTTTTGATATTTCAATTTAACTTTTAAGTCTGAACTTAAAACCCAATATTCAATTTTTATTGACGGAGTTTTCATCTTTAAAACTTTACTTGTTTCAATTGACTGAATACAATAGGGGCAATTGGCTAAAGCAATTATTGTTAGTTGTTTGTTCTTTGGGAAGTCAACTTTTGACTCAACGGGGTAAGAATTATTAGAAAAATCGCCTTCATAAATTGGGTGAATGGCAAAATAAATCAAGAATGGCAAAACGAATAAAATCAAACCAATAAATAATTTAAAAGCTTTTCCCATTCTACTTTCTTTGATTTTTTTAAAAAAAAGTAACATCGAAAATAAACCAAGAATAACAAATAAAAGATAAGGTACTATTTTACTTAACGTAAACGATAAACCTAGATTTAAAAAAAAACTTTCCATAATGTGTAAAAATAAAAAAAGTGGGCTGTTATACCCACTTTAAAGTTTAAAAAAATCTTTTAGATTACTTTAATTCGCAAGTTCCACCAAAAGTAGAGTATTGTGCTTTCCAAGTATCACAAGCAGATTCTGCATCTTTTTTCTTAACATCAGGAAGAGCTAAAGTTTGGGTTTGCTCACCAATTCCTTCAATTGTATAAGTACAAGAACATGTGTAATCTTTCTTGCAAGAAGAAAGAGAAACTAAAGCTACAGTTACAGCAGCGATTGACAATAATTTTTTCATGTTAAATAATTTTAAAATTTGTCAAAATTAATCAATTGTAAATCTTTAATATATACCTAGAAATACCTGTTTTTTTACTATAAATTTTGATGCAAAAACCAAGATAAACAAGCTTTATTGATTGACTAAAAAAAAGAAAGTTTAGTTGAAAAATCAAAATTTTGTCCTTTGATAAAAGCGCTATCAAACTACCCCAAAATAAAAAAGTGGGCTTTTATACCCACTTTCACATTCAATTTATTTTTCTATTTCCTAGTCAATTGAACAACTACCACCAACTGTTAAGTAAGTTGTAGTGTAAACGTCACATGATTCTTTAGCATCTGATTTTTTCATATCAGCTAAAGTAATTTTAAGATCAGGAGTACCAGCACCAACACCAGAAAATTTACATGTACATGTGTAATCTTTCTTACATGAAGAAAGAGAAACTAAAGCTACAGAAACTGCAGCAAAGGCGAAAAATCTTTTCATAATTATTTTTTTTGATTTCTCAAATTTAGTAAAGCTTTTGAAACTAACAGTGTTGATTTTGAAAGTTTAATTGTTAAATTTTTGATTTGCGATTAATTATTACACCCTTTCAAAATTCAATCTATATCAATTGATTGAATTACATAACCCTTTCCGTTAATCTTAAGGATTTTAATAAAATCTTAAAAAATCTTGCAGCCACAAAAGTATCATTGAATATTACAAAAAAGTAGATCAGAATTTGTTATGAAAAAAAATAATTGTTATTTAAACTAGGATAAATAACTTGAATATTAAACCACTCCGAACAAATCCTTTACGCCAAAAACTCTTGATACAGTAAATCCTTCAGCGTATTTCATTCCCGCAGGTCGTCCCATATTGAGCATTCTACCTTTGATAAAATCGAAAAACTCTTCTCCAGAAATTGGTGTGTTTGGTTCAGGACTATTTGGATCGTAGAATTGCGTTCTAAATGCTTTTATGACTTCGATTTTACGTTCAACAAAAGGCGTAACATCAATTACGAAATCTGGTTCAATATAAAAATCTTGAATGTAATGTGCTACCAAACGCGGACGATGTGGCAGTTGCTCTAGTCCTTCCAAACTTGTTTCGATTTTGCGTAAACCTGCTAAAAAACAAGCATCTTCGATTAATTTTCCAGCGCGACCGTGGTCTGGATGACGGTCGGTTACGCTATTTGCTAAAACAATTTCCGGCTGATACTTACGGATTTGTTCAATGATTAAGCGTTTGTTTTCTGCATTGTCTTCAAAAAATCCATCGGGCATTCGTAAGTTTTCACGTGCCGATAATCCCATAATTTTGGATGCTTCTGCCGCTTCTTCATAACGCGTTTCAACTGTGCCTCTTGTTCCTAATTCGCCTTCTGTTAAATCTATAATCCCAACTTTTTTCCCTTCCGCAACATAGCGCATAAGTGTTCCCGAAGCTGATAGTTCAACGTCGTCAGGATGTGCTGCAATGGCAAGGATGTCGAGTTTCATAATAATTGCGAATTAAATAGTTGCAAATTGCAAACGAAATATCTTAAAATAAATTGCGAGTTGGAATTTCGTTCGCAACTCGCAATTATAAGTTATTTAGTTCGCTAAAGCGTAGCTTTCCACACTCGGGCAAGAACAAATCAAGTTTCTATCGCCATAAGCATTGTCAACACGACGAACAGGAACCCAGTATTTAAATTCTTTTAAGTAAGGCAAAGGATAAACCGCTTCTTGTGGTGAATAGGGATAATTCCAATCTTTATTAATGATACAATCCGCTGTGTGTGGTGCATTTTTCAATAAGTTGTTCGATTTATCTGCGTGACCATTTTCAATCTCACGAATTTCTTCACGAATTTTAATCATCGCTTCAATAAAACGATCCAATTCTTCTTTGTCCTCAGATTCAGTTGGCTCAATCATTAATGTTCCTGCAACAGGGAAAGAAACCGTTGGTGCGTGGAAATTAAAGTCAATCAACCTTTTCGCCATATCGGCAACTTCAACTTCAGAAGTGCGTTTGAAATCACGGCAATCTAAAATCATTTCGTGAGCAACTGTACCATTTTTTCCTGTGTACAAAATATCGTAATGTCCTTTCAAAGAAGCAGCGATGTAATTAGCATTTAAAATCGCAATTTCAGTTGATTCACGTAAACCAACTGCACCTAACATTTTGATGTATCCGTAAGAAATCAACAAAATCAAAGCACTTCCGTAAGGAGCAGCAGAAACTGCATGAATAGCATTTGAACCACCCGCTTCAATAATCGGACTTCCTGGCAAGAACGGTGCTAAATGCGCTGCTACACCAATTGGACCCATTCCAGGACCACCACCTCCGTGAGGAATTGCAAACGTTTTGTGTAAATTCAAGTGACAAACATCAGCGCCAATATTTCCTGGATTTGTTAATCCTACTTGTGCATTCATGTTCGCTCCATCCATATACACTTGACCACCATTTTCGTGGATGATAGAAGTGATTTCGCGAATTTCTTCTTCGAAAACACCATGAGTAGATGGATAAGTTACCATCAATCCTGCCAATGAATCTTTTAATTCAATAGCTACTCTTTTTAATTCTTCTACATCTATATTACCGTTTTCATCACAACCTGTAACAACTACTTCAAAACCAGCCATAACAGCTGACGCAGGATTTGTTCCGTGTGCAGACGAAGGAATAATCATTTTCTTTCTATGGAAATCGCCACGAGATTCATGGTATGCTTTTATCACCATCAAACCAGCGTATTCACCTTGTGCGCCAGAGTTTGGTTGCAATGAAACAGCAGCAAATCCAGTACATTCACACAAATCTTTTTCTAGTTGACGGAACATTTCGTGGTAACCTGCAGCTTGTGAAAGCGGTGCAAATGGATGCATGTTCGCAAATTGTGGATTCGTAATTGGAATCAATTCACTTGCAGCATTTAATTTCATTGTACAAGATCCCAATGGAATCATACTGTGAACCAATGATAAATCTTTATTCTCCAAACGTTTCAAGTAACGCATCATTCGTGATTCTGAATGATAGCTGTTAAATACCTTGTGAGAAAAAACAGCATCTGTTCTTAAAACTTCATCTGTTAAAGCAACACCTGAAAGCTCAGAAACTGTTTCATTTCCGAAAACAGCTAAAATTGCATTAACATCTGCTAATGTATGTGGCTCACCGAAGCTAATCGTTAATTCTGAATCGTTCAAAAAGTTGAAGTTCATTCCTGCTGCTTCTGCTTTTGTACGTATTGAAGCACAATCAACACCTTTCAACCAAATAGTATCAAAATAAGAGTTTGCACCTAATGAAACACCTAATTTATTTAAACCTGATGCCGTTGTAGCCGCTAATTTATGAGCATGTGTTGCAATCGCTTTCATTCCATTTGGACCGTGATAAACCGCATACATGCTTGCCATAACAGCCAAAAGAGCCTGAGCTGTACAAATATTTGAAGTTGCTTTATCGCGTTTGATATGTTGCTCGCGTGTTTGCAAAGCCATACGCAACGCCATATTATCATCAGCATCTTTAGAAACACCGATAATTCTTCCTGGCAAATTACGTTTGTAATCTTCCTTCACTGCGAAAAATGCTGCGTGAGGACCACCGTAACCCATTGGTACACCGAAACGTTGAGACGAACCCAACACTGCATCTGCTCCTAAAGAACCTGGAGATTTTAAAACTACTAAAGAAAGAATGTCAGCAGCAACAGCCACCTGAATTCCAAAGTTTTTCATTTTTGTGATGAATGAAGCGATGTCTGTAATTGCTCCATTTGCATCTGGATATTGTACCAAAGCACCGAAAAATTGAGCATCAGCCTCAAAAGTTGCTGGGTCAGCGATTACCAATTCAATTCCTAAATTTAAAGCACGACCTGTTACTACATCAATCGTTTGTGGAAATGCTGTCGATGCGATAAAGAATTTATTTTTTCCTTCTTTGATATCTGCTCTTGAACGCGAATTGTAGAACATAATCATTGCTTCTGCTGCTGCTGTAGCCTCATCTAACAAAGATGCGTTTGCGATTTCCATCCCTGTTAATTCCAAAACCATCGTTTGGAAATTTAACAATGCTTCTAAACGTCCTTGTGAAATTTCAGCTTGGTAAGGCGTGTAAGCCGTGTACCATCCTGGATTTTCCAACACATTTCTCAAAATCACGGAAGGAACGATTGTTTCGTTGTAACCCATTCCGATGAACGACTTATTCACCTGATTTTTCTTTCCTAACTCATTGATATGCTGCAAATATTCTTGCTCGGTCATTGCGTCTGCGATGTTCAATTCACCGTTCAAACGAATGTGAGATGGTATCGTTTTGTCAACTAATTCTGCTGTTGAGTTAACTCCAATTTTTTGCAACATCGCTTGCTTTTCAGCTTCGCTTGGACCGATGTGTCTTCTAGAAAAAGGATTCATAAAATGAGTTTTTAATGCGGGGTCAAATATACGATTTCAATGTGAAATGTAAATCAATGAACAATCGAAATAAGAAAGAGTTTTAAACTGTTTTTAAACCGTCTCAAAAACCTAAGTTTCCACCTTCAAACAAACTATCCGCCTTAAGATTCTGTGATAAAATCGCTGTGCTGTATTCGTTTACTTTCACGCCCCAAGTTGTTAGCATAACGGTATGCAGTGCTTTTTTGGTTTTGGTTCCTGCTCTGAGTTCATTTTCCTTTTTACGAAGTTGTTGTAAGTAGTTTTCGTCGATTGTAAATTCGTCGTTCCAAAACTTCACTTCACAAAGGTTTATTACGTTGTCATCGCGGTCAATGACTAAGTCAACTTGTGCATTTTCATTGTGCCAAGCGTAATTTTCAGATTTTATTTGCTCACATTTCAACGCTTTTTTTATTGCTTGACTGTGTTTCAGACAAATCGTTTCAAACGCATAACCACTCCAAGTTGTGTAAGCTGGTTTTTGATAGATTTCAGTCCATTTTGAACCTTTGTACTTGACCATAAACTGCAAATAGAAGGAGCAGAATTCATCGTAAATTTTATACAAATTCGTTTTTCGCTTGGCAGCATAAGCCTGATATTTCAATACAAAACCGGAATGAATTAAATCGTCGAGCGCATCTGAAAAACGTCCCCCAGAAGAAATTTGAAGTTGCTTTAAAATATCTTCGCGTTTCATTCCTTGTTTTTGGTTTTTGGAGAGCGCAATCATAATTTGATGGTGGTAGGAATTTTCTTCGAAAAGCGATTTGAAGACTTCGTTAAATTCATTTTCCAAGTAAGCACCTTCTTCAAAGCACAAACGATCAATTGCCAAAACGGAAGACTCTCCTTTTTTTATGTTTTCTAAGTATTCAGCAACGCCACCAAAAGTCATATAGATTTTCAGTAATTCCATACGTTCCAACGAAATTTTCTTGTATTGAAAAAATTCAGCCGTTTCCTGTAAATTAAATGGTTTCAGCTTTATCGTTTGCGTAATACGCTTATTCAAACCCTTTTTATTGAACACGATTTTTTTGACCATATAGGAAGCTGCCGAACCACAAATCACTACAATCAAATCGTTTCTTGTGGTACAGTAATCATTCCAGAAATTTTCGAAAGCTGCAAGAAAACCAGAACGTTGGGAGTCCAACCAAGGAAATTCATCAATAAAAATAACCTTCTTTTTAGCCGAGGATTTTTGTTGTTGCAGGAATTTCTTTAGATAAACGAAAGCTTCGAGCCAATCTTCTGGAAGTCGTTCTAATTCAACTGAATTGCTTACTTCTCTTAACTTGAAGGTGAAGTTTTTTAGTTGTTGGGTTTTGTTTCCATCACTTAATCCAGTGAAACTAAAAATGATGTTTTTGGTAAAATGTTCGCGGATGAGGTACGTTTTCCCAATCCGTCTACGTCCATAAACAGCAATAAGTTCTGAACGATGACTATTTAGTGCATCATCGAGTTTTTCTTTTTCTCTATATCTACCAACGACAAATCGAGACATTTTAATTTATTTTTCTTTTGAGTTTGTGCCAAAATTAATAAAAATTTAGTTTTTGGCACAATCTGAAACGAATTATATTAATTGAGATTGTGCCAAAATGTAGTAATTCTATATTTTTTGGCACAAACTAAATATTTAAAAATATAAACTAAAATACTGTTATCGTGTAATTTGAAAACAAAAAAACCGAGCAATTAATTGATAAATTTAATTATTTTTCCTTCAATAAAAATAATTGTTCTAAAAATGGATTTATGCGTTTAATAAATCTCGCCAAAAGAACCTAACTAAAATTCTATTTTTCTCACTTATAAAGTTCTAATTTTGCGCCATGTCTGAAAAAGAGAACTTCATTATCGCTTTGGCGGAATCAATTCATCAAAATGGAATTCCTGCACATCGATTGGAAAACACGATGCAAATGGTTTGTGAATCAATTGGAATCGTTGCGGATTTTTCAGCAACACCAGAATTGCTTTTAATTTCATTTTCAACGGAAGGAAGTTCTAAAACGCATATGAAAAAGTGTAAAGGGTCTGATTTGAATTTTGAGAGAATGACCTTATTAGATCAACTTATTGACAAAGTAATGAAAGGAAATCTCAGTCTTTCAGGAGCGAAGGAAGAGTTGGAACGTATTAATTCACTTCCGCTACGTTATGGCGCACTCATTACAGTTTTTTCAATTGGAATATCTACATCTAGTGCAGCTTGTTTGTTTGGTGGAGGCTGGACAGAGATTTTAATTTCAGGTATAATAGGATTGATGATTGGAATTCTTATGGAATTGCTTGCATTTTTACCCAACTTATCCCGATTAGCAGTACTTTTCTCGGCAACTTTCGCCATTTTTTTTGCCAAATGGTCGGTAGTTTGGGCTGGAGAATATTCCATTGAGATTGCTACCATAACTGGTCTGATCTTATTGATTCCCGGTTTTACTTTATCCCTTTCAGTAACTGAATTGGCGAATGGTCACGCACAATCTGGAACCGTTCGATTTTCAAATGCGCTCGTAACATTTGTAATGATTGCTGTTGGAATTGGCTTGGGAAATCAGTTAGCAGCACAATTTGAATTATCTCCTTCACTCATTCATTTCGTTGAAATTCCAAAATGGATGAGTTACATTGCTATAGTATTGGTTCCAGCTGGATTTGTAGTTTTATTCAAAGCGCAAATAAAACACTATCCTTGGATGCTTTTAGCTTGTGTTACTTCTTACTACAGTGTTTCTTATTTCAGTACGTTCAATATCGGTGAGCTTTCTGTTTTTTTCGCTGCATTTTCTCTAGGAATTGTTTCAAACACCTTGTCTAGAGTTATTAAACAACCTGTGACCTTGATGTTAGTACCGGGAATAATCCTTTTAGTACCTGGATCAATTGGATTTAAAAGTGTTACTGCTTTAGTAAACGAACAAACATTAAATGGAATCGAAAGTGCCTTTACAACCTTATTATCAGCCGCTTCGTTAACAGCTGGTTTACTTTTTTCAAATATGATTGTTCGGTTGAATAAAGGATTTTAAGAGATTTAATTCTTTTTTTTTAGAAATCTGTATTCAGAAAGAAAAAAAATATTTATCTTTGTCGCCCAATCAAATTTGGTCTTTTCAAAAGAGAAAAGTAAGATTGAAATAAAAGCTGAGAGTTCGTCCGATATTCGGAAGTGAGCTCGATTCAAGCGAGAGTAGCTCAGTTGGTAGAGCACGACCTTGCCAAGGTCGGGGTCGCGGGTTCGAATCCCGTCTCTCGCTCGTCTATGCTCGAGTGGTGGAATGGTAGACACGCCGGACTTAAAATCCTGTGCTCTTTTTGGGCGTGCGGGTTCAAGTCCCGCCTCGAGTACATTAAAACCCTGATTAATTTCGGGGTTTTTTGTTTTACATTAACGTACAAACGATATACGGATTGGCTTCCACCTTCCGTACAAAGGAATTTCTCGAATGCTTCAGTGTTCGAGATTTTTCATTTTAGGAAGTTTTTAAAAGGAATTTTATTCAAATTTTATTGCTGTTTTATAATTTGAATTCTTAACTACAAGAACAAAAAGTCTTAATAAGTAAAACAAAAAGCCTTTTGCAAAACCCCTTGCTCATGGTTACTCCAGAAAATTAACTTATCCCAAGGCAACATCTAGGATCATCATTAAAACAAATCCTCCGATAAACCCAAGTACAGCAACGTCCGTATATTTATCGCGTTGAGTTTCCGGAATAACTTCTTCAACTACAACAAAAATCATTGCACCAGCGGCAAAAGCAAGAGCAAATGGTAAAAGCTGTTCCATATAAATTACTGCAGCAGCACCAATTACACCTGCAATAGGTTCTACAATTGCAGAAAGCTGACCATACCAAAAACTTTTAAATCGGCTTGCCCCTGCCCTTCTCAATGGCATAGCTACAGCAAAACCTTCTGGGAAATTTTGGATTCCAATTCCAATAGCCAACGTTATCGCACCAGCTATAGTTGCTCCTTCCATTCCATTAGCTGCAGCACCAAACAAAACACCAATAGCTAAACCTTCAGGAATATTGTGAAGTGTAATTGCAAGTACTAATAAAGTCGTTTTATGTAATTGTGTTTTTACTCCTTCAGTTTCATTTTCACTAAAATTAATATGTAAATGAGGCATACTTTTATCAAGGAAAAAAAGAAAAAGTGCTCCAGTAAGAAAACCAACAGCTGCTGGCATCCAAGGCATAGATGGGTAAAAACGTTCAGACAACTCAATAGACGGCATTAACAAGGACCAAAAACTTGCTGCTACCATAACACCTCCCGTGAAACCAAGCATTCCATCGAGAACACCACGGTGAATCGTCTTAAAAAAAAACACCAAAGATGCGCCAGAGGCAGTTACTAACCAAGTAAATGTCGTTGCAATAAAAGCTGCAAAAACGGGGTCTAATCCTTCAAAAAAATGTATTAAAGTTTTCATTTTGAGTTACGAATGTGCGAAGTTACATTAATATCAAATTTGAAAAACAGGACAACAAAAAAATCCCAACCTTTCAGCTGGGATTTAATTTTCTAAACTAGCTTTTATGTTTAGTTTTTAACGTGTTTAATTGTTTTTGTGTTGTTATACTCATTTTCAATCGTAATAAAATAAACTCCATTTTCGATTTCGTTTGCAGCAATTGGGAATAAATTCATTCCTTCAGCGATTGAAATTGTTTTTGTTAACACAACTTTACCCATTGCATCACGAATGATTAAACTTGCTTCACCGACTAATTTTGAATCGCTAATTGCAATATTAAAACCATCTTTACTAGGATTTGGATATGTTTTCATTTGATTAGCATTTCCTTCACAATCAATGAAAATTGGGTCATACAATTTATTTTTGCCATCAATATCCACTTGGTTTAATCGGTAATAATTTTGTTTATTTGACTTCTCAGAATCAACAAATGAATAGTCGATTTCTTCCGTTGAATTTCCTGCTGCCAAAACAGTTCCAATTACTCTCCAATCTAAACCGTTACTTGATTTTTCAATATTGAAATGCGAACTATTTTGCTCGGAAGCCGTTGACCATGAGAAAGATATTATGTCGTCTTCGCAGAAAGCGTTGAAAGAAAGTAACTCAACAGGAAGCGGACCTCCTTGTCCACCACCACCAAATTCACTGAAAGATGTTAAACCAGACCATGTTAAAACATTCGAACTCGTGTTAATTGAACCAGATGTGCCGGTTAATTGCGTTCCATCATCAAACGATGCGTCACCTGGATATTGCCAAACACCTGAACTTAATTTAACAGGACGAATTTCACTTTCCGTACCTACTACATCATTATCAGTGTAGGATAAGTTAACTGTATAAGTGAAACCACTTGCTGAATTATGTGGCTCAATGAACCAAGAGCGATTTATATAACTCGTATTATTTGAATTCATGTTCGTAACTTTTGTCGTTTTCAATCGAACACCAAGATAATCGTTTGTTTCTCCGTTGAAAGAACCAGCAGAAGTAAAATCAACTACAGCAGGCGTGTAATTCGTTCCATCACCAACAGGGAATGTAAAAGAGCCTGAACCGCTGTATATTTTTCTTAATTCTCCAGTTGATGTTGCCAAAATGTGTGAACTTGCTCCTGCATTAGAAACGGATGCACTAGATCCAAGCGTTAAGTTTCCAGTACCTAATTCCAAATCGCCCGAAGTCATCGTTAAAATCCCATTCACAGTAACATCTCCACCTAATTGAACTAATCCTGATTTATTAACCGTTAAATTGGTCAGATTTGTTCCCAAAGCAGAAACTGGAACTTCTGTTGTACCCGAACCAGCAAAAACGACATTCGCGGAATTATTTGTACCATCAATGCTACCGGATGTTCTGATCAGATTGCCATTAATAGTTAAAGTGTTTGCGCCAACGACAAAAGAACCTTCCGTAAGTGTTAGCGTTTCTTCTATCCTTAAATTATTACCCAAAGTTACAGAACCTGTTGAGGTACGATTAATAGTTAAGTTTTGTAAAGTATTGGTTGTATTTGGTGTAGTTTGATCAAGTCGCAAAGTTCCTAGTGATCCAGTACCTAAAATTGAAAGAGATGAAGTAGCACTTCCACGAACAAAACCATTTCCTGACAATCCAGACGCAGTGCTTGTTTTCCCAAGTGTTAATGTGAAACCGTTTAAATCAAGAATATCTGTAGAATTCGAAAGTGTTAATGCGTTTCCGCCATTGGGACCCTCAACTAATAAATTTGTGAGCATTCGAATCGTACCAGACGCTTTGTTAGAAACAATGTAGTCAATATTAAATGTACCAGAACCACTTACGTCTTGTACTCCTGTACCACTAAAGAAAACAGCCCGATTATTAGATGTAAATGTTCCATTGTCTAATAAGTTTCCAGTAATTTCTAAATCACCTCCAACATTTGATGAAAGAATTGCAGTTGAACCACTGTTGTTAGTGAAATTAACACATCTTAAGCGTTCTGTTGAAGAAGATAATGTAATTGTACCACTATTTAAAATGTTGCCAAGAACAGTTAGCCCAATCTCAAATGACCCACTTGTCATATTTTCAAGCGATAAAGTACTTCCTGCATCTATTGTTAAACTACCTGCTATCTGACGGGCAACATTCGCTCCATTATTTACATTAAGAGTTGTATTGTTTGATACTTGAATATTATTAGGATAACCTGCACCATTTGTCGCATTCCATTCTATTCCTCTACCATAAGAACCACCAGAATTATAAACTAATGTTGAAGAACCACCATAAGTTGGAGCTACACCATTCGTGCTTTGAACATAACCATTAGCATTTAATTGTAGAGTTCCATTTACAGTAAAAGTTCCATACTTACATAAAATTCCACGTCCTAAAATTAGTGTACCTCCGGAACTTATAGTAATTCCAAGGAATTTCTTCTCATCGTCATTACTTGAAGTAGCATCTCCTGTAAAAGTGGTAGTTGAACCATTTGAAATGTTTAGGCTTAAATCATTTCCAAAACCATTATCTGTTCCATAAATTGCTCCGCCTGATGTTGTACTTACTGTAATTGATTGTGTAGTTCCATTCATTGTTAATGTTCTGCCACCACTAGATTGTAATGCACCATTGGTTATAGTTACGTTTCCAGAAATACTTCGATCTCCAGTTAATTGTATCCAACTACCATTAGTGATAGTTATATTCGATGGGCCATTGGTTGACGGCCATTCAGTTGATTGATTTCTTTTTCCACCAAAACCTCCACCATAGTTATAATTTAATGTTGATGAAGCTCCAAAAATTGGGCTATTAGTAGAAATAGTTCCTCCGCTATTAAGTGTAAGTATTCCATTAATCGTAGTTGTAGTACTTGGTGTTAGAGTTCCTGAAGTAGTTAAGTTGTTAAACGTTACTGCTCCTGAAATGCTTCCAGATCCTGCAAATAGTACTGAAGTTCCTGAGTTTGAAGTAAACGTACCGTTATTTGTGAAACTACCACCAGAAGTAATGGTTAACGTTTCTGTTTCACTTATTGTTAATGATCCACCACTATTTATTGTAACACTATTCGCTAATCCATCAGCACCTGAGCTTAAATTAGGGTAATTTGAAGCACCTGAATTGATTACAACATTCGTTGAAGATGTTGGTACACCTCCACACCAGTTCGAAGCTGTATTCCAATCTGTATCTGTAATTCCGAGCCAATTTCCCGATGAAATAAAAGATGCAGTCACGTCCAATCGCGTTGTGCTCTCACAACTGTTTGTTGTTTGTGAAGCATAGTAATGTGTTCCATTTACCAATGCGGTACTTGTGGCTAGAGCAGAACCTCCTGAGGAAGCTGCATACCATTGAATAGCAGTTCCTGATGCTGATAATTCGTTAACTGTTGGGGAATCCGAAGAACAAAAAGTTTGAGTTGCACTTCCAATTGGAGCAGATGTATTAGTATTTACCGTTACAACAACCGGTGTTCGAGTAACACTTTCACATCCATCAACTGTTTGACTTGCATAGTAGGTTGTGCTGTTTGTTAGAGCCGCTGAAGTGCTCAATGCCGTACCTCCTGTTGAAGCACTATACCATTGAGGAGCAGTTCCGGTTGCTGTTAAACTCGCGACAGTAGGTGATGTAGCTGAACAAAATGCTTGATCACTTGCTGTTGGCGCTGAAACTGTTCCGCACGGTTTGATCGAGAAATCATCTATAGCTAACCCATCGTCCGCACCCGAAGCATCAACATCTGACCAACGAATGTAGAATATAGCACCATCAGCAATCGTCAATCCAGTTATTGTATGTATTATTTCCGTTCGATTTGAGGAAGAATTACCATTTAACGCACCAGTAGTACCAGAAGAAATTGGACCTGAAAAGTCTAATGAATTCACATCGTTCCATGTTCCTGCTGACGCTATGGATGTCGCATCGAGACTATATTGAAAATCTAGTCTATCATTCCTTCCCGTAGACCCCAATCTCCATTGCTCACCAATGTAAGAAATTGATAAGTTATTTATTACTGAACCCGTATTATTTTGAAATTTAGCACCAATCGTTGTGATAACACTTCCAGATCGTAATCCTCCAAATGCTCTGTCAGAATTTGTCGATGTTCCGTAACTATAGGTTTCGCCAGAATTAGCTGATCCATCATTAGCACTTAAGGTAGAATTAGCACTCGAGCCTGATTCAGATAAGTACCATCCACCCGGTAAAGTTGAAGACGTACCCGAAGTGGCCAGTGTATTGAAGTCCTGTGTTGATGAAGTCCCCAATGCTGTCAATGAAATTGAACTTGTCAACGTCGTCGCACCTGCACTAACCGAACTCCACGCGCTGCTTCCTGCGCTGTTAACTGCTTTTATTCGGTAGTAATAAGTTGTACCTTCCGTTAAACTTGTAAAAGCGTTTGACGTTGTTCCTAATGCAATACTTGAAACTGTTGAAACTGGACTTGTGAAATCACTTGAATTAGTTGATAATTCCACTGTATAAGTGAAAGTTACCGCTCCTTGCGAACTTGGGGCTGACCAGTTTGCCGTTAAACCGGATGTTGTTATCGAACTTGCTGTTCCAACTGTAGGTACGTTCGGTAGAGTTGCTGAATTTGAGGAAGTTGAATTTGCGGATGTTCCCGAAGCATTTACGGCTCTAACTCTAACATAATATAAAGTATTAGCAGTTAATCCTGTTACGGATTGCGAATTGGTATTTACAGTTAAATCTTGATAACCACTCACGTAACTAGCAAAATTTGAAGCTGTGGAAACATCCAAACGGTAAGTACTTGCACCCGATGTTGCTGTCCAATCAACTGTAAAGCCAGTGTTTGTAATACTACTAAAAGTTGGAGTAGCTGGAGCATCTGTTATTGTAATAGTACTTGAACTTAATGGAGAAGTAACCAAATAATCTATATTGGCTCCACTGTTATTGTAAGCAAAAACAAATGTGTAATAAGTTGTACCAGCTGCTAAACTTGTATTAGCAATACCGGAAATGGTTGAACCCACACTAACAACGGTACCACCGCCAAGGGAATTTCCCGCTGTGTAAGTTGTTCCATCAACTGGATCAGAAGATAAACTGGCTGATGTACTTCTGATAACAAGATAACCATCCGGACTTCCCGATGCAGCAGTAAACGCAGAATTGAAAGATGATGTTGTTATCGAACTAAAAACTATTGAAGTAGCTTGAGCGCTTGGTTCTGCTTTTAACGTTGTAAGTGAAATAACTCCTCCATAGCTAGTACCCGAAGTATTTGTTGCGTAAGCTTGGTAATAATATGTTGTGTTGGCTGACAACGAAGATACACTTGAGTTGAAAGTGCCCGTGCCAGAACCGGAAGATTGATCAGTTACTCCTCCTTCACCAATAGTTGGAGTTGCATCAGAAGTACTATAAACAAAACCTCTTGCAGTAACGCTTGCTCCACCATCTGATGTAATATCTCCATTTAATGTTGCTGTGCTTGCAGTTATAGTTGAAGCTGATGAAGTAGTTAAAACTGGTGGTGTTGACCCAGATTGTGTTGTTGCATTAGATGTAGGTGCTGAAGTGGTTAAATAATTATAAGTTGATGCATTCGTTCCATCATAAGTATATGGAATTAACAAATAATTGTATTGTGTTGAAGATGCTAATCCAGAATTAGAATAAGATGTTGCATTATCTGCAATTACACTTGAAACTATTGTGGTATTTGAACCTGCTGATGGAGCAGAACCGTTTGAGTTGCCAAGTGAAGGTGAATTTGGAGAAACAGCTCTAAGTAAAACATAACCTTTGCTGGTTGCTCCAGAAAGTGGGAAAGTTGCCCCGCTCCATGTCAAATCAATATTACTTGAAGAAGTGGCTGTAGCACTCAAACTAGTCGCTTGAGCGGTCGAAGGATTGGATAATGTACGGAAGGTTTTTTCATCTCCATAAGCAGTGCCACCCGTATTTGTTGCATAAGCACGCAAATAATAAAGTGTTTCTGGACTTAATAATGTAATTGAAGAAGTGAAATTTCCTGTTCCTGTGCCATCATTTGTTTTAGTTGAAAGTGCAACAGTTGGTGCCGTGGATGTGTTCCAAACTACACCTTTTGCAGTTATTGCTTCGCCAGTTAATGTTTCTCCACCTGATGATGCGGTTGAATTTGTAATTGAACTTGCAGCAACCGTAGTAGTTATAGTTGGAGCAGCAATATAAACTGCGTTTTGATTTCCAATAACATAAATATTGCTTGTTGAACCTAATCCAGTGGTACAAGTCAAGGTGTAAGGTCCGCTACCTGAAGCTGCAGATATGTTAGTAACATTATAAGGACAAGAAGTATTGTATCTTCCTAAATCACAAGATGTTGCTGGATCAAATGAGCCTGCTTGACTTCCGGCGGGCCATTGAAAAACAACTTGCGATGGTGTATTTGAACCACTTAAACCCCAGGCAAGGTTAACCATTTGACTTGTTGCAGTAGGAGTACATGAGCCTGGCCAAGTAGATGTTCCAGTAACGTAAGCGGTATAATTAGTCGAACTACCTGCAGTTACTGTCATGGGCGCATAGGCTGAAGCTGTTCCCAATGGAAAGACTCTAGCTGTTGTAACTCCGTTAAAAGTGACTGTACCAGTTGCATCAGCTATAATGTAATTGGAAGATGAAGCACCCGATACAGCGTTTGATAATGCCAGTGTTTTCCCATTCGTTGTTAATTTCCCACTTGTTAAAGTAAGCGTTCCCGTAATTGAGGTGTTCGCACTTAAAGTTAAACCATTGCTATTGTTTAATGTAATATTATTAGCAGCAGAAAGAGCAGCACCAGTTACTTGAGCAGGCGAACCGTTGAAAGTGTAGTTGGTACCTGCATTCAATGTTCTATTTGATAAAGTTAAAGAACCATTGATTCCGCTTGTATTTGCTGTAATTAAAGTTGAACCAGATGAGGTTGTAAAAGTTCCAGAACCAGTAATGGCATTTGTGGCACCAAAATCGATTGTTGACGTGGCTGCAACTAGTAAGGTAGCATTAGCACCTGTTGTAAAAGTTCCAGAACCACTTATTGTTTGAGTTCCAGAACCATTTAAATTTATTGTTCCAGCAGATGCAGGGTTGTAATTTAAAGTTCCACCTGAACCTATCGTTATATTACCTTGGATTGAATGACCTGGTGTTGCTGTTACATTAGGATTAAATGTACAATTTGCACCTACAGTTAAATCCCCGTTTATTATTAAACTGCTACCACCTGTTCCTGAAAGAGATAATGCACCTGATGTTGACTCAATTGTTAAGTGATGATATGTTCTACCACTAAGACTAATAGATGGTGTTAGAGTAGATGAGCCTCTGTAAATCATAGTGCTTCCACTGCTAAAACTAGTAACAGCTAAAGGAGTTCCTGCAGAAGATGTTGTATTGTGAACATAAGTTCCCCCATTATTTATCGTAATCGTAGCAGATGCAACTGTTAAACTTGTCGAAGATTGATTTAAAAAAGTACCACTCACACTTAAGTCAGGAGCAGATGTTCCCGCTCCTATTGTCATTGAAGAACCCGAACTCAAAGTAAATGTCTTTGTTGCTGAAACAACACACTGTGCATTTGAACCTGCAACGTTAAAATTTACCGCGTTTGTTTGTCCGGTACTTTCAAGTGTTTGGGTACCTGAAGTTTTTGATAATAACACACGTGTGATCATATCTGCATCTGTAGCATTTTCAGTAATTGTGCCACCGGTGTGTGTAAAATTACCTTTAACTTCCAAAATTGACAAACGTGGACTTGTTGGAAATGTAATAGAAGCACTTGTATTTGTTGCTAAATCTAGAGTTCCATTAGTTTGTGTATAATTCCCTGTCACAACAATGGTCTTGGTTAATGAAGCTGCAGCACTGCCAACATTTTCTATTCTTAATATTGAGTTTCCCGAAATAACCAAATTACCAGAAATAGACAGGGTAGCAGCGAAACTAGCTTGATTCGACACAACTACTGTACCTGTTCCTTCTAAGGTTAAATTACCGGCAATTGTTGCTGTACCATTTGCTGAAGTACTAGTAAACATAGTTGTACTTGCTGCGTTTCTGAAAGTGACATTTCCAAAAGTAACTCCGGAAAAGTTGTTAGCCTGCAAATCAGCACTAACAAGCAAAGTTGAAGTAGCATTCCATGTGGCAGTTGGTAACGAACCTGTAGCGTAATTATGATCATATGTTCCTCCAGCCAAAACATTCAATGTTCCAAATGATTGAACACCTGAAGAAGTTCTTGTTATAGTTCCATTAGAAGACACATCCGTTGCTGGAGAGGTGACAACTAAAGTACTTGGTATTGTGAAATTACACGCATTGGTGCCATTTCCAACAACGATTTTTGAACCCGAACCAGAAACCGTCCAGTTTGCACCGATAGATGCTGTAGAACTATTACGAATGTTGTAAGTGATTCCTGCAGTTGTAAAGTTGGCTGGCGCAGTGCCAGATCCATCAGTATTTGTCCCCCAATTACTTAATGTTTGTAGATTAGCAGAACCAGAGGATTTACTATACAATTGGGTAACAACAGTAAAACTAGCTTTGTAATTTGCTCCTCCATTGCTAGCAAAAGCAGTTGAAGGAAATCCAGGTGCATCGGAATAGACCTCTAACGTATATGCACCAGGAGCTAAGCCAGAGATGATATTTGTAGAATTATTGTTGATACGCCATGTTTGGTTACCACCGCAGCCTCCTGCATCATTAGAAACAAAAGACATACCCAATCCAGTATAACTGCCGCCACTACCACTACTCAAATAGACACGGTAGTAAATATTACCTCCCGTAACATTTCCTCCGCTACATTTGAATGTTTTATTCTCTCCTCCTGAAAAGACAAGTGTATTAGTTCCAGACAAAAAAGTTCCTAAGTTGGCATTATTAAAATCAGTATTTCCTGTAGCTGCATTTAAATCATAGTAGGTATTTCCACCACTGTTGATATTCAAAATAGCATAGCTTTCGTAAATACCAATGGTCGCTTGCCCCCAAACATTGCCACCACCAAACAAAATAAAGAATGCCAACAAAGGTATCAACCTAAATCTCAACAAATCTTTCATAGAAAACGCTTTTTCTTTTTTTTGACAAAATAAACCTTTTGAAGTTTCACTTATTTCTGCATTAAGAGTAACGTTATCAAGTAATAACGCTTGAATATTTCTTTTCATATCGCGGTTAATAAATTGAGTATTAACAATTCTTTTGGGTTACATAATTACAACTTTTTTTTTAATTCAAAAAAAAATAATTCAATGTTGGTGTAAATTTAACACAAAGGTCACCTATTTGTTCATGTTGTTAGTTAATTCTGTGTTTGTTAACAAAAAAAAATCCCGAAACTTTCGCTCCGGGATTTCCTAAATAATTTGTCAGTATTAAACTGAACTAAGCGTTCAAAATACCTCTTGAAATAACGATTTTTTGAACTTCAGATGTTCCTTCATAAATCTGAGTAATTTTTGCATCTCGCATCAAACGCTCAACGTGGTATTCTTTCACGAAACCGTATCCTCCGTGAATCTGAACTGCCTCTACTGTTTGTTCCATCGCAACTTTAGAAGCATACAATTTCGCCATAGCTGATGATTGGTCGTAATTTCTACCATTGTCTTTATCCCAAGCTGATTTGTAAACTAATAATTTCGCGGCTTCGATTTCCGTTGCCATATCCGCTAATTTGAAAGCAATCGCTTGGTGTTTGTAGATTTCTTTACCAAAAGCTTTACGTTGTTTTGAATAATCTAAAGCTAATTCGTAAGCACCACCAGCAATTCCTAATGCTTGAGCAGCGATACCAATACGTCCACCACTCAATACTTTCATTGCGAATTTGAACCCAAATCCATCTTCACCAATTCTATTTTCTTTCGGAACTTTTACGTCGTTGAATAACAAAGTATGCGTATCACTTCCACGGATTCCCATTTTGTCTTCTTTTGCTCCAACGATGAAACCATCCATTCCTCTTTCAACGATTAACGCATTTATTCCCTTGTGACCTGCTTCTACATTTGTTTGAGCGATTACTAAGTAAATTGACGCTGATGAACCATTTGTAATCCAGTTTTTTGTTCCGTTCAAGATGTAATGATCTCCCATATCAACAGCTGTTGTACGCTGAGAGGTTGCATCCGAACCTGCTTCTGGCTCTGACAAACAAAATGCTCCGATTTTTTCACCTTTAGCAAGCGGAACTAAATATTTTTGTTTTTGCTCTTCTGTGCCAAATTTCTCTAATCCCCAACAAACTAATGAATTGTTAACTGACATACAAACAGAGGTTGACGCATCAACTTTTGAAATTTCTTCCATTGCCAAAACATAAGACAAAGTATCCATTCCACTTCCTCCGTATTTTGGATCTACCATCATACCCATAAATCCTAGCTCTGCTAATTGTTTAATTTGCTCAGCTGGAAATTTTTGTAAGTTATCTCTTTCAATAACACCTGGCTTCAATACATTTTGTGCAAAATCTCTTGCAGCTTCTTTAACTGCTAATTGCTCTTCAGAAAATTCAAAATTCATAGTTTGACGAATTAAATTAATTTTGACAAAAATAAACGAATTTCTCTTTTGAATCAGCAAATAAACAAGAATAAAATCGAAATTATTGGATTAATGTCTGGTACTTCTTTGGACGGATTAGACATAGCGCACGTTAGTTTCAATTTTGAAAATAACCAAATTTATTTTGAACTAAAAAATTATGAAACGGTTCAATACTCGAAATCAATTCTGAACCAACTTCACAATTATTTAGCGCTTTCAGTTCCTGAGATGTTAATGCTGGACAAAGAAATCGGGAGTTTTTATGCTGATAAAGTGAATGAATTCATTGAGAAATTCAACATTGATAAAAGCAAGATAGACGCAATTGCTTCTCATGGACAAACGATTTTTCATCAACCACAAAATGGCTTTACGTATCAAATTGGCTGTGGAACCACTTTAGCTTTCAAAACTGGAATTGATGTCATTAATGATTTCAGAACCTTAGATGTAATTGCTGGAGGTCAAGGTGCACCATTAGTTCCTATTGGAGATTTCAATTTATTTCAATCAAAAGCTCAAGCATTTTTAAATGTTGGTGGTTTTACAAATATCAGCTTCAAAAAAAACAATGAAATCATTGCTTTTGATATTTGCGCTGGGAATTTACCAATGAACGAAGCTGTGAAATCAATTGGTCTTTCTTACGATAAAGAGGGTGAAATTGCTCGCAAAGGAACAATCAACTTTAGAATTATCGAAGAACTTCAAAAGTTGCCGTATTTTAAACAGTCTCCACCTAAATCGTTGGGGACTGAATGGCTCGAAAGTGAATTCAACCCAATAATTTTCAAAATTAAAAAGTTAGAAGATAAACTGAGAACCTTAGTTGAATTTACAGCCATTGAAATTATCAGGGTTTTAAATAGCGAAAAAATAAATTCAGTTTACATTACTGGAGGTGGCGCAAAGAACACTTTTCTAATCGAACGAATAAAATTTTTCTTTAAAGGAAATGTAATTGTTCCTTCAGAAGAAATAATTGATTTCAAAGAAGCCATCGTTTTTGCTTTTTTAGGAGCACGTTATTTAAGAAATCAAACAACTACAATAAAAAGTGTTACAGGTGCTGAAATTGAAGTTTGTTCGGGAATTTTTCATAAAGCGCAGAAATAACACTTATCCACATTGTAGTTGTTGGTAAGTATCATTGAAAAAAAGCCTTCAATCGTTCATTTTTATAATTTTGTATGAATTTCACATAAGAATAGCATGAAAGATTTACTCCATAAATTTGAAAATAAACGTCCAGAGATTGTCTTGGAATGGAAAGACGCTGAGACAGAGGCAGAAGGTTGGGTTGTCATTAATTCGTTAAGAGGTGGTGCTGCTGGTGGTGGAACCCGTATGAGAGTTGGACTTGACAAACGCGAAGTAGAATCACTAGCAAAAACGATGGAAGTGAAATTTACAGTTGCTGGTCCACCAATTGGAGGTGCAAAATCTGGAATCAACTTCGACCCAAAAGACCCACGTAAAGAAGGTGTTTTGCGTCGCTGGTATGCAGCCGTTTCTCCATTATTGAAAAGTTATTACGGAACTGGTGGCGACTTAAATGTAGATGAAATCCACGAAGTTATTCCAATTACAGAAGATTGTGGTGTTTGGCATCCACAAGAAGGTGTTTTCAACGGGCATTTTCAACCAAAAGAATCACAAAAAATAAATAGAATTGGTCAATTACGTCAAGGAGTTCTGAAGCTAATTGAAGATGAATTGTTCACTCCTGATTCAGCAAGAAAATATGTTGTGGCAGATATGATCACAGGATTTGGAGTAGCAGAATCTATTCGCCATTATTTTGACATTTGGGGTGGAGAATTAAAAGGTAAAAAAGTTATCGTTCAAGGCTGGGGAAATGTTGGTTCTGCAGCAGCTTATTATTTAGCTCAAAATGGTGCATTAGTCGTTGGGATTATTGATAGAGTTGGTGGATTGATCAACGAGAATGGATTTACTTTTGAGGAAATAAAGGCATTATTCCTTAATAAAGACGGAAACGAATTGGTGCATTCAAACTTAATGAGCTATGATGAAATCAATTCAAAAATTTGGGATTTAAGCGCGGACGTTTTCATTCCTTGTGCTGGAAGCCGTATGATATCTGAAGACCAACTAAATAGAATGTTAAGTGCTGGGGTTAAAGTGATTTCTTCTGGTGCAAATGTACCTTTCGCAGACCCGGAAATTTTCTTTGGTTCAATTGCTGAAAAAGCAGATGCTAACTTGGCCTTAATTCCTGATTTTATCGCCAACTGTGGTATGGCGCGCGTTTTTGCTTATTTAATGAGTAATGATTTAAAAAGCATCGAAGACAAATTAATTTTTGAAGATACAAGTGTAATTATTAAAAATGCTTTAGAAAAAACGTTTGAAGTAAATACCAAAAATACGGGTATTGCAAAAGCTGCCTTTGAAATTGCTTTGAGACAATTAGTTAACTAAAACTGCAAGTATGGAATTATTTATTCTCGCAACATTTATTTTAGGTTACACTGCTATTACACTTGAGCATTCCATTAAGATTGACAAATTAGTTCCTGCTCTTTTGATGATGGTAATTTGTTGGACTACAATAGCCTTAAATATTGATGGTATTCAGAACTGGATTGACCCGCACACAGGAAAACTATTTTCTATTGGAGAAGCGAATCACGAAATTAAATCAGAACTATTAGAATCAACACTTTTACATCATTTCGGAAAAACAGCTGAGATACTTATTTTCTTGATGGGTGCAATGGCAATTGTAGAAATGATAGACCACTTTCAAGGATTTGCTTCTATTAAAAATGTAATTAAAACTAAAAAGAAAATCAAAATACTTTGGATTGTAGCTATTCTAGGGTTCTTACTTTCTGCTATCATTGACAATTTAACTGCAACTATTGTATTAATAACGATTCTTCGAAAAATAATCAAGGATAATGACACAAGAATGTGGTATGCTGGATTCATTATTATTGCAGCAAATGCAGGTGGGGCTTGGACTCCAATTGGGGATGTGACCACTACAATGCTTTGGATGGCGAATAAAATTACAACTGGTGAAGTGATGAAATTATTGGTTTTACCAGCAATAGTTTGTACAGTTATTCCTTTAATTATAGCCTCATTTATGCCAATATTTAAAGGTGAAATAGATCAAAAAGAAACACACGAACATCAAAATAAACACGGAGCGTTTATGTTAATTTTTGGTTTATTTATGATTATTATGGTGCCTGTATTCAAAACAGCTACCCACTTACCACCGTATTTAGGGATGATGATGTCATTGAGTGTTATGGCAGTTACGGCAGAAATTCTTGCGAATAGATCGATTCATTTTTCTCACAATGAAAGAGAACATTTAGGAGGAGAAACACACCACGGTCCAACCTTGAGAGCTTTGAGTAAAATTGAAATTCCTTCTATCTTATTTTTCTTAGGAATCTTAATGACAGTTGCTTCAATGGAATCGTTGGGGATGATTTTCAATTTTGGTCAAACAGTTAGTGCTAAAATTGATGAAAGTGTGTTCATTACTTTATTAGGTGTTGCTTCTGCAATTATTGATAACGTTCCTTTAGTTGCAGCAAGTATTGGTATGTTCACGCAAGAAACAGACGCAACAATTTGGCATTTTATCGCATACGCAGCAGGAACTGGAGGCTCAATGTTAATCATTGGATCCGCAGCCGGAGTTGTAGCAATGGGAATGGAAAAAATTTCGTTCTTCTGGTATTTAACAAGAATTTCAGCACTTGCTGCCATTGGATACTTCGCTGGTATAGGAGTGTTTTTATTAATATCGTAACAAATAACAATTTTAAAGTTTAAACAATATGAGTTCATTTTTCTTTCTTCAAGCAAATCCGGGAATTAACACAGGTGCTGCGGAACCTGCAACAGGAGTTAAGGACGTTCCAATCTGGGATATCATCGACCAATCAAATCAAGGAATTGGGTGGATTATCAATTTGATATTATTAATCATGTTTGGTTATACCATTTTCGTATTTGTTGAACGATTTCTAGCACTAAGAAAAGCAACAAAAGAAGAACAAGGTTTTTTAAATAATGTTAAAAGTCAAATTAGCAGTGGAAACCTGCAAGGTGCAAAAGATATTTGTAATTCATCTGATAGCCCAATTGCTAAAATGCTAGGAAAAGGTATTTCTAGAATTGGTTCTGCTAAAAACGAAAGTATTGCTGCAACGATTGAAAACACAGGAAAATTTGAAATCCTACGCTTAGAACAACGTTTGAATTTCTTAGCAACTGCCGCTGGTGCTGCACCAATGATTGGTTTCTTAGGAACAACAATCGGTATGGTTGTCGTTTTCATTGACTTACAAAATGCTTCGACTTTGGAGTTAAAAACGATTGCACCAGGTATTATGACAGCGATGGTAACTACAGTTGCTGGTTTGATTGTTGGTATTATTGCCTTTATGGGTTATAACTTCCTTGTTGGACAAATTGGTAAAGTAGTGTACCAAATGGAAAACGCAGCGTTAGAATTTATGGATTTATTAAACCAACCAAATAAATAAGAAATGGATCTTCGTCCCAGAAATAATGTAAAGGTAGAAGGTGGTATGGCTTCGATGACCGACCTTGTATTCTTGTTGCTGATTTTCTTTATTATTATGAGTTTAATGGCGAATAATCAAACGCCAATCGACTTACCAAAACCGGATGCAGATTTAAAACCTGTAAAAGACCCAGTTGAAGCAATGGTAATCATTACGGAAGATAATCGCTATGTGGTAATGCCTGGTGGAGATTTGGCAAACCCAATGGATTTTGATGAAATTAAAGAAATCACTGCGGCAGCCGTTGAGAAATCAGGTAAAATGAAATTAAAAGTGGCAGGACACCACAAAGCTAGTTACGAGGCAGTCTTTAATGTATTGGCGCTCTCTCAAGCAAATGGTTGGGATCCTGTATTAGCTTATGATAAATAGATTATGGCTGAGAAACTAAACTTATTTAATGCACGTGTCGCTGATCCAAGAGATATAAAAATCGGATGGATTAGTGCGATAGTTACTGTGATTTTAGTTTTAATTATTTTCTTCCTTGTTACCTATCAAATTGCTGATCCACCACCACAAGATGTATTAGTAAACACTGAAACAACGTTGGAAGAATTAGAATTAAAAGAACTAAAAGTGGAAACAGGTGGTGCTGGCGGTGGAACTCCAACAAACGACCCAATCGACCAACCAAAAGAACAAGTTCAGCAAGTTTTAACAAGCAAAAATGGTCAAACAACTGTAAAAACAGGAAGTTCTAACAAAACCAACGGCAACAACCCAAATAACCAAGCTTCAACTTCTGTTCAAGGAAATAACCCTTTTGGTTCTGGTGGTTCTGGAAATGGAAATGGCCCTGGAAATGGTCCATTTGGAGGTCCTGGCGATGGAGAATTCGGAGATGGTCCATCAGGAGCTGGCGATGGTAAAGCAAGAACACGACTAAACGATGCTACCCTTCCATCTTATGATACTGACTTTGACTCTAAAATACATTTAAAATTAAGTATCAACTCAAACGGAGATGTTTTTGCAGCAACTTGTATCAAATCAAAATCCACTTGCACCGATCAACGCATTATCAATCAGGTAATTGCTGAAGTTATGAAACAAGTGAAATACAAAAAAGATCCAGGTTCAGGAACAGTTTATGCATTCTACACTGTTCAAATTGATGCTAAATAAATACCAAGAAAGCATTAACTGGCTTTTTGAACAATTTCCTTCTTATCAATTTAAAGGTGCTTCCGCCTACAAACCAGGACTTGAAAACACTATTTCTTTATTACAAGCATTTGATAATCCGCAAGAGAAACTAGAATTTATTCATGTTGCTGGAACAAATGGGAAAGGTTCAACCTGTTCGTTTTTGTCGAGTTTATTGGTTGAAAAAGGAGAAAAAGTTGGATTATTTACTTCACCTCATATTTATGATTTTCGCGAACGAATTCGTTTAAATGGGACTGAAATAGACCAAGCATTTGTAATTGATTTCTGTGAGACAATTAAACAAATAGAACTCAACTTTTCACCCTCATTTTTTGAAATTACATTAGCAATGGCTTTATGCTATTTTCAGCAAGAAAAATGTAATATCGTTGTGCTTGAAACAGGTTTGGGTGGACGATTAGACGCAACGAATGTTGTACAACCATTAATTTCAGTCATTACGAATATTGGCATAGACCACACACAATTTCTAGGTGAAACCTTAGAAGCAATCGCTTTTGAAAAGGCAGGAATAATTAAAAATAATAGACCTATCGTAATTGGCGAAAGACAAATTGAAACAACTAGTGTTTTTGAAAAGAAAGTTCAAGAACAAAATGCTACTATCATTTTCGCACAAGAATTTCATCTTCCTATTGAGCTGAATTTAGTAGGTTATCAAGCTAAAAATTTAAAAACAGCATTAGTAACTCTTTCGCTTCTCTCCTACTCGATTGATGAAACATTTGTTGAAAAAGCGCTTAAAAATCTTCGTCGAAACAGCGGACTTTTCGGTCGAATGGAAATTGTGCAAAAAAATCCAACATTGATATTAGATGTTTCACACAATAAAGAAGGAATTGAAGCGACCTTGAAATCAATACCACTTTCAAGCTACCAGAAAACACATATAGTTTTTGGAACTTCGCAAGATAAAGACATTCAAGCAATGTTAGATTTACTTCCAAAAGAAGCACAGATTTACCTTAGTACTTTTAATAATGAACGAAGTCAACAATTTGAAAAATTACAGGAAATACAAGCAAAAAATTGGAATATTAAAGCAACTTACAAAGATGTAAATCAAGCAATAGAAGAAATCATTCCTAAACTAACTGAAGCTGATTTACTATTAGTTATTGGAAGTTTTTTTTTGATTTCGGATGTGAAAATGAATTTAGACTAAAATCGAAGTAAAAACTATTTTCCAATTCGTAAATCAAGTAAGTAAACAAAACTTGCAATTCCTGCGGCACCTAATTCTAATTCTCTTTTGTTGACGTTCTCAAAAACATCACTTGGAGCATGATGAAAATCGAAATAACGTTGCGAATCAGGAACAAAACCAAATAAGGGAATTCCTACAAAAGCATCTTTCAATGGGCCAATATCCACACCACCATATCCTTTGTCAAAAATATGTAAATCATATTCTTTAAAAAGCGGTGCAAACGTTTTCAAGAAGGTAACTTGAGCTTCCGATCCGTCGCACGTAAAACCTCTTGGGGCAAAACCACCTCTATCACTTTCCAACGCTGCGATGTGTTTTTCACCTTTTTCTTTAACCCAAGTTGCATAACTCTTTCCTCCCATATTTCCATTTTCTTCGTTCATAAAAAACACAACTCTCAAAGTATGTAAAGGTTTATAGTTCATTGTTTTCAAAATGCGTAAAGCTTCCAAGCAATGAATCACGCCAGCACCATCATCGTGGGCTCCTTCGCCTGTATCCCATGAATCTAAATGACCACCAAAAGTGATGATTTCATTCGAAAACCTAGAACCTGTTAATTCACCAATAACATTATAAGACGTTGCATCGGGAAAAACACGACAATCCATTTCTAAAACCAATTCTGTTTTGCCTTTTTTCAATTCATCAGAAAGTAACTGCGCATCTTTTGTAGCCAAAGCCCCTGCTGGAATTCTTGCAATATCTATTTCGTAATGCATTGAACCTGTGTGCGGATGGTCGTCTAAAGGCAAGCCCAACGAACGAATAACAACTGCCTTTGCTCCTAATTTACCCGCTTCTACAGCACCATTTCCACGAATAGCATAACACGCACCATAAGCTTTAAACGTCTGGATTTGAGCTGCATCCATTTCTTGATTTAAAAATACAATCTTCCCTTTTACTTGAATTTCAGAGGCTTTCTTCAACTCATCAATTGTTTTAAATTCAACAACCTCTCCCTGAAGTATGCCATTAGTGCCAATAGAACCACCAAGGGCTAATAAGTGAAGCTTGATTAATTTACCAGATTTCGTGCGAATCCAAGCACTTTCTTTTGTTCCGCGTTCCCAATGTGGCACTTTTATTTCTTGTAAGTACACTTTATCAAAACCGTATACTTTCATTTTTTTCTCACTCCATTCTATTGCCATTTGGGCTTCTGCAGAACCCGACAATCGCGCACCAATGTCTTTACACAACTGACGTAAATCCTCATGAGCTCGACCTCTAAGTAAAGCTTCATCATAAACTTTACGAATAAAAGCAGAATCATTTTGAGCATTAAATTGAAGTGAAAATAAAAGAAATAAGGCTAAAAGGAAAGAATAGTTCATACAAGAAATTTAGAATAAAATTACAATTTGAATTTCAAATGAAAGCGAAAATAGTTTTTAATGAAGAAGAACTTAGGCTTTATATTAAGTTTGAATTACAATAATGGAAAATGTTATAAAAAAAAGTAATTTCTTACCACAACTCATCACTGACAAAAACAGTTCCTTTAAAATGTGCAACTAAACGTTGAGTTTGGTTAACTATTTTCACCTCATAAACTCCCGTTTTTTTTCCTCGGTATATTTCTTTAGCAGTACTTGTTAGTGTGTCACCCAGATTCACTTTAGCAAGATGTGAAATTGACGTTTCCACAGAAACACACTGTTGGCCATGAGAATTTGCAGCAAAAGCCAAAGTAGAATCAGCCAAAGAATAAGAAATTCCACCATGAGCAATTTGAAAACCATTCAGCATCTCTTCTTTTACAAGGCACGACAAAGAGCAAAAACCGAAATCTACAGCAAGAACCTCTACTTCTAGCCATTGACTAAAAGCATCCTTTTGCATCATGAAACTCACAATTTCGGCAGGAGATTTCATTAAGAAAACAATTCATTAAAGCTAAACTGTTCACCCAATCTAACTCCTTTTTCAGTTTGAATTAAATTGCAACATTCGTTGACACTATCATGTTCTAAGAAAAGAACAAAATTTTCTTCGCTAGCTTTTGTTAAAAAATTCTTTTTCTCTTCCATTGTAATCAAAGGCCGCGTATCATAACCCATTACATAAGGCAGAGGAATATGACCAGTACTTGGTAATAAATCAGCCATAAACACAAGCGTTTTTCCTTGATAGTGAATATGAGGAATCATCATACTTTCTGTGTGACCATCTACAAAAAGCACATCCATATTTGGCAATACATTTTTTGTAAAATCACCTGTTCTTTCAATGAATTTTAATTGACCACTTTCTTGAATAGGCAAAATATTCTCTGCTAAAAAAGAAGCTTTTTCTCTTGGATTTGGCTCAGTAGCCCATTTCCAATGGTTTTCAGTGCTCCAATAAGTAGCATTTGGAAAAGCTGGACGATAAGCATCTTTGGCTACGTTCCAATTGATTGCACCGCCACAATGATCAAAATGTAAATGTGTTAAAAATACATCTGTTATTTCATTTGCATGAAAACCAAGTTTAGCTAAGTTCCCGTGTAAAGAATCAGAGCCATACATATAATAATGTGCAAAAAACTTTTCACTTTGTTTATCACCAATTCCTGCATCAATCAATATCAAACGATTTCCGTCTTCTATTAAAAGTGATCGCATTGCCCAAGAGCACATATTGTTTTCATCAGCAGGATTGGTTTTTTGCCAAAGCGTTTTTGGCACAACTCCAAACATGGCACCACCGTCTAATTTAAAAAACCCAGTATTTAAAACGTGTATTTTCATTTGTTATTTTTTTCTTCAACGAATGCTTTCACATTCAAAACTACCATTTTAGGATCTGTATTGGCAGTGACTGTTACTGTTTTGTTTTGTTCTTTTAGTTGCCCAATTTTTGGGTGAAAAACAACTTCAATTTTATCTTTTTTTCCTGGCTGAATCGGTTGTTCAGGTTTTGATGGTGTAGTACAACCACAACTAGCTGATACACCCTCAATAATCAATGGTTTTTTACCCGTATTTTTAACATAGAAAACCGTTTTATTGTCTGAATCTTCTTTCACTTTACCAAAATCGTGTTCCAATTTATCAAATTCCATCGTTGTTAAAGCACTTGCTTCATTCACCAAACGTTCTTGTTCTTCTTTCTCAACAGCAGACAATTCTTTTTCTAATTCAGCTTCGTTTTCGTCATTTGCCACAACTGTTGAAACTAATTTACCATCCTTTTTAGTAGAATTTTCAGAACCACAACTTGCTAGAAGCAAAATGGAAATAAAAAAATAAGTGATTTTCATAGATTATTTTTTTTGAATTAGGAATTAAATAAGTTTAAAATTCAGTTTCAAATTTACAAAAATTAAAGTGTCAAACTTTAAACCTATTTTAATTTAAGGTCAGTTTAAAATTTGAATTTGCCTAAGAAACTAAAAAGTTCGGCAGTACGTGTCAGACTTCTTTCGTGCCCACGATTGGATTTTTAACAAGAACCTTAAGATTGGTCTTACCCGAGCATAAAGTCTGTGCTTCTACGAAGCAATGGACATTTTTAGTTTTACCAAATCTCAAATAGGATTTGGATTTGCTTTAAACTAAAAAAGTCCAGCACAATGTGCCAGACTTCTTTCGTGCCCACGACTGGATTCGAACCAGCACACCTAATGGCACCACCCCCTCAAGATGGCATGTCTACCAATTTCACCACGTGGGCATTTTTACTTTTCTATTTTCGCAAGGCTTCAATTATAAATATTGCCTGAAAAGCAGAAAATTGAATGCAAATATAAAGCTAAATTTCGTTTAAGAAACCTCTTCGATGTAATTCAAATCCTTTCCAAATGTTTCTTTTAGGCGAGAAATACTGTAAAAAGCCAATCCAATGAAAATAAGTCCAACTATCAATGCCGACCAATCATCAGATACGCTCATAGAAACTAAAAAAGTAAACAATAAAACAATAATGTTTACAGATCCACGAACGAAATTTGGAATCGTGTTTGCCGCCGTTGAACGAATGTTAGTCCCAAATTGTTCAGCAGCAATTGTGACAAAGATTGCCCAATAACCTGTTCCAGTTCCTAGAAGGAAACAGAAAATGTAATAGGATTCTTTGCTTATTCCTTGAGAGAAAAACAAAAAAGATATTGTTAAAACTAAAGTGAAAGCAAGATAAATTCCAACAACAATTTTTCGACTTCGCAAGATTTGACTTAAAATTCCAGAAAGTAAATCACCAAAAGAAAGACCAATGTAGGCATACATTACAGCCTTGCCATTTTCAATATCTTGTATTCCTAACAAAGGACCGAAATTGTCTTTTGAGTTCATTATTAATAAACCAATAATATACCAAATTGGAATCCCTATAAAAATACAATGAATGTATTTGATAAAATTTTTACGATTAAAAAAAATCAATTTTAAATCTCCTTTCTTAATATGACCTTCGTTTTTAACATTCTCAAAAAAATCGGATTCAATCGTTCCAACTCGCAAGAGCAATAGAAATAGTCCCATCAAACCACCAACAATGTAGGCCACTTGCCAATTAGCGAACTTAATTCCAGTTAAATCGAGTAACAACTTTGCAATAAATGTTCCCTCTGAACCAACTAAAGAAGCCACTACTGCACCCAATGCGCCAAAAGTGACAATAATCATTGTGCCATAACCCCGTTTTTCTTTGGACATCATTTCAGAAACAAGTGTAATTCCAGCACCTAATTCGCCTGCTAAACCAATCCCAGCAATGACTCGAACCAAAGAATAAGTGGTTACATCAGTCACAAAAGCATTTACGATATTCGCCAAAGAGTACAATAGTATCGAACCGAAAAGTACCTTTAATCTCCCTTTTTTATCACCAATAACTCCCCAAAGTAAACCTCCGATTAGCATTCCCAACATTTGCATATTGAATAGGTATTTTCCTGTAGATGCTTTTAACTCATCAGAAGCACCAAGCATAATTTGATTTAGACTTTCTGCTTTTACAACTCCAAACAACACTAAATCATATATGTCAACAAAATAGCCTAATGCAGCAACGATGATTAGAATAACAATTTTTCGATTTGGAATAGTTTGGACTTCTTTCATGCAACGAATTTAGAATTTTTACTAAAATAAGCTCAATTTTTAGGAAAGTTAGTTCAACTAAAGTTCAGGGTTTGATTTTCTGTTTATCTTTAACCAAATAATAATTATGGTCGTTAATCTCTCGCAACAACATTCGATTTTCAATAATTTCATTGCAGAAATTAGAGATGAACAAATTCAAAAAGACCCAATGCGTTTTCGTTTTAATATGGAACGAATAGCTGAAATTTTGGGTTATGAACTTTCTAAGAAAATGAACACAAAATCAATTGCTGTTCAAACACCTTTGGGAATCTCTGATGAAACAGTTATTAGCGACGAACCAGTTTTAGCAACAATTTTGAGAGCTGGTTTAGCGATGCACAACGGACTACTTAGAGTTTTTGACCGTTCAGATAGTGCATTTATTTCAGCTTTTAGAAAACATACTACTCCTGAAGAATTTGAAATTTATGTTGAATATTTAGCTTCACCTCAACTTGATGGTAGAACTTGGATTATTAGCGATCCGATGTTGGCAACAGGAAGTTCAATGGTGACGGTTTATAAAGCTTTATTAAAAAGTGGTAAACCTTCTAAAGTTTATATTGTTTCAGCAATAGCAACACCAGATGCAATCGAATTGATAAAACGCAACTTCCCTGAAAATACTGAAATTTGGGTGGGAGCAATTGACAAAGAACTAACGGCTCAATCTTATATTGTACCTGGTTTAGGTGATGCAGGTGATTTAGCATTTGGTATAAAAGTTTAAGTATGAATTGGGGAGGATTATCAGGTGTTTTTTTTATTGCAACATTCAAATTTATGTTCTCAACCTTTGGAGGGCCAGCCTTTGGATTAGCTTTTTATGAAACTTTTTTGGCAGCATTTGCAGGTGGTTCGATTAGTGCAGCAGTGTTCTATTTTGCAAGCGACAAGTTTATGGAGTATTCACACAACAAAAAAGTTACGAAAGAAAAAGAGCTATTATCGAAAGGTGTTTTAGTTCCACACAAAAAGAAATTTACAAAAACCAATCGCCTAATAATTGGTATGAAAATGAAACTAGGAATGTATGGTATCTGCTTTTGGGTTCCTTTCTTTTTTTCTGTTCCTCTAGGCAGTATAATTGTTGCTAAATTCTACGGAAAACTTAACCAAACTTTTCCTTTAATTGTGTTGGGGATGGCAATCAATGCTGCAATTACAACCTTTATAACTTATGCCATTCTCGGATAAGCACATTTTCTTTGATTTGGATAGAACGCTTTGGGATTTTGAAAAAAACTCTGAAATTGCTTTGCGCCATATTTTCCAAGAAGAGCAATTACATAATCATTTACCAAGTTTTGAAGGTTTTCATAACCTATATGTTTCCGAAAATGCACGCTTATGGAAGCTGTATGGGCAAGGTTTAATGACAAAAGATGTCTTACGCTATGAACGATTTCGTGCTTCATTACATGCGTTTTTTCCAGCTGAAGAACTTTTAATTAAAAGAATTGGAGATGCTTACGTTGATATTTCCCCTCGACAAACAGCACTTTTCCCAAATGCGATTGAAACCTTAAAAAACTTAAAATCACTTGGTTTTTCATTACATATCATAACAAATGGCTTTCAAGAAGTTCAATTTGTCAAGTTAGAAAACTCAGGCTTGAAAGAATATTTTGATGTTATCGTTTGCTCCGAATTTATTGGAAAAAACAAACCCGATCCAGCTATTTTTCACCATGCTTTTGAATTGGCAAATTGTAAACCAAAAGACTCTTTAATGGTCGGTGATGATTATTACGCAGATATAACAGGAGCTATAAACGTGGGAATTCAAGCAATTTTATTTGATCCAGAATTGAAAAATACGTACAACTATGATTGGGTTGTAAGTGATTTGAATGAAGTTTCTGAAATGGCTATAAAATTATTTCTCTTTAAATAAAGTCAAGACACCACGATTATTGATTTCTCCAACTGTAACATAAAGTTTCATTTTATTTTTGCGAAGATTGAATCGATAATGCATTTGAATTGGCGTTTCTGAATTAGTACTTACGAATTGTAACTTCCTTCCATTCGAAATAAAATAAATTTCCTTTGGTTGCTTTTTATCATCCAACGTATAATAAGTATAGGTATAGCGTCCGTTAATGAAAGAAATACTCAAATTTTCAACCTTAACAGAATCTCCAAATTTTAAAATTCGATAACCTGAACCATCTAATTTGTCGCCATTTCGATTCCAAACTTCAAAACCACTACCTTCTTTGTAGTTCCATTTTCCAACCAAATGTTTTGCTTTACCTTTAATTTGACTAAATCCAAAAAAAGGTAAAATAAATAAGCAAAGTGAAATAATTTTAATCATGTAATTCTTGTCTAAGTTTTTCATAAAGTACCATTCCGCAAGCGATTCCAACATTCAAAGATTCAATTTCACCTTTCATAGGAATTCTTGCTCGCATATCTGCCATATTAATCAAATCTTGGGTAATTCCATTTTCTTCAGAGCCCATTATGATTGCAACAGAGCCACGAAGATTTACTTCATAAAGTGGATAAGCTGTTTTTTCTGTACACGCAATTATACGTAAACCACTTTGTTGAAGGTAGAAAATTGAATTTTTTAAATTGTCTGTTTTACAAACTGGAATTCTATTCAATGCACCTGCAGAAGCTTTCATCGCATCAGAAGTTACTAAAGCAGAACCTTTTGAAGGAATTAAAATCGCATCAACGCCTTGACATTCAGCAGTTCTAGCAATCGCTCCAAAATTTCTAACATCAGTAATTCGATCTAACACTAAGATATTTGGATGTTTTTCAACTTCTAATAAATCGTTTACTATCACTTCAATATCTTGGTATTCAATTGGGGTTACAATCGCAATCACACCTTGATGAACACCTGAAGTAAGTGAATTCATTTTTTCGGCAGGAACAAATTGTAATTGGAAACTTTTACCATTCAATGCTTCTTTGACCTCTAAAAACAATTCCTTATTCATCCCTTTTTGAATTAGGATTTTGTTTAATTCACGATCTGATTTTATAGCTTCAATAACTGCATGCACACCAAAAATCAAATCAGTGCGTTCCTTGCGTTTATAACTTTCTTTATCAGTACCTCGACGGTCTCTATCTCTTTCCATTATTTAAATATAAATTCTAATTCAACATTTCCTTCTAAAGTTCGTGCAATTGGACAAGCTTTTCCTGCTGCTATAACTTTTTTTAGGGTTTTTTCATCCCAATCATTTCCATTCAAATCCATTTCAACAACCACTTTTTCTATTCTTCTTGGAGAACTCGCCATTACCTTTAAAATCGAAGCTTCGCATGAACTAAAATCAATTCCATGCTCTTGGCAATAGATTCCCATAATTGTTATCATGCATGAAGCTAAAGAAGTTGCCACTAAATCAGTAGGAGAAAATGCTTCACCTTTCCCATGATTATCAATTGGAGCATCCGTAATTATCGTAGTTCCTGATGCTAAATGCGTACAAGAAGTTCTTAAATTTCCGAGATAAGTTACTTTGGAGGTCATTTATATTAGATTGAATTTTTTATACAAAGTTAAGCTAAATCTTTCTTTTACTTAAAAAACAACCGATTAATAGATTGAATGGCTTTACTAATTAGAAGATTGAAAGTATATTTGTGCAACTAAACAAGTATTCAAAGCGTCTAAAATCTTTAACATTACTAAATCTATTTTCATATGATTTTAAAAAATATAATATTTTCTATTTCATTTTTTTTATTTTGTTTCAATCTGTCAGCACAAAGTAATTTTGCCTGCCCTTTCATTAATGCTGGACCAGATCAAACATTTGATTGTTTAGATCCATGCGTTGATTTAATTGCAACTTACCAAGAAATTCGTGAAACAACTTCCTATGAAGTTGATTCTCTTCCTTATTATTTACCAATTCCTTATGGTCAAGCAGGAGGAACTGGCGTTTCTGTTAATACAGATGATGTTTGGGGTCCGATTATCACGCTACCATTTCCTTTTTGTTATTATGGTCAAACATTTACTACTTGTAAAATCGGTTCAAATGGATCAATATTGTTTGGCCCAACTGCACCTTTAGGAGGTCATCCTTGGTCCTTCAATGCTTCTTTAACTGAAACGACAGGAATTAACGGCGCTGGGCATGTTTTAGGTGTTTATCATGATATCGACCCTTCAGTTTGTGGAAATATCCAATGGTACCTTGTAGGTCAAGCTCCTTGCCGTCAATTTATTGTTGCATTTGATAATATTTGTCATTTTTCTTGTAATGATATAGAAAGTCGTCACATGATGGTTTTAAATGAAGGTACTAACTACATTGATGTTTATGTAGAATCAAAACCAACATGTCCTGGTTGGAATGGTGGTAATGCTGTAATTGGTCTCCAAAAAATAAATCAAACACAAGGTGGAATAGTAGCACCTGGAAGGAATACTGCTCCTGATTGGGAGGTTACTGTTCCTGAAGCATGGCGTTTCAAACCAGCAGGAAATCCAGTTCAAGCTGTTGAATGGTATGACCAAAATAACAACCTTGTTGGAACAGGTGACACAATTCAAGTATGCCCAACTCTATCAGGGAATTATACTGCAAGACTCTCTTTTACAATTTGTGGAACAACTAACATTTCAACGGTTACTGATATAGTTAATTTATCTACAACTCCAAATGGGATGGATATTCAATCCCAAAACATATTATGTAATGGCGATAGTATTGGTAGTATAAACATTACTCCCTTGCAAGGAGAACCGCCATTTACATTTCAGTTAGATACACTTACTCCTCAACTAAATGGTTCTTTCACTAATTTATTAGCAGGAACCTATAATGTTACAGTTACAGACAATATTGGTTGTGCAACACCTTTATCAATAACAATTACTGAACCTCCTCTGCTTGAACTTAGCCTAGTTTCTGCCACAAATACCACGTGTAATTTAATCAACGGTGCATTTACCATGCAAACTATTGGAGGTGTTTCACCATACATGTATTCAGTAGATACCTTTTTAAATGTATCTACAACAGGAATCTTTGAAAATACATACCCAGCAGAGTTTTTTATTCAAGTTTCTGACTCTAATGGCTGTACTGATACATTAACTATTTTCGTTGGAGCAGAAACTTCAATAAGTGCGAATACTCTAAATCAACAAAATGTCAATTGTTTTGGTGGAAATAATGGTTCATTCGAAGTAAACGCTTTTGGTGGACCTGTTCCATATTCCTACAGCTTAAATGGAGCCACACCTACAAATAATTCTGCATACGATAGTCTCACTGCTGGGAATTATACAGTCACTGTAACAGATTCAAACGGTTGTGTAATTACTGTAAATCAAATCATTACTCAACCTGATTTACTTGAAATTAGCTTACCAACAACTACAACTACGTGCGCTGGAGAAACATTTACTTTTGATGCTCAAGTTAACGGAGGTGTAGCCCCCTATTCCTACCTTTGGAATAACGCTTTAACTACCAACCCTTTAATTATTTCACCAACCGTTACAGCTACCTACAATATCGAAGTAACAGATGCAAACGGCTGTGAGGCTACCAATTCATTAACTCAAACTATTTTACAAGTCCCTATTGCAGTTGCCACAATCAATCCGAAAGAAGGATTAGAGCCTGTTACTATTACAATAACCAACCAAAGTATAAACGCTAGTTCTTACACTTGGGATTTTGGAAATGGAAATACACAAACGACTAGCAATCTAAGTGCAGTAACGAATCCTTATCCAAACCCGGGTACTTATTACATAACAATGGTTGCGTCTAATGGTTTATGTACGGATACTTGGATTGATTCTGTACAAGTTTTTCCAATTTTAGAAGTTGACGTTCCCAATGTGTTTACTCCTAATGGAGACAATTCAAATGATGAATACTCTATTATAACAAAAAATGCAACAGGTATTGAAGCTATAATCTTTAATCGTTGGGGAAATAAAATTGTAGATATTTCTACTCTTACTTATAAATGGGACGGTAAATCTACAAGCGGAAATGAATTACCGGAAGGAGTTTACTTTATCAAATACAAAGTAACAAGTTATTACAACCAAGAAATTTCGGGTCATACCTTTTTTCACCTCGAGCGATAAACTAATAACGACTCAACTATGAAACATATTATTTATCTCCTATTTCTATTTAGTCCATTTGTGTTTTCAGCACAAAATTCTTGGAAACAAGAATATTCATCCAGTAAAGTTTTTATTGAAAACAAAGGTCAATTCGACGCCAATGAAAATAAACTAATTGGTGAAATTCAATACGCTGCAGATTTTGGTTCAACTCGTGTGTTTTTTGGTAAAAAAGGAGTTAGCTACTCTTTTTTAAATGCTAAAAAAGTACCAAGGGATGAAAGAGAACATTTAAGTGCCAAGTTGAAATTAAAAACTACTGAGGATTATAAGCAATGGGAGAAAGTGATTGGAAAATTTCACTACCAAGCAGACGAGGTAAATATGGTTTGGGAAAATGCAAATTACTCAACTATCAAAGCTGAAGGTGAAAAAAGTGACTATCATTCTTATTCTTACATAAACAAGGACGGAAAAGAATCAAATGTAAATTACGTAAAAGGATTTAATAAAATAACCTACAAGAACATTTATCCTAAAATTGATATCGAATATGCAATTCATCCACAAGAAGGGTTGAAATATGCGGTAATTCTTCATCCGGGAGCAAATCCTGACGACGTTAAAATGGTCTATGACCGAGCTGTTAGAATAGAAAATGGAAAAGTGAAAGTGGCAACATTATTTGGTGACATTGTTGACCATGAGCCATTTACATTCTATCAAAAAAACACAAATACAATCATCAAATCTTCTTTTGAACAAATAGGTCAAACAATCAAGTTTAAATTAGGGAACTACGACAATAAAAAAACAGTTGTTATTGACCCTTGGACACAAACACCAGCTTTTCCATCCAATTGGGATGTTATCTGGGAGGTTGAAAAAGATGCGGCTGGAAATGTGTATGCAATTGGAGGAATTACACCGATGCAATTATTGAAATACGATCCAACAGGAAATTTACTTTGGACTTATAACACACCTTATGATACAACTGGTGGAAGTTGGTTAGGAGGATTCGCAACAAGTGATATTGGAAACTCTTACGTTTGCAATGGTTCAGCAACAAAAATTCAATGTATCAATACTAATGGTGGATTAACTTGGAATAATAACAATCCATCAGGAGCAGGTGCAACTTCAGAATTCTGGACAATTTCATTCAATTGTGACCAATCTAAATTAGTAGTTGGTGGAACAAAAATTAGTGGACTTAATCCTTCACCTTGGATTTATGATGTCAATATGTCTAATGGAAACATTTTGGCAAGTGTACAAGTAAGTGGTACTCCTTCTGGTTTTGGAGTGGGTCATGAAGTGAGGGCTTTAACAGAATGTAATAACAACAAATACTATTATTTATCACATGACACAATTGGATATATCAATTCCAATTTGAGTTCATGTGGTAGCTTAGGAGCTTCGAATGTAAAAATTGGAAGTGGCCACAACTTTAGCTATAAAAATGAAAATTTCAGAGAAGGAAATTCTGGAATTCAAGCATTAAAACCTTTCGGAAACTTTATTTTTGTTCATCGAGGAGATATATTAGAAAAACGTAATTTCAATACTGGAGCAATAGTTGCCACTGCAAATATCCCTGGTGGTAGTTTTATAAATACGACTCAATTTGGTTTCACAACTCGTCAAGTTGGTTGTAGTGGAATTGATATCGATGATTGCGGAAACATTTATGTTGGTGCAACTAATGGCGTTGTGAAATTTGATGGAAATTTAACTCAATTGGCAACATATCCAACATCGTTTAAAGTTTATGATGTACATGTAACAACTGGTGGAAATATTATTGCTGGTGGATCATCTGGAACAAGTAGCGACAATACAAGATCAGGAGGAATTCAACACATCAGTGCCTCAGCTTGTGCACCAATTGCTATAACTTGCTGTGATGCTTCTATTTGTCCAGTTCCAAATTTGTGTCAATCAGATGCGCCTGTTACTGTTACTGCTTCAACTAGCGGTGGAACTTGGTCAGGACCTGGAATGAGTGCAAATGGAACTTTTAACCCAGCAACAGCAGGTGTTGGAACGCACACAATTACTTACACTTTGGCATGTGGTTCAGAAACTCAAACTATTAATGTAAGTCCTTGCCAAGCTTTAACAGCGTGTGTAGAATCAAACGGTTCTATTTCTGTTTCCAACGGAGTAGCTCCCTATTCTTGGGCAATTTTTCAAGCAGCAACTTCAACACCAATCACTAATCAAGCACAATGTGTTGCTTGCGGTGGGAGTTGGACACCGTTTGTTAATCAATGTTTAAGTGGTGTAATGCCAATTACATCTTGTAACACTCCAGCACAATGGGTTGATTTTGCTACAGGAACGAATGCAACACCCCCAAGTGGAACAACGCAAGTTCAAGTTACTGATGCTTCTGGAACTGTAACAGTTTTTACAATTGCTAGTTTAACTTCTTGTAGTCCTTGTCCAACTTTAGTGGCAACACCAACATCTACAAACATTACATGTAACGGTTTAACAAATGGAATAGGTTCTGTTTCGACAAGTGGTGGAACGGCTCCTTATACATATTCATGGACAGGTGGAGCAACGACTTTAACTGGTGCAACTCAAAACAATTTAACTGCAGGAACTTACACTATTAGTATTTTAGATGCAGCCAATTGTCCTGGCTCTACAACAATTACAATCACGGAACCAACCGTTTTAACTTTAACAAGCTCAAACATTATATCTGCTGCTTGTGGAACTGCAAATGGTAGTGCAACTGTAAATCCAACTGGAGGAACAGGAGCTTACACATATTCTTGGAGTCCAAGTGGAGGTGTAGCGGCAACAGCTTCAAATATACTTGGTGGAAATTATACGGTGACTGTTCAAGATGCAAATCAATGTTCACAAACATTGTCAATTGTAGTTCCAAACACAGGTGGTCCAACAATAGCAAATATTGTTGTTGTGAATCCAACTTGCTCAAATCCAACTAATGGGCAATTCACTGTAAATGCCTCAGGTGGAACAGGAACACTTACTTATCAATTAGAAACGGGAACACCTCAAACTAGCAATGTATTTACTAATCTTGCTGCAGGAACATACGTTTTAACTGTAATTGATGGAACTAATTGTACGAATTCCTCAACTGCCACATTAATAGCTCCAAGCTCATTCACCTTAACTCAAGGAACAATCGTTTCTGCTGATTGTGGTGCAACAAATGGAAGCGCAACTGTTATTGCAACAAATGGTTCTGGAAATTACACTTATAACTGGAGTCCTTCTGGTGGAACAAACGCAACTGCTTTAAATATTTCTGCTGGAATCTATGATGTTACGGTTACAGACCAAACAAGCGGTTGTCAAGAAACCTTGCAATTTATCGTTCCAGCAGCAGGTGGTCCAACTTTAACATTAACAAATAGCCAAACTTTATGCGCTACTAGTTCAGATGGTACAATAACAGCAAGTGCAACAGGAGGAACTGGACCTTATACTTTTGCTTTAGAAACAGGTACACCACAAACTTCAGCAATATTTAGCAATTTAGCAGCAGGAACTTACCAAGTAATTGTTTTTGATGCAAACAACTGTCCGGCAACACAATCTACAACAATCACTTCACCTGCACCAGTAGTCGCAACAACTGCTGTAGATGTTTCAATTTGTTTGGGTCAAAGCACAACATTAACAGCTAGTGGATCTGGTGGAACGGGAACATTTACAATTACTTGGGGAAGTGTCCTCGTTGGATCAACTCCATCTGTTTCTCCAACTGAAACAACAACTTACACGATGACAGCGACTGATGCAAATGGTTGCGTAGGTTTTGATGATATTACAATTACTGTTCTCCCTGTACCTACCGCTCTTGGAAGTCCTGAAGATACTGCTGGAAGCGCACCATTAGTGGTTGATTTCTCAAACTTTAGTTCTAATGCAACAAATTATGTTTGGGCATTTGGGAATGGGCAAAATCAAACAACCACAACTACTGCGAACGTAAATACAACTTACGCTTCTGTTGGAACTTATACTGTAACATTAGTTGCTTCAAATGGCTTATGTTCAGATTCATGGGAAGGAACAATAACAGTTATTCCTCTTGGAGAAATAGTTATTGAAATCCCGAATGTTTTTAGTCCAAATGGGGATGAATCAAATGATGTTTATGGAATTTTCACAATCAACGCTGCCTCACAAGAAGCTGCAATTTATAACCGTTGGGGAAATAAAATTGTAGAATTAAATACGCCGAATGCAACGTGGGATGGAACGGATGACGGTAAAGAAGCTGTTGAAGGTGTTTATTTTATGAAATACAAAATCGTTGGTTTAAATGGACAAGAAAAAGAAGGCCAAACTTTCTTACACTTGATTCGATAAACTACTAAAGAATATTTTAAAAATGGTTTGACATTATGTTGAACCATTTTTTTTTTGAATCAGATTTATTATCAAGTTATAAACCTTATTTTAGCACTTCCATTGAATTAAAATTATGAGAAAACTATTCCTTTTTGCCGTCCTTGTTTCATCTTTGGCAACAGCACAAAAAACAACTAAAACCACAACAACACCAACAACGCCAAAACCAATCTTTGACGCAGGAACAGTTTCAAGCTTTGCTTTTCGAATGGTTGGGCCAGCTTTAACTTCTGGTCGTGTTGCAGATATTGCAGTTCATCCTAAAAACAAAGATATGTGGTACGTTGCCGCGGCTTCTGGAGGTGTTTGGTTCACAGCAAATCATGGAATTACTTTCTCTCCCATTTTTGATAATTATGGCTCTTACTCAATAGCTTGCGTTGAATTAGCTCCTTCGAATCCGAATACCGTTTGGGTTGGAACTGGAGAAAACAACAACCAACGATCAGTGGCGTATGGTGATGGGGTTTATAAATCCTTAGACGGCGGAAAATCGTTTACCAACATGGGCTTGAAATTAAGCGAACACATTGGAAACATTATCATTCATCCCACAAATGAAAATATCGTTTGGGTAGCTGCTTATGGTCCTGTTTGGAGTGCTGGTGGCGAACGTGGCGTTTATAAAACAACTGACGGTGGCTTAACATGGGAGCGTACACTTTTTGTTTCCAATGAAACAGGAATTTCTGAAATCGCTATTGACCCAACGAATCCTGATATTCTTTATGCTGCGGCACACCAACGTCGTAGAAATGAAGCTACTTACATTGGCGGTGGACCTGAATCAAAGCTTTACAAATCAACTGATGGTGGTAAAACGTGGAAAGAAATCAATTCTGGACTTCCAAAAGGAGACATGGGAAGAATTGGAATAGCTGTTTCGCCAGTTGATGCGGATTATGTTTATGCCATTGTGGAAGGACGATATGAAAAAGGAGGCTTGTATCGTTCCACAAATAAAGGTGAAAACTGGTCAAAACAAGGCGATTTTAATACAAGTGGGAATTACTACCAAGAAATCATTTGCGACCCGAATGACAAAAATAAAATCTTCGCAATGGATACTTATTTGCACCATAGCGAGGATGGAGGAAAAACGTTTAAACAAACAGGAGAATCCAATAAGCACGTTGATAATCACTGTATTTGGATTGACCCAAGCAATACCAACCATTGGTTAGTTGGCTGTGATGGTGGTGTTTATGAAACGTATTCTCACGCAAAGGAGTGGTACTATTACGCCAATCTTCCAATCATACAATTCTACAAAGTAACAACTGATAACGCGAGTCCATTTTACAATATTTATGGAGGAACGCAAGACAATAATTCAATGGGGGGACCAGCAAAAACCAATAATGCAGCTGGAATTTTAAACTCAGATTGGTTCATTACAAATGGTGGTGACGGTTTTGAATCGGCAACAGATTGGTCGAATCCAAACATTGCTTACGCGCAAGCACAGTATGGTTGGCTAGTGCGCTACGATAAAATTTCTGGAGAAAAAGTTCCAATTCAACCAATGCCAGGAAAAGGTGAAGCTGCCTACCGTTGGAACTGGGATGCACCGCTTGTTGTTTCTTCACACGATGCTTCAACTTTGTATTTTGCCGCAAATAAATTATTCAAATCAACTAATCGTGGTGATGATTGGCAAGTCGTTTCACCGGATTTAACCCAGCAAATTGACAGAAATAAGGAAAAAGTGATGGGGCAAGTTTGGACCATTGATGCGGTAATGAAAAATGCTTCCACTACTATTTATGGAAACATCGTTGCCTTGGATGAATCGCCTAAGAAAAAAGGATTATTATACGTTGGAACGGACGATGGCTTAATTCAAGTTTCAGAAAACGATGGTCAAAATTGGTCTAAAACAAGTGTTTTTCCTGGCATTCCGACCAATACACGTGTAAATATGTTGACTGCTTCACAACACGATGAAAATGTGGTTTTTGCCAGCTTCAATTCGCAACGTCAAGGTGATTTTAAACCTTATTTATTGAAATCATCTGATAAAGGAAAAACATGGACTTCAATCGTTGGGAATTTGCCGACTCGTGGAAATGTTTATTGTATCAAACAAGACCACGTTGACCCTAATTTATTATTTGTAGGAACTGAATTTGGCGCATTTTTCACAACAGATGGCGGAACTAATTGGACAAAACTAGCTGGTTTACCAACTATTGCTGTGTATGATTTAGACATTCAAAAACGTGAAAATGATTTAGTTGCTGCAACATTTGGTCGTGGTTTTTATGTACTTGACAACTATGCACCTTTACGTGAATTGAAAAAAGAAAACTTAGATAAAAAAGCCTATTTATTTCCAGTAAAAGAAGCCTTACTTTACGTTCCAGCTGATCCACTTGGTTTGGATGGGACTGGTTTTCAAGGTCATAACATGTGGGCTGCGAAAAATCCAGAATTTGGTGCAACATTCTATTTGCATTTAAAAGATGAATTTAAAACCTTGAAAGACATTCGTCAAGAGAAAGAAAAAGCATTAGAAAAAGACAAAAAAGATGTTGTTTATCCAACTTTTGATGAATTGCGCAAAGAAGAGCAAGATCAAGCAGCACAATTAGTCTGGTCGATTTTTGATGCAAGCGGAAAAGAAATTCGTCGTATGTCTTCAAGTGCGAGCAAAGGATTGAATAAGTTAACTTGGAATTTAC
>JBILHL010000008.1:0-86981 GCA_044350515.1 Crocinitomicaceae bacterium | reverse complement strand
AATTTACGCACTAATTCAACCAACCCAATAAATAGCGGCGGAAACGGATTTTTAGTTACCCCAGGAAATTATACCTTATCAGTTTCTCTAGTGAAAAATGAAACGGTTGAACTACTTGTAGAAAAACAAAATTTCACTGTTAAGGGTCTTAACAATCAAACGTTAATCGCAAAAAATCCAGCGGAATTGAGTGCATTTAGAACGGAAGTTGCGGAATTAAACCGAAAAGTGAGTGGTGCAAGCAGATTGATGCGCGAAACTAATGAAATCCTTAATTTATTGCAAGATGCTTTGATCAATTACCCAAATACCGACTTAAATTTAATGAAAGAAGTGAAAGCGTTGAAATCCATTTACGACGAGTGTTCAGTGCTCCTTTGGGGCGATCGTCTTCGTTCAAAACATGAATTTGAAACTGCTCCAAGCTTAAGTGACCGTTTGAATATGGTTGAATACCAATTGTATGAAAATACGGCTGGCGTTTCCAATACACACAAAGCTAATAAAGCAATCGCTGAGGAAGAATACCAACTTTTTAGAAAGAAATTAAACGAGGTTATCCAACGTATGGAAGTACTTGAAGGGAAATTAGCAACAGTTGGAATTCCTTACACAAAATCGAGAGGCTTGGATTGGAAGAGGGAATGAGATAAATAAAGACTTTAAATTGCTATGGTATCGCAATACCTACTTTAATTTGAAACTGATTGATAAGTTTGTCTTTGCAGAACTTAGGAAATTTCGGTTCTTCGAATGAAAAAACTTATTTATTATTTAATAAATGTATAAAATCAATTAGCTGATTCATAGTGAAGTAAAAGCCAAAGAGCTAAAATTGTTGTATGAATATTTGATTCTTCTGAATATGAATAACCTTTCCAACCTCCATCCTTTTGTTGTAAATTAATAACTTTCTCTATAAATATTCCCTCATCAAAAGTTGGGTCGAAAAAAGATAAAAAACAAATCGCTTCAATCCAAACATCTAAATTCTCATTCTCACAAAAAACAATTTCATTTAGTATATTTTCTTTTAGTTTTGGTAAAACTTTTTGAAAATAATCAGGTATTTTAACGTTGCTTTTTTCAATGTTTTTTATAGCAAAATAGCAATGAGTTAAAGAATAGGCATCTATATTATTACATGCAATTTGTAAAACATTATTGAAATAGGTCTTCTTTTTGATAGTTTGATAATTCAAAGAACCAATCACTAAAGCTGATAAGGTGTCATCTCTATTAAAAATGAAAGTGTCAATTTTGTCATCAATTTTTAAATCCATTTTACTTGTATTCATTGAATTCAAAGAGAAATTGAGGGGATCTGTTAACAAGGAATCATAAATTGTTTTATTCATTTGAATATTACAACTATATGTTTTATTTAAAAATCCACCAAAAATATACAAGTAGGAGTATTCCTGCTGAAATTCTTTTTCTAAGTAATTAACTGCTTTTTGCTTGATTTCACTCTGTATTGAATTATTCTTTTCTTGACAAAAAGCAAAATTTGAAATGAATAGAAATAGTATTATTTTTCGCACAATTAAGTAAGCAGATAGTGTTTAAGAAAATAACAAACTTACAACATTTTTTTACTCAGTTTATTTAAAATAGCTATGCTTGTCTAAAATTAATCCAATATAAAATCTCAAGGCTTGGATTGGAAGACGGATTGATTTATTTTCTAAAGAAAAAGTTTTTTACCGCTTTAAACTTAAAAGTCAAAAAAAATAAAGGATAAATTCATAACAAGGAAAACCCTTGAGTTTTTGCCTTTAATATTTTATTAATAATAGTTAAATACAAAGGTATTTTTCTTAAGATATTTTTGCAGTAAAATACCCCATTAAAATGAAAAAAGTAAGTTTTTATCTTAAATCAATTTATATTATATTTTCTTTTATGTTTTCGTTAAATGTTGCTTTCAGTCAATGTGGTGTCATTTATGTAGATGCAGCTAGCGGAAATGATGTAAATACAGGAACTGAAGCTAGCCCTGTGAAAACGCTTAACAAAGCGCTTACTTTGTTTAACTCAAGTACGAGAAATCACATTAAGATGACAACTGGTTCTTACACGGAATCTTCAATTGTCAACCTCCAAAACAGTATGATTATTGAAGGAAGATATACAAATACTGCAGGCGTTTGGTCTAAATCTTCAAATACTGGAGCATCAACTACTATTACTTGTACAGGTAGTGAATCTGTTAGTGGTGTCTGTCATACAATGGGTTTCAAATCAGACAATGATGATAATTGGAAATTAATAGACTTAAATATTACAACTGGAAGTGCAAGTGGAGTTGATGCATCAAGTAGAGGATGTTCAAACTATGGTGTTTATTTATTTAATGGTTCAACAGGATGTGAAATTGTAAGGTGTACAATTAATACTGGCAATGCATCAAATGGCGCAAATGGCGCAAGTGGAAGCGGAGGTCATACAGGTAGACCAGGTTCAAATGTTAATGGTGTAAGCTGTGGTGATGGAGGTAGATCTGGTGGATGTGGTGGTGGTGACGCTGGTGGTGGTTGCGATGGGGCAAATGCAGCTAATACTAATGCATGGGGTAACAATGGAGGTACTGGAGGAAGAGGTGCAGGTTCTCCAGGTAATGGAGGAAGTGCAAGTGCGGGTGCAGCAGGTTCAGTTGGAGGTGGAAGTGGAGGGGCGGCTGGTACAGCAGGTTCAGCCTCAACTAATGCAGGTGGTAATTGTGGCACTAACGGTGGTAATGGTTCTATTCCTGGAGCTGGAGGAGGATATACAACTACTGTTGCCAATACTACTGGGATTAATGGTGGTACAGCAAGTTCAACGCATTCTTTTGGTTCGTTCTTTACTCCAAGTGGTCAAGGTAGTCAAGGTGGTCATGGAAGAGCTGGTGGTGGTGGTGGTGGTGGTGGCTCTACTCGCGGACAAAGTGGGAGCTTTATTTCTTGTCTTTCCAATGGTGGCAACGGTGGTGGTGGTGGTGGCCAAGGTGGTGGTGGTGGCCAAGGTGGATTTGGTGGATTTGGTGGAGGATCTTCTATTGCAATTTACGTTGGTGACGCTTTATCAACACCTACGATAACAACTTCAGCGCTTTCCCCAGGTTCGGGTGGAGTAGGTGGAGCAGGTGGTCAGGGTGGAAATGGAGGTACTGGAGGAGCTGGAGGAGCTGGACAGTCTGGATGCTCTAGTGAAAGAGGGTCAGCTAAAGGCGGAGGTGCTGGTGGTAATGGAGCAAGAGGTGGTTCAGGTCAAACTGGTGCTTCTGGTTTTTCTTATCAAGTTTATGTTGTTGGTACGGGTAATTCGTCTCCCTCAGCAACTGTTCCAAACGGTACAATCGTTACTTTAAACAAGTACCCCTCAAAAATTTGTGAAAATTCAACCTTAGAGATTACAACTTCAGCTGGTGCTTGGTCCTTACCTAGTGGCTTTGAGTTTACAAAATATAACAATACTGCAGTAGCTTCTCAATACAATACAGGTACTACAACTGCTGAAATAACAACATCAAATACTTCTGGTTTTTATACACTTACTGCTAATTCAGTTAATTTTAATTCTTATTTATATGTTACCTCAGCACGTACATTACCAACAATTACATTAAGTGCTTCAACAATTTGTGCGGATGGTACTGTTAACTTGTCTGCTTCTTCCTGGGGAACTGAAACCAATTATAGTTGGGAGGTGTATTCAGGTTCTAACGCTGACAATAACGGTACTACCACTAATAGAGTTTTTTCTGCAACTACATCAACTTCTGATTTCTCAACTTTAACCACTGGTACTTATACTGTTCGTTATCAAGTGAAAGAGTCTTGTTGCGGCTGGAGTAAACCAGTTTTTGCAACGATTACAGTTGTTGCTGACCCAACTTGGGCAACCAATAGTGTTTCACCAACGAATTTTTGTTCGGGTGGTCAAGCTACATTTAGTGCAAGTGTTAGCGGAGGATTAGGCAATTCAATTACATGGACACGAGCATTATCTTCGGGTGCATCAGGATCAACAATCACATCTCCAAATACAGAAAATAGTGCAGGAACTTATTATTACAGACCTGTTTATACAAGTTCGGTTTCAGGTTGTAATTTATCTGATGGAACTGAGTCTACAATTTCAGTTGTTGCTGACCCAACTTGGGCAACCAATAGTGTTTCACCAACGAATTTTTGTGCGGGTGGTCAAGCTACATTTAGTGCAAGTGTTAGTGGAGGATTAGGCAATTCAATTACATGGACACGAGCATTATCTTCGGGTGCATCAGGATCAACAATCACATCTCCAAATACAGAAAACAGTGATGGAACTTATTATTATAGACCTGTTTATACAAGTTCGGTTTCAGGTTGTAATTTATCTGATGGAACCGAGGCTACAATTTCAGTTGTTGCTGACCCTACTTTATCTTCGGCTGTTTTAAGCAACTCAACTATTTGTAATGGTGGAAGTACGGATGTTACTTCTAATTTATCAGGCGGTACAGGGACTCAAACTCCAATTTGGCAATATTCAACCGACAATAGCACTTGGAATACTATTGCTAATGGTACTCCTTTAGGTGCTACTTACACAAATACTGGAACTGCAACAATGACGGTTTCTGGAATTACAACAACTGGAAGTGCTCATTATTTTAGAAGAATTTTAAATGCAAATGGAGAAGGTTGTAATGCAACTGGTGGTTCGGCTCAATTAACTGTTCTTGCTGACCCAACTACTGCAAACGCTGGAGTAGACCAAACTGGATTATCAACCTGTGGATTGACGAGTGTAACCTTAGCAGGAAATAGCCCATCCGTTGGAACAGGAGCGTGGAGCATCATATCTGGTATAGGTGGCAGTGTAACAACTCCTTCAAGTGAAACATCCGTTTTCACAGGAACACCGGGATCTACTTATACATTGCGTTGGACGATTAGTAATAGTCCATGTACAGCGAGTTTTGATGATGTAGTGATTACCTTTAATCAAAATCCAACAGCAGTTTCAGTTAGTGGTGGTGGAGCAATATGCTCAGGATCATCGGCAACTTTGAACGCTTCGAACGGCTCTTCTGGAACAATATATTGGCAGAATACGACTAGTGGAGGAACATCAACCGAAACTGCATCCACATCTCAATCTATTAGTAGTGCAGGTACTTATTATTTTAGAGCTAGATCAGTAGAAGGATGTTGGAGTACTCAAGGAAGTGAGACTATTACAGTTGATCCAACCTCTATAGCGGGAACGCCATCGTCTAATCAAACAGTATGTGTTGGCGGTAATGTAAATCCTCTTACTTTACTAGGATATACTGGAAATATCCAATGGCAATCATCAACGACAAGTTCAACGTCAGGATTTAATAACATATCTTCGGCTACAAACCCAGCATTACCATTAGGTTCTTTATCAACAACAACTTATTATCAAGCAGTTGTAACAAGTGGTGTTTGTCCAGGTGTAAATTCAAATGTTGTAACCATAACTGTTGACCAACCTATAACTAATATTTCAATTAATAATAATACAATTGGCGATGGTGATTACTTGTTTACTGGTAAAACAAATCGTTCAGTAAATAATTTTAATAATTGGTACATTTTAAACAATGGTAGTTATTCAAGTTTAAGTTCAGCAAACGATTTGCCTCAAGTAGATGATGAAATTTTTATAATCTCAAGTACAGAGGCTCAAAGATGTGTTTCAGCAACAAATAAACCTTGTGTACCCGGTGGGAATTCATTTTTAGTAGAGAATATTTTTGTTGGTGATGGTGCTGAATTTGAATGTTTAGGAAATGGGCAACTAAATTTTTCTGGTGATTTTGTAAATAGAGGTACTTTTTCTGCTGCCAATGGCACAATTAACCTTTCAGGAGTAGGTAATCAATCTGTTGTAAGTGTAAATCCAATAACTTTTAATAATCTTTCAGTAAATAAAAATTCAGGAAATGTTATCCTTAATGCACCTGTCATAGTAAATGGTACGTTAAACATGACTAAAGGAGATATTATTTCAGATGCAACTAATTTTTTAACGATAGGAACAAGTTCTTCATCACCTGGCGCAATTGTTCATGATGTGAATAATGGAGGAAAAGTTATCGGACCTTTGAGAAGATACTTTGATGCCGCAACAACACCAGGAGATGGATATTATTTTCCTGTAGGAAATAATGCAAACGCTAATACACGTGGTGTTACAATTGACTTCAATGGTTCTCCAGGTGTAGATCAATTTTTAACTATTGAGTATAAAAGTGGTTATGCAGGAGGAGTATCTCCTCTAATTACAGGGTTACCATTAACTACCAACGACGGTGTATTGATTCAAAACCTAGACGATGAAGGTTATTGGGAAATGAACCCGACAAATGATGATTATGGGTCTTCAATCAATAGCGCTCCATATACAGTAACTTTAAATATGAAGAATCTTACAGGGGTAACTGATCGATCTACTGTTCGAATAGTTAAAGCAGCTGGTTCAAATGATCATCAAACTAACCATACAACATGGACAGCTCTTACTTTTGGATCGACTCCAGTTGTGGGTAATGACAATACTGATTTTAAAGTTTCAGGAACCACAACAGGTTTCAGTTGGTTTGGTGCTGGAGGTGGTAATAGTAACCCATTACCTGTTGAATTGATTTCATTTACAGGTAATTGTTCAGAAGGACAAACCATTTTAACATGGCAAACAGCTTCGGAGTTTAACAGTTCGTATTTTGAAGTGCATAAATCAACGGATGGTGAAAACTGGAGAGTAATCAATACACAAGAAGCAGCTGGAAATAGTACAGAACTTCTATCATATCAAGCAATTGAAGAATCCAACACAGAACAAAATGCTTATTATCGCTTAAATCAAGTGGACGAAAATGGTGATGAAAATATGTATGATCCTATTTTTATTGGATGTGATGAAACAACTAGTTCAATAAAAACTTATCCAAATCCTTCTGATAATTCTTTCCAAGTTGTAATTAATGATAAAAATTTAATTGGAAAAGCTACTTTTGAGATGGTTGATACAAAAGGTGTGATTGTCGCTTTTAAAGCAATTAACATCATTGAGGGTGTAAATAGCCTAATGATTAACGAAAATGTTCAACCTGGTGTGTATTACATTAAACTGATTAATGGTGACTACACTACCAAAGTTGTTAAACATGTAATTAGATAATAGTTGTAACAAAAAACAAAAGGCTCTCAGATTTTGGGAGCCTTTTTTGTTTTTAAAACACACATGATATTTTTAAACAAATCTCTTAGAGGTAGGAAAAAACAAGTTAATTCTATAGATTAAATTCCTTTTCTATTTGCACATTCTCCAACATTACTTTTACCATATTGTCAAGGTCGAATTGATGTTTCCAACCCCAGTCTTTTTGTGAAAAAGTATCATCAATTGAATTTGGCCATGAATCGGCTATTGCTTGTCGAAAATCTGGCTGATATTCGATTTCGAAGTCTGGTTTTAACTTTTTTATAGCTTCCGAAATCGTTTTTGGCGTAAAACTAATTCCACCTAAATTATAAGCAGATCGAATTTTTATAGTTTCCGATGGCGAACCCATTAATTGAATTGTAGCGTTGATTGCATCGTCCATAAACATCATTGGTAAAGCAGTATCTTCTTTTAAGAAACAAGTAAATTTCTCACCCGCTTTTGCTTTGTAGAATATATCGACAGCGTAATCCGTTGTGCCTCCACCTGGTAAACTTTTGTAAGAAATCAAACCGGGATAGCGAATACTTCTGACGTCAACATTGAATTTATTGAAATAATACTCACACCATCTTTCACCTGCTTGTTTGGAAATTCCATAAACTGTTGATGGTTCCATTATCGTATGTTGAGGTGTATTGTCCATCGGAGTTGTCGGTCCAAAAACAGCAATTGAACTTGGCCAAAATATTTTAGAAATGTAACCTTCTTTTGCAAGGTCAAGAATTGTAAATAATCCCTCCATATTTAATTTCCATGCGAAATCTGGACTTTTTTCGGCAGTTGCAGAAAGCAAAGCTGCCAATAAATAAACTTCTTTAATTTCGTGATTAATAATGTAACTTCTCACCAATTCACGATCTAAAATATCCATTTTTATATAAGGACCCTTTGCTAACAATGGAGGACATGAATCTTTTAAATCTGCAGCGATTACAGCGTCATTTCCTTTCAATTTTCTGAGAGCGAGAACAAGCTCAGTTCCAATTTGACCACCTGCTCCAATTACGATTGTTTTAGACATTTTCTTGATTGATATAACACAAAAATAATAGAATAAATTCACTAATTTAGGTTTGACAAATTTTTAAACTTGGACAAAAAAAAACTGATTTTAATCATAAAAAGACAAAATCTTAAATCATATATTTGTACTTATATCACAATGCAAAAACTAAACAAACTCAATAAGAACAAGTTAAAGCGAAATCCAGAATGAAAATCCATTTTTTGGAAACAAAATAATACTCAAATTATTAAATAATTAACTATGCCATTTTATCAAAAACTAGGGAAAATCCCTCATAAACGTCACACAGTCTTCAGACAAGAAAATGGAGATTTATACCACGAGCAACTTTTTGGCACCGCTGGTTTTGATGGTATGTCAACTTTGATGTATCACATCCAACCCCCAACCGCTGTCAAAGAAGTAAGAGGAGAAAAAAATATAGCGCCTGAGATTGCATTTGAAAAAAACTTAATGCCACGTAGCTTCAAAGGATATCAAGTTACACCAAGTATCGATTATCTTGAAAGTAGAAATCCAATTTTAGTAAACAGTGACGTATATATTGAATTAGCAGCGCCACAAGCTTCAATGAAAGAATACTTCTACAAAAATGCGGATGCAGATGAAGTGATTTTTATTCACCGTGGAAAAGGAAAGTTGAAAACTCAACTTGGTAACATTGATTTCGCTTACGGAGATTATTTAGTTATTCCTCGCGGAATGATTTACCAATTAGAATTTGAAAATGATGATAATCGCTTATTGATTATTCAATCTTTTCATCCGATTTTTACTCCAAAAAGATACCGTAATTGGTTTGGTCAAATGCTTGAACATTCTCCGTTTTGCGAGCGAGATATGCGTCCACCATCTGAATTAGAAACACATAATGAAGAGGGCGAATTTTTAATTAAAATTAAAAAGGAAGACGTGTTATACGATTTTGTTTATGCACATCATCCATTCAACGTTGTTGGTTGGGACGGTTTTAATTATCCGTATGCATTTTCAATCCATGATTTTGAACCAATAACAGGTCGAATTCATCAACCACCACCAGTTCACCAAACCTTTGAAACTTCAGCATTTGTAATTTGCTCGTTCGTTCCTCGTTTGTATGACTATCATCCTGATTCAATTCCTGCACCTTATAATCATAGTAACATTGATTCTGATGAAGTACTTTACTATGTTGACGGTGATTTCATGAGCCGTAACAATATTCAACATGGACAAATAACTCTACATCCAGCAGGAATCCCTCATGGACCTCACCCTGGGGCGTATGAAAGAAGTATTGGAAAAAAAGAAACTTTGGAATTAGCCGTAATGATTGATACCTTTAAGCCCTTAAAAATTACCAAAAGTGCACTTGGGATTCAATTAGAGGATTACGAGAAGTCTTGGATACATTAAGAATTGCAAATTAAAATAATTAATAACAGTTTTAGGATATGATATTGAATTAACTTTCAACTTTCAGTTCTCAACTTTCAACTTTTTAAATTATGTCAACAGAAAATACAACAAACAAAGTAGTAAAAAACGTAGAATACGGTTTAGAAAAAATCTTTGAAGATGCACAAGATTTTCTTCCTTTACTTGGTACAGATTACGTAGAATTTTATGTAGGTAACGCCAAACAAGCAGCACATTTCTACAAAACAGCTTTTGGTTTTCAATCTTTTGCGTATGCAGGATTAGAAACGGGAATGAAAGATCGTGTTTCATATGTATTAAAACAAGATAAAATCAGATTGGTTTTAACTACTGCTTTACATAGCGATTCACCTATTGGCGAGCACGTTAAAAAACACGGTGATGGTGTAAAAGTAATCGCACTTTGGGTGGATGATGCAACTTCAGCTTGGGAAGAAACTACAAAAAGAGGTGCTGTTTCGTTCATGGAACCAACTATTGAAAAAGACGAACATGGAGAAGTGGTTCGTTCTGGAATTTACACATACGGAGAAACGGTTCATATTTTCGTGGAACGTAAAAACTACAGCGGTACTTTCCTGCCAGGGTTTGAGAAATGGGAATCAGATTATAATCCAGAACCTGTTGGGTTAAAATTTATCGACCACATGGTTGGAAACGTAGGTTGGGGTGAAATGAATACATGGGTAAAATGGTACGAAGATGTTATGGGATTTGTAAATTTCCTTTCTTTCGACGATAAACAAATTCATACGGAGTATTCAGCTTTGATGTCGAAAGTAATGTCAAACGGAAATGGAAGAATTAAATTTCCAATCAATGAGCCTGCTGTTGGTAAAAAACGTTCGCAAATTGAAGAATACATTGATTTCTACGAAGGCCCAGGAGCACAACATATCGCTGTAGCAACCGACGATATCATCAATACAGTATCACAATTGCGAGCACGTGGAGTGGAGTTTTTGTCAGCGCCACCACAATCGTACTATGATGAAATTCCTGCACGTTTAGGCGTTCACATGGAAATGATGAAAGAGGATATAAAAGTACTTCAAAGCTTGTCAATTATGATAGATGCTGATGAAGAAGGTTATTTGTTACAAATCTTCACTAAACCAGTTGAAGACCGACCGACTTTATTCTTTGAAATAATCCAACGAATGGGGGCAAAGGGATTTGGAGCCGGTAACTTTAAAGCGTTATTTGAATCCATCGAAAGAGAACAAGAGAAAAGAGGAACCTTGTAATTCCCTTTTCTTCAAATAATTGAGAACTGTTGTGAGAAATTGCGGCAGTTTTTTTTTGAATGAATAAAAATCTATGTTTGAATTAAACAAGATTTTATTATATTTGCACCCACCAAAAATGGAGATTGTAGCTCAGTTGGTTAGAGCGCCGGATTGTGGTTCCGGAGGTCGCGGGTTCGAGACCCGTCTTTCTCCCAATTTATAAGGTCGATTTTTATCGGCCTTTTTTTATGGCTTTTAGTTTTTAAATGCTGAGTTTATCTGCAAAAAAAAAGCCACCTGAATCTCAAGTGGCTTTTCAATTATTTCAACAATGAATTAGTGTTTTTTTAGGCAACACTTCAAGTCTTCACCTTTCCATTTTCCGTTTTCATCGTAATGTGACATACACATTGCTTTTTCTTCAGCAGAACAACCATTTTCGTCGCACATTTTAGCACATTCGTCTTTGGTCATTTTTGAACATTTAGACATGTCGCATTTCATTTCTTTGTCGCTGCAACAAGTTTCACCTTTACATTCTTTTTTGTCTTTGCAATTTGAATCGCATTTTCCTTCGTTCATTTCGCATTTCGTTCCACAACCAGCTTCTTTGCTTCCTCCTTCGTGTCCACTTCCTAAAATTGGAGCGATAACTAAACCGATCAAACAAGTCAATTTAATTAAGATGTTCATTGAAGGACCTGAAGTATCTTTGAATGGATCTCCAACTGTGTCTCCAGTTACTGCAGCTTTGTGAGCGTCAGAACCTTTGTAAGTCATTTCACCGTTAATTTCAACACCCGCTTCGAATGATTTTTTAGCGTTGTCCCAAGCACCACCTGCGTTGTTTTGGAAAACTGCCCAAAGCACACCAGATACTGTAACACCAGCCATATAACCTCCTAACATTTCAGCGATTAATTGATTGTTATCTCCGTAAACTAATTTACCTAAAAGTACAATAGCGATTGGGAAACCAATTGTCATAACTCCAGGCAACATCATTTCACGTAATGCAGCTTTTGTAGAAATTTCAACACATTTACCATATTCAGGTTTTCCTGTACCTTCCATGATTCCTGGGATTTCTTTAAACTGTCGACGTACTTCATAAACCATGTCCATCGCAGCTTTTCCTACTGAATTCATTGCTAATGCAGAGAATACAACTGGAATCATACCACCAACAAATAACATAGCTAGTACAGGCGCTTTAAAGATGTTGATTCCGTCAATTCCAGTGAAAGTAACGTAAGCAGCAAATAAAGCCAATGAAGTCAATGCAGCAGAAGCGATTGCGAAACCTTTTCCTGTTGCAGCAGTTGTGTTACCAACTGAATCTAAAATATCTGTACGTTGACGCACTTCTTTCGGTAATTCGCTCATTTCAGCGATACCACCAGCGTTATCAGAAATTGGTCCGAAAGCATCGATTGCTAATTGCATAGCTGTTGTAGCCATCATTGCAGAAGCAGCCAAAGCTACACCGTAGAAACCAGCTAAAGCATAAGTTGACCAAATCGCTGCAGCAAACAATAAAACAGTAGGGAAAGTTGAAATCATACCTGTAGCTAAACCAGCGATTACGTTAGTTCCAGCACCTGTAGATGATTTTTGAACGATTTTTAAAACTGGTTTCGTTCCCAATCCTGTGTAATATTCTGTTACTGATGAAATAGCTCCACCAACAAATAATCCAATTAGAGAAGCGTAGAAAACACGCATTGAAGAAATTTCTTTGATTCCTTCACCGAAGAAACTCATCTCCATAGTTGCAGGTAACATCCAAGTTACTAAACCAAAACAAGCTACAGCTGTCAAAGCGATAGATACCCAATTTCCAATATTTAATGCTCCTTGAACTTGTTTTTCTTTTGCGTCGTTGCTAGAAATACGTACTAACATTGTTCCGATAATTGAGAACAAAATACCAAAACCAGCAATTGCCATAGGTAATAAGATTGGTCCGATTCCACCGAATTTATCGTCGATGCTTCCACCCATATCTTGAATTACATAGTTTCCTAGAACCATTGCAGCCAAAACAGTTGCAACGTAAGAACCAAATAAATCGGCACCCATACCAGCAACGTCACCAACGTTATCACCAACGTTATCAGCTATAGTTGCAGGGTTACGTGGATCATCTTCTGGAATTCCAGCTTCAACTTTACCAACTAAATCCGCACCAACGTCAGCCGCTTTTGTGTAGATACCACCACCAACACGAGCAAATAAAGCGATTGATTCTGCACCTAAAGAGAAACCAGCTAAAGTTTCCAAAACGATTGTCATATCTTCTGTGTTCGTCCATTTCCCTCCCATAAAAAAGTGAAAGAAGAAAATAAAGAAAGCTGTTAAACCAAGAACTGCTAAACCAGCAACTCCTAATCCCATAACAGTTCCACCACCAAAAGAAACTTTCAATGCTTGTGGTAAACTAGTACGTGCAGCTTGCGTTGTACGAACGTTTGTTTTTGTTGCGATTTTCATCCCCATGTTTCCAGCCAATGCTGAGAAAATTGCTCCAAAAACGAAAGCAACAATAATTAATAAATGTGTTTTAACACCTGGAACGAAAGTGATACCAGCTAAAACAACACTTGCAATTAGCACGAAAACTGCCAAAAGTCTATATTCTGCTTTAAGGAATGCAAGCGCTCCTTCGTAGATGTAATCAGAAATTTCTTTCATTTTTCCATCTCCAGCGTCTTGTTTCAATACCCAAGCTCTCTTCATTGCCATAAATAGCAATCCGATAATTGCCATTACTATTGGCACATAAATCATCATTGATTCCATACTGATTTGTTAATTTATTTAAAAATATTAGCTGGCAAAAGTATGTTTTTCTAATAAGCTATGCAAATGACATTTAAAAAAACAAAACATTTCTTTGATTTTAGGTAAGTTGAAACAGTTTTCATCTTCTTACCTTCATTCTTTTTCTTTCGGTGAAAAGCACTTTTTTAACTCAAAATAGAACATTGAAATAAATCTTCTTACCTTAGTTTCTTTTTTAAGCGATGACAGAAATAAACTACCAAGAGGCGTTTGATGAACTACAGGAAATTGTATCAGACATGGAAGATGGACAGATTACGGTGGATGAATTGGCACAAAAAGTAAAACGCGCAACCGAGTTAATCCGAATTTGTAAAGGCAAATTAACAGCAACTGAAGGAGATGTTCAGAAAATTTTAAAAGAATTGGAAGCGCAAAACCCCGAAGACAATTCAAATTTCTAACTTTGTCCCTCAAATTATTTTATGTCCGATAAACGCTATCAATCTCGCGGAGTTTCAGCTGGAAAAGAAGATGTGCACAACGCCATCAAAAACATTGACAAGGGATTATTCCCAAAAGCATTTTGTAAAATCGTCCCTGATTATTTAACCGGCGATGCTGATTATTGCATCGTTATGCACGCAGATGGAGCTGGCACAAAATCTTCTTTGGCTTATATGTACTGGAAAAAAACGGGTGATTTGTCGGTTTGGCGCGGTATTGCACAAGATGCATTGATCATGAATATTGATGATTTATTATGTGTAGGCGCAACGGGCCCTATCCTACTCTCTTCAACAATAGGTCGAAACAAAAATTTAATTCCTGGAGAAGTACTTTCCGCTATTATTAATGGAACAGAAGATTTGTTGGCTGAATTGCGTTCTTACGGAATCGACATTCATTCAACAGGTGGTGAAACAGCAGATGTTGGTGATTTAGTTCGCACTATTATCGTTGATTCAACTGTCATTTGTCGCATGAAAAAAGAGGATGTGATTTCAAATGACCGCATTAAACCAGGTGATGTGATTGTTGGTTTGGCATCTTACGGACAAGCTACCTACGAGAAAGAATATAACGGAGGAATGGGAAGTAATGGTTTGACAAGTGCACGCCACGATGTGTTCTCAAAAAGCTTAGCGAGTGAATTTCCAGAAAGTTTTGACTCCAACGTTCCTAGCGATTTAGTTTACAGCGGGACAAAAGATTTATTGGATACAGTTGAAGGTTCACCAATAGATGCAGGGAAACTGGTTTTATCTCCAACAAGAACTTATGCGCCTGTAATTAAAAAAATGCTCGAAAATCACCGAAACCATATTCATGGAATGGTGCATTGTTCTGGCGGGGCACAAACGAAGGTTTTACATTTCATTGATAATTTACATGTGATCAAGGATAATTTGTTTCCAGTTCCCCCTTTATTTGATATGATTCAAAAAGAATCGGGAACTAGTTGGGAAGAGATGTATAAGGTTTTCAACATGGGTCACCGAATGGAATTATATGTAAATGAGGACATTGCAAAAAGTTTAATTGAAATCTCTGAAAGCTTTGGCATTGAAGCAAAAATCATTGGTAGAGTGGAATCTTTAGATTGTAAAAAGGTGACAATCAAAGGTGAAAAAGGAAATTTTGAATATTCGGCTTAATTTTTTCCAGAAAAACGAATTTTAAATAAATTTAATTTATACTTTTGCCGTCCGTTCATTGAACAAAGGAGGGATGGGTGAGTGGCTGAAACCACCAGTTTGCTAAACTGACGTACGGGTAACTGTACCGCGGGTTCGAATCCCGCTCTCTCCGCAAAAAATGAGTAAAAAGTTATTTGTATCCAAATTATTGCAGATTAGAAATAAATTACTACTTTTGCACTCGCTTTCTGAAAAACGTTTAGAAAGAATTGAAATAATTAGATGAAAGCTCGGGGCGTAGCGTAGTCCGGTCATCGCGCCTGGTTTGGGACCAGGAGGTCGCAGGTTCGAATCCTGCCGCCCCGACAAGGGGGATGAGCAATCATCCCCCTTTTTTGATTTAATTAGTCAATAAAAAAGCAACTGCCGCCAAGCAGGATAAAATTTGGTAAAGTAGCTCAGTCCGTCAGCTGACGGAAGCAACTGCCGCCAAGCAGAAAAATAACTGGTCCCGTAGCTCAGTCCGTCAACTGACGGAAGCAACTGCCGCCAAGCAGAATAATAACTGGTCCCGTAGCTCAGCTGGATAGAGCAACTGCCTTCTAAGCAGTAGGTCTTTGGTTCGAATCCAAACGGGATCACACTAGTGTCAAAAAGCCTTTCAAGAATCCTCCTGAAAGGCTTTTTTGTGTTTGGTTTAAATAGTTCGTAAAAATGAAATTCACGAAGTGATACAAGGTGTCGAGGTTGCTTTTAATACAATTTTGAAGTTTTGCAGACAGAGTTGTTAGTAAGAGAAGCTGGTGCAAGGATTGGTTTTGGATAAAGATTCTTATAAAAATTAAAAACTGACAGTTTATAAGTCTTCCAGAGAAAAACTCATGTAGTTAAAGGTGTATCCATCGAAATTTGTGGTAAGTTTTTCAGCTTTCAATTCAAGCTTAGGAAGGTTGATTTTATTCGGATTTCGTTTTACTTCGAAAAAATCGATTCGTTTTTCATATTCGTTCACTGCAACAATGTCAATCTCGTTTTTGTTTCCTTTTTCCCAATAGTTTCCTATGGCAGAGTATTTACCGCTATCAATTAGCTTTTGACGGAAGTATTTCTCTAGTACTAAGCCACTATATGTTGAAAAATCTTCAATTATTCGTAATCGAACGAATTCAAAATTTCCGATTTCAATTGCACTTTTGTATTTATAAATAAAACGAAACCAAAAGTTTAAAAAATTATCTTCAATCGTATATTTTACAACTCTACCTGTGTCTTTAGCAAAAATTGGCCGTGTTTTTTTTAAAATACCGTATTCATTTTCTAATCGTTCTAAAAATCCACCAGTCTGAATTTCCAAAATGGATTCAATTTCTTGGCGCGATGTTTTTGAAGCGGCAATTAATGATAGAATGGAAAAATAATTTCCATATTCCTTTCCAAATTCGTTGATTAAAGCATTTTTTCCTTCCTCGATGAAAAAGGAATTTTCATTCACGACATAATCCAACATTTTTTTGAAAGTAAATGCTTTGGCATTCATCAACAATTCGACGTATTTTGCCACTCCGCCTGTTAAAGTGTAAAATCCTAATAAGTCTTCGTTCGTATACTTGGGATTATAATCTTGCAAAACCTCTTTTAATGTTGCAATCGGAAAACTTTTCAAGTAAATTTTATTAGTCGCTCGACCAAATAAGGGTTCTTTGTTATCCTCAAAAATGCGTTTCATTAACGAATAAACAGAACCGCAAAGTAGTAAATTCAATTTCGATTCATTCTTGTGGCTATCCCATAAATTTTGCATTTCACTGTAAATCGATGGGTTGATAAACTGTAATTCCTGAAATTCATCAATAATCAATGTAAATGATTGTGATTTTGAGCTTGTCAATAATAAGCCAAAAATCTCACGAAAGCTTTTGAATGTTCCATATACTTCTGTGTCAAGTTTCACTTTTATTTCTTCTACAAAGTCTTGACAAAGTAGAAATTCACTTTTTTTGGAAATGAAAAAATAGAGAAAAGTCGTGTTTTCAACAGATTTTAATAGCAAGCTAGTTTTTCCAATACGTCGGCGACCAACCATAAAAGTCATCTGCGCAGATTCTAAGGCAGCTTCTCTTATAGTTTTTAGGTTGGCTAATTCTTTTTCTCTGTTATAAAATTTCATTTATAGTAATTTAAATTACTGTAACCTGTATTACAGTAATGCAAAATTATAATTTTTTCTAGAACTAGCTGTTCCTCGAAGGATCTTTTCTTTTATAACTAGTAAACTAAGATATTTAAACAAAAAAAATCCCACTTGAAAAATTTCGAGTGGGATTTCGTATATTTTGTTTTAAGAATCAAACGTCAATCTTCGCGTATTTTGCATTTTTTTCAATAAATTCTCTTCTTGGTGGTACATCATCTCCCATTAACATAGAGAAAATTTGATCACACTCAGCAGCGTTTTCAATAGTTACTTGACGCAATGTACGCATTTCAGGATTCATTGTTGTTTCCCATAATTGTTCTGCGTTCATCTCACCCAAACCTTTGTAACGTTGAACGTTAACAGAGGATTCGCTACCTCCACCTTTCAATTCGTTAATCAAACGATCACGCATGTCTTCGTTCCAAGCATACTCAGATTTGTTTCCTTTTTTAACTTGGTAAAGTGGTGGCGTTGCAATGTAAACATATCCGTTTTCAATCAATACCTTCATGTAGCGGAATAAGAACGTTAAAATCAGTGTTTCGATATGTGAACCATCTACGTCGGCATCACACATGATAATGATTTTGTGGTATCTTAATTTTTCTAAGTTCAATGCTTTTGAGTCGTCCTCAGTCCCAATTCTAACTCCAAGCGCAGTATAGATATTTTTAATTTCTTCGTTTTCGAAGATTTTATGTTGCATTGCTTTTTCAACGTTCAAGATTTTACCTCTCAAAGGCATAATTGCTTGAAAGTGGCGATCGCGTCCTTGTTTTGCAGTTCCACCCGCTGAATCTCCCTCGACAAAGTAAATCTCACAAGCTGCAGGATCTTTTTCGGAACAGTCCGCTAATTTTCCAGGCAAACCTGAACCAGTTAAAACATTTTTCCGTTGAACCATTTCACGTGCTTTTCTTGCTGCGTGACGTGCTCTTGCTGCCAAGATTACTTTTTCAACGATTAATTTTGCCTCAGCTGGATGCTCTTCTAAATAAGCAGAAAGCATTTCAGATACTGCTTGACTAACTGGAGCAGTAACTTCTCTGTTTCCTAATTTCGTTTTTGTTTGACCTTCAAATTGTGGCTCTTGAACTTTAACTGAAACAACAGCTGTCAATCCCTCACGGAAATCGTCACCATCAATTTCGATTTTTTCTCTTGCAAGAATTCCAGAATCCATTGCATATTTTTTCAATGTATTTGTCAAACCTCTTCTGAAACCAGATAGATGCGTTCCACCTTCGTGCGTGTTGATGTTATTCACATACGCTTGAATATTTTCAGTGTACGACGTGTTATAAGTTAAAGCAACTTCAACAGGAATGTTTTCTCTTTCACCTTCAAAGTATATTACATCAGTAATTAATGCTTCACGGTTTCTGTCTAAATATTGAGCAAATTCACGTAAACCACCTTCTGAATGGTATGTTGTCATTGGTGATTTGCCGTTTTCGTCTTCCGTTCTACGATCAGTAAGTGTAATTGTGATTCCTTTGTTCAAGAAAGCTAATTCACGCATACGAGCAGCTAAAGTATCGAAATTATAATCTGTAAATTCGAAAATTGTTCCATCTGGTTTAAAAGTAACTTCAGTACCGTTTTCAGTAGTTTCACCAACGATTTTAACATCGTATAAAGGTTTACCGATACTATATTCTTGTTGGAAAATTTTCCCTTCGCGGTAAACAGTTGCTTTTAATGCAATAGATAATGCGTTAACACAAGAAACACCAACCCCGTGTAATCCACCAGAAACTTTGTAAGTGTCTTTATCGAATTTACCACCAGCGTGCAAAACAGTCATTACAACTTCTAATGCAGACTTTTTCTCTTTAGTATGCATTGCCGTTGGAATTCCACGACCGTTGTCACGAACAGTTATTGAATTATCTTCATTAATGTAAACATGAATAGTATTACAATATCCTGCGAGTGCCTCATCAATAGAGTTGTCGACAACCTCATAAACAAGGTGATGTAAACCTTTAATACCCGTATCTCCGATATACATCGCCGGGCGCTTACGTACCGCCTCAAGACCTTCTAATACTTGTATATTATCCGCAGAATAATTGTCTCTTCTTTCTTCTTCAGCCATATTATTTTTGTTATGATTCAATTCATTTTGAAGCGAACAAAAATACAAAACTAAAGCCGATTTAATGGCTGTTTTAAAGCGCTGAACAGCCTAACTTATCAACAATATTTCAACGATTTTAAGAGTTTTGAATACAAAAGAAAATTACTTTTCAATCCATTCAATAATTGAGGCATCATCTGGTTGAACTCTCGGCGAAACAACTCTTACTAAATGACCATTTTCATCTAAAAGATACTTTTGGAAATTCCATTCTACTTTGCTGTCTTCCAATCCGTTTTTACTTTTTTCAGTTAAAAACTTATACACTGGGTGCATATCACCACCTTTCACAGAGATTTTAGACATCATTGGGAAAGTTACACCATAATTTTTTTGGCAGAAAGTTGCAATTTCTTGATCTGAACCAGGTTCTTGAGACATAAAATCGTTTGCTGGAAAACCAATAATTACAAAGTTTTTGCTTTTATACTTTTTATAAATAGCTTCCAACTTTTCGTATTGAGGAGTTAATCCACACTTAGAAGCAGTGTTTACCACCATTATTTTTTTACCTTTCAATGAACTGAAATCAAATGTTTTTCCTTCAATGTCTTCTACTTTGAATTGGTGAATTGATTCTTTGCTTGTGGTTGAAGAACTTAAAACCATTGCTAAACTTAAAATTCCGATGCTCATTGCTGCTATTAATTTCATTTGATTTACTTTTTGTTTTAAACAATAGAATACGAATATAGTTCATCTTTGTCTTTTAATGGAACATTTTTCGCAAAAAATCGAATACGTATTTATGAGAGTTTTTATTCTTCTTTTTATTCTTTTTTCAACGCATGTTCATTCTCAAACAAAATTGAGTGGAGAATGGCAAGGGATTTACGTTCAAGAAAATCAAGATTGGAAAAATGGAAAAGCTTTTTACCTCACTATTTCAGTTATTAATGGCTTGATAGATGGTAAAATTAGAGAAGAAGTTATTAATACATCAGCTTATTTTGTTTCCAAAGTTTCTGGTAAAACAACAGATAAAAATGTTATAAATCTTAATGAAGATCGTTTGTTGAAGCAATCGGATAAAAACGCTTCTTTTTGTTCTAGAAGTTTGATTTTAACCTACAACGAAAAAACGGGTTACTTTGAAGGAACAGTAAAAAGTGCAAAATGCCCTGAATCACAAGGAAGAATACTGCTGTATAAATCGAATTTTACGTTCAACGATAAGCCTGAATCCTTAATGAATCACTCTTGGTTTAAACGTTTTGTTGCAGATTTAGAAAATGGTTTATCATCACCTGTAAAGCGATTGGATGAGTTACGTAACTTTAAGTTTGAATCTGTTTATTTCGATTACGGAAAAGCTATTTTGAAAGAAACCTATCAATCTTATTTATTGGAAATGATTCGAATGGTTAAAAGTCATTCTGATTTGAGAATAAAAATTACCGGTCACACAGATGCAGACGGTTCGGATTCCTATAATGTTCAACTTTCCAAAAGACGAACTGAGGCAATCATTTCTTTTTTTGAAGCAAATGGGTTAAGGCGTGATAGAGTAGTGGTTGATTTTAAAGGAGAGAAAAAACCTGTTGATAGCAACAAAACAGATGATGGTAAACGCAAAAATCGTCGAGTTGATTTTGAGTTTATTTAGCAAATAATTAGTCATCTTATATCTGTTTGAAATTTTTCAACCTTTATTCTTTATTTTCGATATTCCTTAGCGATTATCCTTTCCACTTTTAGCTTCAACTTACAGTCTTTTTCACCTTCTCAGTCTTCATTCCACTTTCTGTTTTCAGTTCTCCGTTCACAATTCGCAACTCCTAAGCGATGTGCACTTCTGTTCGCAATTATTTACCTAATTTCACACCCTCAACAAAAAATGGAGCTTTCACAACTACTTAAGACCTTTCAAACTTTAAAGCAAGTCGATCAAACGGCAGCTGCTTTGAGCAAGGCAAACACACGTGTTCACTGGAAAGGAAACGTCGGTTCGTCGCGCAGTTTAGCAGCGGTTTCGGTGGCACAACAGTTGCCGAGTCACCAATTGTTTATTCTCAACGACAAAGAAGAAGCGGCCTATTTCCTCAACGATTTAGAAGGACTTTTTCCCGACGATAAACGCATTTTGTTTTACCCAGCTTCGTACCGTGTTCCTTATCAATTGGAGGAAACGGACAACGCCAATGTGGTGACACGCGCTGAGGTGCTGGAACGCATTGCCAACGGCTCAAATACGTGGATTGTGACGTATCCGGAGGCACTTTTTGAGAAAATTCCAACGAAGAAAAAACTCGTAGAAAACACCTTGCGCGTTGAAGTTGGAAAAACGTATTCCATCGATTTTATCAATGAATTGTTGTTGGAGTATCACTTTGACCGTGTTGATTTTGTGTACGAACCGGGACAATTTTCCATCCGTGGTGGAATCGTAGATGTGTTTTCGTATGCCAACGATTTTCCGTTCAGAATTGAGTTTTTTGGCGATGAGGTAGAATCCATTCGAACCTTTGATGCCGCGACACAAATATCGATTACCACTCATAATTTCTTCAACGTCATTCCAAACATTCAAGGGCAAATGACCTTGGAAGGTGTCGCTTCTTTGTTTGAATTCATAGGGAAAGCAACAACAGTTTGGATCAGTTCTTACGAACGATTGACCACGATTTTGGAACGTGAATACGACAAATCAGTTGAGATTTACACCAAACTTTCAGACAACGTCAAACGCACTTTGCCTTCGGATTTATACGTGCATCCAAGCGAATTGAAAAAGACCTTTGATAATTACCCAAGCGTCGAGTGGGGACCTGATTACCATTTCAAAGCAAGCGAAACCATCACCTTTGATTTTCAAGCACAGCCAACGTTCAACAAGAATTTCGACTTGCTGAAAACAGATTTATTAGCACGCCAAAAGTCGGGTTCGCAAAACTTGATTTTTTCCAATCAGCCACAGCAAATCGAACGCTTGTATCAGATTTTTGAAGACATTGGCGGCGAAGTGGAATTTTCACCGATGAACCTCGCTTTGCACGAAGGCTTCATTGCACCGGAGCTGAAATTGGTGTGTTATACCGACCATCAAATCTTTGAGCGCTACCACCGTTTTCGTTTGAAAGAAGGTTTCCGACAAGCAAAACAAGCGCTTACTTTAAAGGAAATTTACAATCTTCAAAAAGGCGATTACGTGACGCACATCGATCACGGAGTTGGACAATTTTCAGGTTTAGAAACGATTGATGTCAACGGAAAACCCCAAGAAGCTATTCGTTTGGTTTACAAAGATGGCGACGTGTTGTACGTAGGAATTCACTCTTTGCACCGCATTTCGAAATTCACAGGGAAAGACGGTTCCGTTCCGAAAATGAATAAATTGGGTACACAAACGTGGACTACCTTAAAAAATAAAACCAAGAAGAAAATCAAGGAATTAGCCTTCGATTTGATTCAATTATACGCCAAACGCAGAAGTCAACCAGGCTTTGCTTTTACGCCCGATACGTATTTGCAAAACGAGTTGGAAGCATCGTTTATGTACGAAGATACGCCCGACCAAAACAAAGCAACACAAGATGTGAAAAAGGACATGGAAGCTTCCCGTCCGATGGATCGATTGGTATGTGGAGACGTTGGTTTTGGTAAAACGGAAGTGGCGATGCGTGCAGCGTTTAAAGCTGTTACTGACAGCAAACAGGTAGCAGTTTTGGTGCCGACAACGATTTTGTCGATGCAACATTACCGCAGTTTCAAAGAGCGATTGAAAGATTTTCCGTGTACAGTGGACTACATCAATCGTTTTAAAAGTGCCAAAGACACCACCGAAACCTTGAAAAAATTAGCCAACGGCGAAATTGATATTTTGGTAGGAACGCATGCCATTGTTGCCGATCGCGTCAAATTCAAAGACTTAGGTTTGATGATTATCGACGAAGAGCAGAAATTTGGCGTTGCTGTAAAAGATAAATTGAAAACGATTCGTACGTCGGTTGATACATTGACCTTGACCGCAACTCCGATACCAAGAACTTTGCAGTTTTCGTTGATGGGCGCACGTGATTTGAGCATTATCAACACGCCACCGCCAAACCGTCAACCTGTTTTGACTGAAATCGTTTCTTTCGATGAAGAACTATTGCGCGATGCCATTTCGTATGAAGTTACGCGTGGTGGACAAGTCTTTTTTGTCAACAATCGCCTTTCGAATATCCGTGAGATTTCGGGAATGATTTCGAGATTGTGTCCCGGCGTTCGTGTGGGAATTGGCCACGGACAAATGGACGGCAAGCAGTTGGAAAAAGTAATGTTGGATTTCATCGAAGGACGTTACGATGTGTTGTTGGCAACGACGATTATCGAATCAGGAATTGATATTTCCAACGCAAATACCATTATCATCAACGACGCACAAAACTTCGGATTGAGTGATTTACATCAGTTACGAGGTAGAGTAGGGCGAAGCAATAAAAAAGGATTCTGTTACTTGATTGCGCCGAAATTCAGTGTGATGACTTCCGAGGCACGCAAGCGTTTGGAGGCTTTGGTTCAATTCTCGGATTTAGGTTCAGGATTTAACATTGCGATGAAAGATTTGGACATTCGTGGCGCAGGAAATATGTTGGGCGGCGAACAAAGCGGATTCATTTCTGAGATTGGCTTTGAGATGTACCAAAAAATCCTCAACGAAGCGATGCAGGAATTGCGTGAAAGCGAGTTCAAAGAATTATTCGACGACCGCCAGACCGATTCGTTCCATTCGTTTGTGCAAGATTGCATTTTCGAAACCGATATGGAAGTCCGAATTCCAGATAATTACGTGAACAACGTTGCCGAGCGTTTGAGCTTGTACCAAGAATTAGACAACTTGAAAAACCAAGAAGAATTGGAAGCATTCGCCGTGCGTTTGAAAGACCGTTTTGGTCCCGTTCCGAAAGAGGTAAAAGAATTGCTGTTCTCGTTCCAGTTGCGTTGGTTGGCTCAAAACATGGGCTTGGAGCGTTTGGTCATAAAATCCGGAAAGATGGTGGGTTATTTCATTGCCAATCCACAATCGCCGTTCTTTGAAACAGAAACCTTCACCACACTTCTGAATCGCATTATGACCATCGGACAAGGTTACCGCTTGGTACAACAAAACGAAAAATTACGTTTGGTGATTGAGCCGGTGAAACACATTAAAGATGCTTTTGAGAAATTGGGAGTTTTGGTGGGGTAATTTTTTAAATTGAGCTAATGACAGAAAACAAGCATAAAAAATCAGGAAACGGCATTGGAATAGGCGCAGCACTTGGCGTTGCTATTGGTTCAGCTTATGGTGTTTCGTCTAAAAATTATGCGCTAAGCATTGCAATGGGATTGGCACTTGGTGTGGCTTTCGGAGCAATTTTTGACCTAATCAAAAGCAAAAAATAATTTCGTTACAATAGTTCGTTCGCTAAATTCGCCAATTCAGAACGTTCAAAAATTTCCCTTTTAGCAAGCTTTATTTTTTGTAGATCTACACGCTAATATTCAAATTAACAACTTCTTAAAATTGAAAAAATCTTTTTAAAATAAATATCTTAAAACGGATAATTTCTCTAAAATCGTTTTTTCAAGTTGTAAATCTATTTTCTCAGATTCAATTTTTCTTGCTTCAAAAGATGCTAAGGTATTTAATATGATATTTTCTGTTTGATTTGGATAATTTACTTGAATCGACTGTTCTTGGCTTAACCACAAATTAATCGTTCTATGATGTGCCAAATTTAGACTTTCAAGAACGGTGACACCCATTTTTTCAAGCACAGCTGAATTGCATTGTTGTTCATATTGACCTTTCATTGGAATAACCATTAATTTCTTTTTCAAATACAACGTTTCAGCTGGTAATTCGAAACCCGCTCCACACAAAACGCCTTTGCAATTAATTAAGTGTTTCTGAAAACTTTCTTGGTCTATCGGATGAAAAGTTACGTTGTTAATGGTGTTTTTTGAAAGTGTATATTTTGAAAAAACTTCCCATTTAACGTGAAATAATTGAAGAAATCGAAGAATTACTTCATCATGAAATGCAGGTAAATAAACAGTGTAATAGTCTTGATATTGAGTTTCAATATTTTGTAAAGCCTCACGAATAATAGGTGTATAAATATTATCATCAAAAGCATCGAAATGAAAGCCTACTTTATGTTTTGTGGGACAATTGTGATTGAGTATGTATTTTCCAATTCTGTTATTTAAAGTTGTTTTAGGTGATTTTGGATGAATGACGCCAGCTTGATGGCTCATTTCTACACAAGGAATTCCATGCATTAGTGCTGACCATGCAGAAACTGGTTCAAAATCCGTGATGATTAAATCAAATTGTCTAGCTGGAAAAGTACGAATTTCATTCAAGAAATCAATTGGATGCGATTTGAAGACAGTTCTCAATAAGTCGATATTTCCATTTTTCCCACTCAAGAATGTCAAGCCTGTTTTTTTGTAATGTACTTCAAAGTTGGATTGAATTTGCGATTGTGTACCACTCACTAAAACTGTTGTATCAACATGTTTATTCAAAAGTGGAACGATTTCTTCAGCTCGCGAAAGGTGACCATTTCCAGTACCTTGAATAGCATATAAAACTTTCATTGTGCTTTAAAATTTAGGTTCGAAATAACATCTTCAAATAATTGCTCGTAGTTCATCGAATTGGCAACTTTCGATTCGTGGTATTTACTGTAAATCTCTGTCGAAGTAGGATCGTGTTTGTACAAAGTCCATTTACCAAAGTTATACTCCAAAGAAGTAGAATTTTCAACCCAATCTCCAGAGTTTAGGTAAGTTACAGAATCGCCATTTTCTTTGATGATTTTTTTAATTTGAGGCTGATGAATATGTCCACAAACAACAAATTGAAATCCATTTTCAATTGCTATATCAGCTGCAGTTTCTTCAAAATTGTTGACGTATTTAATGACTCCTTTCACACTGTCTTTCACTTTTTTTGACAATGAAATTCTTCCTTTTCCAAGTTTCTCACTGAACCAATTCACAATTGTATTTATCATTATCAACAAATCGTAGCCTTTACCTCCCAATTTTGCAATCCATTTAGAATGCTTCATTGTAGTATCAAAAACATCCCCATGAAAAAACCAAGCTGTACCCGTTTTCAATGGTAAGATGAGTTTGTTTTGAATTTCAAAATTCCCAATTTTAAAACCTTTGAATTTTCTTAGCATTTCATCGTGATTTCCTGTTATGTAGTAGACCTTTGTCTCTTTTGAAAGAAGCGTTGCAATTTCTTTCACGACTTGCATGTGGTCTGCTGGAAAATAATGTTTACTGAATTGCCAAATGTCAATAATGTCTCCGTTTAAGATGAGAATTTCAGGTTGGATAGACCGAAGGTAAGCTACCAATTCATTAGCTCTAGAACCATACGTTCCTAGATGTACATCCGAAATAACAACAATTTCAACTTTTCTTTTTGGACTCATATTTGAAAATTTAGTCAAATATCCAAATTGAAAATGGTTTTAATTTTAACTTAAAATTATGATTCAAAAACATTTTAACTCTCTGATGTTGAAAGTAATAAATGCTTTATTTTGACTTAATGTTTTGTTGTTTTAGTTTTTATTTCACAACCTTTTTTGAACAACTTTAAAACCTTAGTAACCTAAGTTCGATTATTAAAATTGGATTCAGACCGCTCAGAAACAATGAGTTACTAATAACACTTTTGAAAATGTATCGGGATACATTGATAAAGGGTTATGAAGTAAATCGTTGTTTATCAGCGGAATAATTAATCACTTTGCATAAAAACCAGTTATCCATCGTTGTTCCCTCTTGATTTAGCCCGCTAAATCTTCAAGTGAACGCCTTGACTAACAGATTTTTATGTCAATCTGAATTCCGATTTTACTATCGAACTCAGGTTAATAAAAAGACAAATAGTGTAGTTCTGCCTTTTACTCCTTATTTTTGAAAAAAAATAGTATTATGGCTAACAAGCGAATTTTAAAAAAGAGTCTAAACGAATTAGTTTATGACGTAGTTGACGAATGTTATTTCATTCAAGCAACAGATGCCACAAAAATTGATGCAACTGAAAATCTAATCAACGAAGCAGCAACTTTTCAAGACACAACAATTAGAAGAATAAAAACAGCTAGAGGAAAAGCAGAATTTCGTGCGATTGTTGCTGATGTTGAAGAAAAAGCAGATCATTTCGTTGATGCTTTAAACGGTCTTAACGCTTAAATTTATAAGTATGCTTAAATTCGATTGGAAAAATATGCTCGCTACCTTGGGTTTATTCCTTTTTGTAATGATTTTGTTTTTAACAGGTGGAAAATCATTGTTTTGGAATGCTATTGCTCTTGGTGGGCTAATGATTTTCTTTTGGATTTTTGAAATCATTTCCATTTACGTAACTGCGCTTTTCCCTTTGATTCTTGCTGTTCCACTCGGACTTTTAGATACAAGTGACTTAGCAACAGCCTACGGAAATGGAAATGTTTATTTGTTTTTTGGTGGATTTGTCCTTGCTCTTGGTTTAGAAAAATGGAAAGTGCACGAGCAAATTGCTAGAAGAATCGTATCCGTTGTAGGCGATAGTAAACCGAGAATTCTACTCGGTTTTTTAATGAGTACAGGTCTGTTGAGTATGTGGATTTCCAACACTGCAACAGCTTTAATGATGCTACCAATGGCAATCGCAATTATAAATGCAATGCCCGTAGCTCAACAAAAATCAAAATTTGCTGTATTTTTAATGTTGTCAATTGCTTATGCTGCCAGTATAGGAGGGATGGCAACCTTAGTTGGTTCACCGCCAAATACACAAATGGCAAGTATTTTAGAGCAAAACTTTAATATTACTATTTCTTTCTTCGATTGGATGAAGATTGGAATTCCTTTGAGTATTAGTTTATTACTTGTAGTTTTCTTAGTTTTTTATATCGGTTTAGGAAAAGAACGAAAAGATGTTCATGCAATACATTTTGAGAAACAACCATGGACGAATGAACAATTACGAGCGATGGGGATTTTTGGACTTGTAGTAATTCTTTGGTCCTTTAAAGATTTAATAATTCAAGTAACTGGTTTTAGCTATAGAGATGAAAGTGCAGCGATACTTGGAGCCATTTTATTGTTTATCGTTCCAGGAAAATCAGAAAACAAACCTTTACTAGAATGGAAGGATACTGAAAAACTACCTTGGGGTATTCTTTTGCTCTTTGGTGGAGGTTTAGCCTTGGCCGCAATGCTTGAAAAAGGAGGAGTTGTTACTGAAATGACTAAAGTTTTTAGTGCTTACAAAGAAGTAAGTATTCTTACAATTGTTTTGGTAGTTGTAACCATAGCCATTTTCGCAACAGAAATCATGTCGAATTTAGCATTAGTAACCATTTTCGTTCCTATTGTTGCTGCCTTTGCCCTAGATTCAGGTTACGATATTATTCAATTATGTTTACCACTCACGCTTGCTGCAAGTTGTGCTTTCATGCTTCCAGTTGGTACGCCGCCAAATGCAATCGTTTTTTCATCTGGACTTGTTAAGATTCATCAAATGGCAAAAATTGGTTTTGTTTTAAATGTAATTTCAGTTATCATCATTACAATTTTCGCTTTGATTTTTATCTAAAGAATGAATTTTAATTTTTTAGATAAAACCTTCGTTTTTTCCAAATAAATGGAGATAATTGTAAGTATTTAGCTTTTAAATTGACTCTTTTTAAAATTTATTGTTATTTTCGGAAGACTAAAATTTAAACTATGATACAAGCAGAACGTTTATTCGATATTCCTTATCACCAGCTAAAAAACTATCCCAATTCCAATATGTTTGTTACCAAAACAAACGGCAGTTGGAATGGAATGAAAACAGCTGACTTTTTAGAAAAAGCTACACTTATTTCTCGAGGATTAATTTCATTGGGAATTAATCCAGGCGATCGAGTAGCCGTTTCAAGTAATAATCGCGTCGAATGGAATATTTTTGATATTGCTGTTCAACAAGCTGGGGCCGTTTTGGTTCCTCTTTATCCCAACATCTCAGAAAATGATTATCGCTTTATTCTAAACGATGCAGAAGTTAAAATCTGTGTAGTTGGAAATGATGAATTAGCAAACAAAATGAAAAATGTTCAAGGTGATGTCCCAAGTTTACAACACTTAATGACTTTTGATGAAGTTAATGGTTTTACGAATTGGTCTGCAATCGATAAAGCTGCAGAAAGCACTGATGAATCAGTTGTTAAAGAACGAATGGCTGCTGTTAAATATGAGGATTTAGTAACAATCATATATACTTCTGGTACAACAGGTCAACCAAAAGGAGTTATGCTTTCTCACAAAAACATTCTTTCAAATGTTGAAGCTTGTTTAGATCCAATTCCTGCTGATAATTCTTCAAAAGTATTGACGTTTTTACCAGTTTGTCACATTTACGAGCGTATGTTGCACTATTTGTATATGTACATTGGTTGTTCAGTTTATTTTGCTGAATCAATGGATACAATTGGTGATAACATTCGCGAAGTTCAACCAGATGTGTTTACTGCAGTTCCCCGCTTAATCGAAAAAGTTTTTGATAAAATTATGGCTAAAGGGGATGACTTGACAGGAATTAAACGAAAATTATTTTTCTGGGCTGTTGATTTAGCTGAGGAATTTGATGTGGTTGGTAAATCAGGTTGGTATCATTTCAAACTTAAAATTGCTCGTAAATTAATATTCTCAAAATGGCAAGAAGCACTTGGAGGAAAAGTTCGTGCAATTGCTTCTGGTAGCGCTGCCCTTCAACCACGCTTGGCACGCATCTTTTTAGCTGCTGACATTCCAATTTTGGAAGGTTATGGATTGACAGAAACTTCACCAGTTGTTTCCGTAAATTCTTTTGATAAAGGAATTCGTATTGGAACTGTTGGAGCATTAATTGATGGAGTTCAAGTGAAAATTGCCGAAGATGGAGAAATCCTTGTTAAAGGGCCAAACGTTATGATGGGTTATTATAAAAACCCAGAAGCAACAGCAGAAGTTATTGACAGTGAAGGTTGGTTCCATACGGGTGATATTGGAATTTTCCAAGAAGGTAAATTCTTAAAAATTACGGATCGCAAAAAAGAAATCTTCAAAACTTCTGGAGGTAAATACATCGCACCCCAAGGAATGGAGAATAAATTCAAAGAATCCCGTTTCATCGAACAAATAATGGTGATTGGTGAAGGTGAAAAATTCCCGAGTGCTTTAATTGTTCCAAGTTTTGCATTCGTAAAAGAATGGGCTACAAGAAAAGGATTAGATTTTGAAAAACTTTCAAATGAAGAAATAGCTGCTCATCCGAAACTTCACGAACGTATTAATCAAGAAGTTAGTGCTTTAAACAAAGAATATGGAAATTGGGAGCAAATTAAAAAGTTTGTACTTCTTCCAAAAGAATTTTCAATTGATGGTGACGAATTAACACCTACATTGAAATTAAAACGCAAGAAAATTTTGGCGAAATACCAAAAAGAATACAAATCAATTTACTGCGATTAGAATTCAAAATATACTAAATAGAAAGCTCATTTTTTTTGATAAAATGAGCTTTTTTCTTTTTTAATTAACTAGATTACCTAAGTAAAAGTTTGATTTTTAAATAAGATGACTTGAGACTCTTATTAAATTATTAAATTTGCACCTAAAATATTTTTAAATGGCATATTTATTTACTTCTGAGTCCGTTTCTGAAGGACATCCGGATAAAGTTTCCGACCAAATTTCAGATGCGTTAATTGACAATTTTATGGCTTTTGACCCAACTTCGAAAGTTGCTTGTGAAACTTTAGTAACCACTGGACAGGTAGTTTTAGCAGGTGAAGTGAAATCAAAATCTTATTTAGATGTTCAAGCTATTGCACGTGAAACAATTCGTCAAATTGGCTATACGAAGTCTGAATATATGTTTGATGCTAATTCTTGTGGGATTTTCTCTGCAATTCACGAACAATCTTCTGATATTAATCAAGGAGTTGAAAGAACCAACCCTGAAGATCAAGGAGCTGGAGACCAAGGAATGATGTTTGGTTATGCTACTAAAGAAACTGACAATTATATGCCTTTAGCTTTAGATTTAGCTCATAAAATTTTACAAGAGTTATCATATATACGTAATAATGAAGGGGATTTAATCCCTTATTTACGTCCAGATGCAAAATCGCAAGTAACAATTGAATATTCGGACGATAATGTTCCTCAAAGAATTGATACAATTGTTGTTTCCACGCAACATGATGATTTTGCTGCAGAGCCAGAAATGTTAGCGAAAATCAAAAAAGATATTGTAGAAATCGTAATTCCTCGTGTGAAAGCGAAATTGAAACCAGAATTACAAGCATTATTTAACGATGCTATCACTTATCACATTAACCCAACTGGAAAATTTGTAATCGGTGGTCCACACGGAGATACAGGTTTAACAGGACGTAAAATCATCGTTGATACTTACGGTGGAAAAGGAGCTCACGGTGGTGGTGCATTCTCTGGAAAAGATCCATCAAAAGTTGACCGTTCTGCTGCTTATGCAACTCGTCACATGGCGAAAAATGCAGTTGCAGCTGGATTGTGTGATGAAATCTTGGTACAAGTTTCTTACGCTATCGGTGTTGCAAAACCTTGTGGTTTATACGTAAATACTTACGGAACTTCAAAAGTGGACAAAACAGATGGAGAAATTGCTGAAATTTTAAGTGAGATTTTTGACATGCGTCCTTACTTTATCGAGCAACGTTTGAAATTACGTAATCCAATTTACCAAGAAACTGCTGCTTACGGTCACATGGGACGTAAAAATGAAGTTGTTACAAAAACTTTTAAAGGTCCAGATGGAACAGTTATTTCCAAAGAAGTTGAATTATTCACTTGGGAAAAATTAGATTTCGTTGATAAAGTGAAAGCTGCATTTAACATCTAATCAATAAGTTAAAAATCATACAAATCCCGATTCTATTTTTTTGAGTCGGGATTTTTTGTTTAATTTAGATATCAAAATTTAATTTATGCGTATATTCTTATCACTTGTTTTTTTCGGCTTTTCATTTTTTAGTTTTTCGCAACAACTAGAAACAAGGGCAAAAAAGAATACAATTTATGCAGAATTATTAGGACAAGGAGCTCTTTGGTCTATCAACTACGAACGAATGTTTGAAATTAATGACTTTGTTTCTCAATCTTTATCAATTGGATTTACAACAAGAAAAGAAGAAAGAGACATGTTATTAGGACATTCATTTTTTAATGCAGGGAATGGAAACTATTTTGGTTCTCCTCTTGCTTATCGTTTAATTTTAGGAAAAAGAAATAGTCATTTAGAGCTAGGTATTGGACTAACCGGATTGTATTATAATGGAGCTGGCTGGTATCATGATGGTATTTGTAGATCTTATTCTCCAGACATTAAAAGTTTCAAAAGTTACTTAGTACCAACTATCGCATATAGATTCCAACAAAAAACGGGTGGCTTATTCTTCAAAGTTAATTATTCCCCTATGTTTTCATTTTACCAAACTGATAATTTGAACAATACAAGCAGAATTAACAAAAATAAATTCTTTGAAAAGAAAAATAATCTAATTCTTTGGCCAGGTTTAAGTTTGGGATATACATTCTAAAAAATAAGTCCTGACCTCCTCAAAAATCAGGACTTAAAGAAATCTAAATTTTAGTACTATTTTCCGTAATCTACGTTAAAAGTGATTCCTGTTCTAAATGGATAAACTGCTATGGTTTTTCCTTCTTTAAAAAGTGTGTTTAGATTATAGGTTGCAAATAACCCGAATGGACCAAAACCTGCTCTAACCGTTGCCTCTAAAGTAAATGGAGAGAAATTGTACTTCGATCTTACATTCAAATCAAATCGATCTCCGTTTGCAAACTTACCCGTTTGACGTGTGTTTGAAAAAACTCGGATACCTCCAATAACACCTGCTGCAAAATAAAAACTTTTCTTTTGCTCCTTTTTCGTGGCAAACTCTAAGAGTAATGGAACAGTTAGGTACTGAACATTTAAGGTATTAGCTCGGTAATTTTGAGATAAATTGGCAACTGCAAAAATGGTATCTGATGTGTGGGCAATATCGTAATTTTTAGTTAATCCAATTGTTGAAAAACTCCAACCCATACCTGTTGTTAAACCAAGGTATTGCTTGATAATAGGAAACTTATAATCGAAAAAGTTAAAGTTAAAATTAAACGAACGCACAACATCATTTTTCCAATAATCGTTGGCAGCAAAGTCTGTTTTGAAGACATCACTCATCAACAAAATAGTTCCAAAATCAAATCCTGCCCAATGCCCATCGAATAATTTTCGCTCTTCTTCCTCTTCCTCTTCTTCATCAAATTCTTCACCATCAGAAAGAGTAAAATTAATAGGTAGTCGTACTGTTGATTTTACGGGTTGGTCGGCTAATAAAGCAGGTTTCCAATTGGGCATTGTTTTAATTACTCGAATCGCTTCTGCATTTAAACTATCACTAATTCCTTTTTCAACTTTTAAATCTGAAATAGAACCATCTTTATCAACAGTAAATGAAAGAAATACCCTTCCTTGCTCATTCATTTCAATGGAAGATTGAGGATACCTTACATTTTCAATCATGTAATTCGTCATTGCATCTGTCCCACCTGGAAATTGAGCATCAACATCAGGAAGTTCTTCTTCAACTAAAGGTGGAACTTCAACCACAACTACTTTTTCAGGATTTTCCTTCACTTGTGCAAACATTACCATTGGCGAAAGAAACAAACAAAACAAAAGATTCAACTTCATGACTAAGATTTTAATTTTTTAAAGTTAAATAAAAAACTACTTGTTTGAAGTTAGATTCATTCTTCAATACAAAAACTTATAGTTTAAGTAAAATCCTTCCTAAAAAATTTCTACCAGCTTGCGGATAATAGAAGTTTTCAGTGGTCGTTGCTCCTCCAGAAATGTACGAAAATGTATAACCATTGTTAGAATACATTGAATTAAACAAATTATTCGCTAAAAAGCCAAAGGTGATTTCTTTAAATAGTTTATTTTCAATTGTATAAGACATAGTCAAATTTGAAAAGGTAAATGGGTCGATACTGCGATTCACATCAGAAGTATTGTCCAAAAACTGACGACCAACATATTTTGTCATCCAATCAATTGTGAAATTTTTCAATGGCATAAATGACAATCCAGCGTTAGCAACAGTATTCGGAGAAAAAGCTAAGTCTGTGTTTTCATGAGCGATTAACTGCTGTGTGTAATAAGGTTCTACATCCAAGTATTCATCAACATATTCATTAAATTGCTTGATTTTATTTTGACTCAAAGTGAATGCTCCGTTTACCCTTAAAGATGGAATGATTTTATAACTTCCGGATAATTCAATACCTGCACGGTAACTATCTTCAACATTTGTACGCGTATAACCTCCAACGTCATTAATTTGTCCTGTTAAAATCAATTGATTGGTGTAATCCATCCAATAAACATTAGCATTGATTATTAGTTTCTTATAGCTATAATTATATCCTATTTCTAAATCGCGCATATTTTCTGCTTTTGGTCGATTTTCAGGTGTACTTTCTCTAAAGTCTTTACGTACAGGTTCGCGGTTGGCAATTCCATAGGAAGCTGAAATGAATTGACGTGAATTGATTGCATAATTTATTCCGACTTTAGGATTGAAAAAGTTAAATTGTACATTTTGCTCTAAATCAATTAATTGACCACTTACGTCGTCGATACCAAGAAAGGTGTAATTTACATGTCTATATTGTAAGTCAGTGGAAAATGATAATTTATCCAAGCGATAAGTCGCCTTAAAATAATTACTCAATTCAGTTTTTTGTGCATCGTTATCGTAATAGCGATCTCTGATTTCACCGTCAGCAGCAAATCGAGCCCAAATAACCTCACCAAAATGTCTTCCAATGTAGGTATTAGCTGCTCCACCAAAAAGCAATCTCCACTTAGAAATAGTGTATTGAAGGGAATAAATACCTCCAACAAAATCATTATCCAACCATCTTCTTCGAATTAAATCGGTACTTGTAATTGTATCACCACCAATAATTACAGGGCTATAGCCATAATCTGAAAGGTCGTCATTCTTGCGGTATTGTTCAAAATATCCTCTTCCATACGTGTAATGACCCGCGACATTTAAAATAAGATTGGGTTTTAAAGAATGTGTAAAGTGTAATTGGTAATTATCCTGCTGATAGTTATCAACCTCGTTTTCGTAGGTGTAAAAATTGTAAGTTCTTCCTGCATTCAAAAGATTTGCTCGCTCTTCATCGCTGAGACCATTTCTATCAGCATAAGCATTCATTTCGGCAACATCACCATTTACTCTACTTTCCGGCGTCCCATACCAAGATTGGTAAGTTACTTCTTTGCCACTAAACGTAATAGCTTTAACAACAGTTTTTTTCCCGACGTAGGATGCTGCCAAATAATACGATTTCAAATCAGCAGTAGCTCTATCGATGTAGCCATCTGAAGAAATACGTGATAAGCGAGTTTCAACTGAAAATTTATTATTAATCAAACCGGTTCCTGCTTTGATTGTTGTTTTTAAAGTATTGAATGAGCCATACGTATTATCTAAGACACCAAAGGCGTTGGTAGAAATGTCTTGAGATTTAATGTTCAAACTTGCACCAAAAGCTGCAGCTCCATTGGTGGAAGAACCAACACCACGTTGAATTTGCATACTTTCAATTGAAGAAGCAAGATCAGGCATATTTACCCAATAAACATCGTGTGATTCTGGGTCATTCACAGGAATACCGTTAATGGTGACATTTATTCGTGAGGCATCTACACCTCGAATTCTGATTCCTGAATATCCAATTCCTGTACCAGCATCGGAAGTTGTAACAACCGACGGGCTTGCTTCTAAAAGCGTTGGAATGTCCTGTCCAAAATTGTTTTTTTCAATTGGATTCGTTCGTTTTATTGTTGATGCAGAAGTTGATTGCTCAAACGAACGCGTTGAAACCACTTGAACTTCCTCTAAATTTTTGGTATTGGAATATAAAGTAATCTGGATAGGTGAATTAAATTCAGATGGTTTAACTTCCTTTTTAGAAGTGAATAATCCTGGAGTTTCGAAAATTAAGAATACAACTTGACTTGGAATGTTGTTGAACAAAAATTTTCCATTTTGGTCCGTGTACGTGTTGTAAATCCCACCTTCAATGGTGACATTTGTTCCTGGAATTGGATTTCCAGATTGATCAGTAACTGTTCCGAACAGACTATTCTGTGCGAAAAAATTAAAACTTAAAGCATAAAATACGCCGATTAAAAAAAGTCTTGTTTTCATTTTTTAAAAAAAATTAAACAAGAACAAGGGGCTAATTCTTGAAAGTTATACAATATAAAATTAGCTCAGTCATCTTCCCTGCGCAAGCATTACCTTACAGGTTCAATGGGTATAATCTCAGTCCGCCAGCTGGCGGACACCCCTTAGAGACGATGCGAAATTAATTATAAAATCATTACAACGAAAAAATAAATTCTGAATTTAGTTTTACCTCTTCCCTTGTTTATTTCCTTTAAATTTGCGCACTAAAATTTTGACATTGAAGAAGCTTTTTAACAGTCGTTGGTTCAAGATACCATTTTTTACCATTGTTTTTGCGTTCGCAGGTATTGGTTTTTTTCTCACCGCATCCTATGTTGCAATTAAATTTAGATTGACCGATCAGAAGGGGAGTGTGGATGTTAACAATCGCTATTTTCAATCTATCAAAGGAAAATACAACCAGGCTTATTCAATGAGTAGGGAAGAAGTAAAGCAATTGCGTTACGAATCTTTGGAGCGAATCTTAGTTCTGAATCGCTATCATCCCAAAAATGCACAGTACATCTTGAACGCGTGGCGAAAGTCAAACAACAATGTGGAAGTCTTGCGTATGCTGGATGCGGTAGATATTCAACTAAAAGACAATGCGGCCTATAAAGCTGAAATCAAAGCCTTAAAAAAGAATAGAAACAAGAAAAATGATTATTCCAAATTGAGTGTTTTTGAGTGGATGAATATCTCCGAATGGCAAGATTTCAAAATCGCTGTTGCAAAAGACAAACAATTAATCGATTCTGCTGCAGAAGTTACCGGTGTTGAACCACGTTTGATTGTTGCATGCTTGGTTGGTGAACAAATTCGCTTGTTTAATTCGAATCGCGAAGCATACAAAAAATGGATTTCCCCACTTAAAATTCTTTCGGTCGAATCGATGTATTCCTTTGGTGTAACTGGCATTAAAGAACATACTGCTAGAAATATTGAAACGCATTTGAAGGATCCATCTAGCATCTATTACCTTGGTAAAAAGTATGAAAAACTCCTTGATTTCAAAACAGGTGATCCACAAACGGAACGAATTTCACGCTTGACTTCTTACAGAAATCACTATTATTCGTACTTATATGCGGCAGTATTTTTAAAACAAGTGAAAATTCAATGGGAAAAGGCTGGATTTCCAATAGACAATCGTCCAGAGATTTTGGTGACTTTATTTAATGTTGGCTACCCTCAATCGGTTCCAAAATCAAATCCTAAAGTGGGCGGTTCAACGATTATGATTAAAGACAAACCATATACGTTTGGCGCAATAGGTTTTCAGTTCTATTATTCTGGCGAGCTTTTTGACTTGTTTCCTTTCAAAAAACAAAAATTTGATTGGAATGAAGTGGTTTAAGATTTTTCTTTTTTTCCTTTCAGGGATTTCAGTTCAAGGACAAGCAGATTTATTGACTCCTGATTATTCAGATTGGACAGTTTTGACCAAAGGAATGGAATACCGAGAAATAAAAGCGCCAATTAAATCCGTTGTTGGAGATTCCAAAATTAGTATTCTTAGAATAGATCCAAAATTCTTTGATTTTGGCATTCACGCAGCAACTGCTTATGACCGTAAATCACGAACGCTTTATGATTGGGCAGATACTTTTCGATTAAATGTTGTTTTCAACGCGGGCATGTATGATTTAAGTAAGCCGTTGATGAGTAAAGGTTACTTGGGAACAAAAGACCATGTGAATAATGGTGTGTTGCGTGAATATTATCGTTCTATGATTGCGGTTGGAGCAACAGATACAAGTAAACATCAAAACATTGAAATCTTAGATTTAGGTTGTGAAAGTTTTCAAAGCCGCAAGAATGATTTTCATGGTTTTGCCCAAGGCTTGCGAATGATAAACTGTGATGGTGTTGCAATGGCATGGAACAAACGCAATCAATCGTGTAGTATGATGGTAGCGGCTCAAGATTCCAAAGGATGGTTTTACCTAATTTTTTGTCGTTCTCCATATACCCACAATCAAATGATTCGCTTTATGAAAGACATGCCGTATGGTTTGACGAACGCTATTTATTTAGAAGGTGGACCAGAAACAAGTTTACTTATCGACGTGAATGGACATTGTATCGAGAAAGTAGGAAGCTATGTTTCTTCAACTTACGAGCGCGATGATAATGCAAACTTTTGGAAATTGCCAAATGTTATAGGAATTAGGTTAAAGTAACAACTTGACTTTTATCATTTTTTTCGCTGATTTGAATTCTATTATCAAAAGATGAAAAGCGCCAACTTTGTGGAACAATATTTCAATTATTAAAGATTGCTGAACATACTTTTTGAAACGTCAAAACAAACTTAATTTCTTTAAACAAATTAAAACTTCAGTAATCTTCTTGGTTTTCCAATCATATAGTTTAAACCTTAGTTGGATTATTAAAATTGGATTCAGACCGCTTAGAAACAATGAGTTACGAAAAATACTTTTGAAGATTTATCGGGATAAATCAAGAAAGAGTTTTGAAGTAAATCGTTGTTTATCAGCGGAAAACTGCTAATCTTTACATAAAAACCAGTTATACTGCGTTGTTTTCTCTCAATTTAGCCCGCTAAATTTTCAAGAAAACGTCTTGTCTAACAGATTTTTATATTAATCTGAATTTCAATTTTACAATCAAACTTAGGTTTTAAGGTTAGGATAGCATTTGATAACTGATGCGTCAGTTTTTTGGAAAACCAAAAAAGGTTTAGTAGCAAAAGCCATTTACTGAAGAGGTGAGTGGCTTTTTGCGTTAAAATTCAACAAACATTCCTTTGCAATTCATTGAATTGTGTTAACTTAGTTATATGGAAAATCAAGAAGCAATTAAAGCCTTTTTGGAAAAGCATCAAGATTTGTTTTGGCACTTTGACAAATCAAAATTAGAAGCTTTATCTATTGATGTGGTTGTTGAATATATTCTTAATTATGGTGATGAAAGTTCGATCAAAGAATTGTTTGAAGTTTATGGATTAGAAGAAATAGCCTCCGTTTTCTTTAAAAACACTAACGAAGGACGTCGCATAAATTATTTGCCTGAGGTGAAAAATTATTTTACTCTATATTTTAATCGTCATGCACCTAGAAATTTTAAGTAAAGAGCAAATAGATCTTTTGGCTTTTATCGAAAAGTTTAAGTCTCGATTTTATTTAGTGGGTGGTACAGCAATTGCGCTACAAATAGGACATAGACAATCCATTGATTTTGATTTATTTAGCGAAAAACCTTTTTCAATTTCTACAATTCATAAAAAGGTAGTAGAAGAATTCCCTAATTGTCATGTGATTCATCGTTCAAACGATCAAATTCATTACCTTTTAAACGGAGTAAAATTTACGTTTTTTCATTATCCATTCTCAATTCCTTTAGATAAAAAGCTTTCAAAAGTAATTTCAATGCCAAATCTTAAGACACTTGCTGCTATGAAGGCTTTTGCGATTGGAAGAAGAGCAAAATGGAAAGATTATGTTGATTTATACTTCCTACTCAAATCTTACACTTCCATTAACGAAATAAGCATAATAGCAAAAGAGATTTTTGGTGGTGAATTTAATTCAAAACTTTTCAGGCAACAAATTTCCTATTTTAATGATGTAGATTATCGAGAGGCTGTTTTCTACCTCCCTGGTTTTGAGGTAAGTGAAGAAGAAGTAAAATCTTTTTTAATTGATATTGCAACAGAACCTTTCTAAATCAATCTCATTTTTAGTGTCAAAATACTTAACTATTGCAGCTATAAGCGAAGGTTTCTACAAAGAAAAGGGTTCAAAATTTTTGGCTTTTGCGCAGCCTTGTAAAACAGAAGAAGAGGCGAAAGCATATTTGAATTCTTACAGAAAAGAACACCATCAAGCAGTTCATGTTTGTTACGCATTTCGATTCGGAAGTGACAAGAAATTGTTCCGAGCCAGCGACGACGGTGAACCTTCTAATTCTGCTGGACCACCGATTTTAGGACAAATTCAATCATTTGATTTGACAAATATCTTAATTGCAGTTGTGCGTTATTATGGCGGAACAAATTTAGGTGTAGGCGGTTTAATCACTGCTTATCGCACAGCTGCAAAAGAAGCTTTGGATGCAGCAACCATTATAGAACAAGAAGACGCACAAGTTCTTGAGCTTCATTTTTCTTACGAGCAAATGCCTCAAATAATGAAAATTATCAAAAGTCATGCAGTGTTGATTATTTCACAAGAATTTGACAATGAGTGTTTTTTGAAGATTTCTTTCCCGAAATCAAATACTGCGTTGCTTCAACAATTAAAGGCTTTTCTTGAAAGTTAAAAGCATATTTTTTAGGCGTGATAATTGGTAGGTAAACTAAAAACGAACCAATGAAAATTAAAATATTGGAGCCTTGTCCCGCGAATTGGGATAACATGCGAATAAAACTTCACGCACGTCATTGCAACCAATGTGATAAATCGGTTGTGGATTTTACCCAAAAAAGTAGGGCGGAAATCATTGCTTATTTGCTCGAGCATCCCAACGGTTCTGTTTGTGGTAGAATGAATCAACAACAATTTGATATCAAAGAAGAAGACCTCCCAGAATTAATAAACATAATTAGCCAGCCTCGATTTCGTCCCCAAGCCTTTTTAATATTGGCGATTGTTTGCTCAAGTTTATTTCAATCTTGCGAAACGTCCCCAGCTACTGTAAAGCCAAAACAAAAACCAGAAATAGAATTAAAAAATGAACTGGTATTGGGAAAAGTGATCAAAGACTCCATTACAACCACTTCTTCAACCGACAATAAAAAGCAAAAAATAGATAAATCTCGAATGGAAGTTTTAGTTGAAGTCTCTACAAATCAAAGACCTGAACCTGAACCTCCAGTAGCCGGTGGAATTAGCTATGAACATAACCCTATACCTGGACCTGAACCAATGCCAGGGCCTCCAGAAGATGAAATTCTTTCTTATGCGGAGGTAATGCCAGAATTCCCAGGAGGAATGAAAGAAATGATTAAATTCATTAATCAAAATCTCCGCTATCCAAAATCACTTTTTGATACAGCTTTTAATAGTCGTATTTATGTTCAATTCGTAGTTATGAAAACCGGTGCAATTGAAAAAATAAGCATTGCAAAAGGAATTGATGATGCCATCGAATTCAATCAAGAAGCTATAAGATTGGTAAAACAAATGCCAAGATGGATACCTGGAATAGAAAAAGGTAAAACTGCAAATGTAAAGATTGTACTTCCGATTCAAATTTGTTTACAGTAAATAAAGGATTAAATGTTAAAACTAATCAATCAACTCTTTATTATCATTGACTTTGCTTCCCGTACCATATTCTTGGTCAATAAAAGCACCAATTTTTTTCGTTAATGCTTTTTGTTTTACAAGTACTGTAAAATGCCAATAAATAAAAGGAATAAGAATACCGAATAACAAAATTGAACCAGCAAATAACATTTGTTTACCCATACTTGGCCAACCTTCTAAAATACGCACGTAATTCTTTTTCTCACCCATAAAGATTGCACCAATACTTGGCGTTTGCTCTACAACCAACATTTTTGGCGTTTTGAAAAAGACTTTGTATTCTGGGAAATTTTGCTCGATTTTACCTTTGATTTCTTCTAAGGTATAGGGTTTTACAGTTTTTACTTTCATACTAGTTTTTTAAGTTTAGGGCTTAAAAATAGTATTTTAAAACTAAATACGTTACTTTTTGAAATTACTTACAGACATTGATTTTACCATTCGTAAATCCAAATTGCAAATTCTTCTATTCAAAATTTAAAACTTCTCAAATCCGAACTTTTCACGCTATGTTTTTAGTTCTAAATTCCATAATCGCCTCATACAATTCACAAGTTGGCAATCCCATCACATTTGTATAAGAGCCTTCTATCTTTTTTACACCAATTAATCCAATCCAGTCCTGAATTCCATAGGAACCGGCTTTGTCAAATGGATGAAAATTTTCGATGTAATAACGAATTTGTTCATCGCTTAATTCACTAAAACTAACACTTGTTTTAACAGTAAAGACGCTTGTTTTATCAATGGATTTAAGTGCCACGCCTGTAATCACTTTGTGCGTATTACCAGAAAGTTGTCTCAATATTTCAAAAGCGTTTTGTGCGTCTGTTGGTTTCCCAAGAATTTGATTATTTAACACAACGACTGTATCGGAACAAATCAATAAATCGTCTTTTTGAAGTTGATTTTCGAGTGCATTTGCTTTCTGTTCGGCAAGGTAAGCAGCCACTTGTTCAACGGGCATATCATTAGAAAAGGATTCGTCGATGTCAGGGTTTAGAATAGTAAATCCAAAACCTAAAGCTGCCAATAGCTCTTTTCTGCGTGGAGAACTCGAACCTAAAATTATATTCATAAAGCATTGGTAAATAAAGCACTTATTCCAACCAACATACTCCATTTGATAATGGTATTGATTAATTCGAAAGGAAATGGTTTACGAATAACAAATAGCACCAAACATGCTAAATTAAGTAAAGCCGAAATCAGCAATAAGAAACCAGAAATTAGATTTACCTCTATCCAGTCTTGAGTTATAGAAACTATTCCAATGATTAATGGTAGCTGTAAAATTGTAACAGAAATCAAACCTGCTTTGCGTTCACCCAATTTCATTGGCAAGGAATAAACATGGATTAATTTATCGCCAACAACATCCTGAATATCTTTAGAAATTTCGCGTGCAAGGTTTTGAAAGAAGGCGGAAACTGCGAAAAAGTAAATGAATGAATAATCTAAATAAGTGGACCAAGTGTCTTGGTGATAAGGTGAAAATGGCGCAGAACTTTCATTTACAACTTTGAAATACCAAACCGAAAGCAAAGGAACGAGCGCAGTTAGCAAAGCAATGATAACATTTCCGACTAGTAATTTCTTTTTGAAATACACACTGTAAAACCAAAGTAAATTCATCGAAATCAAGTGAATAAAGACGAACAAAAAGCTACTGTAACGGATGGATAAAAGTATTGAAATAAAAACAGCAACTAAATTCAAAATCCAATGAATCACAATTGCCCATCTTTTTTTTAGGTATTTAGAAATGATGAGTTTTTTGGGTTTATTGATTCTATCCGCTTTGACATCAAAATAATCGTTTATCATATTTCCAGCAGCGGCAATGATGACGGTTGAGAAAATCAAAAGTGAATAATTTAAGAGGTGAAAATCGACCATTAAAAAGTCATTTGTAAACAAAAGATTGAAGGCTACTCCAATCATTGTCAATACAATAATAAAAAGATTTACAACTCGAATTAATCGTAAGAAGTGCTTCATGGTAAAATGGTATAAACTGTACGTCGATTTTTTTGATGCGCTTGTTCTTTTTCAATATCAGAGCTTAATTTCGAAATTGCCTCATCCGTATAAATTGGCTGAGTTGAACCAAAACCTTTGTACGATAAACGATTAGCAAGAACACCATTGGCAATTAAATAATCGTAAACAGTTTTCGCACGATCATTCGAAAGTTTTAAGTTTTCGTCTTTGTTACCGCGCGAATCGGTGTGACCTCCTAATTCAATTTTAATTTTTGGATTCCTTTTTAAATAAGCTACAAAGTCATTCAATTCTACTTTCGATTCTGGACGAAGTGTTGATTTTCCCAAATCAAAAAATACATTTGCCAAAACATTTTCTTGCTGACTTGTCTCCGGATTCAATGGAATATCTAAATGGTAACTGTCTTTTCCATCAGGAATTAGCAAGTTAAAATTCAAGGTATAAGGAAAGTATCCAGGGTAAGTAACGCTAATTGCATACTCGCGATTGATTGGCAACGCAACCATAAATGTACCATCCACTTTATCTGCGTCAGAGATAATCATCACTTTTCCCGTTTTTAAATCCGTTAATTGGAAATGTCCCGGAATTGAATTTTTCGTGACAGCATCAAACACACGTCCATCAAAGTACAAAGTTTTTACTGGTCGTAATTCTTCGGGTAATTCAAAATAGTAAATATCCAAATCTCCATAACCTCCTGCGCGATTTGAAGCTAAAAATGCTATGTCACCGTGAGGAGAAACCAGCAATGAATTTTCATCATAAACTGTATTGATTGGATAACCTAAATTTTCTGGTTTTGACCAATTTCCATTATCATCCATTCTCGAAACAAATAAATCAGAACCACCCATTCCGACATGCCCACGAGATGCAAAATAAAGCGTTCGTCCATCAGGGTGAATGCAAACCGATTCTTCTGCATAAGGTGTGTTAACCGTGTTTGGTAAACGTTGAGCAGTTCCCCAAGTTCCGTCTTGTTGTAAATAGGAAACATAAATGTCAGCATCTCTTTTTCCATCACGATTGCGTAAACCACGAATGAAATACAAGGTTTTCCCATCTGCAGAAAGAGAGGGTTGAGTTTCCCAATGTGAGGTGTTTACATTTCCAGGTAAATTAATAGGATTGGTCCATTTGTTTCCAATTTTTTGTGTGAAAAACAAATCGCAACTTCCTTTTCCTTCGCGATTTTCTCCATAATATATTCCTGATTCATCCGAACAACCAACAAAAATCAAGCTTTTTCCGTCAGGTGCAATTGTTGGCGCCCCTTCATTATTGGTTGTGTTTACATTTGGAGGCATTGGAAAAGATGCTCCCCACGTATTTTTTTCTTCCAAATTTGAGATGAAGAAATCTTCCTGGTAATTGTAATTTTCTACTCTAGAATCATTAATTTGACGAGTGAAGAAAATCGTTTTTCCATCAATTTTCATTGTTGGATAATATTCTGGATTAGCTGTATTGATGCCTGGACCAACGTTTATCAGTTTATAAGATTTTGGATTTTGAACGGCGTTTTTAGCAAACTTGGCATTCGCTTGAATTTGTCGCGCAAGACCAATCAATTGATCACTCGCATTTGGATTGCGTAGAAATCGTTCAATGTTCGTATTTGCCTCATCGTATTGACCGATAGCTAGTTGAACAGCTGATAAATAATACAATGTTGCCCCACTAACACTGTGGTTTGGGTCGATTTCTAAAGCGCGTTTATAATGTACAATTGCATTTTTGTAGTCGTTGCTGCGTTCGTATAATTCAGCAATTAATAAATGTGCTTCCCAAAAATTAGCGTCTTTTTCGAGTGCTTGATTAGCTATTTCAATTCCTTTTAGGTAGTTCGGTCCTTTTTGTTGGTCGTAATAAACTTCAGGTGCTTTTTGTGCCTCTTCAAATAATTTGATTGCTTTTTTATTAGATGTAGAGTAGGGGAATTGAGCGGTCGTGCAGCCTACAAGAAGTACACTGAAGAATAGAAATGATAAAATTTTAATCATGAATTAGTTTTAAGGAATTTGCATGAATTTATGTGTCTGTAACGAAATGCGCCATTTTTGGTTACTTTTCACATAGTCAATTATTTCGGGAAGTAGTTTTTCTTGTTTACTCCATTCAGGTTGAAGAAATAGAACGCAATTTTCATTCACTTTTGCAGCATGTGTCTCCGCCCAAAGTAAATCTGAAGGATGAAAAATCACCACTTTAAGTTCACTTGCTTTCTTGTAAGCTTCTGTTGTTGGAGCTTTGAATTTTTTAGGTGAGAAGCAATACCAATCTACATTTCCAGCCAGTTCATAGCAACCAGATGTTTCAATTGCCACTTCGATTTCAAGTTTTTTTAATTCGTTTACTAAAGTTGTTAAGTCATACATAGCAGGTTCACCGCCAGTAATCACCACAAAATCAGCGTTGTTTTCCTTCACGGCTTTTACTAAATCTGAAATTTGAACCAACGGATGAACTTGCGAATCCCAACTTTCTTTCACATCACACCACACACAACCAACGTCGCATCCTGCAATTCGAATGAAGTAGGCTGCTCTTCCAGAATGATGCCCTTCACCTTGAATGGTATAGAATTGTTCCATGATTGGAAGCTCAACTGAAGTATCAATTTGACTAAAATGCATAAGCAAAAGTAATCATTTCAAACGTTGCGATGTTAATAATTTAAGATTAAGGTTTCGTGAGTTTTTCTATATATTTGTTTTAATAAAACCAAAATTATGAGAAAAATTACCTTAAATATCTTTCTATTTTCAAGCCTTAGCGTGTTTGCTCAACAACAAATTGGCAACTCAAATATTGAGTCATGGGATAATGTTGGACAATCTACAGAAGAGCCAACAAACTGGAATTCTTTCAAAACTGGAACTGGTGGTTTGTCTTCTTTTGGTTCACAACAAGTGGCTAGATCAACTTCAATTCGTTCAGGTGCTTCAGGGACTTACAGTGCAAGAATTTATGCAAAAAGTACACTTGGGATAGTTGCAAACGGACTTTTAACCTTAGGTCAAGTAAATATGGGAAGTTCAACAGCAAGCAGTCCTGATAATTATAATTTCACAAAAACTTCAGATGCTAATTTTTCAGAAGCACTGACGGGACAACCAGATTCTATTGTTTTTTGGGTGAAATATACTCCGGTAAACAATAATCATCAAGCACGAGTGCATGCAATTTTACATGACAGTTACGATTTTAGAGATCCAATTGATGCAAATTCTGAACCGCATACAGCTGCCAGAGCAGAGTTAAATTATGGAGCAACTGGGGGGAATTGGGTTCGAAAATCAGTTCCATTTGTATACGAAGCGCAAGTACCGGCAATAAGTGTTGAATATATTTTAGTGACGTTTGCAACAAGTTCAACTCCAGGTGGAGGTTCAGCAAATGATGAGGTTCTATTAGATGATATTGAATTGATTTATAATTCTGTTGGTTTAAATGAGCAAGTTGCTACTTCTTTCAAAGCCTATTATTCTATTGAGAATGGTTTAACAATTAAAGGTGCTGATGCGACTTACGAATTGATCAATTTAGCTGGTGCAAGCGAAAAAGTTGGCAACTTAAACACCTTGAATGGTTTGCATTTGAATACAGGGCTTTATTTCCTAAAATCAGGAGATTCAGTAGTGAAAATTTTAGTTCCTTAATTTGAAGTTCCAACATTTTATTACTGTTCTTTTTCTCATTCTAAGTAATTTTTCGATTGCTCAAAATGGAAAAATCACAGGTGTGGTGCGCGACGAAAAAGGCGTTGCGTTACCTGGTGCTGCTGTGATTTATCGGAAAGATGTAACAATCGGTGCTTTAACGGACGATAAAGGCAGATATACGATAGAAGTACCAGCAGGAACTTGCCGTTTGGTATGTCGCTTTACAAGTATGAATCCCGACACTTTAACGGTTCAAGTGTTTGAAAATCAGACGGTAAATCTTGATATTGTTTTAACTTCTTTCATTAAAGAATTGCAACAAGTAGATGTAAAAGTTGGTCGATTCAACAAACCTATTGAGGAGCAAACGGTTACAATGATTGTGCTTAAGCCTGAGCTAATTGAGAATAAAAATACCCGAAGCATTGAAACAGCTTTAGATCAAACACCAGGTTTAAATATTTTAGATGGCGAGCCTCAAATCCGTGGAGGAAGTGGTTTTACATTTGGTGTTGGTTCAAAGGTTTCAGTTATTGTTGACGACATGCCAATGCTTTCAGGCGATGCAGGTAAACCAGAATGGGGCTTTATTCCAGTGGAAAATATCAGTCAAATTGAAGTAATCAAAGGTGCTGCCTCTGTTCTTTCGGGAAGTTCAGCCTTATCCGGTTCAATTCATATAAGAACGGCTTATCCAACAGCTAAACCACTTACAAAAATCAATCTTTATTCGGGTGCTTATTCAGCTCCAAATCATCCAAATTCAAAATGGTGGACGCAATATCCAGGCATTCACGGAATGAATTTCTTGCATTCACAAATGTTTGGAAATTTAGATGTCGTTGTTGGTGGAAATGTAAATATCGATCATGGTTACATTGGTCCTCCAATTACCGATTCAATTGTTGCGACTGTTTTTCCAGATACCATTACGAACTTCACAGAAAGCGAAATGATTTCAAAGCGTGGACGTTTAAATTTTAATTTGCGCTACCGTTCTAAAAAAGTGAAAGGACTCAACTATGGTATGAATGGAAACTTTATGTTGATGCATACCGTTATGCCGCTAGCTTGGCTAAACGATTCTTCAGGTTTATTCAGAGCATACCCGGGTGCAATTTTTATGCAAGATCAGTTCATTTTTAACGTGGATCCCTATTTTAACTTTTTCACGCAGACAGATGGTAAACACTCTTTGCGTACTCGAATTTTACATGTAGACAATGAAATGAGTGCCAATCAATCGAATCGAGCTACGACGTATTATGGTGATTATATGTTTCAGAAAAGCTACCCGGACTTAAAAAACCTTGATTTTATTGGCGGGGTGACAAGTACTTATACAAATTCATTTGCTAACATTTACGCAGGTTCGGGTTCACCAAATAACCAATTATTGAATATTTCGGCATACACCCAAGTTGAAAGTAAGTACAATAAGTCGCTGAATATGTCTGCTGGTGGACGTTTAGAGTATTTTAGATTGAATGATACAGTTACTGCATTGAAGCCAATTTTCCGTGCAGGTGCAAGTTTGAAATTGTATCAAGAAACCTATTTGAGAACTTCTTATGGTCAAGGTTATCGCTTTCCTACAATTACTGAAAGATTCATTCGAACAGGTGTTGGAAACTTCGGTGTTTTCCCGAATCCAAATTTGAAGCCCGAAAGTAGTTGGAATGCTGAAGTTGGGATCAAGCAAGGTTTAAAATTAGGTGGGTTGATGGGTTATTTGGATGTCGCGGTTTTCTGGCAGGAATATCAAAATACAATTGAATACATGTTTGGAATTTGGAACGAACTTACTGACGTTCAATCAATGGGTAAAAGTGCAGGTTTTATGTTTTTAAATACAGGGGAATCACGCGTTACAGGGATTGATGCTTCATTTGTAGGTGGAGCAAAAGTTACAAAGAAATCAGAAATGTCGTTTTTATTGGGATATAACTATATTGTGCCAAAAACACTTTCTCCTGATTTAGTCTACGCAACAGATTCATTAAATCGTGTATTTACTTATAATTCTACCTCGTTAGATCCTTCAAACGGAATTTTGAAATATCGTTTTTTACATAATGTAAAACTAGATGCTGAGTTTGTTTACGATAAGAAACTATCAATTGGAATGAGCGCTAAGTATTTTTCAAAAATGGTAAATATGGATGCCATCATCAAGGATTTTGAAGAAATCACAATCAATAATGAACTACTTCAAGATTTGCGTTATATGGATTTCTTTAATTCACATCGCTTTGGAAATTGGATTTTTGATATGCGTGTTTCATACAATGTCAATGAAACCCACAAATTAGCTTTGATTGGAAGTAACATTTTAAATAGAACCTATTCGCTTCGACCACTAAAAATTGAAGCACCAAGAACGGTAATGGTGCAATACACTTACCGATTGGAAGGAAAGAAAACGAAAGTTTAAAGCATAAAAAAACCTCCTTTTGGGAGGTTTTTTTATGAATTGAAATTCTATTTATTTATCTAATAATTCATTACTCATAAAACCATCTGAACCTTTAGGGTCCGGACCATATTGGTTTTCACCAGAAGTACCTTCTGTCGCAAGCCAAACTATTAAAAGAATACCTAAACCTATGAAAGCTAGACCGCCAATTATCATTAAAAAACTACTAGGACCGCCAAGAAATGCACCAATAAATATTAAAACATAAGGTGCTAGCGGTAAGAGTAAGAACCAACCACTTCTATTTGTGTCGTGTAATCTTCTAACAGCTGCAGCTAGACCAGGTAAGAACAAGGCTAGTGAATAAATACTTCCTAAAACTCCAGAATTGTTAATTCCACTTGATGTTAGTTTTAATCCAAGTACTTCGTCAAGAATAGCAAGAATAATACTAAAAATCAAGTTAAAAAGAAAAAACATCCAATATTCTTGTCTCCTAGATCGACCAGAAAATGTAGCGTATTTTTTTAAAGCGAGTAGGTACCAATTCATGAGGGTTAATTTTAATTATCCAACAATTCGTTTGAAGATGAACCATTAAAATCTGCTTCGTTTCCTTTCATAGAGAATGGAGGATAAACATCAGTCATATAACCCATATAGATTGAAATTCTATATTGCCAACGAAGTAAACCAACCATGTAATCGTGCATTCCTTTTGGATATTTTCCTGTTATTAAAACAGCCCAGAAAGCAATTAATCGAACAAAATAAGCTCCAAGTAATAAAAAGATTAAACAGAATGCATGAGGAAGCATAACATAAAGAAATCCAAACATTGCTCTTAAAAGAACTGTTCCTCTGTTTGATTTCTCTGGCCTTTCGATTTCAATCATAATGTTTGAGTCAGCAGCAGATAAACCAAATGCTGGATAACCGTCACTTAAGTTTTGTAATCTAACATTTACTCTTAAAGCCCATCGTTGCAAATTCAATTGATAGTTGAACATACTTTCTGGATATTTACCTGTTATCAAAATTGCCCAAAATGAAACGAAATTCAATAAACTTGACCATAATAATAGAAAGATTAAAACAAGAGCGTGTGGTAACGCAATGTACAAACCACCGAACATGGTTCTTAGTAATAATTCTCCACGAGAATAAGATTCTTGGTGTCTTACGCCATACTTCATAATATAAATAATTTAAGGTTAAGGGGCTAAAAATAGGAAAAAAACTTAAATCTAAAAACCTGAAATTAAAATATTTACATAAAAACGTTAGGGAAATGTACTTTTAACACTAAGTTAACTTATCATTTTTCGATATTAAACTTAGCGTTTACATAATTTTCGAGTTTGTGATTTTTTTTAATCTTAAAACGAATATAGATGAATTAATGTTTACAATTCCTAAGCAATATGTACATCAGTTTGCAATTAATGCGTTCGCAATTCCTAAGCTGTATGTACATCCGTTTGCAATTCGCAATTAATCCGTTTGCAATTCCTAAGCAGTATGCACATCCGTTTGCAATTCGCAATTAATCCGTTCGCAATTCCAAAGCAGTATATACATCCGTTTACAATACGCAATTAATCCGTTTGCAATTCCTAAGCAGTATGCACATCCGTTTTCAATTCGCAATTAATCCGTTTGCAATTACTAAGCAGTATGTACATCCGTTTGCAATTCGCAATTAATCCGTTTGCAATTCCTAAGCAGTATGTACATCCGTTTGCAATTCGCAATTAATCCGTTTGCAATTCCTAAGCAGTATGCACATCCGTTTGCAATTCGCAATTAATCCGTTTGCAATTCCTAAGCAGTATGCACATCCGTTTGCAATTCGCAATTAATCCGTTTGCAATTCCTAACCAGTATGTACATCCGTTTGCAATTCGCAATTAATCCGTTTGCAATTCCTAACCAGTATGTACTTCCATTTTCAAATTAATCATTGTTTACTCAACTTTCCTTCTTTCCAATCCTTTATCAACTTCGCCCAAGAATAAGGGTTCAATAAATTATTGGCAGGTAATTGACCGTTGGTGTATAGTTTTGTGTAGCGTTGATTATTCACGTATCCAGATGCAAGCGAAGCATCATTATCTAATCTTGCTGCCACAAAGGCTAGCGATTCGCCTGATAATTCCCTTTGTGCTCTCCTTATTGCATCGTCATAAGGCTTCATATTCACAAAATAGTTTGCAAATTCTTCTCTTGATGGCCAAGGATAAACAGTAACTTCGGGTAAGTTTAATGTATCTCGTTGTAACATGTGTATGATACTGTAACGATTATCTTTCAAGCTATCAGGAACAATATAGGTTGAAGTTTTATAACCAAAGTAGGAAAAGTAAATAGTATCACCTGGAAACGAAACGGTTGAGAAGAATCCATAGTAATCCGCAACGACACCTTTTCTAATTGATTTGTCAAAAACAGTAATGTAAGGCATTGGAACCAAATCTTCTTCGGAAACAACAACTCCAGAAAGTTGAATCATGCGACTTTGATCAATGTCTTTGCGTTGTGCCACTAATTGTGTAGTTACTAAAAGTAAAAGGGTGAGAATTAAAAAGCGCATAATCTATTTTTTTGACTAACAAGTTTAATCAAATTAGAAATAGAAGCTTTCTTTTTTGAAGAATATTAACAAATTACCTCTTTTTAACTCGGTTTTTTGCAATTGAATTTTTGTTACATTTGCAAGAATTTATTTAAAAATAAGTTCAAAATGTCTCTAACAAATCTTCAACAAATTTCAGAAGGACTTACCTATGACGATGTATTACTCGTTCCTGCCTATTCGGAGGTGTTACCGCGAGATGTTCAATTGAAAAGTTACTTTTCTAAAAACATTCCTGTCAATACTCCAATTTGTTCTTCGGCGATGGATACAGTTACGGAAGCTAGTCTTGCGATTGCAATTGCACAACAAGGAGGAATAGGTGTGATACACAAAAACATGTCCATCGAAATGCAAGCAATGAACGTTAGAAAAGTTAAACGTTCGGAAAGTGGAATGATCATCGACCCGATCACTTTAAGTGAAACCGCAATTGTGGCTGATGCGATGAAACTGATGCGTGAAAACAGTATCGGTGGAATTCCAATCGTTGACGAAAATAACTTTCTTAAAGGTATTGTTACTAACCGCGACTTAAGATTTGAGAAAAAAGGAGATCGTCCAATTGTCGAAGTAATGACTTCTCAAAATATTGTCACTACTGTTGATGGTACAGACCTATCAACTGCTGAAGGAATTTTGCAAGAAAATAAAATTGAAAAATTACCAGTTGTCGATAAGAACAACAAATTGATAGGTTTAATTACCTACCGAGATATCATTAAAGTTAAACAACATCCTTATTCGTGTAAAGATAAACTAGGAAGACTGCGGGTAGCAGCAGCTGTTGGAGTTACACCTGACACAATGGAACGTGTTTCAGCCCTAGTTAAAGCAGGAGTTGATGCAATTGTAATCGATACCGCTCACGGTCATACAAAAGGTGTTGTTGAAAAACTAAAAGAAGTAAAAGCAAAATATCCTAAAATTGACGTTGTTGTTGGAAATGTTGCAACAGCTGAAGCAGCATTGTATTTAGTCGAAGCTGGCGCAGATGCTGTTAAAGTTGGAATCGGACCTGGTTCAATTTGTACCACTCGTGTGATTGCTGGTGTTGGTGTACCTCAATTAACAGCAATAAATGATGTTGCACAAGCGCTACAAGGAACAGGCATTCCAGTTATTGCTGATGGTGGTGTGCGTTATACAGGCGATATTGTTAAAGCAATTGCAGCTGGTGCAGATTCAGTGATGTTAGGTTCTATGTTCGCTGGTGTAGAAGAATCTCCAGGAGAAACCATCATTTTTGAAGGTAGAAAATTCAAAGCCTACCGCGGAATGGGCTCGATTGAAGCGATGCAACAAGGCTCTAAAGATCGTTATTTTCAAGATGCAGAGGACGATGTGAAAAAATTAGTACCTGAAGGAATTTCTGGTCGAGTGCCTTTCAAAGGAAACTTAATGGAAGTAATGTTCCAAATTATGGGAGGCTTACGCGCAGGAATGGGCTATTGTGGAGCACCAACAATTGAAAAATTGAAAGGAGCAAAATTCGTTAGAATGTCTTCAGCAGGAATGAGAGAATCACACCCTCACGATGTTGTGATATCACGTGAAGCTCCAAATTATAGTATTAAATAAATGTTAAAATCTAAAATGAATTTTTAAAAGAATTTATTTTTAAACCTCAATTTTAAACAATGAAAAAAATTATTTCTCTATTTGTTAGTGTTCTATTCGTTCAGGTTGTAGTAGCTCAAAAAGAGCCAGTTGTAATGGAAATCAATGGTAAACCTGTTACAAAATCTGAATTTCTTCAGATTTATTTGAAAAACAATAATGATCCAAAATTTGACAAACAAACATTGGACGATTATGTAGAAATGTTCAAAAAGTTTAAATTGAAAGTGGCAGAAGCAGAAACTTTGGGGTATGATACAATTCCAAAATTGAGAAAAGAACTAGAAGGCTACAAAAAACAATTAGCAACACCTTATTTAATTGATTCTGTTGAAAACCGTTATTTGGTTGAACAAGCTTACGAGCGCATCAAAACAGAGGTTCGTGCTTCACACATTTTAGTTCGAGTCGACGCAAATGCAAGCCCGAAAGATACTTTAGCTGCTTACAATCGTATCATTGCTTTGAAAAAACGAATCGAAAAAGGTGAAGATTTCGCAACTGTCGCAAAAATGAAAAGTGGTTCTGATGATCCTTCAGCAGTAAATAACGGTGGAGATTTAGGCTTTTTTACTGCTTTCCAAATGGTTTATGCTTTTGAAGAAAAAGCTTACACGACACCAATTGGTTCAATTTCAGAACCTTTCAGAACGCGTTTTGGTTACCACATTTTGAAAGTAACTGACAAACGTCCAGCAAGAGGAACAATTAAAACGGCTCATTTGATGGTAGCTGTACCTAAAGATGCGACCCAAGAAGTAAGAGACAACGCTGAGAAAAAAATAAATGAGTTATACGATAAATTATCTAAAGGAGAAAAGTGGGAAGAGTTAGTGGCATTGCACTCCGATGATCCAAGTTCAGCGAAAAAAGGTGGCGAGTTGGCTGCTTTTGGTTCTGGAACAACACAAAGAATGGTTCCTTCGTTTGAAGACGCTGCTTTTGCTTTAAAAGCCGATGGAGACATTAGCAAACCAATTCGAACAGATTATGGTTTCCACATCGTAAAAAGATTAGAGTGGAAAGATGTTGCACCTTATGCTTCAATGAAAAAAGAATTACAAGGTAGAGTAAATAAAGACGAGCGTTCAAAGAAAACACAAGATTCTTTTGTTGCTAAATTGAAAGCGAATTACGGCTACAAATATGCTGGTGATAAAAGCTTGAAATGGTTTGTGAAAAACTTAGATTCAACTTATTACGTTGGCAAATGGAATGCTGAAAACTTAAAATCAAATAAAACCTTATTTAAACTAAATGGAACTCCATTTACACAGAAAAGTTTTGCTGATTATTTAGTGAAAAATTACCGTGGAATAAAAAGAGATGAAAGTAAAACGGTTGTGAAGGCTCAATATAAAGCTTGGGAGAAAGCAGAGGTTTTAAATTATGAAGAACAATTATTACCAGCTAAATATCCTGATTTTAAAGCACTTGTTAACGAATACCATGATGGAATAATCCTTTATGAAATTATGTCAGATAAAGTGTGGAACAAAGCAGTGAAAGATACGACTGGGTTAAAAGATTTTTTCAATAAAAATAGAGCGAACTATATGTGGCCAAAAAGATTGGATGCAACTGTTTACGAATGTTTAAATAAAGATGTAGCAAATAAAGTTACACTTATGTTGAAAAACGATACAATCAATTCAAAAGATGTTTTGGACGTAGTCAATAAAGATTCAGAATTGAATTTAAAAGTGCGCATGAATAAATTTGATATCGAGCAAACAAATTTTTTAAAAGACAAAACATTCAATAAAGGGGTAAATCCAACGTTTGAGTTTGAGGGTAAGTTATATGTTGTGAAAGTTGCTGCTGTTTTGGACCCAATGCCCAAAGAATTCAATGAAGCCAAAGGAATTACAACTTCTGATTATCAAACTTACTTAGAGAAAACTTGGTTGGATGAGCTAAAAGCAAAATATCCAATTAAAATAAATAACGAGGTGCTTTACAACCTTGGCAACAAATAATTCATGAACAAAATCCTATCGATTTCCTTTTTGCTTTTTGCGGTTTCTTGTTACGCTCAACCCGGAGGTAGAGTTGTAAACAAAGTGGTTGCACAAGTTGGCGATAACATTATTTTGCTTTCAGATATTGAAAATCAAAAATTGCAAGCCGTTCAAGCAGGTGTCGAAACCTCTCGCGATATGGAATGTGCCATTTTAGAGGAATTAATGATGGGTGAATTGCTTATTAATCAAGCTAAATTAGATAGTTTGGTGGTTTCTGATGAACAAGTCGATGCCGAAATGGAAAACCGTTTGCGCATAATTGAAAGTAAAATTGGTAGCCGTCAAAAATTGGAGGAGTTCTACGGAAAAACAATAACTCAAATTAAAGAAGAATTTCGCGAACAAATCAAAGATAAAATATTGGCGGAAGAAATGGAGCGAAAAATTGTTGCCGATGTTACGGTAACTCCAAAAGAAGTGGCTGAGTTTTTTAAGTCTTTGCCAAAAGACAGTATTCCATACATCAATATGAAATTGAGCTTTCAGCAAATCGTAAATTATCCAAGTATTACAAAAGCGGATAAATTGCGAGCTTTCAATGAATTAAAAGAAATTAGAGAAGCAATTGTTATTGAAGGGAAAAGCTTCGAAACACAAGCGAGAATAAACTCTGAGGATCCTGGAAGTGCACCTCTTGGTGGGAAAATTGAAGCAAGCCGTGGAATGATGGTACCTCAATTTGAGGCTACTGTTTTTAAATTAAAAGTGGGTGAAATTTCTGAAATTATTGAAACAACTTATGGATACCACATCATTAAGTTAGTTTCCAGAAAAGGAGATGATTACGTGTGTCAGCATATCTTAAAAATGCCAGAATTTAGTCCCGATGCGATTAATCAATCGGCAATTAAAATGGACAGTTGCTACCTTTTGTTGAAAGAAAATAAAATTACGTGGGACGATGCAGTACTTCGTTTCTCCAATGATGAATTGACCAAACAAAATAAAGGGATAATCACCAATCCAATCACAGGTGACCAAACTTGGGATATGGAAGATTTGAACCAAGTCGATCAACAAATTTATTTATTGACTGATGCGATGGAAAAAGGCGATTATACTTCTCCTAATTTATATGTAGATATTTACGAGCGTAAACAAGGAATACGTATCGTTCGTCTGATGGAAAGATACCAGCCGCATGTAGCGAACTTAAAAGATGATTATTCGTTGATTAAAAGTGCAGCGGAAAACGATAAAAAACAACGAATTATCACCGAATGGACGAATTCTAAAATAGGAAACGCATACATTCGAATTGATAAGCAATTTTCAGGTTGTGAGTTTAAAAGTAATTGGATAACGAAACCAGACTAAAATAATAGTATGTCAGATAAAGAAGCAATTGATCGATTAGTAGTTCATTATAAAGAACTTAAAGAAGAGATTCATAAAGTTATTATTGGTCAAGATGAAGTGGTAGATCAAGTATTGATTTCTATTTTCTCTCGTGCACATTGTTTATTGGTTGGTGTTCCCGGTTTAGCTAAGACATTGTTAGTGAATACCATTGCTGAAACATTAGGTTTAAGTTTTAATCGTATTCAGTTTACACCCGATTTAATGCCTTCTGATATCGTTGGTTCTGAAATTTTGGATGAAACGAAAAACTTCAAGTTCATCAAAGGACCTTTGTTTGCAAACGTTTTATTGGCAGATGAGATCAACCGTACTCCACCAAAAACGCAATCAGCACTTTTGGAAGCAATGCAAGAAAGACGTGTAACAGCTGCAGGTACAACTTACACTTTACCAGCACCTTTTTTCGTTCTTGCAACCCAAAATCCTATAGAGCAGGAGGGAACCTATCCTTTACCAGAGGCGCAATTAGACCGTTTTATGTTTAATATTTGGGTAGATTATCCAAGTTATATAGAGGAATTAGCAATCGTTAAAGCGACAACAGCAGACACAAAAATCAGTTTACGAAAAGTATTGACAGGCGAGGAAATTATTGATTATCAAGAGTTGATTCGCCGCATTCCTGTTGCTGATAATGTTTTGGAATATGCTGTTAAGTTGGTAGGTAAAACACGTGTAAACAATCCAGGAGTTCCGCAAATTACTAAAGATTTTATTACTTGGGGTGCAGGACCAAGAGCATCACAATACTTAATTGTTGGTGCGAAATGTCACGCTGCTTTACAAGGAAGATATTCACCAGATATTGACGATGTGAAAGCCGTTGCAAAAGCCATTTTACGTCACCGTTTGGTAAGAAATTACCGTGCAGAGGCAGAAGGCTATTCAATGGATCGCATTATTGAAGAGTTATTGTAAATTTAATCAATGAATTTTCCGTTTAGTGAAAAAATGGTGTAACTTTAGATTATGAAAATTCGGATACTTTCCGTTTTATTGTTAGTTAACTTCTTTGTGTTGCTCACGCCACGCGATTGGTGGCATCATTGTGAACATCACGAAGAAATCGAGTTTTCACATTCTGACACTCATTTCGATGACGATTCTTGTAATTTTTGTGAATTTGATTTAAGCTTATTCACAGTTCACAAGTTTCATTTTTTCACACCTAAAAAACAACTGTTCATTGCTGTTTCAGTTGCTGAAATTGCAAATAAAGAACAAGCAGCAATTCAATCCTTTTTATTGCGGGGTCCTCCGGCAATTTGTTAATTTATCTTTCTATTTCCTCTGTTTTGCTTGCAATCTAAATTGCTTTATTATTCTGTTTACAAAAAGTAATCTTGCGTTTGCATCGTTGGAAGAAATTAGAAAATATGCTTTCTCGTTACAACTTTACGCTAAGTTTCAAGTGATTTCGGTAGTTAATATTCGAGGTATTCACTTGTAATCATTGGTTTTAAAGTCTGTAATTTATTTCAAATCAATGAAGTAATACCGACGATGAATTAATTTTTATTTGGAATTAATTATTTCGCTTCCCTGAATTCATGTCGGTTTTATGTCTTACAATTTTTGGTAAGAAATTCAATGATTAAATGGTATAAAGTAAAATTTAAATGAAATTTATCGTATTAATCTTTGGGCTATTTGCTTTTTCTGCAATGGCTCAAAAACAATTCTCAGGAATTGTAAAAAATAAAACAAGTAACGAATTGTTGTCAAAAGCTTTCGTTCAAGTAATCGAAACGGGGGAAAGTTCCTATACCAATGAAGAAGGTATTTTTAGTTTTTCAGGAAATTTTCCAGAAGTAGTGCAATTGCGTATTTCAGCGTATGGTTTTGAATCCGTTGTTCAAACGATTTCCACAGCTAACGAATCGAAGATATCCGTTTTTCTTGAGGAACGTCACTTAGATTTCGAAGAAATTACGGTTTCAAGTGGAATTGCAGTACAACAAAACAAAAATCCTTTTCACATTGAAACACGCAAACTTTCCGATTTGAATGGAATTGCAAGTGTAAATATTGGTGAAGCTTTGGCGAAAATTCCAGGTGTGTATCAATCAAGTCTTGGGAATGGTATTTCGAAGCCAGTAATTCGTGGTTTACAAGGAATGCGAGTAGTAAGTTTATTGAACGGTTTGCGGATGGAAGGTCAACAATGGGGTGGCGACCACGGAATGGGAATTGCTGAAATTGGGATTGGTGCAGTTGAGGTAATTAAAGGTCCTGCTTCTTTGTTATACGGAGCAGATGCATTGGGTGGCGTTTTGTATTATTCGGATGAACCGTATGCAAGCACCAATTCGCGTTCTTTGCAGTTGCAGTCGTTTACCCAAACAAATACAATGGGTGGAGCTTTGCGCTTTATGTACAAAAAATCCAATCAGAAATTGCGATGGATGCTGGGCGGAAGTTATACCAATCACGCCGACTTTCAATTGCCGGATAAAAAATTTGCCCAAAATTCACGTTTCAGTGAAGCTGTAATTAAAGCAGCTTTGGGATGGAATGGAAAAAACAGTGTACACCATTTGCGCTATTCTTTCAACCATTTGATAAGTGGAATTCCAGGGCATACACACGACACAATTATCAATCCGCTTGATTTTCAAGTAGAGAATCAACGTCGTCAGCAAACGATTCCAGCCCAATTTTTTGATAATCATTATTTTTCCTTTGAAAATAAATGGTTTAGAGCTGATAATGAATGGAGCTTATTGATTGGTCAAACTTTGAATCAATTGACTGAATACGACGAAAAAGTAACAATTCCGGGTATTCAAATGAATTTATGGAATTCAATTTACAATGTGAAATGGTCGCATTCTTTTTCCAATAAACTCAAAGTTGTCAATGGTTTTCAAGGAATGTTTCAAAATACAGCGAATACAGCGCAAGCATCAGAAGCATTGATTCCAAACGCTATCACACTCGACAATGGTATTTTTTCAAATTGGATGTTGACTGTTGCGAATTGGAATTTTCAAGCTGGATTGCGTTATGATATTCGTTTGTTAAAAACATTGGAATCCTTCAAAGGTAAAAATCCTATTTCTAAAACTTTTGGCAGTCCAAATGCTGCAATTGGAGCTGTTTATTCTAAATCGAATTTTACGTTTAGAGGTAATTTATCTTCAGGTTATCGTGCGCCACATTCCAGTGAATTATTGGCAAATGGCTTTCACCACGGAGCTTTGCGTTTTGAAATTGGCGACGTAAATCTAAAAGCCGAAAAAGCACTTCAATTGGATTTAACCTTTGAGTTAAAAGGCGAACATATCGTGTTGATTGTCAATCCGTATGTGAATAATATTTCCAATTATATCTACATTCAACCTAAAGATTCAATCATTGATGGTTTGCCTGTGTTTGATTACAAGCAATTGAATCAAGTGTTGTTTTATGGTGGAGATTTTGGTTTGCATTACCATCCTCATTTTGCCCATAATTTGCACATCGAATCGACCTTTTCTTTTGTTCAGACGCAAACAAGTTCGGATAGTAGTATTTCGTTGCTTCCTCCAGCGCGATTGGCAACAAGTCTAAAATACACCTTCGATTTCGGGAAAAAATTTCAGTTGAAAGATATTTTAGTACAACATACTTTTATGGCAGCCCAAAATCGTGTGGCGTACATCGAGACCGTAACTCCGGCTTATCATTTGTTGAACGCATCCCTACAATTCGTCTGGATTCTTAAAACACCACTTGCCTTTAATATTGGCTGTAAGAACATATTGAATTCAACATTTATTGATCATTTATCCCGATTGAAAAACATCCAAATGCCAAGTCCAGGCAGAAATTTTTACCTAAGTATTCAATTTAATATTAATCAAAATCTAAAAACAAAGTAGTATGAAAAAAGTAGTTTTATCGAGCGCAATCGCTCTAGTAACTGTATTTGCAATGAGCTCTTGCAACAAAAACAAATGTCACGAATGTCACTATGACAAAGCGGGAGCAGAAATTGAAATGGGTGAGTTTTGTGGTGATGCTTTAGAAGATTTAGAAGCGTTAGGTACTTACACTGACTCAACAGGAACTTATACAGTTCATTGCCACGAGCATTAGGATTATTGTGGAGGGAAAAGTAGCACTCTAAACAGTCAGCACCTTGATTTATATGATTTATGAGATTTTTTGATTCTTAATTTAGAGTCCAAATCTCATAAATCATTAAGTCAAAATATTTACATTCAATAGATTATATCATTTCAATCCACTTTACAAAAGTCACTTTATAGTTAGAAAAATCGAGCTTTTAAAAAACACGTTCATCTGCACCGAGACCACTAAAAAGATAGATGTGTTGCAAAGTTTTAATTGTTAAGAATTTACTGTAAAAATAGTGTAATTCAACAATCATTATTAAAAGACCTCTCCTCATTGTGCCTCACAACTTTCAACCCAAAAATTATCGGAACTTCACTCCGCTGTGGCTAATAACTCTTACCTTTTAGTTTCAAATTATTTCGGTTTATATATCCTAACCGCATCTCTAAAAATTTGCATTTTATCCAAAGTCATTGGCTTAGTCTTCTCATTGATAAACAATTCCATTTGATCGGTATAATGTGGACTATTTTTCATGGATGAAGCTCCAAATGCATTGATTGTTCTAATTTCAACGCCAGTTTTTGAAAACTTAGCAAAATGAATGTAACCATCGCCGCCGTTTAAGCGGTAAATTCCTTTTTTCTTATCGTAAAGACTAGATTCAGTTGCTCTTGGAACTTCACTCATTCCACCAGAAGGAAAACTTAAATCTCCACGAATATGTCGTTGAACAGCGCCCAATTGCGGATAAAGTGTGTGATGCGTTTTGAGTAGAAATTGTTTCGCTTTTTTCAATGCCCAAACAGCATCTTCTTCACTTAATAATTCTTTTCGCATCGTTAAAAATCCAACCGAACCTTGTAGTTTTTTTGAAAGCATTTTGTGAACTACTAAAACCAACGAAGCATTTGTATCGGCAACATCCGCCTCAAAACCCCAACGCTTCACAGTTTGAATCGCATCTTTCAATCGTGGATATTTTGCCTCATCTAATGTGAAAAGCGCCTTAAAATGCGTATAGTAAGAAGCGTCTTTCAAGAAACTTTTACTGAATTTCACATCGTGTATATCTTTGTCGCTGAATTTTCCTTTGTGATTTTCAAAATAACGGTCAAAAAGCTCCGCACGATTCATTGTAAATAATTGTAAACCAACAAAATAATCATTCCACTCACACGATTCACCTGTACATTCAAGCGGTGAATTATTGGCATTATAAACATAACCACATTCTGGGTTAAACACTGTTGGTTTTCTGTCGTAAGCAATCAATTTTTCCCATTTCGTTTTGGAAGAAGTGCCATCAATTGGTTGTTTCCAGTTTAATTTTGGATCTCTGTCGGGAATTTGTCCACCCGATTGCAACATGATATTATTATCCTTGTCCGCATAAACGACATTAAAAAGTGGTAAAGCTTCCATTTTCAATGCTTTTTCAAATTCGCTCCAGTTGGTAGATTTATTCATTTTGTACCATTGTTCAGCTGCACGAATGTCCATGTAAGCTGGAAAACGAAAAGCATATTTACCGTGTTTCGTTGAAAAAACGGGACCAAATTCTGTGTCGTATAGTTTCTTGGTAACCCCGATTTTTAAAAATCCAACTTTCAATTTTAGTTTTGCTTTTCTAATTTTAAATTTTTTCCAAGCCCCATCAATAAAATACGATTTCCCTTTCGTTTTCAGCTTGTAAATATCTCCAAATCCATGAAAATTAACCGTATGCGTCCAGCCTAAATGCTCATTATTTCCAACAAAAATGGTCATTCCACCTGGGAATAATCCTCCCGTCATGTTCCAACCTTCTTCACTTTGAATGTGCGCTTCGTACCATGCAAAACCTCCTTCAATCGGCTGATGTGAATTTCCAACAAGTAGTGTTTTATTGTCTTCCATCAATTCTTTCGCCACTGCAATTCCATTCGAGCCTTTTTCGTTGGGTGCGTTGTACATTTCGATGCGATTTTCTTTGGTTGCTTTCAATGCCATTCCCATTCCAGCCATTAAACTCAACTTCATCATATAGCCATTCAACACATCGATTTCTGATATTGGGAACAAATCTTTGTGCAGTATTTGCTCTGGATGTTCTTTCGCATAGGCATTCAACCCTTGAACATAACCAGAAAGTACGCGCTTAAACGTATCTGAAAGAGCACCTTCTTTATACAACCTAGGGACAGTTTCATCCAGACTTGTGAATTTTAAAACAAAGTCGAAAAGCAATCCTTCTTTTCCAAGAACTGAACCCGCTAAACCTTTTGAAGGAAGGAGATTTTCTTGAATACTGTGGAAATCATCTTCAGAATGTGCCCAAGCCAAACCATAAGCCGCTTCCGCATCTGTTTTACCAAAAATATGAGGTACGCCATAAGTATCACGAACAATTTGAATATTTTCTAGCTGAACGTTTTGGCTTTCAACATAAAAGCACATTAAAAGGAAGAAAAAGCTGATGATTGGTTTCATGTAGTTAGTTGATTTTAGGACTCTTAAAGCTAATTAAAATTCATAAATTGATTCGTTTTAATTTGATATTTAACATAAAGGAAATAAAGCAATAAAATTACTGGCACAGCTTTTGGTTTGCGAACAAGAATCTATAAAACTAAAAGCCATGGAATCTAAAAAAAACAAATTCAGCGATTTTGAAGCTGTACGTTCAACTAATTTCTTTGTTGGATTATTAACAATGGGCGGATTGAGTTTAGCGGCCTTTACGTATTCAAATGAAAGTGAAATCGCTGCTGAGAAAAAGAAAGTAAAAGCGATAGATATTGAGTATTTTGTTGCAGAAGAAAAGCCTGTTGAAATGCCAAAAATCAAATTGCCAGCTGAACAAAAACAACCAGAAAAACAACAGGAAGCAACTATTAATATTCAGCGAACAGTTGACGAAAGTATTTCTGCTTCAAAAAACACAAACACCGAAATCAAAACAGAAGTGACACTTGGAGGAATCGACAAAAAATTTGATGATGAAATCAAAAATGAAGTGATTGTTGAAGTTGATCCAGAAATTTTTGAAACGCCAACTATTGATGCCAAATTCCAAGGAGATTACCCAGCTATGATGAAATTCATAGGTCAAAACTTAAATTACCCACAAGAAGCAATTAATTTACATGAGTTTGGCGTAGTATACGTTTCATTTGTAGTTGAGAAAAATGGAGAAATAACGAATGTTGCCGCAGTAAATAAAGTAGCTCCAAGTTTAGAAAAAGAAGCGATTAGATTGGTGAGATCTTTCCCAACTTGGATTCCAGGTGAAGTGAATTTACAAAAAGTGAGAACGAGAGTAAGACTACCAATTCGTTTCGAGTTACACTAAAAAAGATTTGATATTTTAAAGCCGTTGAGATTCAGCGGCTTTTTTGTTTCGTAACTTTGCACAAAAATCTATGATGCGAATTAAGATTGCACTTTTTCTTGGAATTATTTTTATTGGTATTAGTTCATTTTTTATTCCGTTAGTTGATTTAAATCATCGGGAAGTAAAAACTTTTTTAACGCCAAAACCTGCACCAACTGAATGGTCAACTACTAAATTGATTCATTTAAATAAATTAGCGGACTTCGAACAGGCGCTTGCTATTGAGAACGAAATTGTTGTGCTAAAAAATGAAAACAATGTATTGCCACTTGGAAATTTAAATCGTAAAATCACGCATATTTCGATTGGTGGAGATTCAAAAAGTTTTGAGGAAACAAGTAAACTTTTTACTGATTTCACAACTTCCTTACGCGTTTTGAAAAGTGATTTTGCAACAAGCAATAAGGCGACACTCGACCAATCAGATTTGATTATATTATCCGTTCACGCTGATAATGAAGGAACAGATAAAACTCAAATTAAGAAAGAATACGCCATTCTAATCGATGAAATTTCAAAGACTAATCCAATTTCTGTTTGTGTTTTTGGCAATGCAAATTTCATTTCCCATTTAAATCTTGAAAATATTCAATCGCTTACCTGTGTGCCAGAAAATCATGAAATTGCACAAAACACAGTTGCTCAACAATTATTTGGAGCAATAGCTGCTAGTGGAAAATTAAAAACAGCTATTGAAGAAAAATTTAAAGTTGGAGACGGAATCTTGTTTCCAACGAATGGACGATTGAAGTTTACTGTTCCAGAAGAAGTTGGAATTGCAAGTACCGATTTAACTAAAATAGATGAAATTGCAAACAACGGAATGAATGTAAAAGCTTATCCTGGTTGCCAAATTGTAGTTGCAATTGAAAACAAAATCATCTACAGAAAAACCTTTGGAACAGCAACTTATACAGACAAAGAAGCAAAAGTAAAAAACGATGATTTATACGACATTGCCTCTGTAACCAAAATCGCTGCCTCGACCTTGATGGCTTTGCATTTGCATTCAAAACAACAATTTGACTTGAATAAAAATCTTGGAGATTATTTACCTGAATTAACAGCTAAAACTCCTTATCATTCTGTTTTGATTAAAGATATGATGGCGCATCAAGCTGGATTTAAACCTTGGATTGCTTTCAATAAAAATACCTACACAGCCGATCAGTTAAATCCAGAAATCTATTCAAGCATCAAAAAAGAAGGATTTTCAAAACAAGTAGCTGAAGGAATTTTCGTTAGAGACAATTATTCCGATGTGATGTTTGATGAAATTGTGAAAGCTCCACTTGGAACAAAAAAATATGAATATTCAGACTTGTGCTTTTATTTCGTTCAAAAAATAGTTGAAAAGCAAATTCACGAAGGACAAAACACCTATTTAAGAAATAACATTTTCCTTCCAATGGGTTTGAGAAATGTGAGTTACTTACCCTTAAATTTTTATCCAAAAAACAGAATAATTCCAACAGTTGATGAAAAAGTTTTCAGAAATCAGTTGTTGCAAGGTTATGTTCACGATCAAGGTGCAGCTTTACTTGGTGGCGTTGGTGGACATGCAGGTTTGTTTTCGAACGCAACTGACTTAGCGAGTATTATGCAACTTTTTCTAAACAAAGGAAAATATGCTGGATTTAGCTTTTTCAATGAAAAATCCATTGATGAATTTACGAAACAGCAATTTCAAGGAAACAAACGTGGTGCTGGATTCGACCGTCCAAATGCAAGTGGTGGCGGAACTTGTGCTAAATCAGCTTCGCAGCAAAGTTTTGGTCATTCTGGATTTACTGGAACTTTAGCTTGGGCAGACCCAAAAGACAAAGTGATTTTTGTATTTCTTTCTAATCGTGTCCATCCAGATCCTGAAAATTGGAAACTTCGAGATATGCACATACGAACTGATATTCAAGAGGTTGTTTATCAAGCTTTGAGCAAGAGAATTAAAAATTAAAAATGTAAAATGTATTCGCTGTGGCAAATTGAAAATGTATGATTTATGCCTTCAAGAACCTCAGTAAACAATTAAAATCCGCAATCCGCAATTTTCCAATCCGTAATTCGCAATTTGCAATCTGTAATTTTCCAATCTGCAATTTGCAATCATTTAATCTGCAATTTAAATCACGCCCACACCTTCGTTCCCTCCGAGCAATTACTACATATATCAATCGCTTTTCGGTTCAATAGTACAGCTTTTCTAAAGTTGCTGTAGCGTTCAGACTTCCAAATTTCTTCGAATGTTTTTGATTCGATTGTTCCAAGTACATGTTGCGCGTCTTTGTCGAAACAACAAGGTACCACTTTTCCGTCCCAAGTGATGACAGAGCCCGACCACATTCTCCAGCAGTGATTTCCAGGATCGCCTTTGATTTTGTACGTTCCGTCTTTTTGTAAATGGTAGCGCGAATATTTTTCATTTTCAGGCATCAAGCGATTGCCATTTTTATAATCATACAATTGTGCCGTTTTAATGCGCACTTCGTCGATGTTCATTTCTTTAGCCAAAGTAAAAACAGCTGGAATTTCATGTTCATTCGGTTTCACAGCCAAAAACTGAAATATCAAATGTGGAGTAGGGGAGTTCAGTTCTTTTTTGGCTTCCACAAGGTGTTTCGACGCTTCAATTACTTTTTGCAGATTGCCATGCACTCGATACTGCTCATATGTTCCTTGCGTTAGACCATCGATGGAAATAATCAAACGATCCAAACCAGAAGCAACGATTTCTTTTGCTTTTTCAGCATTGATGAAGTGAGCGTTGGTTGAAGTTGCCGTGTAGATTTTGTGCTTTTTCGCTTGTTTGATCAACTCCAAAAACTGCGGATGCAAAAACGGTTCGCCTTGAAAATAATAGTTGATGTAGAAAACCGTTTTACTGACTTGTTTCAATAATTTTTCGTGAAAATCGAGGTCTAATTTCCCTGTTGGTCGCGTGAATTGTTTCAAACCACTCGGACATTCGGGACAACCTAAATTGCAAGCCGTTGTTGGTTCGATGCTCAAACTAAAAGGCAAACCCAATTGCAACGGACGTTTTGTAGCTCTAGAAAACCAATAACTCCATTTCAAACCCACTAAATTCAAAACGCGTTTGAAGTTGAGGTGCTTTAAAATTCGAATGGAATCGCTGTTTTTAGACATAAAGCGAAATTAATCAGAATCAACGGAATGACACTATTTTTTGTGATTGATGGAATGAATTAAAAGTAAGGGCAATTTCGCTGAAATCATACCTAAATATTTGTTTAACAACAACAACTCGTTGGCAAGGGAAAGAAAAGGCATAACGTTTTGCAGATTTCCGATGGGCGGGCTTTTCAGCAAAAATGTTTATGCGGAGCACTGAACTTTCGGCTACCACAAAATTGTCTGCGGAGCATGAAACCCCGCCTATTGCAAATGTGCTGTTAGCAGCTGGTTTTTTCATTCTGTCAATGTTTTGTATGTCTTGTTTGCTGAGTTTAACCACTCAACAGGTCCTTGTGATTGTCTGCCCAATACAATGTTTGAAGCAGCACTTGTGCTTGAAAAAACTGTGTCTTCAGTGAATTCATAAAAGTCACCCTTGTCTGATAAAATACCTGATGCAATTAATTTCTCTTGAAGCTTTTTATAAGTGTCAGAAATAGATGGAGACAGTGTCTTGTTAGCCTGCGAGCCTTTAGTTACAATAAAGCCTTGTTCTGTCTCATACATATTCGCTTTGTATGTTGGTGATTTAATTTTGTAAGTTTCGGAAACACTTATTTCTCCAGGTTGCTTTTGGCTGATTTGTTTAGCAATAGTTGATACTAAAAATTTGAAACCCATAATTGGTAGAATGAGTTTGATTTGTTCAAGAAAATATTCCATATCAGAAATGTCAGCTTCGTGAAGAGTCGGAATAGAAGGAGATGTTCCGTTTTCGATTTCTGCTGATTTGGCGTGAAGTGCTAACTGAACAATTCTTGATTCTAAATACTTAATCTGAGTTTTAGTTAAAAGATGGTCATTGCTTATAAAGAACAAAAGTTCTTCAAAGTCTTTATTTGGGTCACTAAGATGTTGTTTAAGTCTGGTTCCAATATTTTCTGCTTCACCAATATAAATTCTTTCTGAATAATAGTCTGTCTTTGGCACAGATTTCAAAAAATACACACCTGGTTTACTTAACTCTGGTCGTATCATTATTTTATTTATGGCAGCTCTTGGCGAATAAAATCCTTTACCAACCCAATTACCAATTTCAGCAATTCTCGGTCCGTATTCGGTTCCGTCAATCATAAATACTGTCAGTTTTTTTCCCATTGTCTGTTTTTTTAAACTTGCTGCTAACATATAAATCTACGAACTGCGTCAACTTCCGTTATAATTTTAAAAATTCACATTTTTACAACTCATTGATTTACAGTCATAAATCTGATTATAACCAAACAACGAATTACAATCAATTAAATCTGAAAGGTTTTGAAAATGAAAAACAGGAACTTTGTTGAGCATCGTATTTCAAAGATATAAATTCATTTCAAATATCCAAGTCGTCCTTCCTTCAAATAATCCCCCGCCCCCGATAGCAGCGGCATCCTCCGACAAAACAAAGTGAGAGCGAAAAAAGAGATTGTTGAAGCTTTGTGAAAATGATAGCGAGAGCGAGAAAGTCGGAGATACAGCGGAAAGCGGGTTTAGGCGCAAAATAATTAATAACATCACAAACTTCTACTCCTGACTATTGCATTTCTGTATGTGAATTATGTAACTCTATTAAATCTTGCTGTAAATCGAATCTACTTTAATTCTCGAACTTTGAGCAAAGTAGTAATTCGTTTTAATTCAGTAATTTACAATGGTAACAGTAGAGAAATATGGAATAATTTTAAGTCCAACAGATTTAGAGTTTGAGAACAATGCCGCCTTTAATCCAGGGGTGATTCAGGAAGGAAATACGGTTCACATTTTATACCGCGCCACGCAACATGGCAATTTTTCAACGATTGGTTATGCCAAAACGGACGGCCCTTTGAAAATCATAGAGCGCAAAATTGAACCTTTGGTTTCGCGTGAATTTGCCTATGAAACAAACGGTATTGAAGATCCAAGAATTGTTAAAATCGACGAAACTTATTACATCACTTACACAGCTTACGACGGAAGTAACGCAATGGGAGCTTTGGCCACTTCCAAAGATTTAGTTCACTTTGAAAAACACGGAATCATTACACCTCAGATAAATTACCACGATTTTGAAGTGCTTTTGAAAGAGTGTAATCAATCAAAATTGAATCCGCAATATCATCATTACTACAATCTTTTTGCGCAATTAGGAATCGTTGAAGACAATCAACGTTTATTAAATGACAAAGATGTCCTGCTTTTTCCTCGCAAAATCAATGGAAAATTCGTCATGTTACATCGCATTTGGCCGGGTATTCAAATTGTTTGTTTCAATGATTGGAGCGATTTGACACCAGAATTTTGGCGAAACTATATTCGAAATTTGACAGATTTTATTGTGATGGATCCTAAAGAAGGCTACCATTTGAGTTACTTAGGTGGTGGTTGTCCGCCGATTGAAACGGACGATGGTTGGTTGCTGATTTATCACGGAGTAGAAGAAACAAGTATCGGTCGAACCTATCACGCAGAAGCTGCTTTATTGCAAATCGACAACCCGAAAATCGAAATTTCGCGTTTGAAAGAACCTTTGTTTTCACCAACGAAAGATTGGGAAAAAGATGGTGAAGTGAACAATGTCGTTTTTCCAACAGGTTTTGCCCTGTTTGAAAGAGATTTATACATCTACTATGGAGCGGCCGATCGACACATCGCGGTGGCAAAAATGAACATCGATGAAGTGTTATTGGAATTACGAACTCAACTTTAAAAATACAACTATGGAACCTTTAGAAAATGGAATGAAAATGCTGATTGTAAGTTCATATCCACCACGCGAATGTGGCATTGCAACGTTTACAACTGATATTTTTAAAGCGGTGAAAAACGTTTTTGGCGATTCATTAAAACTTGAAATTTGTGCCTTACAAAATGCGCATCAAAGCTTTGATTATCCTGCTGAAGTAAGGTATATTTTACATAAAGATATTGTTGAAAACTACCGCCAAATTGGTGAGGAAATTAACTTGAGGGAAGATATTGGTTTAGTGTGTGTGCAGCACGAATTTGGTTTGTATGGTGGCGAAAATGGAAGCGATATTCTTGCCTTGCTTTTATCGATTAATAAACCAATTATTACTGTTTTTCATACGATTTTACCTACTCCAAACAACGCCATTCGCAAGTTAATGCTGTCAATTACAGACTTATCGAGTCGAATTGTTGTTTTAACGCAAAAATCGCAACTGATTTTGGTCTCAGATTATGCCATTCAATTGTCTAAAATAGAGGTAATTCCACATGGGACACACATGGTTTTGTGGGGTCAAAAAGAACTGCTTAAACGTAAATATGAGTTAGTTGGTAAAACGGTACTTTCCACTTTTGGTTTGTTGAGTGAAAATAAAAGCATCGAAACGGTAATCAATGCCTTGCCTGAAATCGTGACACAAAATTCGAATGTTGTTTACTTGGTCATTGGGAAAACGCATCCAGAGATTCTGCTTCGAGAGGGAGAAAAATACCGCATTCAATTGGTGGATTTGGTGGAAAAACTAGGTTTGCAACGGAATGTTCATTTTATCAATGAATTCGTTGAACTCCCGATTTTATTAGAATATTTGACCCTTTCCGATATTTATTTGTTTTCATCTAAAGATCCAAATCAAGCAGTTAGTGGCACTTTGGCTTATGCATTGAGTTGCGGTTGTCCAGTGATTTCAACACCAATACCTCACGCAAAAGAAATTGTAGATGGTGGTGGATTTTTGCTTTCTAGTTTTGAAGATTCGGAGGCTTTCAAAGAGGCGATTTTGAATTTCTTATACAATCCGAAAGTGCGCAATGAAATGAGTAAAAAGTCGTATTTGCTTTCTCATGCTACCGTTTGGGAAAATGTGGCAATTAAGTACGGTTTGCTTTTCGGAGAAGTAACCAACAGCGAGAAAAATTTGAGTTTTGTTGCTCCACCTTTGAAAATCGATCACTTGCAAGAAATGACGAAAAAAGATGGAATGTTGCAGTTTTCAAATTTCAGTGAGCCCGACCCAAAATCAGGTTATACCTTAGACGACAATGCACGCGCTTTGATTGATATCATTATGTTCAATAATCAAAGTCCATCTGAAATGAATATCGAAATGGCTAATAAGTATTTCAATTTTATTGAAGGAATTCAAAGAGCTGACGGCACATTTGACAATTACAAAGATTTTGAAGGCAATTTAACAACTCAAAATCAAGAAGTGAATTTAGAAGATTCCAATGGTCGCGCTTTGTGGAGCTTGGGTTTTGTGATTGCAAACGAAGCAACGTTACCTTTTGGAATGGAAAAACGCGCTATTATATGCTTTGATTTAGCGATTATCAACAGTGACAACATAACTTCACCGAGAGCAATCGCTTATACAATCAAAGGTTTGTATCAATATCATTTGTCAATGCCAAGTAATCAAATTAAGAATTACATTATCAGTCTTGCCGATCGACTTTTGGCGCATTATCACATCAATTCTGCTGAAAATTGGTATTGGTTTGAAGATTACATGACGTATGCGAACAACGTACTACCAGAAGCTATGCTTTTCAGTTATTTAGTTACTGGCGAAGAACGTTACAAAGAAATCGCTTTAATAACTTTCGATTTTTTGCTTTCACACTATTTTATGAAAGGTGAGTTGAAAGTTGTTTCGAATAATGGTTGGTTTAAAAAGAAAAATGAACGTGCATTTTTTGGAGAACAACCCATTGAAGTAGTAACAACAATTGTGGCTTTGGATTTATTTTACGAAGTAACAGGGAATTCAAAATACCGTCAACAAATTGAAGTGGCATTTAGCTGGTTTTTGGGAAATAATCACTTGAAACAAATCATGTACAATACGGTAAATGGTGCTTCTTATGATGGTTTAGAGGACACACAAATCAACATCAATCAAGGCGCAGAATCGACTTTGTGTTTTTTCAAAGCGCAGATGATTATGAAGAAATACACGCAAGTAAATGAAGAGCAAGAAGTATTTTCTGTTTTGCCTTTGGTGGAATTAACTTGAGAAAACAACTTCATCCTTTTTAAAAGTGCGACTTAATTTAAAAATTACATAATATTTACCCCTTAAAAGATTAACGAATAATAGCATTTAATACCTAAGGAATGCACTAGTTTTGCAGTCTGAAAATTGAATCAAATGAGAGAAATTAATGCTTTAGAAGCATTTGAATTATTAGAAGAAGGAGCACTTTTGGTGGATGTGAGAGAACCACATGAATTAGAAGCTGTTTCGTTTGATGTGAAAAATGTAATGAATATCCCATTAAGTGAAATTGAAACGCGCTATAAAGAAATTGCAACCGACCAAAAAATTATTGTTGCTTGTAGAGCAGGGATTAGAAGCAATCAAGCAATTCAATATTTAATGCATTTTGGTAATAGTGGTGAAGCGCTTTTTAATTTACAAGGTGGAATTATTGCTTGGCAACAAAACGGATTAAAAACAAAATAAAGAATAATAAAAATTAAGTTAATGAATTTAGAATCAAACTCTTGGCATTCAGTAGAGAATCATTTTAATGGTGATATTGTGGAAGGAATTATTGAAATTCCAAAAGGGTCGCGTGCCAAGTATGAATTAGACAAAGAAAGTGGATTGTTGCGTTTAGATCGCGTGTTGTATTCTTCAGTTTACTATCCAGCGAATTACGGTTTTATTCCAAAAACGTATTGCGACGACAAAGATCCCTTGGATATTTTGGTGATTTCACAAATAGATATCGTTCCAATGTGTTTGGTTTCAGCTAAAATTATCGGAGTAATGCGTATGCTTGACCAAGGCGAGGCGGACGATAAAATCATTGCAGTTGCGAGCGGCGACCCAAGTGTAAACCACATCAACGATATTTCTGAATTGCCGCAGCATTTTGTTTTTGAACTTAGAAACTTCTTTGAAGACTATAAAAAATTGGAGAATAAGTCAGTAGTTGTTGAAGATTTCTTAGATAAAAGTTTAGCTATTGAAATTTTGCAATCAAGTATTGAATTGTATAATACGACTTTTTTAAAGAAATAAGAATTTAATCATTAATTGCTTCTATCTGACGTTCTATTTCAGCTGCTTGGGCAACTAATTCATCTGATTTAGTGCGATTTACCGTACTCATTTTAAACGCTTCTTCGAGCAGTCTACGGTGTTGTTCTTGCAGTTTTTCTTTCTGCGACTTCTTTTTGAAAAATGAAAACATAACTTAGAAACAAAGCGATGGTCAATTAGTTCACTGTAGTTTTTGACAGTTTGAAATGATTTAAAAAATACTTTTGCTTTTTCAAATAAATAGGTTAATTTCAAAAGGTCAAATTCTTAATCGATTCATAACCTTTTGTTAAAACAATTTGGATGGATAAAATTTACATTTATCCTCTAATTTATTGGCCATGAAGTATTTATTTTTTGCCTTGTTTTTTGTGTTTTCCGCTACTCTTAACGCAAAAGAAACCAAGCTACGCATTCTGAGTTGGAATATCAAAATGCTTCCTCGTCAATATAATATCGCAATCAAACATCATCCATTAAAGCGAATAAAATTGATTTCTGAACAGATTTTGTCAGATTCGATTGACATTGTTTGTTTTCAAGAATTGTTCGACACGAAAGCAAACAAACGCATGAAAGCCGAACTTTCAAAACAATTTCCTTATGTGGTAGGACCAGCAAACGAGGCTCACAGTATTTTCAGATTGAGCAGCGGTGTGATTTTTTTTAGTCGTTATCCTATCCGTAAATTAGAAACAGTTGAGTTTTCGGATTGCCAAGAAGAAGATTGTATCGCAAAAAAAGGTGCATTGTTGGTGGAAGCGAATGTGGACGGGAAAAAAATTCAGCTTTTGGGTACACACATGAATGCTGCGGGTGGTGAAGGAGTTAAAATCAAACAACTGATTCAAATCAAAGATTTAATTGAAAAACATTCTAAAAGTGGAATTCCACAATTGATTTGTGGCGATTTTAACATCCAAAAAACAAATCGAAAATTGTATCATATGATGCTCGACTTTTTCAAAGCAAAAGACGGTGCCATTTCTGGCGAAATGCAAAATACATTCGATCCAAAGAACAACGATATGTGCAGCAAAGAAAAAGGAGAAGCTTGCTTAATAGATTTCATCTTTTTTAAAGCTAATGAAAACAAAGAATCACGTGAATCTCGTCGTGAAATCAAAAGATATAGAAAATCTTGGGGCAAAAAGAACAAAGACCTTTCTGATCATTTTGCTTTGTGGATGGAAGTGATTTTGTAAATAATTTACTTTTTATTTTGGCATTCTAATTTGAAGGATAATCGCAGAAACTACTGTCAATAAACCAATTGTTAAAATGGCGTAGTTTATTCCAAAAATATCAGCAATAACACCTGATAAAATTGCGCCGAATGCATAACCCAAATCGCGCCAAAGTCTAAAAACACCAATACTTTCAGCACGTTGATTTGCTGAGACTTGTTGTGCAATTGTGGTAAGAAATGTTGGGTAAACTAGAGCCGTCCCAAGTCCAAGTGTGGTTGTAATAGCAACGAATTCAAGAAAAGTTGATGCATAAGGGATGAATAAAATCGCTACTCCTTGTGATAACATTCCAAAAAAAAGCATCTTTTTCTTAGAAAAACTATCGGCCATTTTCCCGGTAAACAACTGTCCAATTCCCCAAACTCCAGGATAAATTGCTGCGATTAAACCAATTGTTTTAACGTCAAATTGTTGCACGAGAACAATCGGTAACAAACCCCAAATCATGCCGTCGTTGAGGTTGTTTACTAAACCTGCTTGCGTAACTGAGCTCAAGGTTTTATCAGTGAAAGTTGTTGATACAAATACATTTGAAAGCGTTTTTTTAGTTTCCGTTGCTTCTGTATGTTGCACAAATTTCCGTGTGTCTTTAATCAAGAAAAACGAAAACAACAACCCCAAAATAGCCAAGGCAATCCCAATGTAAAATGGATACGGATTTACACCATATTTATCTGCAACAAAGGCAGAAAGAAAAGCAATTAATCCAACAGCTAAATAGCCTGTAAATTCATTGAGTCCCATTGCGAAACCCCGATTTTTCTCTCCGACAAGATCAATTTTCATCACTACTGTGCTACTCCAAGTCAATCCTTGATTTATCCCCAATAAAACATTTGCAAATACAATCCAATTCCAGCTTGGGGCATTGATGAACAACAAAGGAACAGGAAGTGCGAAAAACCAACCGATTACCAATAAATTCTTGCGACCAATTTTATTAGCCAATTTTCCGGCGAAATAATTCGTAATTGCCTTCGTGATTCCAAAAGCAACAATGAAAGATAGTATTGCGGTATTGGAACTAATCCCGAATTCTGTATCTGCAAAGCGAGGAAAAATACTGCGTTCCAGACCAATCATTCCCCCCACGAATGCATTGACAATAAGCAACAAGGTAAATTGCTGCCAGTTTTCGCAGATTCCAAATTGAAGGGATTGTTCTTTCATTGATTTGTTGCAAAGATAGGAGTTGACTTTAATTTTTTCCTATTTTCCTTTGAAACCTAGGTTACATTGATTGGAAGTGAAGTCCCTACTTTTGTTAAAAATCTAAAAATCATGAAAACTTTAAAAGCACTTTTACTCGGATTATTAATCACCTTAAATTTTCAATTCTTTGCGCAAACTGAAAAAAGTCACCACAAAATCGTTTTTCAGATGACAACATCCGACACGTTGGCACACAAAGCACTAATGAAACAATTGGGAAATATAAAAAGTGTAGCTCCAGAAACAGAAATTGAAGTAGTTTGTCATGGTCCTGGCTTGGAAATGCTACAAAAAGAAAAAACAATCGTCTTGAAAGGGATTCAAACAGCGAAAGCAAACGGTGTGGTTTTTCAAGCTTGTGAATTTTCGTTGAAAGAACGCAAAGTAGAAAAATCAGCAATTATAATGGAGGCTAGTTACGTTAAAGCTGGAATCATCCACATTGTCGAAAAACAAGAAGCAGGTTGGTCGTATATCAAAGCAGGGTTTTAAAAATTCATATTTGCGTAAAAAATTTCACGCTTTGAAATTGAAAATAAGGTGTGAGCAGTTAGTAGGATATCTTATAGAAAGTCATACATTTATCTCTAATTAAATCAATTTCTATGAAGTCGCGAATTGTTAGTGGATTTTTTCTCTCTGTTTATTTGGTTTTTCTTTCTGCTTGTTCGTCAGTTGATTATGCTAGAATGGCTAATTACACGTCAATTTCTACAGCTCCTTGTAATGAGAAAGCATCAAAAATTCATCTATTTTTTCAAGGTGAAAATATCGATTTTGCGTATGAAAAAATGGGGTTGATTGAATTAGATGAATCCTTTTTTCGTTCGACAGAAGTGTATGATGTACTCAAAAAAACGGCTTGGAATCATTGCGCCAACGGAATAATAAATCTCCACGAAGAGAATAGATCTGTTTATAATTCTTCAACCAAAGAATATGAAAATGTGAAAAGATACAAAGGAATCGCCGTAAAAATTGATACCAATTCCACGTTTTACCAAAAACACAAAAAAGAACACGATTTAGTTTTCATTGATGGGGTAAATAACACCAATGAACGAATCAAAGAGACTAGTAGTGTTAAATTGGTATTTGGTCTAATTGCAGTCGGAGCTAGTGGTTTACTGCTGCTTTCCATGAAAAACTAATTTGTAAAATATTTGTTTCTCACTTTCATTCTCCGCTCTCTCCGCCGCGGGGACTCCGATCTTACTCTAATTTTTCGCGCTCACTCTCCCCTTCGGCTTACTCAACTCTCCCTTGGCTGACTTCATTTTCAATTCTTCTCCTTATACTTTAAATTATCGCTGTTGTACTTTGCTGATCCGATAAATAAAAACGTCCTCATCGCCAATCCATTTGGTTTGTTTATCGATTTTCAAGCCGTTTTTTTCTGCCACACGCTGTGATTTGAAATTGTCAACATCAATCACAGATACGACCGACAAAGTTAAATGATGCTCAAAAGCGTAATCGATGAACAATTTTGCCGCTTCAGTAGCGTAAGCTTGTTCCCACTGTTTTTTCAGAATGTGATAACCAACTTCAATTTCATTTATTCCATCAACTTCTTGCGCCAAAAGTCCACAAAGCCCAATGAATTCATTTGTCGATTTGTTAACCAAAGCTTGCAAACCAAAACGATTTTCAGCATAACGAGCAAGCTGCGTTTCAATCATGTGCGTTGAAATTTCCAAGTTCGATTTTACCCCTAACAAGTGTAAACTGAGAAACTCAACGGCCTCTTCGTCTTCAAAAAATTCCACCCAAAATGGAATGTCTTCTAAGGTTAAATAACGGGTGATTATTCGATTGGAAGTTAATTGGTCTTGTTATTTGTACATGGGATTAGATTCTTTAACGAAGTTAAAAATTAAGCCACAACTATTGGATTTGATTCTAGAATATTTGAAGTTTCGGGTTTCGAGAGCCTCAACCCTCGATTTTTTTTTTTGAGTGAATTTTACAATCTACATTTTACATTTTCAATTCACCCGTTAATTTTCAACTTTCAGTTCTCAGTTTTCAACTTCCCCACAACTTTCAGTCATCTGTTTTCAACTCCCTTTTAACTATTTCCTATCTTTGCACCCAATAAAAAAAGTAAATGGAATATAATTTTCAATCGATCGAAGAAAAGTGGCAAAAATTCTGGAAAGAAAACCAAACGTATAAAATTACCGAAGACCCAAATAAAGAGAAATTTTATGTCTTAGACATGTTTCCTTACCCGTCTGGCGCTGGTTTGCACGTTGGTCACCCACTAGGATACATCGCTTCGGATATTTATTCCCGCTACAAACGTTTGCAAGGTTTCAATGTATTGCATCCAATGGGCTATGATTCATTTGGTTTACCAGCTGAACAATACGCAATTCAAACAGGACAACATCCAGCAATCACAACAGAAGAAAATATTGCTCGTTACCGAACACAACTTGACAGAATTGGTTTTTGTTATGATTGGTCGCGTGAGGTTCGTACTTCTTCGCCAGAATATTACAAATGGACGCAATGGATTTTCAAGCAATTATTTGATTGTTACTACGATAACGCAACGAATAAAGCAGAACGCATTTCGAAATTGGTAGCATCGTTTGAAACAGAAGGAAATGCCAACGTAAACGCTTGTTCCGACTGCGAAACGATTTTCTCAGCTGAAGAATGGAACGCTTTTTCAACGAAAGAAAAAGAAACGATTTTACAAGAATACCGAATGGCTTACTTGGCGGATAGCTGGGTAAACTGGTGTCCTGCTTTGGGGACGGTTTTGGCAAACGATGAGGTTGTAAACGGAGTTTCTGAACGTGGCGGACATCTAGTGGTTCAAAAATTAATGCACCAATGGTCGATGCGAATCAAAGTCTACGCAGAACGTTTATTGCAAGGTCTTGAAACAGTTGACTGGACGGATTCCATCAAAGAACAACAACGAAACTGGATCGGGAAGTCGCAAGGGTGCTCGGTTAAGTTTGAAATTGCGAATTACGAATTGCTAATTGCGAATTCTAGTAATCCGCAATCCGCAATAATCAATCCGCAATCTTCAATAGAAGTCTTCACCACCCGCCCTGACACCATTTTCGGAGTTTCGTTTATGGTTTTGGCGCCAGAATTGGATTTAGTTCAAGCGATTACAACAGAAGAACAACGCCCAGCAATCGAAGCATATATTAAGGCAGCTTCTTTGAAATCAGAGCGCGACAGACAATCTGACGTTAAAAATATTTCAGGAGCATTCACAGGTGCGTATGCCGTTCATCCGTTTACCAACGAGCAAATTCCGATTTGGATTGGCGATTACGTGTTGGCTTCCTACGGAACAGGTGCTGTGATGGCGGTTCCTTGTGGCGACCAACGCGACTGGGATTTTGCCAAACATTTCAATTTACCTATAAAAAATATTTTCGCTGACACCGATATTTCCGAAGCAGCCTACGCTGAAAAAGATGCGATTATTGCCAATTCTGATTTCTTGAATGGCTTGGATTGCAAAATAGCAATGAAAAAAGCGATTGAAATCATCGAGTTAAAAGAATTGGGAAAAGGAAAAACAAATTACCGTCTACGTGATGCTGTTTTCTCCCGTCAGCGTTATTGGGGCGAGCCGTTCCCAGTGTATTACAAAGACGAATTGCCTTACTTGGTGGACGACCAACATTTGCCGATTGAATTGCCAGAAGTTGATAAATACTTACCAACAGAAGACGGCGAACCACCTTTAGCGCGAGCAGAAAAATCGGCTTGGAATTATGCTGAAGGCGACCGAATGGAATTCAATACGATGCCAGGATGGGCGGGAAGTTCTTGGTATTTCTTGCGCTATATGGATCCGAAAAACGAAAACGAATTCGTGAGCAAAGAAAAAGTAGCTTATTGGAAAAACGTGGATTTATACATCGGTGGTTCGGAACACGCAACCGGACATTTGTTGTATGCACGTTTCTGGACAAAATTCTTGTTCGACCAAGGCTACATTCCTTTTGAAGAACCGTTCCAAAAAATGATCAATCAAGGGATGATTTTGGGAAGAAGTAGTTTTGTTTATCGCGTTCAAGGTGAAAATAAATTAGTTTCCAACGGATTAAAATCAAATTACGAAACAAATCCTATTCACGTTGATATTTCAATAGTCGACAATGACAAATTAGACATCGAGGCATTCAAAAAATGGCGTCCTGAGTTTGCAAATGCAGAATTCATTCTCGAAGAAAACGGGGATTACATCTGCGGAAGTGAAGTTGAAAAAATGTCAAAATCCAAGTACAACGTTCAAACGCCGGATGAATTAGTTGAGAAATTCGGAGCAGATACTTTGCGTATGTATGAGATGTTTTTGGGACCATTGGAGCAAAGTAAACCATGGGATACGAAAGGAATTACTGGCGTTCACGGTTTCTTGAAAAAATACTGGCGCTTGTTCCATTTGAATGGAAATTTTGAAGTGAGCGATGCAGAACCAAGTAAAGACGCTTTGAAAACCTTGCACAAAACCATCAAGAAGTTGCGCGATGATTTGGACCGTTTTTCATTCAATACAGGCGTTTCCAGCTTTATGATTTGTGTGAACGAATTGACCGACCAAAAATGCAACAATCGTCACGTTTTGGAACAATTGACGATTTTGATGGCACCGTATGCACCGCACGTTACTGAAGAAATTTGGTCGAAATTGGGCTACGAAGCAGGAACATTAATTGACGCAACTTATCCGGAATTTAACGAAGCACATTTGGTAGAATCAGCTTACAATTACCCAGTTTCTTTCAACGGAAAAATGCGTTTTGTATTGAATTTATCCTTGGATTTAAGTATCGAACAAATTCAAGAACAAGTGATGGCGAATCCAGACACAATCAAATGGTTGGAAGGTAAAACTCCTAAAAAGTTCATCATCGTTCCAGGGAAGATTATTAATATGGTGCTGTAATTAGAAACGTTTTGAAATTTAGCTTTTTCGCTGTTTTACTTTTTTCTTGCGTTTTGCATAATTCCTTTGCGCAAAAAACGATAACACGGCAAAATTTAGCTTGGTTTGCCTATACATTAAATGTGGAGTTGGCAAAAAAATGGAGTTGGCAAACAGAACTTCAAGAGCGTTTTTATTTGAATCCGTTTGCACAGCATCAGTTTGTTACGAGAACCCATTTGCATCGAACACTTGGTGAATCTAATTGGGAAGCTTCTGCTGGGATGTGTCTTTTCCTGCAATCACCTAATGATCCATTGGCAACGAATAAGTTGATTGTTCCTGAATTGCGACCTCATATTGAAATGATATACCGTCAAAATTTTGAGAAATGGGGTTTAGAACATCGTTATCGAGCGGAGGCACGCTATTTCCATCAGTTAAATTCCTCTAAAACAGAATTAGCTGAAGGTTATGAATTTGGTAATTTTAGATTCCGCTACCGATTACAAGCAAATATAAAGCTCGTTTCCTTTGAAAAAAGAGGAGATTTAAGGTTGAAAATCGCAGATGAAATTCATTTTAACGCTGGTAGTAAAATTGTAACCAATGTTTTTGACCAGAATCGTATTTATTGCGATTTAGTTTATGCACCAACGCCTTCCTTGCAATTCGAAATAGGATACCTTAATTGGTTTCAACAAACAGCGTCTGGTAATTTTTTTAACAGAAACATTGTTCGCTTCAGCATGGTTCAACGTATAAAACGCAATGAAAAAAAATAGTTTACAACTTCAAATGTGTTGCTTGAATCGTAAATTTTAGTTCCTCATCGACTTGAACTTCATTTGCAAATTCCAACCAATTACTGCACGCAAACGCAACTTCTTCAATAATTAACTTGGCATTTTTTATATTCATTGATTTCCCTATTTGTAGTAAATCTTCACGTGTAAAATTTTTGCGTTTTCCATTGATACTCAGCGCGTGTTGGCTTACCCAATCACTTCCTGGTCGATAAGCGTGACAAACGTCATAAGCAGGTGATAAACGCCATTGCCCAGATTTATCCATTAAAAAAGCAAAGTTTTTGGTGTGGTCGTCACAGTTTCTTGCCAAGACATTAAAAACCATTCTTCGATACAATTCTTGCGCTTCTGGATAAGTTAAACCTAATTCACGCATTGTTTCAAACAATTCTTCATAGCTGTAAAGCGTAACTTCATTAAAGTCATAGTGACGCATTGCACAAAATGTTTGAACGTGTAGTTTTTCATTTTCACTTGTTCTATCGAATCGTTTTGTCATAAAATGTGCGCGATTATTTTCTAGTAGCAAGCGCGATTCCATCATATCAATTCCAGCGGCTTTTGCCATATTATAATAGGCCATTTCAACTCTTCCGTATCCTTTTGATGAGCCAAATTGAGAATCTGTTACCCCATCAAATTTTATTAGCCAATGACTAAATCCTTTTGGTGATTTGGCTTGTCCACTGCGTACTTCGCCTGTTTTTTCATTGTAAGCAATTAGGGCCTTTGCGCGTGCGCCCCCAACCGAAGAACCAATTTTCAGGATATCGTAAAGTGCTTTTTCTTCCGATTCACTGATATTGGTTGAGAAGTCAGTTCTTCCAGAAAGGATTTGTTCAGCGATATTTACTAAGCCATCGATTTCAATTTTAGTGGAAACTGCACTTGGCTTCGGATTGACAGGTTCAAATTCAAGTGCACCCATTCCTCGTTCTCCAATAAAACAAAGTGTTTCAACTGGGTTTAAACTATTTACAGGTCTTCCTTGACGACTCAACCAATTATTTATCAAGGTGTTTCCGTATCTATCGGGTAAGATGTCTGCTAATAATCCTGGCAAACCTTTGAATGTGCTTGAGTTTTGGGTTTCTTTAAAAGTGAAGATTCTTTTTCCTTGAGTCAAAGGCATCATAATAGGGGAGATGTCCCAGTTAGAATTCAAGAAATCTTTTTCAAATTCAAAAGCAGAACTACCCGTTTCGCTATTCCATGAAATAGCACCAACTCGCTTACCCCAAAGGTTTACAAATGCATTATTAATCATCACCAATCTGTTTTTTTCTTGGTTAATGGTGTGTTTTTGTTGCGAGCACGGGACTTTGTTTGGTATTTAACTTCCATTTCAGCAAGCATCATCGGACTAATAGGTTTTATATATTCGAAAACATCCAAAATTTGCAATTTATCTAAGATTCTCAACACTTGAATTAAAGTTATAAGATGGCAACGATGACCAAGTTCTAATTCAGAAAGTGTGGTGCGATTGATGCCTGCTTTAGCTGCAAGTTGCTGCTGGGTGATGTTTTGGGATAATCGTTCTTGTTTGACGAAGTTGCCTATTTTTGTAATTATCGCATCATCACTTAATTTTGCCATATTAATGTAGGGTATAGCTGTCATAATCTTTATTTTAGCTTCTTAATGTTGTTTTTACCCAACAAATATACAATTTTTTCTATTTAAAATACTACAATGCTAATTTTTTCCGTCATTATATTCAGATTTAGCTATTAATGACGGCATAAAACGTCATTAATGGCTTTTTTTTATGTTCCATTTGTTAATTCATTATTTATTTTTATTAAAATCAAATTGGTTTGTTTTTAACAACATTTTCCCCTTTCATCCATTTTTAAAGGCTACTGAAAATAATTTTGGTATTTTTAGGCTCGTTTTAAAAAATAACAAATTATGACACGCTTTAAAAGTACATTGGTTGCCATCGCCTTATTCGTTGGCTTCTTCGTTCGTGCTGACGAAGGGATGTGGTTTTTAATGTTCATTGAACGTTTGAATCACAGAGACATGCAAAAAATGGGTCTTCAATTATCTACTGAGGAGATCTATAGTATTAATAATTCTAGCTTGAAAGATGCTGTTGTTCAATTCAATGGTGGATGTACAGCTGAATTAATTTCAAAAGAAGGTTTATTATTGACAAACCATCACTGTGGATACGATGCAATTGCTGAATTATCTACGCCTGAAAAAGATTATTTAACAAATGGTTTTTGGGCAGCAACGAAAAAAGATGAGTTAAAACCCAAATCGTTATATGTTCGTTTTTTCGTTCGTATGGACGATTGTACAAAACGTATTTTAGCTAAATTAAATGATGGAATGTCAGAAGCTGAACGCGAAAAAGCAATCAAAGAGGAAACAACAGCTATTGAAAAAGAAAATAGCGAAAATGGAAAATACACAGTTAGTGTTCGTTCGTTTTTTCAAGGAAATGAATTTTACTACTTTGTTTATCAAGACTATAAAGATGTTCGTTTAGTTGGTACACCTCCCGAAAATATTGGAAAATTTGGTGGAGATACGGATAACTGGGAATGGCCTCGTCATACAGGTGACTTCTCTATGTTCCGTGTTTATGCTGATGCAAATGGAAATCCTGCAGAATATTCTACAAATAATGTTCCTTTAAAACCAAAACACCATTTACCTGTAAATATTAAAGGAGTTAAAGAAGGTGATTTCGCAATGATTTTAGGTTATCCAGGAAGAACAAACCGTTGGTTGCCTGCTGGTGGAATTGAGCAAAATGTAAAATTTGCTTATCCGGCTTGGGTAGAGGCTTCTAAAACAAGTATGGATGCAATGCAAAAATATATGGATAAAGACGATGCTGTTCGTTTGAACTACGCTTCTAAATATGCTGGAATTGCAAATTATTGGAAAAATCGTCAAGGAATGATTGATGCATTAACGAAATTCGGAACGGCTACTTCTAAAGCAGCAAACGAGGCTAAATTTAATGCTTGGGCAAACAAAAAAGAAAATGTGGCGAAATATGGAACTGTTGTAGCGACAATCAACAATTATTATGCTGCTACAAACGACAAATCACGTCACGACAACTTATTACAAATTATGTTTAGAGGTTCTGAATACGCTCGTATTGCAAGAACTATTGGTGCGCAATTAGAAGGTTATGCAAAAGCGGATGACGCAACTAAAACACAAATGCTACCTGAATTAAAAGCTGGAATTGATGAGTTTTTTGCTGGAATTTATATCCCTGCAGAACGCGATATTATGGTTGACGGTTTGAATTTATACGCTAAAAAAGCAGGTTATAAATTAGTTCCATCAATTGAAGCAGCATTCAAAAAAGGAAATGGTGACTTAAAAAATTATGTGAATGCTTTGTTTGAAATGAGTCTTTTAACCTCTAAAGAAAAAATGATGGCATTTTTGGAAGTTCCATCTGAAGGTGCATTAACAAACGATCCGATGATGAAATTATCAAACGATATGATTGCACACTTGAATACAAGATCAGATGAGTTGACAAAATTGCAAAATGACTTTGGTAAAGCTTACCGTTTATTAGTAGATGGAATGCGTCAGTCAAACTTGAGTCCAGTTAAATATCCAGATGCAAATAGCACTTTACGTTTGACTTACGGTAAGGTTAGTGCTTTACCTGCTGACAAAAGAAATGATGCTAAAATCAATAACTACACAACGTTGCAAGGAACAATTAATAAATACAAACCAAACGATAAAGAATTCGATTTGCCAAAAAGGTTAATTGAATTAAACAATACAAAAGATTTTGGTGAGTATGCTGATAAAGCTGGTTATATGCCTGTAAACTTCTTAACGAACAATGACATTACAGGAGGAAATTCTGGTTCACCAGTATTGAATGGAAAAGGTGAGTTAATTGGTTTAGCATTTGATGGAAACATTGAAGCAATGGCAGGAGACGTTATCTTTGATGCGAAATTGCAAAAAACAATAAACGTTGACATTCGTTACGTTCTATTCATCATCGACAAATACGCTGGTGCAAAACACATTGTAAACGAAATGACGATTATTAGATAAGTCTAAAAATTTGACTAGTCCTAAATAAACGATACAGATTATTAAAGACTAAATTAACTAATTATATCCCAGTAATCACGTGATTACTGGGATATTTGTTTTTATAGGTTTTTATTTTGATTTCATTTTGCTGATG
>JBILHL010000020.1:0-52036 GCA_044350515.1 Crocinitomicaceae bacterium | reverse complement strand
AATACCAAGTTGTAATTGCATTTACATTTGGATTTGTATCATCACAGTCAGTTGAATTTTGAACATAAGTTGCTGTTGTTGGAGGGGTACAACCTGTAAATGGATTAGCTAAATCACCGTAAGTGTTATTATCTGCGTCTAAATACCAAACTGTATTTGGATTTAATAAAGGGTTTGTATCATCGCAGTCAGTATCATTTGCAACATATCCTGCTGGTTGACAACACGATTGAACAGTTTGAGTTGGTGTTCCAAATGTATCTTGGTCAGCATCTAAATACCAAGTTATTACTTGTGCACAAGCTGGTGTAACAGAAGCCCAAGTAGAACCAACTCTTAATTCATCTAATTGTATATTTCCTGTTCCTGCTGATGCTGTACCTGCTTGTCTTAAAAATATTGAAGCAAAACTATTAAAAGTATTTGTTCCCGCTGAGCTTGCAACTGAAGCGCTTGGTTCCGTAGCACCAGGAGTTGGATTGATAAATAATGCGGCTTGAATTGGACTGACACTCGCATCTAATTTAACAACAACCAAAACGGTTGTTCCAATAGGGAATTCACTTGAGTAATTTGCTGTTGGCGCTGGTGTTCCTCCTGTAGTATTTAAAACACCTAGTTGAAAGGTATTAGCTGTTGTTCCTGATTTGATAAAAACGCGTGGTGAAAAAATTGTTACTGAAGCACCTGTTGTACTTCCAAAACCAGTAAAATATTCACCAGTTGTTGATAACCCAGTTGTAGTAGGTACATTTAACAAGAAAGAAAAATATCCTGTACCAGTTATGCCTGTAATTGCTTTATTGATATCCTCTGAGTTACCAGCTGTAAAAGTTAAGCGGTTTCCTGTTGAAGTTTCTAAGCCAGTATAATAAAGGCTATTTTGGCAATCTGATGCTGTTGTTAAAGTTTGAAATTGTCCAGCAGTTCCACTGTGAGAGCTCCATCCGTTTGCGTTCAAAGCTCCAGTAAATGAAAATGATTCTAAAGTTTGGGCATTTACAAATAATAGTCCTGAAACAAATGAAAGTAATGTAAGCGATAATTTTTTCATCTTTATTTTTTTTTGCAAAGGTAAGTAATCAAGGTTAAAAGAATGTTTCTAAAATCAAAAAAGGCGACCAATGGCCGCCTTTGTGTATAACTTTAATCGTTGTTAATTACGCTTGAGGAGTTTCTTCCTTACGCTCTGGTTTTGGTAATAAGACTTTGCGAGAAAGTTTCCATTTTTTAGTTTTTGGATCTTTACCAACAACTTTGAAATCTAACACATCTCCTTCTTTACAAACGTCTTCCATTTTTGCAACTTTTTCCCAGCTGAATTCAGAAATGTGAATCAAACCGTCAGTTCCAGGAAGAATTTCAACGAAACATCCGAATTCTTTTACAGATTTTACTTTTCCAGTGTAAGTTGCACCTTCGTCAACTGTTGGAGGGAAAGCAATTTGACGTACTCTACGAATTGCTTCGTTCATATCGTCACCATTGTTAGAAAGGATTTGAACACGACCTTCACCAGTTGCCAATTCTTCAATTGTAATGGTGGTGTGTGTTTCTTTTTGCATTCCTTGAATGATTTTTCCTCCAGGTCCGATGATTGCACCAATCATTTCGTTTGGAACGTTGAACGCTTCGATTCTTGGTGTTTGCGGTTTCAACGTTTTTCTTGGTTCAGCTAACGTATCAGTGATTTTACCCAAAATGTGTAAACGTCCTGCTCTTGCTTGCTCTAAAGCTTGTGTTAAAACTTCGTATGGTAAACCATCCACTTTAATGTCCATTTGACAAGCTGTGATTCCTTTCGCTGTTCCTGTAACTTTAAAGTCCATATCTCCTAAATGATCTTCATCACCTAAAATGTCTGAAAGAATGGCAAATTTACCTTCGTCAGCAACTAATCCCATTGCGATACCAGAAACTGGTGCTTTGATTTGAACGCCACCGTCCATTAATGCTAATGTTCCTGCACAAACAGTTGCCATTGAAGACGAACCATTAGATTCTAAAATATCAGAAACGATACGGATAGTGTAAGGATTGTCATCTGGAAGTACATTTTTCAATGCTCTTAATGCCAAGTTTCCGTGACCAATTTCTCTTCTTGAAGTTCCACGAAGTGGTTTTGCTTCACCAGTTGAGAAAGGAGGGAAGTTATAATGTAATAAGAATTTCTCTGTTCCTTCAAATGTAGCTCCGTCGATTAATTGCTCGTCCATTTTACCACCTAAAGTAAGTGTTGTCAATGATTGCGTTTCACCTCTTGTAAACACAGCAGAACCGTGAACCATTGGTAAATAATCAACTTCTGCCCAAATTGGACGGATTTCATCAAAGTTACGTCCATCAAGGCGTTTGCGCTCGTTCAACATTACCCAACGAACTGCTTTTTTCTTCACTTGAGAGAAATAAGGAGAAATGAATTTTCCAACTTCAGCTAATTCTTCATCTGTAAATGACGCCTTAACTTCAGCTTTGATTTCTTCAAATAATTCAGTTCTTTTAGCTTTGTTAGCCAAGCCCATGCGTGCAACTTCTTTACATTTTTCCATTGCTAATTCGTACACTTTCGCTTTCACTTCCTCGTTATGAGATTCGTGAGAATATTCTCTTTTTGGATTTGCTGTTGCAATTTCAGCAGCTAAATCCAATTGGAATTGACATTGTTCTTTAATGGCAACGTGAGCAATTTTGAAAACTTCCACTAATTCAGCTTCAGAAATCTCTTGCATTTCACCTTCCAACATATTGATGTCTTTTGCAGTACCAGCGATAACGATGTCGATATCTGAAATCGCCATTTGAGCCATTGTTGGGTTGATGATGTATTCACCGTCAACTCTACCAACACGCACTTCTGACATTGGACCATTAAATGGAATGTCAGAAACTGCAATCGCTGCAGAAGCTGCAAAACCACACAATGCATCTGGATTGTTCACACCGTCGTAAGACAATAATTGAATCATTAATTGTACTTCAGCGTGGTAATCGTCTGGAAACAATGGACGTAAAGCACGGTCCACCAAACGCATTACTAAAATTTCAGTCTCAGAAGGACGCGCTTCTCTACGGAAGAATCCTCCTGGGAAACGACCAACTGCTGAGTATTTCTCACGATAATCTACCGTTAATGGTAAAAAATCTACGCCATCTTTAGCGTCTTGTGCAGCAACAACTGTTGCTAATAACATGGTGTCGCCCATGCGAACCACAACGGAACCATCCGCTTGTTTAGCCAATTTGCCTGTCTCAACAGAGATTTCTTTCCCTCCTGTGATAATTGACTTTCTTGTACCTATGTTCATACTTTGTTTATTTACTTGTTTAATTTGATTTTATGAGTGAATGATCTTATGAGTGAATGATTTAATGAGTGAATGATTTAATGAGTGAATGATATTATGAGTGAAATTTGTATTTGTTTCATTCTCTCATTTGTCATTCTCTCGTTTTCTCATTTCTCATTACCTCATTTTTCATTCTCTCGTTTTCTCATTTATCATTACCTCATTTTTCATTCTCTCGTTTTCTCATTTATCATTACCTCATTTTTCATTCTCTCCAATTTCTATTAGCTCACGCTAAAAAAAAAGGACACCCGACCATAGCCGAACGTCCCCTCTCTTTAAAATTTTTGCGATAGTTATGAATTAACGACGTAGGCCTAACTCTTTAATCAACGCACGGTATTTTTCAATATCTTTTGATTTTAAATAATCTAAAAGGCTACGACGTTTACCAACTAGCAATTGAAGTGCTCTTTGTGTACCATAATCTTTACGATTTTTTTTCAAATGCTCAGTTAAATGGCTAATTCTGAACGTGAACAAAGCAACTTGTCCTTCTGTAGAACCTGTGTTTGTTTCTGCCCCTCCGTGTTTAGCGAAGATTTCTTTTTTTACTTCTGAATTTAAATACATTCCAATATTTATTAAATAATTTTTATGTAGCGCCGAATTTTTCGGTTAACGGTTGCAAAGATAGTCATAGTTTTTTATTTTACAAGTTCTCTCTTCAGAATAAATTTTAGAGGAAAAGGCTTTTCTTAAATTACAACTAGCATGTTTTTCAGTGTTATTCTTTAAACATCTAATTCCTCAGGGTTCCAAAACACACTTTTAAATCCTTGAATTTGGTCATCAATAATTTCAATCCCCTCTGCTTCTAATCTTTCTTGCATTAATGTTGGTGTAGAAAAGTGCATTTTTCCAGTCAATAATCCATTGCGATTCACAACCCGATGTGCTGGAATTTCAGGATTGGAGTGCGCAGCATTCATCGCCCATCCTACCATTCTAGAGGCTCTTTTCGCACTTAAGTAATTGGCAATTGCACCATAAGAAGTAACTCGACCTTTTGGAATTAATTTCACAACCGCATAAACCTGCTCAAAGAAATCTTTATTTTTATCGTTTAAAGAAGTAACCATAAAGCAAATATATGAAGCGAATTGGAGCAATCGCACTTTTGGTCGCATCGAATATTTTTATGACTTTGGCTTGGTACGGTCATTTGAAATTCAGTGAGCACAAAAAACTAGCAAGTTTAGGTTTGTTTGCAGTGATTTTAATCAGTTGGGGAATTGCTTTTTTTTGAATATTGCCTGCAAGTAACAGCTAATAGAATGGGTTACAAAGAACACGGCGGACCTTATTCTCTGTTAGAATTGAAAGTCATTCAAGAAGTAATTACTTTGCTTGTCTTTTTAATTTTTTCGCTTCTATTCTTTAAAATGAGTCCTTTAAATGGAATCACTTTGCTGGAATGATCTGTTTGGTGATGGCTGTTTATTTTATTTTTAAGAAATAAATTGAAAAACCATCAGTTTAATAGATAACTATACGTCACAATAATATCAATTAGAAATACTTAATTTTTGATTTATTCCAACAACTCTTCTGGAAAATTCACTAAGTATAATTTTTTTGTTGCCCTCGTAACAGCAGTATAAAGCCAACGTAAATAACCACTATTTTTCATCTCATCGGGAATAAAACCGTAATCAATAAAAACATGTTCCCATTGACCACCTTGCGATTTGTGAACCGTTATGGCATTAGCATACTTCACTTGCAGTGCATTGAAATAAGGATTCTTCATGATTTGTTGGTAGCGCTTGCTTTTATTGCGTTCATGTGCGTAATCCTTTTCAATTTCAAAAAACAATTCTTTCAAACGTGCACGTGGAATATTAGGAGATTCAGAAATCAAGGCTTCTAAAAGAATTATAACATCGTACTCTTTATCATCGTTTGTATCTAAAAACTGAATGCGAACATGTGCGAAATCAAATCCATATTGAACCTCTTGTCTAATAAATTTAGTGATTGTAAAAATTTCTCCGTTTGCAATAAAACCAATCTCACTCAAAGGATCCAACCAAAAATAATTGTTTTTAACAACCATCATACGATCGCCTCTTTCCAAAATTTCTTCTCGATAAAGTAAACTTCCTCGAATTTCCTGATTCCATTTATTGGCTCGTTTGTTTGATAAGGTCAACAAAATACTTTGCTCCTGCCCTACTTTAACATACGATTCTTCTAAAACTTCTTTAACCTCTAAACCCGTAATCGAAATAACTTCTTTACCGTCAACATTACAAAAAAGTGGTGTTTGATATTCTTCTACACTTCTTAAAAAGGTGGCATTTTCAAGAATTGAAGAAAATTCATCTGTGCGCACAACTTTTTCTAAAATTGAAAGGTAAATGAATAAAAATGGGAAATTCATTTTCCAAAACGCTGATGAAAAAACAGGGGATTGTTCTTGTCCAACCGGTGGAAGCTGTCCATTATCTCCCATAAACACAAGCTTGCAATTTTCCCCATCTTGAACATAAGCAATTAAATCCTCTAATAAATTAGATCCTTCGCTAGGATCAAATCCACTTATCATTGAGCATTCATCTACAAAAAAAATAGTGTTTTTATACAGATTTTTTGCTTTTGAAGGTTTGTTGCCCACTAATTCATTTCCCGAGAAATATATTTGTTTGTGAATAGTAAATCCTGGTTCGTTAGCAAAAGAGGAAAATACCTTTGCTGCTCGACCTGTTGGAGCCAAAAGTCGAGATTTAATTTTAAAAAACTTCAGTGTTTTAATCAACTGAGCCACTAGTGAGGACTTTCCAGTTCCGGCGTATCCTGACAAAATAAAAACGGAGCGATTATCGCTGTCTTCCAAAAAAGTAACAAAATTATCCAATGCTGAAGACTGGTCATTTGTCAAAGAATGCTGAAAATTTTCAACTACAAGTTTCTTAAAATCAAGGGAATTGAAATTCAACATGAAATTTAATGTTTATTTTTTTGTTCAAAAAGCATCTGTAAAGGTAAATATTGTAGATTTGTAACGATTAAAAATTTTTATAAGGTATGCTTAATATTTCAGTTATTCTAAAAAGATATTCCGTTCCAACTATTTTCTTAGTTCTTGGGGTTTTATTAATGATTGTTGCTTTTAAACAAAATCAAACAATGGAGTTTAAACTCTCAGGTGTTTTAATCCTTGTAGGTGCAATTATTTCTATCTTGAGTTCATCTGGTCTAATCAATGCCATGACAGCCAAAATTATTGGTGTATTCTCATTAGTTGTTTCAGCTGGACTTTTGTACTTTTCTTATCAAACTGTTGGAGAAACAATTCAATATCAAGAAAACTACAAAGCATGTAAAGCTTTAGCTCAAAAAAACTTAACTGACATTCGTACAGCACAAAAAGCTTATTTTGAAAATTATGGAACTTATGCTGGTTCTTGGGACGAATTAATAAATTTCATTAACACAGGAACAGTAAATTCAATAATTGCAGAAGGTGACAAACCTTCAAGAAGAATCACTGAAGCTGAACGAAATTACTTATACAAAGATTCTCGTGCGATCGATAATAATATGAGTGATATTGAAGCATACAGATTATCTATTTCCAACATTTGTCCAGATGACTTAAAAGGATTCAGAAGAGATACTGTTAAGGTTTCTTTCTTAAAAACAACTTTCACAGAAAACATCAGTTACATAAAAGAAAGAAGAGAAAACGGTTATGGAAAGTTTGTTACTGAAGACTTAAAATACATACCATTTACAAACAAAAAATCTGAATGGAAAATCAAAACTGATAAAGTTGTAATTGGTGTTGATTCTGTTTCTACTCTAAGAATGGAAGGTGTGATTCCTTTCACAAAAATTGTAGGAAGCAAGAAAAAAGAAACCATGTACATTGGTAAATTGGAAATGAACGACCTTTCAGGATCTTGGGAAGAAGAATAATTTAAACAATGACTAATTTTTTCGATTTTCATGAAGATAAATTAGTAGTTTATTTTAATAATACCAATTTCAAAGAAACTATTTTCAACTATGGAAATTCGTTTTTTAAAGACGATGTTTTAAATTTCATAAAAGAGAATACGAGTACTGGAAATCCTTCTGTTGTTTATTGGGAGACTCCTTTGTTCACGCTAATTCCACAAAGTATTTTTCATTCCAAACACATTTCAAACTATCTTGATCTAAACTTTGGTGAACTAGCTAAAGATTTTGATTTTCATTTTGACTTATTGCATTCTCAACAAGCAGTTATAGTTTATGCAATTCCAAGATGGATCAAAGAACTAAAAGAAACTTATTACCCCATTATTCCTTTAAAACATCACGCAGGACAACTTATTGCACGAACTAGAGGCGAACTCAACGATTTTGTTTCGCTCGTGATTTACAAAGAACATTTTCTAATAACCATCCTCAAAAACGGAAAACTTCAAATTTGTAACAGCATCGAATACCAAAATGACATTGATATTCTTTACTTCCTTATGTTGCATCAACAAAAATTAACTTTAAGTTCAATTTGTAAACTAACCATCTACGACTTTGAAGCAACTTTCTCAATGAATCAAATCAAAGAATCATTTGCTAACTTCAAGGAATTTGAAAACTATCAAATTTCATGGAATGATAAAAATGAATTTTATAAAACAATATTGTGCGTATAATCAGAGGTATTCTTAAAGGTAAACGTTTTGCTACGCCACCTAATTTTCCATCACGGCCAACAACAGATTTCGCTAAAGAAGGTTTGTTCAATGTGCTTGATAACGAATTGGAATTTGAAGATCTCAAAGTATTGGATTTGTGCGCTGGAACTGGAAACATCTCTTTTGAATTTGTTTCGCGTGGCGCAAATCACGTGCTATCAATTGACAGCCATCCAAGATGCATTCAATATTTGAAATCCAACGTTGTTCAACTTGGAATAGAAGAAAAAATGCAGGTTTACAAATCAGATTGTGTGATTTATTGTAAAAACTCCAAAGAAACATTCGACGTTATTTTTGCCGATCCACCTTTTAATCTCAACTTTCACGAAGAATTAGTTACAATGATTTTTGAAAAAGGATTACTCAATGAAGACGGTTTATTGGTTATTGAACATGGACGTCAAACCAACTTGGAGCATCATCCAAACTTTGAAAAAAGTCGTACTTTTGGAAATGTACATTTTAGTTTTTTCGTAAACGTTCAACCATGAAAAAAGGCTTATTCCCTGGTTCATTTGATCCTTTCACAAAAGGTCATGAAGCTGTAGTAATCAAATCATTAGACTTATTTGACGAGGTAGTAATCGGAATTGGAATCAATAGTAAGAAAACGTATATGTTTACCATTGAAAAGCGTATTCAACACATTTCGAAACTATTTGAAAACTATCCAAAAGTTAAAATTCAAACCTATCAAAAATTAACAGTTGACTTTTGTAAAGAAATCGCTGCAACCCATATCATTCGAGGCTTACGTGATTCCAAGGACTTTGAATACGAAAAATCTATTGCGCATATGAATCATGCAATTTCTGGAATCGAAACAGTATTTTTTCTCACCAATCAAGAACATAGTGCTATCAATTCATCCATCATCCGAGAAATGTATGCTAACAAGGCAAATATTAGCCCTTTTGTAACTTCACCAGAAATACTCGTTTGATTTTGGCACTGTTTATGACAAATCGAATCTTATGTTTCTAAAAAAAATAACCTTTCTCGTTAGTTGTTTGATTGCGTTTTCAAGCTTTACACAAAACGTATCTATCAATGGAATTACATACGTTCCTAAGCGAAATAAAGAAATACGGATTTATGAAGTTGCCGATTTTCTAACCAATACCGAAAAAGAAATTGGAAGAACCAAAATTGATACTTTTGGAAGATTTTCCTTTACCATTCAAACACCAGCAATAAAAAAAGTTATTCTTCGCTTCGACGACAAATATAGCTGGATGTATATCGAACCAAATTCAAATTACTACATCGACCTACCTGAATTAGATAATAATCGCTCCAGTTTTAAAAAAGACAACGAAATTGAAATGGTTTTTTACCGCATGGACACCATAGATATTAATTATAAAATACTTGGCTTCGAAGCATGGTTAGACGAAACACTTTCTGAGATTTATTACCTAAAAGAAACAAAACCTGGAGAATTTGTTAAAAAAATAAGTGAGTTTAAGAAAGAAGTTGCGCTTATTTACAATGCTGACACTTCCGAGTATTTCATTAATTACCTGAAATATACTATTGGAATGACCGTTGACAATTTACAATATGTTGGTTCTTTGTCTTACGATGAAAAGTATAATTTCTATTTTTCAAATTCACCTTTTTTGGTTGGACATGACAAATACATGGAGTATTTCCAATTATTCTTTGAAAAATATTATTACCATACAGAAAAAGAAATCCGAGATAATATTTATAAAGCAGTCATTCGCAGCGACTATCAAGCCTATTTGAATGCAATTAATGAAGATAAATATTTAAAAAACAACGAACTAAGGGATTTAATTGCACTTTCATTGATTAAAGAAGAAATTGGTTCTAAAGAACTTCCAAAGTCAAATCTAATTGCAGTCTTAAAGAAATTAGAAGAAAATTATACGGATCCAGATTTGAAAGAAATTGCCTATAACTTACTAGATAAATTTGAAGAATTGACAACGGGAATGAAAATTCCTAATTATAAACTGAGTGAAGACGTTCAATTGAGTGCTTATTTTTCTAAAGCTATTTATTTTCATTTCTACAATCCTTCCAACCAAAACTGTATTGCAGAAGTTGGTGCTATTCGTAAACTAAATGAAAAATACGGTAAGTACGTTGAAATTATTACAATTTATCCAAAACCAATTGTAGCTCTAACAACAACAGAACAACGCAATTTAGAAGCATTGACTACCAAGAAATTTGCTTTAGATGAAAACCATCCGATTTGGAACGATCTAAAAATCAACACTTTTCCCTATTATATTTTGGTGGACGAGCAACAAACAATTAAAAATAGTCCTGCGCTTTCTCCATCACCGAATGGATTATACGAGACAATCGAGAAAACATTCTACGATATCAAACGAAAAAAGGAGAACAATTAAGAGCGATAGAATCCCCAAAAAGCACCCATTGCTCCACCAAACAAGTGTGCAAAATGAGAAATTTGGTCGTTTTTAAAGGATGAATAAATTTCTTGCCCCAGAAATAAAGCAACAACTAAAATAAATGTAATAGGAATGTCTTTTCCTCTTGTATTTAAAAGTGATGTTACTACAATTAACATGAAAGCAATTCCACTTGCACCAATCAAACCATTATCCCAAAGAAGTGTATGCAAGATAGCTGTTAGAATTGCTGTACTAACAACCATTAAAGTCAGCTTTTGCCAACCAAATTTAAGTTCAACAAGAGGTCCAAGTAAAAGAATAATCGACAGATTACCAATAACATGTTCAAAATCAGCGTGACCAAAAATATAAGTAAAAGTGCTGATGTACCATTTTACACTTGATTCTTGAAAATCGCCATTAAGAATAAAAATCGAACCTGAATCCACGTTCGCATTAACGAAAAATAAACCGAGTAAGCTTAGGGAAGCCAAAACCAAAGTTACCTTAGCGTCAAAAGTGATTTTCATATTTAATAGAATTATAAAGGTTTATAGAAAATCATTCAATTTTTGCACTTAAACCTTTGTCTAATAATCCAACACAAATTGGTTCTAAATCTTCATAAATGCCATGTTTCACAACACATTTACCATTTGTATGAACGACCCAAGCACATTGTTCAGCTTGAATCATATCATGGTCGCAATAACGCATTAAGCATGAAATAACATGATCAAACGTGTTGTAATCATCGTTGTATAAAATAATTGAATACTCTGCAATCTGTTGTTCTAGTAACTCAACAAGAGGATCTGTTAATGTTTCTGTTTGATTATTCATAAATCGATATTAAAAGTTCTTTAGCAATTTGTTTTATTTCTTCGGATTCCTCCTCTGATCTTGGGAAGAATTTGATTTCTTTTGTTGATAGTGGTTTAAATTCATAAGGACAATGTAAAATCCAGTTACCAAATGAGCCCGACCAATTTGTAGATTTGAGTACAAAGGTAATTGGTTTTACTTTTCCTATTGTTACATTTACTTCATTCATATCAACAACAGTATTTAATAATTCAACAGTTAATTCACCTTCTTTAAGTTGAAAGGAAGAAACTTTACCTGTTTGTGAGTTATACGTAAAAATTCCTTTTTGATTCAATTGCTCTAATAGGGCAATAACCTTTTCTTCATCAACAGGTTGCTCAAACTTGATGATTTTTTCCTTTATCTCTTTTTTCTCTAAAATTACTATTTCTTTACCCGATTGTACCATAGAATTATTCTGATCAATTGCATTAGTTTCTGTCTTTTGACTTTCGTCAAATACACTTTGACCTAAACGGTTTACAAGGTTATTTGCTTCAGCAATTGTTATTCGAGCTCCTTTGTAATAGGCAACAATAAAAGCATCCGCAACCCCTTTATCAACAGCTTCCTTTCTACGGAGCTTAGCTGCTTCAACCGATTGGAATTTACCAGAAGAGTAACGAATTTGTCCTTTAGCAGATTTAGAAGTAAATAACTCGGTGAAACCAGGCAATTGTTCTTGTTTTACAGGTCGATTATAAACTCCAACTTGCACGGTGAAAAATAACGCTTCCAAAGATTCAACAGGAATTGCTTCTACAGCACCTTCTGCTTGATTATAAGTCAAGTCAACAACGGGTTTTTGAATGATTGGTGTTACAGGATTAGGTAAAACTGCAGTCTCGTACACAATTGGAGTTGGTAAACTTTCCATCACAGCAATTTTTAGTTCATTATCAGTTAATGGTACGCAAGCACCAGATGCTTCTAAGGCTTTTGCTTCTGCAAATGAAATTCGCTTTCCATCGCAATATGCAACGATGAATGCATCTTTATAACCAATAGAACGAATGTCATTTTTGGCAGTTGACACTGTATTTACGTTATTAAAATATCCTGCCATGTAACAAGTCAAGCCATTAGGAAGTACATCTCCTGAAACAGGTGAAAACTCTCTAAAAAATTCATTCGGAACTGGTTTTCTAAAAGCCCCAACTTGCACACGATACAAAAGTCCACGTGGATTTTTGATATTAACTGGAAGAGGGGCAGAAACATCAACGGACTGTTTATCTATAATTTTAAAAGCTGTTTCTACAGGATTACTAACTGCTATTGCAGAATTTGAAGACAGTTTTTCAGCAACAGTTACTTGAATATTATTTTTCACCATCCACTCAAAATCTGATGCATCCGAAGTTTGACCCAAAGCTTTTGCAGTTTGATTTCTTAATGTTTGTTTTTCTTCAATAACCTTTTCATTTTGGGAAATTATAGTTAAAAGTTCACGTTGTTTGTTGCTAATTTCAACTTGAGAATCCTTATTGATTTCTTGATTCAAGGTCTTTCTTAAAGTATTTGTTTCTGTTTTTAATGCTCCGATTTCATTGTCCAATTGCGTTATCACATTTCTTTTCTCAATATAAGTAACGTAATTATTTCTAGCTGATTTTTTGGTTAATTGCTCGTTATCTAAAACTTCTGATTCTGGTAAAACGACAACTTCCTCCTCCGTTTTCGAAGTTAAAACGACTTTTTCAAGCACTTCGATTGATGATTCAATTCCAATAATTTGTTGTTCAATAACATTTTTATCTTTTGGAGAAATGGTTGTTTTTAGCAATTGCTTTGCCTGTTCTTTTTCCAAACTCAAGGCAGCGATTTTGGCCTTTCTTTCAGATTCATTAATTAGTTGAAAACTTGGGAATTCTTTCTTAATTACGCTATTTTTTTCATTTAAAAATGCTTGTGAATTTTGCGATTGAATTTGAGCTTCTAATGAACGTATTTCTTTATCCAAACGCGCTATTTCTTTTGCATCAATAGTTTTTAAAAGTTCCTCTTTCTTGAGGTTAAGCGCTTGATTTAGCACTTTACTTCTTGCTTCATTTTGTGTTTGTAAACTATTAAATACCTCGATTTGTTGTTGATTCTCTAAATCAATTGGTAGCGTCTCTGTAGTTGATGTTTCAGGTTTAATTTCTGTCTTAGAAGTAATTTCTGTTTTTTCGGGTTTCGTTTCAATAGTTGTAACTTCTGAACTTGATGTTTCAGGTTTAATTTCCGTATTAGAAGTAATTTCTGTTTTTTCAGGTTTCGTTTCAATAGTTGTAACTTCTGAACTTGATGTTTCGGGTTTAATTTCTGTATTAGAAGTAATTTCTGTTTTTTCAGGTTTCGTTTCAATAGTTTTAACCTCTGAACTTAAAGTTTCAGGTTTAATTTCTGTGTTAGAAGTAATTTCTGTTTTTTCAGGTTTCGTTTCAATAGTAGTAACTTCTGAGGTTGAAGTTTCAGGTTTTTCCTCCGTTTTAGATGAAATATTCAAAGCATCTCTTTCTTGCTTTAAGGATTCCAAACGGCTATTGCTCAATTGAATCAATTCATTCAATTTTTCTTTTTGTTCCTCATTAGTCACCTTTTTTAGAAGCTCAGATAAATTTGCACTAAGATTTTGCTCGTTCGAAATTTTAAAATCAATTATTTCAGCAGCTGGTAAATTCGTGTCAATTTGTGAAATGCCAGAATTATATTTCTCTTGAATTTTAGCTAACTCACTATCGGTAATTTGTGCTGAAGTTGAAGCAGCTTTTTGTAAATCTTCAACCTTCCGCGTTTCTTCTCTTGTTAATCTTTTGTTCTCCTTTACTAAATCTGCCATTGTAGAAATGTTGAATTTCTCAACATATATTGGACTTGATTTTTGTAATTCTTCTGCTTTAATCTGTGCTGATTTTGTTTCAATTTCGCTCGTCAAATCAGATTTCCCATTCAAGGCAAGTTCTTTTAAAGTCAACTCTTCAAGCATAAAAAATGCATTTTCCTTTACCTGACGAATCGTTTTCAAGTTTTTCTCTTTTTGCGCTATCGCCAAATCAATTTCTTCGATTTGTTTCTTAGATTTCCCTTCTTTAGAAACTCTTAATGCCTCTATTTCTTTCGATAAATTGGTTTCTTGTTGTTGGTACTGTTTTATTTCGTTTTCACTTGTCGTTTTATTGGACGTTATTAATGCTGATTTCATTCCAATTCGCTCTTCCACGGAAGGAAACTGTTTCTCTGAAATACTATTAACGAAAGCTTGATTGGATGAAATTAATTCCTCTACTTGCTGTTTTTCACCTTTTAATTGTTGTTCCGCCAAGTTTTTATTTAACTCAGTTAATTTAGCCAAATCTCCTCTCCTTTCAACAACTTCTCTTTCACTTAACTCTAATTCTTTTAATACAATAGTTTCATTAATCAATTGATTTAAAGTTACTTCTTTTGATTTGATTGTTTCTAAATTTTGCTTGCGTTCGTCTAGATTATTGGTTTGATTCTGTTGCAATCTTAATGCATCAAGCGCTTGTTGTTGTGCCTCAATTTGTGCCTCATTTTGTTCAATCAATTGTTGTACAACAATTTGGTTTTGCAACTGATTTTCAAGGTCTATTTCTTTATCTAACAATTGTTCAATCAATGGATTTTCTTTTGATTCGGAACCAACTTCTGGGTTATTTCCTTGATCATTTGTTTTAGACGAAATTCCATCTTGTTGAAGAGTTTGCGCATTGACTTCTAACTTACCAATCTGTGTAAACATCAATAAATCCATTTCGTCATCTGCAACTTCATTTGTTACTTTTGAAATGATTGTCAATTCCTCTTTAGAATTAATCATTTCATAATTAATCTCTTGTGAGAACTGTTTACCTTTAGGTGGAATCGTAATTTCTACTTCTTTATTAAAAACCGTCAAAGAACCTGTTACTTTTACTTGAAAACTGTAAATTCCGTCTTTTGGTAAACAAACCACGTATTTCCCTTCTTTACTGGTATAAATTGGACCAAAAACTTCACCTGTTTTTTTGTGTTTGACTGTAAGTTCGAGATCCGTATTTTGTGGGTCGATTAAATCTGAAAAAGCACCTTTCACAAAAAGCATTTCTACTTTTTTCTGTTGTTTTTCAACTTTTACAATTTCAATTTTAGAAGGATTTCCATTTCTATTGGTTGCAAATAATGCATTTGGAGTTCCATAATCAGGCACAAACAAATAATCATCGTTTGGAGAAGAATAAGGGAAACCTAAATTTTCTAATTCACTACAAGTATTTGCTTCTAAACTGTATTTCACTTTAAACAAATCGTAGCCGCCAATCGAACCATGACCTCTTGAACTGAAATACAAATAACCATCGATTTCATCAAAAAAAGGAAAATCTTCATCAAAAGAGGAATTTATTTCAGGACATAATCTAATTGGTTTTCCCCACTCCCCTTTTTCATCCTTTTTCTGAATAAATAAATCCTTCCCACTTTCGGAATTATCGTTGTAGCTAGCAAAAATTCGATAACGCATTCCTCGCAAGAATGCATAACTTGGCTTGAAATTTTGCTTCGTGTTTTGCTTTTCAAAAACATCATCTATCGAATAGAATTCATATTTCTTAGTTGAGAAAATTGTAGTATAATGCTTCTGGAATTCAATTCCTGGTGAAGTAGTTCGAGCAAGGATTTTTAAAGAGGAAGGTTGACCGATAGCACTTTTAGCTTGTTTACAAAAATTAATTTCGGTTTGTGCATCTAGGTTTTGTTCTTTCTTCGGTTTTAATTCAAGGTACTTGGTAAAAAGCTCAATGGCTTTGTTAAAATTGTATTGATGCTGATAAATTTTCGCTCGATAGAAATAGGCGTCAGTTGGCACCTCAGCTTGAGCCAAAACTAAATCAAAATAACGCTTTGATTCCTTGATATCTTCTGTGTAAAAAAGACAAGTAGCATACTTAAAATTGATTTCCATATTCTTTTGGTTTTGAGCCAAAAGTTGACGGTAATCTGAAATCGCCTGTGAATATTGTTGGTTTTGGAAGAAATTATCTGCCCGTTTTTTTTGCTCAATTTCCTTTTGTGCTTGAATTATTGGAGCAAAATTCAAGGCAAGGAAAAACAATAATAAGCGTATTACGCGGTATTTAGTTGGCAAAACGTATAATTAATTCTATTTGAACTATCGATTATTACGCTTTCTTTCTCAAAAGGTTCATTTTATTTTCCTCACCTTTAAGTAAACGAGAGATATTTTTTCGATGCGCAAGAATCACTAAAAAGGAGAGTACAATAGTGAAAATAATCATGATTCGGATATCGTTTTTTAAAACGAAATAACTTACAAAAGGAAAGATTAAAGCAGCAGTAATTGCACCTAATGAAACATATTTTGAAGAAATAAAAACTAACAAAAATACCCCAAGGCAAATTGCTGCAGCTAAAGGATTAATACCAATTACGATTCCAAGTGATGTTGCAACACCTTTACCTCCTCTAAATCCAGCAAATATTGGAAAAACATGACCGCAAACCGCACTAAAAGAGGCACTTAACTGCATAATTAGCAATTCGTCTTTAAAACCTACAAATTGACCTTGAAACCAATAAGGTAAAGTGGAAGCTCCAACTCCTTTCATTATATCAACAATCAGAACTAACCAACCTGATTTTTTACCAAGTACACGGAAAGTATTTGTTGCGCCCGCATTTTTACTTCCATGCTCACGAATATCGATTCCATGAAAATATTTTCCTACCCAAAACGCTGTTGGAATCGAACCAATCAAATAGGCAATTATAACATTTGTGAAAATTAGCATGCTTTATCTATATAAAAAATACCCTTTAAATTTCGCAACAAGTGCAGTTCCAATCGCGTCTTCAGCCAAGTCAAAGGTGAAGTTTTTTGATTTACGTTTATCAGGCTTAATATCCATGATTGATTTATTGAAGATATCATCATTTGTATAAAACAATAATGCGCCGTCTTTCTTATCCATTGTATAATTCACAAAATACTTTCGTTCGTTTGGAAGTGAAATATTCCACGAAAAACCTTGTTTAGGTTCTTCAGAAAATGTTTGTAAATAAAATAAATCAAAATCAACAACTTTCATAACGGCATTTCCATTCATGCCCATAACACCAATTTTAGATTCTTTAGAAATAAGTCCTTTTTCACTTTTTCTTCCACCAATATTAGATGAACCATACGATTCTAATACTAAACCTGTAAGAATAAACGTATTTTCAAGTGTGGAAGGCATTTTTTTCAAACGTTCCTCATCAAAATCTCGCATTAAATCTTCCATTGTTTTTTTAGAAGACCAATGAGTAAGTGTATTTCTCATATTATACATAGGGTTTTTCAAATCTAGCTCTGAAAATTCTTGAACAACTTTTAACTTGTTAGCTAAACCTTCTACAACTTCTTTTGCAATTACGAAATCTATTTTGGCATTTGCAAGTATGGTCGTTTTTTTCTCCGTAGGATCGTAATCGATTTTACCATATAATTCAGTTTTCATTTCTCCAAGATTAATTCCAAGTGTCATATCCCCTTCGCCACCAACGGAACAAGTTCCAAGGTGCAATTTTAAAATATTAGTTAATGAATCTTTTTTGTTCAAACGGTCTTTGCTAGCAATTTGAAATTCATTTGCTTTCTCATTGAATTGAATGTAACCGAATGAATTAAACAATCTCATATCCAATTCGCCTTCTTGTTTCGACATAAAAGATGGATAAATTCGTAAGCTATCCGCTCTTTCTGTATCTCTCCAAAGGAAACCATTCGATAATTTTTCGCCTTTGGCATTTACTGGATTTTCAGCAATTGGAATTTGAATATTCTTCGCTAAAATTGTATCCTTAAACGACATCCAAGACTTTTCATATTTACAAGTATGATTTAAACGTGCTTGGCCATCCAAGACAACACCTTGAAGTTTAGAAATAACATTGATTTTCCCAAAATAATCAAACTCTTTACTTAATTTGAATTTAGATGCCTCTGAAATTTCACCTATACCAATAGTATATTTTCCATTTGATTTAATATTTGATAATTGAACTTTAGTTAAAACACTATCTCGGTCATAATACAAATATTTTGCATTTCCATTAAACAACTTACTTGATGTTATTTGAACATTAGCGTCTTCAAACCTGTGATTTTTGGTAATCGCATCTGCAATAATTACAGCATTAGAAAACGGATCCATGATTCCAACTTTACGAATATTTACTTTCATACTATCTGGATATATTAAAGCATCACCTGACTTAACGAAATCCACTTTGCTACAAAAAATCGTTTGTGATTTCAAGTCATATTTTGCACTTAATGATTTAAACCGAAGTGAATCTTGTGTGTTGACAAGCGAGAAGAAATTATCTTTTACAAGACCTGCATTTGACTCAAAATTAGATTCTCCTAGTTTATTTTTCTCAAATTCAATTAATTCACCGTCCATCAACCATACTAGTTTATCCATTTCACAATAATATAAATTTGCAGGAAAATTAATTGATTTAGAGCTTGATGAATTAAAAATGCCTTTTCTTTCTTTAAAAGAGACATCAGCTTGAAGTTTTACAGCTTGAATTGCTAAAGGATCTTCCCCTATTTTAGCAAATCTGTTCAATAAATTAAAAGAAGTATTTAAAGAATTTATATTATCGTGTGTAAAATTAAACAAGCTAGATTTCATAATTGCCTCCTTGAATTTTAGTGAGCCGCTTCCAATCATTCCTTTTTTATCAATAGAAACTGTTCCCGTTAAATCTGTTTCACCATTAAACATTATTAAAGGAAATTCTCTAAAGGAAGAAGCAAGTAAGGTTTCTTTTCTTGGTTGATAATTAATATATGCTGATTCTGATACAACACTTGGATAAAGTACACCAGATGAAATTTCTTTATTTGTAAATTTTGCAATTCCAATTGTTGAATCTGGCAAGAAAGTTAATTTGTTAGAAATGGAAGTTGAATGCAAGAAATTAATTGTTCCTGCGCCTTGTAATCCATTGTTTGAAAGAAAAATTTTGTTTTCGTACTTTGATTCCGTTCCATAAAAACTATAACCTCCTACTGGTGCTTGAGTTGAAAAACCAAATGAATAATCATTCATGATTTTTAAATTCTCTTCAATTTTCGGAAAAATTCCACCTGAATTTAACTCTCCAACTAAACTGAAAGTCTTTTCACTAAAATTATCCAAACTATCTAAATTAAATGGCTGAACTGTATAATAAAAACGAGTGCTATCATAAGCACCTTTCAATATATCTTTTGCGTTATAAAAGACTTTCGTTTCTTGTGTTGATTTTAAAAGTGGATATTCAGCATTTTTACCTGTTTTTCCTGATTTAGTTTCTTTATTATCAATTTGTACCTCTCCTTTCAAAAACCTTAAAGAGCTTACCATTGGAATAAAATCGGTTCCATCCTCTTTTCGTAAAGGTTTTACCCTAAAAAATGCATAATCTGATGACGGAATAGAAACTTTAAATTCTTTATAATCAAAGACCGCATCAGAAGAGTGAACTTCTAATTTTCCGGCAACTAGCCATCCTGCATATCTAATATTTCGATCTTTTTCAAAAATTATATAGCTTGAATCTGGATATAAATTTGTTTTTTGGGCAACTGAAATCAAAACTTCATCTACTTCATTCACCCGCAATGTTTTTTTGTCAATATCAATTAAGGCATAGGCAATTACACGTTGGCGCTTCTCAGATCGACGTTCATAATCCTCTTTAATTTTTCTTAAATACGGATCATTTGCAATTTCTTGTTCAGAATAGTTTAGTTTCATCGGACGTAAATCAGACACAACTTTGATATTATCGAAATCAATTTCACCAGTTCCAGATTTGGCATAATTAATCAATTTCTTTTCTATATGTATTAAATTATTTACCGAATTATATGTTAAAAATCCAGCAGCAACCAAGTCAACAAGTTCTGGTTTAGCTTGAGTTATAGTTTTGTTCATCATCGTAGCCAAATCACCTTCAGAAAAATCATATTTCTTTGTTGATTCACATTTACCCGCAATTACATTGAATGGATGTACATTTCCCATTCCTTTAAACTTCTGATAAACCGCTTGATCGTAAAAATTTTGTGAAACAATATTAGCCACCTTTTGCTCTTGAGAGGTTGCAATTTCATAAGTAAAATAAGCTAAAGGTGTATTTAATTTATATACGAAAACAGGTGCATTCACAAAAACATTGAAGTAATAATCTTCAAATGGTACGAAATCGTAACCTTTTTTTGCTGCTGTAACACTTACTTCTTTTTTGTTCTCATCTAAGAATAAAAATGCTTCTTTAATATAAAGTGAATCACCGTTCGGGTAGAACATCTTAACGGAGGATTTTCTTGCAATAATTTTCGCTGGGTCCATTTGAAAATCAACAGAAGCCACTTCAATTAATCTTCTGTTATCTCTTTTAAGGATTATTTTTGCAGGTTTCTCCTCTGTTCCATTACCTATAAAGTCAGCTCCTTTTAGCGTAAATCCACCATCATAATCTAAATTTTCTCTTAAATCAGGAATTTTTAGTCGCTTTTCAAATGAAATAAATTGAGGAGAACTTTCACCCTCATTCATTTCTAAAATCGTTTTGTCGGCTAGTTTACCAAGAATTGGCGTTTTAAAATACGGTGTTATTAATTCTACGGTGTCAACTTTTACTTGCGCAGATTTCAAATCGCATTTATAACTTCTAATTTTGGCATAAGTCTGTTCTTTGTCGAACTTAACCTTTTGCCAATCTATCACTCCATTTTTTCCTTCCCATTTTTGTCCGAAAACATCTAAAGCACCAGAAGTTCTGTAAACAATAGAGCTATCGGCAATTCGTTTTCCATCATAAACCCGACAAACTAAGTTTCCATCTTGGCATTTGATTGTCAGTTTTTTATCAGTATTCCAAGTCATACTTCCATTCTCAAAAAACCATCTAAAACCATCCTCTTTGTAGAATGCTTTATGTTTAAATAAATCGTAAGAGAAATCCAAAAACTCTGTGAATTTTGCTGGATCTTTTGTTTGTAAACCTGTTAAAATTGAATACCATTCTGTATTAAAAACAGAAGGGAATTTATTTTCAATTTGATACAAAGCAGAAGCTAAATACTGATACAAATCGGGATAAATCGGCACCTCTTTACCTTGTAACGAATTACAATTATCAACGATTTTTGTAAACTGTCCATCATTGATTGTAGTACCTTTTAACATTTTAGGCAATACTTCTTTGCAGAAATAAGCTGCATCAGGGTCCGTCACCAACTTTTGCCACTCTTTAATGAATTTTTCGCGTTCTTTTGTGAAACCTTGCGCATTGATTTGATTGCTATATGTTAAGGAAAAAATGCTAAGTAGTAGGGTAACTAATTTCATCGTTTAATTTTTTATAAATTTCAGCATTGACCAATTTTCTTTGTTTTTGTTTTTTACAAACGTCAATGCGACTGCTGTTGCTGCTTCAATTAATTCATTGTTGTCGGTTGTGAAAAAACCACTCAATAATAATTCACCTTTGTTTTTCAGTTTTGTTGCGTAAAAAGCCAAATGGGACTTTAGTACATTTTTATTTATGTTCGCAAGGATTACGTCAAATTGACGATTCGTTACAACATCAAAATCGCCAAATAAAGAAACAATGTTCGTACAATTATTTCTTGTTGCATTTTCTTCGCAATTTTCAGCTGACCAAGATTCAATTTCAACAGCTTCAATGTAAGTTGCTCCTAGTTTTTCCGCCAAAATAGACAGAACACCAGTTCCAGCGCCCATATCCAAAATAGCTAAATCTTTCAAATTCATTGTCATCATTTCTTGACACATTAGAAATGTTGTTTGATGGTGTCCTGTCCCAAACGACATTTTCGGCTCTATCTCAACAATCAGACCATTAAAATTTAAATCCGTATGAAAAGGAGCTTTAATTAAAAGTTGATCATTTACGTAAACTGGCTCAAATTGTGACTCCCAAAGTGCATTCCAGTTTTGCTGTTTAATTTCAACATAAGAATACTTGCATTCAATCAAATCCTCTTCTGCTGCCAATTTTAAAATAATTGAATCTATATCTTCAAGAATTAAATTTTCACTTGGGATATAAGCCTTTAAAATTGGATCTTCATCTACGAAACTTTCAAAACCAACATCAGCAAGATAGGCCGTTATAATTTCATTCCAAGGCTCGTAAGGCGCGAGTTGGAAATTGTACTCGTAATAATCACTCATATTAAAGCTTTTGCAATTTGGTTAAAAGTTTGACTTTGCAAAGAAGCACCTCCAATTAGTCCTCCATCTACATTCGGACAAGCAAACAATTCCGCTGCGTTTTTTGCATTACAGCTACCTCCGTATAAAATAGATACTTGATTTGCAATCGTAGCACCATAAACATCCCTTAAGGATTCGCGAATAGCTGCATGCATTTCTTCTGCTTGCTCAGTCGAAGCAGTTCTTCCCGTCCCTATTGCCCATATTGGTTCATAAGCAATAGCGCAGGATAAAATTTGATTTTCATCCAAATGAAACAAGGAAGCATGCAATTGATTTACAACAAATTGAATATGTTTTTCTGCATCGCGTATTTCTAATGCTTCGCCGCAACAAAAAATAAATGGAGTATTAGATTCTATAGTTGCATCCACTTTTCTTTTTAATAAATCATCTGATTCGCCAAATAGTTGTCTCCTTTCACTGTGTCCGATTAACAATTGACTAGCACCACAACTTTTCGCTTGAGGAATACTTAATTCACCTGTAAAAGCTCCACTTTTTTCAAAATAAAAGTTTTGTACTCCAATTTTGAAATTTGTTTGTTGAGAAAGTTCATGAATATAAAGCGAAGGACTAAAAACTACCACTTCGATTGCTGGATTAGTTAATTCAACTTCACGGTTAAATTCGCTGATTAATTGAATAGCCTCGTCGTGAAGCAAATTCATTTTCCAATTGGCTGCAAGGATTTTTTTACGCATTCACTAAAGTAATGCTTTTCGATTTAATAGCTTTCCTTCTTGACCAATTTTTTAAGTTCAGCTTTATTAAATTTATCTTTTCCTTCCGTGCCATTGTAGAATTTAAGTGCATTACCATTCCACAAATAAACAACTCCAGGTGTGTCTTTATTATTTCCTAAAGCTGTCCAAAACGCTACAATATCCATTACCATATGTTTGTATTCAGCACCTGCAAATTTGAAAAATGCAGGGATTTCTTCTGGCGCTTCATCCATGAAAATAATTTGAACTTCTGGAAAAGTAGGATCTGCTTTTCTAAGTTCCGTTAACTCTTTACCAGTTTGCATGCAGTGCTCACACGTTGGAGCGAAGAAGCAAAGAATTTTTTTACCTTCATCAATTTTTGGGAAATACTTAGCGTACCCTGATGCTTTTTTTGCTGGACCTTTTGGCTCTTCAACTTTAATATCTGTAGAATTCAGGTCGGTATTCATATCATTTGTCTTAACATTTGTGGTATCAGTAACGTTCGAAACTGGCGGCTCTACTGTTTCAACACTAACAGGTGTCACTGTTGTTGTTTTCTTTTGAATTGGAATCAACATGAATAGAAACAAAACACATGCAGTAGTTATGTTTGTTATTGCCAAAAAATTATTGTTTACTCGCATTCCAACGGAAAATTTAAGAAGTAAAATCCCTAAAAGACCAATGGAAAGTATATTTTTTATTAAAGCTTGAAGTGGTGTCATTGGTAAAAGACTTCCAAAACAGCCACAATTTCCAGAATTATTGCCTGATAAAATTTCAATAGAAAGGTGTATCGCAAATACTGCCAACATTATTATTGTAGCAGGAATTACGATTTTCTTGAGATTAAACGGGAAAAGTAATAAAAAGCCCAGTGCAAACTCAATCCCGATTAAAACGCGTGAGAAGTAAACTGCCAATTCTGGACTGAAACCCATTGGGTATAATTGCGTGTATTCGAATTTTGTTATACTAAAATAATAAGATGGGTCGGGATAAATTTTAGCGTATGCCGAGACCAAAAACAATGCTGAAATTAAAATTCTAATGCTCCAAGGAACTACATTTTTTACAATTTCCATAATTCTTTTTTTGTTCAAAAATAAGTCATACTATAAATAAGGTGATTTGTTTAACACACTTTTAACAAGCTGCTTCAATGTGTATAAGTGCAAATACAGAATAATTCAACATATCAAAATAATTTCCTTCAACTCCTTCACTAATCTCTGTAACTCCTTTATTATCTTCGATTTGTTTGATTCGCAGTACTTTCGTTAAAATTAAGTCAGTAAGTGAAGTAACCCGCATATCACGCCAAGCTTCACCATAATCATGATTTTTTTTCTTCATCAATTCAAAAGCTTCGGTTGAAAGTTCATCGTACACTTTCATTGCTTCCTCTAAGGTTAATTGTTCATTAAAACCACTCTCATTTCTCAATTGAGAAATGGCCATAATGCAATAATTAACAATTCCCATAAACGCATCTTCGAAGGTTTCTCCTACCTTGTTTTCACCTGATTCTTGAACCGTACGAATGCGTTGAGCCTTAATAAATATTTGATCTGTCAGCGAACTTGGTCTTAAAATTCGCCAAGAAGTACCGTAATCTCTCGTTTTCTTTTCAAAGATTTCTCGGCAAAGATTGATTACCTTTGTGTATTCTAAAGAAGTTTTTTCCATAACTGATGACAAAAATACATCAATTCAAGCAAAACCAATTCATAAATCTAAACGGGAAGTTGTATGATTTGAATACACCCAAAATAATGGGAATCATAAACTGTACTCCAGATTCTTTTTTTAGTAGTAGCAGAAAAACATTGATAAAAGATGTTTTACATACAGTTGAAAAGATGCTAGAAAATGGGGTTGATATAATCGACATGGGTGGTGCATCAACACGACCTAATGCGATGATACCCTCAATTGAAGAAGAAATACAACGAATTGAAGCACCAATTAAAGCAATTCGAAACGAATTCAAAGATGTAGTTATCTCTTTAGATACTATGCGAAATGAAGTTGCGAAAGTCGGAATCGATGAAGGAATTTCAATTATAAATGATGTGAGTGGCGGGCTATATGACGAAAAATTGATTGGACTTGTAGCACAAAAAAAAGTACCTTACATATTGACATTTAATAACGGTAACGAAATAAATACTTTACCGTTAGACTCAAAAAGAAATATTTTGAAAGAAAGTATTGTATTTTTCTCTGAAAGAATAAATGATTTAAAAAATCTTGGGATAAAAGATGTCATAATCGACCCTGGCTTTGGTTTTGATAAAACACTGGAAGAAAATTTTTCATTGCTTAACAACTTTGAGTTATTACAAATCTTAGAAAAACCAATTTTAGTTGGAACTTCAAGAAAATCAATGATTTATAAAAAATTAAATATTGCATCAGATGAATCTTTAAACGGAACAACAGTATTAAACACAGTAACTTTTATGAAAAATGCAGCTATTTTCAGAGTTCATGATGTAAAAGAAATGAATGAAATTCGTGAATTATTAATTCGTAAAAGCTAAAAATAGATTATTTTGAAACTTTTTTAATTACTTTCGTAAACAAATTCGAAAAAATTATAGACTATGAAGCGTTATATATTGTTTCTTTCCATTCTTTTAACTAGGAGTATTTGGTCACAAACCCCAACTGCGAACTTCATCGTTTCAGATGATGTCTTATGTGCTGGAGATTGTATTTCAATTACAAACAATTCTTCTTCCAATACACTAGCTTACGAATGGACGTTTACAGGAGCTACACCTACGACTTATCTTGGTCAAAATCCAGGATTAATCTGTTTCAACAACTCCGGAACATTTACCGTTTCATTGACTGTTACAAATACTTTTGGATCTAACACTGCTACTCAGTCCATTACAGTTGGTCAAATCCCATCAGTAATTGTTACTTTATCAGATACAACAAGTCAGGTTACTATACCAAACCCAGCAAATCCGCCAGTTCCGCCAACTATTATTGATTACGATCCAGCGACTTATGGCTACTATGAAATCAATGATACTACCATTGATATGTTTCAAGAAGCCTATTTATACGCTGAAGGTTTTCCAGCTGGAGGAACTTTAATGTGGTATGAAAGCTGTGTTGAAGCTGATAGTATTGCAGGTTGTTATGGATGTGCGGGCGGAGATTCTTTAACAGTAACCCCTTTTGCTCCAATTTGTTATTGCGTTACTTATACAACTGCTAACGGTTGCACTGTAACAGATTCGATTTGTATAAATGTTCGTTTTAGAGATTTTGTAAAAGTTGTTTTACCTAATTCCTTTTCACCAAATGAAGATGGAGAAAATGATGTTTTTAGAATTTTAACTAATGTTGATATTGATAATGATTTTAATAATGGTTTCACCAAAGAAGGTGGTGCAATTGCTGAAATAGATATGCGAATATATGATCGTTACGGAAAAATGGTGTTCAGAACAACCAATCCTCATGAAGGTTGGGATGGAACCTATAAAGGAAAAAAAGTAAACCCTGCAACTTACACTTATTATGTCAGTTACAGACGAGTGGATGGCAGATCGGATGAATTGAAAGGTAACGTAACGCTAATTAGATAATACAAATGAAAAAAATATATATCGCATCTTTATTTTCTTTACTAACTGCAGGTATTTTTTCGCAGCAGGATAGAAACATTAGCACCTGGTATCAGTCACCTGTACTTTACAATCCTGCGGCTATAGCAACTGGTGATGAAGACTATGGATTTTTCACTAACTTCAGAAGTCAATGGTTAACAATTCCTGAGCCAGGAATTGGTCTAAGAACTAATACTTTAACAGCTGAATTTAAAATTCCTGATGGATTTAGTGGTAACAACAACTTTGGAATTGGTTTAAATGCCTTGAATGACCAAACCGGTACTGCAAAATTAATGACAACAAATATTTCAATTCCAATAAATTATACCTTGTCATTAGACAGAAATAATAAAGTATCATTTGGAATTGCGCCAGGTTTCTACCAACAATCTTTGGATAGAAACGCTCAAACATTTGAAAACCAATGGAATGGTAATCAATTTATTAACCTAGATGATATTGAAATTGGATTAAATGATTCATACGCATCAATTGATTTAGGTGCTGGAGTCTTTTACCAATACACAATGAGAAACAAAACACGTTTTTATGGTGGTTTAGCTTTAAACCATTTGACACGACAAAAAGTTAATTTCTCTTTCGGTGGTGACCGTATTTATATGCAATCTGTTGTACAATTGGGTGCAGATATCACTAGCAGAAAAAAAGATTTGAGATTACAACCAAGTCTACTTTATTTCAAAACAGGAACTGGATACAACCTTATTACTGGAATGACTTTCGAACACATTCTTAAAGAAAGTTCTCAAATTACAACAATCAACAAAACAACATGCGTTAACTATGGTTTTTATTACCGTCATAATGATGCTTTGATAACAACATTTGGTTTCAAAATCAAAGGAATTAAATTTGGTTTAGCTTTTGATGCTAACTTATCTTACTTAAGTCAAGCTACTGCAAGTGTTGGTGCGATTGAAGTTTACTTTAAATCTATGCATTTATACAAGAAATCTTCATCAAGAACTAAACTAAAATAGGTAATTTATTTTTCCAATTCGAAAGTCCTCCTGTGTGAACAAAGAGGACTTTTTTATTGTATAAATTTTTCGATTTTAAAAAATTCACCAAAGCAAACATAGCTTTCCCTGTATAAGTTGGCTCTATTTGAAAAGAATTTTGTTCATTAAATCGTTTAACAAATTGATTCAATACTTCATTTGATTTTGCATAACCTCCAAAATGGTATTCATTTAAAATAATCAACTTGTGTTCTATTTTTTGAAATTCATGTTCACCCATTATTTCTATCATTTCACTTTTGCTATCAAACCCTTTTAAAACTGGAACAACAATTAACTTTGCATCATTTGGAATTGCTTGCGCCAAACCGATACTTGTGGAAGTTGTACCTTGAGCAAGACAGTAAAAATCAAAATCTGTTTCCAAGTCTAAAACAATTTCCTTACACCCCTCTACCCCATTCAAATTTGACCCGCCTTCCGGAATTGATAAATATTTCTCACCTAACCATTCAACGATACCTTCTTCCTTTTTAATTTTCGAAAAATAGGAACGTTCAAGAAAAACTAAATCCATACCTAGTTCGGTACATCTTTGAAGAAGAGTATTAGAATCTGGTTTTAATTCATCTCCTCGAACTCTTCCAATTACTTTCAATCCTGTAAGTTGAGCTGCTGCGGCACTTGCCAATAAATGATTCGAAAATGCTCCACCATAAGTTATAATTCCAGCTAAAGAATTGTCGAAACAGTACTTCAAATTGTACTTTAATTTTCGAAGTTTGTTGCCAGAAATTTCATTATGAATTAAATCATCTCTTTTCACGAACAATTTACATTTCAAATCGTTAAGATCACTATAAACAAATGTTTCTATTTTTGACTTTTCTATTAAACCATTAATCCAATCCATAACTCTAAAATGTCTGACGATTTTTCTGCTTTCTCAAAACGCTCAAATTTAAATTCTGAAGATTATTATTTAAGTGAAGAAGGATACATAGTTTTTACTGAAAAATACCATTTAAAACGTGGTTATTGCTGTAAAAGTGGATGTAAACACTGCCCTTATGGTTATGAAAAAAAAACTAATACCATCAAAAAAACTGGAGGATCCTAACGAATTCCTTTTTCTGGAAAACGACCTTGGTAATTTTTCATGATACTTTTAATGTAATCAATATCCTTATCTACATCTCCCGTCGGGTAAAATAATGAATGGAATCCACCTGTTTTCGTTTTATAATCCATGTAACAGATATAAATTGGAACGTTTGCATTTTGAGCGATGTAGTAAAAACCTTTTTTCCAGTTAGGATTATAACTGCGCGTACCTTCAGGAGAAAAAACGATGTATAAAGAATCTGCTTTATCGAACAATTTTGCTACCTCTTCAGTTAGGTTACTTTTTTTCTTTCTATCAACAGGAATTGCACCTATCCACTTTAATAGCCAACCTAAAGGGGGAAAAAACAATTCTTTTTTAACTAAGTATCTTCCTTTTAATCCAAACAAAACGAAAGATAATCTTCCAATAATAAAATCCCAATTAGATGTATGTGGACCTACAACTATAACAGCTTTAGGAACTTCCGGACCTCTTTCGTCAATTTCCCAACCAAAAAGACGAAATAGAAATCTTGCTATATTTTTTTTCATCTTCAAAAGTAATCAATTCAACTTTGATGTACCTTTACTTTATAATGAATAAACTAAAAGAAATTAGTGTTTTTGTGATTTTTGGATTGATTCTTTTTTCAGTCCATTCTATAACTAGCAGAGAAAAATCTTCAAAAAAAGGAATTGAAATTTCACTTCCTAACACGACGCAGCAATATACAAGAATTGAAAGTGTTCAGCTATTAAAAAAAATTGTGTTCAACGAACTGTTTGTTTCCAAAGACAAAGCTGTTTTTGAAAAAATAAAATCACTAGTTGAGAATTCAACGGATAATGAATCTTCAATAGCAGATTTTAACATCAATTTATCTGCCCCAATTGAATTGATTAATTTAAATTGTAAAAATAAATCATATTCCATTCTTCGCATTGCATCCACTCGAAAAGGAATCAATGGTAAGGTGAAAATTCCTTATTTCGAAACTGAAAAAGAAAAATTATTTATCCTTGAAGGAGATTTAAAACAAATCAATGCATTAGAAAACGAATTTTCTAAAAATAAATCATTCAATTATCATTTAAAATCAAAAAGTGATATTGCAATTTTATCATTTGCACAAAAAAAAATAGTTCAAACTTCCCTTGTTTCGATACAAAAACAGCAATTGAAAATTAAGGTTTCGAATAATTCAACTTCTAAGAATACTCCTTACAAATTGTTGTCTGAAAAAGGCTTTCATTTTTCTTTTCCTGTTAGTGAAGGGATTCAAATTGATGAACAGTTAAAACAAATTCCAATTTTACCAAGAATCAATTTTCCATTCAAAGATATTCGACATATTTCTTGTAATTATTACGGTTTCAAATTCACAGAAAATGATTCCATAATCGGTTTACCAAAAATTGACTTACTCATGCGTTTTTCCCATAAAACACAAGTTGATTCTTTACTTACTGACTTAATTAGTCAATTAAAAATTAGTTTCCCAAAAAATAACCAACAGTTTACGATGGGAAAAGAAAAGTTACTATTTACACAAATCGACTCTAATACAATCTATTTAAGCACTTTACATGCAAGACCAAAATTGATACCATCCTTTCATCCAATTAAGCTATCAGGGGATTTGAACCAGTTAACGCAACTTGAAAATGCAGGCTGGAAAGGAATGTTAATTGAAGTAATTCCGCTTTTTAAGTCAACTAAAAAACTACTTCAAAAAACAGAAAAAGTGACTTACAAAAAAGTAAATGAAAGCACTTATGAAATGATAATTCCAGTGAAAAAAAACGAAAACCTATTTCACGAATTGATGAAATTTGCACTTTCAACAAGTGTTTGATTTTGTTTAAATGGACTTTAAACACATTTTAAGCTGAATAAATGACTTGAAACTCCTATGGATTTGTTAATTTATCACTTGTAAACCAACAACATAGCTTAAATTCTGTAACATTTATCTAAAAATAGCGTAAGGGTTTTCTTGATGACTAGAATTCAAAAAATACTGCCATTTTTAGTTGGTCTTACATTGCTATTTGCCTGTGAGACAGCTATGAAAAAAGAAATTGAAGCTAAATCTATCGATTTAAAAGAAATTCAAAAGAAGGGTAAATTGACCATTCTTACGGAAAATAGCTCTTTATCTTTTTTTGAATACCGCGATAAAAACCTTGGTTTTGAATATGAGATTTTGGAAGCGTTTGCTAAACACCTTGGAATTACACTTGAAATAAAAGTAGTTCCAAAGTACTCTAACCTTCGTCGCTTCTTAAATAATGGAGAAGGTGACATCATTGCTGCCAATCTTGCGATAACACTTTCGGGGCAGAAAAAAATAAACTTTTCTCATCCGTATTATTATTCCAATCAAGTACTTGTTCAAATGAAAAGCGACAGTCTTGTTTTAGATGCTTCTGAATTGATTGGTAAAGAAGTGATGGTGCGGAAAAATACGATTTATGACCTAAGGCTTCGATCATTACAAGAAGAAATTGGTGGTTATATTAAAATCCAATATGCAAAAGAAGATTTGATTGTTGAGGATTTAATCGAAAAAGTCTTGAAAGGGGAAATCAAATATACGATTGCTCACGAAAACTTAGCGCGCTTAAGTAAAGAGGAACATCCAAAACTAGATATTAAAACCAAAGTTTCTTTTAAACAACGTATTGCTTTCGGTTTGCGTTTAAACAGCCCAGAATTAAAAAAGAAATTAGATGAATTCCTTGAAAAATATTGCGAATCGGAAGAATACAATGCACTTAAACATAAATACTTTGATTTTATTCCTGAAGAAACTGGAGAGGTTGTTAAATTAGGGCGAGGGAAGATTTCTCAATATGACAAATTCTTCAAGCAAGCAGCAAAATCCGCTGGTTGGGACTGGAAATTTTTAGCAGCAATTGCCTACAAAGAATCGCAGTTTAATCCATATGCTAAAGGTGCAAGAGGAGCTTTTGGTATTATGCAATTTATGCCAAATACTGGAAACGATTTTGGTGTCAACCCAATGTCAAGTCCTGAGGTTCAAATTACGGCAGGTATGAAATTAATTAATCGTATTTATCAAACTTGGTCTTCCATTCCTGATAAAGAACAACGCTATAAGTTTACACTTGCATCATACAACGCAGGTCCTTGTCATATTTTTGATGCACAAGCTTTAGCTAAAGAAAAAGGATTGAATCCTGAATTATGGGATGGAAATGTAGCTTTGATGGTTGAAAAACTCTCCGATCCAGATTATTATCGTCGTCCAGAAGTGAAATGCGGTGCTTATCGTGGACATGCCGTTAAATATGTGGAAGCTGTAATTCGGATTTATAATTCATGGAAATAAATCCAAATTCTCGTAAGCGTTTAATTATTGTTCAAGGTCCAACTGCTTCTGGAAAGACAAGCTTGGCAATTGGACTGGCGAAACATTTTCAAACAGAAATAATTTCAGGAGATTCACGACAGTTTTACAAGGAAATTAGCATTGGAACAGCCAAACCAACGACTTTAGAGTTAAACGAGATTAAGCATCACCTAATTGATTCTCATTCAATTATAAACGAACTTACAGCCGCAACATACGCAACCGAAGCGCGAAAAATTGTGAATACACTTTTTAAAACGAAAAATGAAGTTGTTTTAGTAGGTGGTTCAGGAATGTTTATTGACGCATTGACTTTCGGACTAGATGAAATAGAAACCTCAACCGAAATTAAAATAGAATTAGAAAAGCGACTTGAAACCGAAGGACTTGATGCTTTGGTAAAGGAAGTTGAAAGATTAGACGCTGAATTTGCCGCAGTTGTCGATAAAAAAAACCCAGTGCGAATTATTCGTGCCTTGGAAGTTATCTATTCAAGTGGTCAAAAATATTCAACACAAAGAAAAGGTTTTAAGAATGATTTAGATTGTGAAATTGTTCGGTTTTCGATACAATGGGAACGTGAAAAACTCTATGAACGAATCAATCAACGCGTAGATATTATGCTTTCAGAAGGTTTAGTAGATGAAGTAAAATCTGCTTTTCAATTTAGAAATTTAAAGTCACTAAACACTGTTGGTTACAAAGAGCTTTTCGATTATTTTGACGGAAAAATAACTTTAGATGAAGCCATTGATAAGATAAAACAACATTCGCGCAATTACGCCAAAAGACAAGAAACCTGGCTGAAACGCTACAACGATTTACAGCGATTAAACCCAACTAGTAATGAAAGTTTACATCAACAAGCTTTAACTTTTTTAGAAGAAAAAATCAAAATATAGTAAATAATCTCACTTGTTTGTTAAAGTTTTCTTAACTTTAATTTAACATGAAGATCATTCTTAAACTCATTTCAATCCCTTTACTTTTTGCAGTACTCGATTTATACTTTCGCACTGAATTATTAGAAAGGTACGATTACAAGCAACTAAATTTCTATTTATCATCTGTAATTATTTCAATTGGTTATTTCGTTCTGATTTTATTGATTTTAAAAGCTGTAGAGCATAAAAAATGGTTGTTATATTCCTTGATGATTTTAATTTTTCCTTGGTTTGTTTTCTCCTTTTTTGGTTCCTTTACCTTTTATTCCTTAAATGGTATTTTCCCAAATTATTACACTTTACTTTATTTTAAAACGGAGCCTAAAAGTGCAATGATGATTTTAAGGGATGCAACAGGTTGGAAGGAAGTTTTAGCTATTCTTTCGCTTTTCACATTATTATTCATTTTTTTTAAATGGTTTACAAAAAATCATGTTCCTAAAGTTCATTGGAGATATTTACTTTTTTATTCAATTATTCAATTAATTGCTTTTGAAACACTAATTTTCTTTCATGGAAAATTTGATCAGTGTGCAATGGTAGATGCCAATTTTGCAGCTTGTGTTCAGCGACATGCATTTACATGGGACGATCATTCCGAATTTAAGGGTCGTGGTTTGCAAAAACGAACACCACCAAAAATTAATTTAAAACTTGCTAAAAAAGACTTTAATGTAGTGGTTCTAGTTTTCGAATCCTATAGAAAAAGAAGTGCATCGCTTTATGGAAACAAACATGAAACAACACCCTATTTTAAAAAGTTAGCTCAAAACTATCCAGATGAATTTTTCTATTTCCGTCAACCTGTATCCGTTTCTTCTACAACAATGCTTGCAGTTCCAGCAATTTTAACCGGAATCGGTCCGTATCAAGACACATGTATTTTATACCGTCAACCATTACTTTGGGAATATGCACAACTATTTGATTATCGCACCTTTTTCATTTCTTCTCATACCTTAAAATGGTACCGCTTCGACCAATTTTATAAAAAAGAAAAATTAGACCTTTGGTGGAATAAAGACAATTCGGGACTACCTTATTTCAATGATTTAGGCATTAAAGATGAACATACAGTGCGCAAATTAAACCGAACTATAAAACACTTTAAAAAAGAACCATTTTTCGGAGTAGTTCAATTCAATACAACGCATTATCCATATGAAATACCTGAGAAATACAATAAATGGACAGAAAAATTCAGTGATTCGTATGATAATGCTGTTCGCTATCAAGACGAATTAATAAAACTATTTTTTGAGAACTTGAAAGCACAAGGTTTAATGAAGAATACAATAGTTTTTATAACAAGCGACCACGGTGAATCATTAATGGAACACCGTACAATTGGACACGTTGAAAGTAATTACACAGAAGCAATTAGTGTTCCTTTGATTGCATACATTCCAAAAGGTATTTTGAATAAAACAGAATCAACAAATCTCAAGAAAAACCTACATCAATTGACCTCAAATATCGACATTGCTCCTACCCTATTTGATTTATTTGATTTGGAAAAAGAACCAAGTTTAAACCGTTTTTATTCTAACTATTCTGGTTTTAGTTTATTTAAACCAATACCAAATAATCGAACTGTCATTTCTTTAAATAACAATCAAGTAGCGAATTTCAATACTGGAATTTCCATTGCTCAAAAAGAGTGGCATTATCTTTTCCGAACGAACATTGTACCAAACAAAGAAGAATTTTATTTCTGGAGAAAAGACATTGCAGAACTCAAAAACAAAAGTAAATTCTTGACAAAAACACAAAGAAATCAAATTCTAAAATTCGTTGAAAAGTACGCTGTTTGTGATAAATTGAGAGGAAAAGCTGGAAAAGATTATTGATTGTTGATGCTTGATTCTTAATTGAATCAACGAGTGAAAAAATAGACTTTAAAATAGGTTGAAAGAATCTTGAATTTGAGAAAAAGAATATTTTGCCGATGTAAATAATTATTCCTTTTGACTATCAAAAAAGAACTAAATCGAACTAAAAGATTCCTTAAAGTTTTTCTATTCGGGAATAAACTCGTAAATTGTACTCAAATTTGATTAAAAATGAAACATTTTATTCCCCTTTTCTTGACACTTTTATTATTCTCAGCAGCATCAAATCTACAAAAAGGAACTGCGAGTTATTATGGAAAAAGCATGACTGGAAGAAAAACAGCATCTGGTCAAACATTACACAATGACAGTCTTTACGCTGCCCACAAAACCTTGCCTTTTGGTAGTGTTGTTAGGGTAGTAAACTTGAGAAATGATTCTGTTGTATTGGTGAAAATCATCGATCGTATGTCGCAACGTTCTTCTCGAATTATAGACTTAACGCAAGCCGCAGCAAAGCAATTGAACTTTATAAATGCAGGACTTACGACGGTTACGCTAGAGGTGATTGAGTAGAATAAAATTGAAGAAAAGTAAAAAATCGCCTAAAAATAAATCTATTAATCCTAAAGCTTTATTTATATCATTGATCCAAATAAAGCTTTAGGGAGTATAAATATGGATAAACAGTATAATTCTTTAGAAAATAAATTAGATAATATTTTCACAATTTATAAACTAACTGCACAACCAAGTGAAAGATTTTGACTGTACCGTTAAATCTCGAAACCAATGAAGTCATCGAAGTATTCAATAAGTTCTATTTTTTTTCAATAACATTTTATTAACCTCCATCCAGCAAGAGTTTCTGTACCTTTGAAAAATTAACTTACATCTATGCTACTTTCTGGAAAAAAAACAATCATTTTAGAAGGAGGAGGTTTTAAAACTTCTTTTTCTGCTGGCGTTTTAGATGCGTTTAGAATGTCCAATTTCGATGGTTTTGACGTTTACATTGGTGTTTCAGGTGGAACTTTAGCACTTTCTTATTTCTTAAGTCATCAATATGGTGCTTATTTTAATTCGATGAAATCTATTTGTAAAGACCCGCGATTTATTCAATACACGAAAGCCTTTTCAGATGGTATAATGAATCTTGATTTTTTTACTGAAATAGCAGAGAAAGAGTTTCCATTCGAGTTACAAAAAGCGGTAAAGGCAACACAAGAAAAGGATTTTTACTTTGTATTAACAGACACTGATAACGGCGCTACTTCCTATTTGAAACCTAGAGAAGACAATTGGTTGGACATGACTATAGCAGCAAGCACGGTTCCTTTATTAACGAAAGGGAAACACTTAATCGATGGCAAAGCTTATTCCGATGGTGGAATTTCCGATCCTATTCCAGTGCAATGGGCAGTTGAAAATGGAGCTACAGATATCGTTTTGATTCGTACCACGCATTTGAATTTTAAACCTAGCTACATTCGTCCTGAATATTTTGCTTCGAAACTATTGAAAGCCGACGAAAACATCAAAAAGCACATCGAAAACTATCAGTTGAAATTGAAATCATCGATTGATTACATCGAAACGATTAAAGATCAAATCAAAATTGACCAAATTGCTCCTGAAAAATCATTGAACACGAATATTTTAACCAATTCTGTGAATAGCATTATTTTGGACTATCGTTATGGTTTGGAGTTGGGCTTAAATTATGTTGCAAAACAACGAAAATGAGAATTCCTTCAACTTGGGCTGAACTATTAGCATCTGAAACTTCAAAACCTTATTTTATTGAACTCACTCAAAAAATTGAGTCGCTTTATAATTCTAAGGAAGTGAGTGTTTTGCCTGAATATGGAAACATTTTTAATGCTTTTGAATTTTGTTCTCCTTCCAATTTAAAGGTTGTCATTTTAGGCCAAGATCCATATCCCACAAAAGGACACGCTCACGGTTTGTGCTTCTCAGTAGAAGCTAACGTGCGTCCTTTTCCCAAAAGTTTGAACAATATTTTTAAAGAAATAGAATCGGATTTAGCTCAACCTTTTCCTGAAAATGGAAATTTGGAACGTTGGGCAAAACAAGGTGTTTTATTATTGAATTCGGTTTTAACTGTTGAAGAAGGAAAAGCTGACAGTCACAAAGGAATTGGTTGGGAACAATTTACTGATCGAGTTATTGAACTTGTCAGCGAAAAAAAAGAAAATGTTGTTTTTATACTTTGGGGCTCAAAAGCAATCTCAAAATCGACTTTAATCGATACAAAAAATCACTTTGTTTTAACATCAGTTCATCCTTCGCCACTCTCAGCTTACAGAGGTTTTTTCGGATGCAAACACTTTAGTAAGGCGAATCAATTTCTAAGCTCGAAACGGTTAAATATTATTCAATGGTAAGTGAAATCCGCTCAACTTTTTGAATTCCGTGAAATTTGAATCCTTCAATTGAATTCACTTTCAATCAAAATTTTATCTTTGCAAAACATGGAATTTAAAAACGATCTTTTTTTACGTGCACACAAGGGGGAAGCTATTGAACGTTACCCAGTTTGGCTCATGCGCCAAGCAGGAAGAATCTTACCTGAATACCGTGCTGTAAGAGCAAAACTTTCTGGTTTCAAAGAATTAGTTGAAACGCCTGAATTCGCGGCGGAAGTTACCATCCAACCAGTTGATTTATTAAACGTTGATGCAGCGATTATTTTCTCTGATATTTTAGTAGTACCAGAAGCAATGGGATTACCATACGAAATGTTGGAACAACGCGGTCCTTGGTTTGAAAACACGATTCGTTCGCAAGAACAGCTGAATCTACTGGATAAAGACATCGACGTTGAAGATCGCCTTTCGTATGTACTTGAAGCATTGAAATTGACTAAAAAAGGTCTTGATGGTCGCGTTCCATTGATTGGTTTCGCTGGTGCACCATGGACGATTTTCTGCTATATGGTAGAAGGTAAAGGTTCCAAAACATTTTCTGAGTCGCGCAAGCTATTATACACGAATCCAGTTTTGGCACATGAATTGCTTAGTCGCATAACAGACGTGACGATTCAGTATTTAAAAGCTCAATTAATTGCTGGTGCAGATGCATTACAACTTTTTGATTCGTGGGCTGGGATTTTAGGAAGTGAACAATACGCTGAATTTGGATTGACATACATTTCAAAGATTGTGGAAGCAATTCCAAACGTTCCATTAACTGTTTTTTCAAAAGGAGCAATTGCTTCCATTCCAAAAATTACGAAGTTGAATTGTACAACTATCGGTTTGGATTGGAACATGAGTATAGCCGAAACGAGAGAATTGGTAGGTGAAACGAAAACTTTGCAAGGTAATTTAGATCCATGTGTGTTGTATGGTAGTGAAAGTGTGGTGGAGCAAGAAACAATTAAATTATTGAAATCGTTCAAAAGTCAAAGACATATTGTAAATTTGGGGCACGGTGTTTACCCAGACATTGACCCAGAAAAGGTTAAAGTGTTTATTAAAACTGTTCAAAACTATGAAATCTAAAACTATTAAAATCGGGTTATTTCTTCTTTTGTCTGCTACTTCTTTTGTGAATGTAGCAAACGCTCAAAAAGGTGGAAAAAAAGCAAATGAAAAAGAAATTCTTTACCAAGACTTCGAAAAAACTAAAAAAGAAGTTGTTGGTGAATTGGGAGCAATCTCATTAGCGGAAGGTTTATCTTCTCCTACAGAAATCAAAGCTGATTTATTCATGACTGAAGCAAGTGGTGATGTTGGTATTCCTTTAAATATTTATGGTACGGAAGCTCCAAGTTCTGATGGTGGAGGACAAAATTATGCAGGTGCCGTTTTTTATAAACCAGGGAAATTGGCAGCAGAGCGTTCGTATATAACTGTTCCAATCATGAAAGGTACAGAGCAATTGACCTTAAAAAAAGGATTGAAATATTGCGTTGAGTTTTCAGTTTCTTTATCTGAATCTTCTAAGTTTGCGACTAACAATATCTCAGCATTATTTTCTAAAGAAGTATTAGGTAATGGTTCTCCAGGAGCAATTTACAATAACTCTGACAAAATCATAAGATCGCAAAATAATAAAGTCTATAATGGATTTTATGGTTGGGAGAAAGTATGTGCTGTTTATACTGCGAAAGGTGACGAAAAATTCATCACTATCGGAAACTTCGATAAAAACGAAACTACAAAATTTGAAGCTGTTAAGAAACCGAAAGAAAGTGAAGCAGAAGTAATCGCTCATGCATATTACTATGTTGATAATGTGATTATTACAGTAATTGATAACGTTGCTGAATGTAAATGTTTCGACAGTAGAAAACCGAAAGTTGAAGAGTCATTCTCAACAATGTTGTATACAAACACACCAGAGATTTCTGATAAAATGACAAAAAATCAAATTATCGAAGCACATACAGTTTACTTCCGTGCTGGTAAAGCTTCTATTTCAGACAACGCAAAAGACATGATGGACTTTGTGATTGAAGAAATGAAAATGGATAAAAACTTATCTATTGACATTATTGGTCACAACGATAAATTAGAAGACAAAGCAGCTGAGGAAAACCCAGACTTTGAAGATATGGCACGTAAAAGAGCAAATGCAGTTGCGAAATATTTTATTGCTGCAGGAATTGAAGAAACACGTTTAAACAAAGTTTATAAAGGGGCTGCTGAACCAAATACTGGAATTGCAGAAGATGATGACCAAGAAACCCAAGATGCTAAAAACAGATACGTTTCTTTCAAAGTAAAATAAATTCAAACTAGATAATATGAAGCCACTTGAGAAATCAGGTGGCTTTTTTTATTGTTTTTGTTTTTGGGATTTAAGAATTTGTCTCAATAGCAAAGATGAAAATTTTGGATAACATAAAGTTTTGAACTTAACGATTAACACTAAGCTTAAGAAACAACCCTTCAAGAAAACACAAAGTTTGGAGGAATTGAGTAACGATTTTTTTGTCTAACTAATACGTAAATGACTTGTAAACTCAAAAATTCTTTAGATACTTAAAGCATAGCAAGTTAGAGTTAAGCACTTAACCTAAATCTCTTAACTTTTAGTTTTAGATCAAATCAAACTCTCTTCGAAACAAAACTATAAACACGATAAGTTAATGCAATGTTGATTAGAATTACTGCTACAACTAAATAACCCAAATAATCAAAATTTTCTAAAGGACTAAATTGTGTTTTTTGTTGAACTATCCATCCACCAATTAAAGCAGCAACACCACCCGCCATTTGTTGTAAAGAAGAATTGACACTCATAAATGCTCCCCTATCTTTCATCGCAGGAATAGACGCTGCCAACGCTTGTGAAGGAACCATTCGCGCCATAATTCCTATCATCATGAACACATTCACGAGAATCAACATAAAAAGCGAAACTTTTGGTAACTGTATATAAATCAAAACAGTGACCACCATTAAAACAGAAGCACCTGTAAAAATCGTAAACTTATTTAGCTTATCGCTCAAAACACCAACAACAGGCATAATTGCAAAAGTTGCCACCCCGACAATCATAAACATAAGCGGTAGGTCTTCTTGAGAAATCCCAATGTTATTAACAGAATACGTGCTTCCCCAAGGCATCATCAGATAACCACCCAAAGACATGAACGCAGTTGCTATAAAACCAATACGATATTCTTTATTGGAGATAGTTTGCCATAGGTGTTTAAAGGCATTGTCGCGTTGTAATTTTAAATGCGCATTAACAGGTTTCAAAACAAAAAGCGCCACAAAGAAAATAACACTTGCCAAAATCACGATTAAATAAAATGGAGCTTGCCAATGCCATACTTTTGCGAGGTATAAACTAATGGGTATTCCTAAAATCTGACTCATCCCAAAACCCATTTGTAAGAAACTCATCACCCTTCCTCTGTGGTTAAAATCGAATAAATCTGCAACAATTGCAAGAGAAATGGAAGAAATAACTCCTCCAAAAACACCTGTGAAAATCCGAGCAAAGACTAAAAACCAATAAGAAGTGGCCAATCCACACAACAAAGTTCCAACAATAAAACCACCATAAAAAAATAGCAATAATTTTTTTCGGTCAAACTTATCTGCAAAACTCGCTGTTAGAAATCCTGAAACACCCGCCGAAAGCGCATAGCTAGATACAATCACCCCAAATTGGGCGGGTGTAATTTTTAAATCCTTGATTAATAAATCACCGAGTGGAGACATTACCATAAAATCTAAAACGACACTAAATTGCGTGAGTGCTAAAATTAAAATAACAATGATTTGATAAGTTGTAAAAGGTACCTTTTTGGTTGATTTTCCCATAAAGTGACAAAAGTACGATAAGCTGGATTTTAAATTGAATGTGCATGTTACATTTTGTTAATCCTTCGGTAAAAAATGACTAAAAAATTAATTTTTCCTCATTAACAAATAATAACCCGATAAACTTTAGACTTATCAAGGAATTAAATAGAATAGCGTAAATTTGTTACTTAAACCAAAGAGTATGAAAATTGAACAAATATATACAGGCTGTTTAGCTCAAGGTGCTTATTTTATTTCTTCAAACGGCGAAGCAGTTGTCATTGATCCACTGCGTGAAATTCAACCTTATTTAGAACGAGCAAAAACGGACAATGTGAAAATTAAATACATTCTTGAAACACATTTCCACGCAGATTTTGTTTCTGGACACGTTGATTTAGCAAAAGCTACCGGTGCAAAAATCGTTTATGGTCCGAATGCAACTCCAAGTTTTGAATTTCATAGCGCCACAGATGGTGAATTATTATCAGTAGGAGATATTACTTTCAAAGTGCTTCACACGCCAGGACACACGATGGAATCAACTTGTTATTTATTAATTGATGAAAGCGGAAAGGATTTAGCCCTGTTCTCTGGAGACACTTTATTTATTGGTGATGTTGGACGTCCTGATTTAGCTCAAAAAGCGGCTTCTATGACTCAAGAGGACTTAGCAGGAATGCTTTTCGATTCGCTACGTGAAAAGATTTTGCCCCTACCCGGTTCAGTGGTTGTTTACCCGGCGCATGGTGCCGGTAGCGCTTGTGGAAAAAATATGTCAAAAGAAACAACAGACCTTTTAGGCAATCAAAAAGCAACAAATTATGCTTTACGTGCCGATATGACTAAAGCAGAATTTATTCAAGAGGTGACAGATGGTTTATTACCTCCTCCTGGCTATTTCGGAATGAATGTTGCCATGAATAAAAATGGATATGATGCTATTCAAGACGTAATGAAAAGAGGCTTAAAACCTTTGTCAGTTCAAGATTTTGAATTAGTAGCGAATGAAACAGAAGCCTTGGTTTTAGATACACGTACCGCAATGGAATTCTCTAAAGCGTTTATTCCGAATAGTATTTCAATCGGATTAGAAGGACAATTTGCGCCTTGGGTGGGAGCTTTAATTCCTAATGTAAAACAAGAAATTTTATTAATTACTGAACCTGGTAAAGAGGAAGAAACAGTAAAACGTTTGGCTCGAGTGGGATATGACTATGTAATTGGTTACTTAGACGGTGGAATCGAAGCATGGAAAAATGCAGGCAAAGAAATAGATAGTATAGGAAGAATTACCGCAGAAGAATTTGCTACTCAATTTTCAGAAAATCCAATTGTAATTGACGTTCGTAAACCGGGTGAATTTAGTGGTGAACATGTAGAAAACGCATTGTCAATTCCTTTAGATTTCATGAATGACCACATGGCTGAATTTCCAAAAGAAGAACCATTCATTCTACATTGTGCAGGAGGTTACCGAAGTATCATTGCTGGATCTATTTTAAAAGCAAGAGGTCTTAACAATTTCGTGGATGTAATCGGTGGTTACGGGGCTATTTCAAAAACAACTGTTCCGAGAACCGATTTTGTTTGTCCTTCAACAAAAAAATAAGAACTTTCTTTTGCATTAAATAACTGAAAGTAAACTTTTCAATTTACAATTTCCGAAGAGGAGAACTATATTTTTAACCTTCAACTTTCCGTTTTTCAACTTAATTAACTAGTTTTGCACCGTTCTTTGGTTTTCGAGCGATCGAAATTAAAAAGGAATCCGGTGTGAATCCGGAGCTGTATCTGCAGCTGTATGCACTGTTAAAGCGATTCTTAAACCACTGTTCAGATTATCAGAATGGGAAGGTGAATTAGCGTTGGTGTGAGCCAGAAGACTTGCCATTGAGCAGAGAGAAGACTTCAGATCAAAGTCGGACTCGGATGGAAAACTGCTACTTTTCCACCTTGCCCTCTTTTTTCTTCTTCTAGTTTTTATTTTATTTATTAACCGTTTAAAAACAGAACGAATGAAAAAAATGTTACTCGTTTTTGGCCTAGGCCTAACAACTTTCGCACAAGCTCAAAGCTACGTGAACCAAGCAATCATCTTAAATGAAGGCTATTATGATTACACAAACAATGTAATAATCGAACCGGTTACAATCGGAACTTACAATCCAGCAACTCAAATTTACTCCATAGTGGACACACTTGAAAATATGCGTTTTGGGTCTGATATGGTTATTTCGGGAAACTATTATTACGTTGCAGCAGATACTAAAATTTTCAAAATGGATTTGAACTCGCACCAAGAAGTAGCAAGCGTTTCTTGTCCAGGAGTTAGAAATTTAGGAATTTACCAAAACAAATTAGTAGCAACAAGAGGTGAATATGAAACAACTTTTAATTCTTACTTACACATTTATGACGCATCAAATTTGACCTTAATTCAAGCTATTGACACTGTTGCAGGTCCAAAATGGGCAACGCAAAACATTGTAATGGATGGAGCTACAGCTTACATCGCTGTAAATAATGGTTACGAATGGGGAAATGAAAAAGGAATTGTTGGAAAATTAGATTTGTCAACTTTAGCGTATGGAAGCGAAATCGATTTAGGTCCAGACGGTAAAAACCCAGACAATTTAATGAAATCAGGCGATTTTCTTTATTCTGTAAACAATAAAGATTGGTCAGGTTCCTCTATTTCTAAAATTTCTTTATTGAATCCGGCTGCTGAAACAGTGAATCTTGCCAATGCGGGAACTGGTTGTGGAACTTCAGCTTTGGTGGATGAAAACATCGTTTACCAAATTTCAGGAGAAACTACTTTGAATGAATTCAATTATGCAGCAATGAATAATGTAGGTCCAGTAGCTGGAATCAACCTATCATTTTATGAATTAGCAACTGATGAAGTAAACAATTTATTATACGCAAGTTCTACAGATTTCTTTTCTTACGGAAGAGTTTACATTTACGATTCAAACAACGAAGAAGTACGTAATTTTAACGTTGGTATTTCTCCAGGAACAATTGTTTTTGACTTAAGAGCAAGCGTTGGATTGAATGAATTAGCAGCTTCTTTCAATGTTTACCCAAATCCAGCAACAACAGAATTAAACATAGCAAGTGAATTAGAAGGAAATGTAATTGTTCGCAACACTTTAGGACAAGAAGTAATCGTTTCAAACGCAAAACAATTGAATTTGAGTTCTCTTTCAGCAGGAACTTACACAGTTTCTTTCAACGATGCTGTTAAGAAGTTTGTGAAATTGTAAGGACATTACAAATAAAATATTTGAAAGCTACTCGGGAAACTAGGTAGCTTTTTTTTATTCTTTTAATCTTCAAAATAAATTCTTCTAAATACTCAAAAATTCAAGTAATTTAAGTTAAAAAGCAACCCCTACTCTCTTTTAATTCGTTTGCTTGAGATTAAGCTAAGTTTATTAAAAAACATCACCTCAACGTATCAAATGCACCAACAATATGTTCCAAATTTGTTCGGTAATTATTATGCACTATTGAAATAATATCAAATCGAACATCCTTGTCTATTTGGTTTTTCTGTACATAATAATCGGCAACATTGATAATTTGTCTTTGTTTAGATTTCGTAACTGCTCTCCATGGTTCACCAATTTCAGCTGTATTTCTGGCTTTAACCTCAACAACAACTAATTGCTCATCTTTTTCAGCAATAATATCAACTTCAAATTTTTTGAATCTCACGTTTCTTTCAACCAAATGGTAACCGTTTTGAAGTAAGAAATTTGTTGCAAAATCTTCTCCCCATTTTCCTAATTCATCTTTTGTCATCTTTTAATTTTTACATTAAGTTACGAAAAAATGTAAATTACAAAATCAAACTATTAAAAGTTTTTGAAAATTTGAAGCATAATTTTAGGGTAATTCAATCGTTAGAAAGAAACTGAATGTTTAACTATTTATCTGAATGTCAACACAGTTTCCAGCATAGACTTGTATTTCTTATTAAAAAAATCATGTCCGCACTCAATTTCTATAACTTTACCTTCTTGGTTAATCCGCTTTGCAAATGCATATGCCTGAGGAGGTCGAATCACTTGATCAAACTTTCCCATTATAATTTTAAAAGGAATAGCATGAGTTTTAAGTGCGTTTGAAATTTCAGATTCATTTGGTTGAATTAATCGAAATCCCCTCCACGTTTTTGATGCCCGTTGGAATGTTTCTGGATCGGAAGTTAAATTTTCCATAAACTGATAAACTTTCGGCCGAACCAATCTCAATTTTTTTCCCAATAAAGCAAACTTCATTATTGACTTTGGATCATTTTCCCAGCTTTGAAATAACTTTCTAGCCCATTTTCTTCGGGAAGTTCTGTTGTAAAAACTATTGTTATCCATTCCATCAGGAGAAATCAGCTGAACGGATTTGATTCTTTCCGCATAAAGAGGTAAAATCGATAAAATAAATCTTCCTCCTTGTGAAAAGGCTAACAAATGAAATTGATTTACGTTTTCGTTTTTCAACAATACATCAATCAAATCTTTGAACTCATTTATTCTTAATGGATTTTTCTCAATTCGACTTTCAGGAAAATGAGAGTTTCCATGATAAAACAAGTGCAAAGAAATAATGGTTCGATTTTCGTTCGCTAGGAATTCAAAGTCAAAAGGTGATTTACTGTGTCCATGCATACAAAAAACTACCTCCGGGCCATTTCCTTTCACAAAATATTCTAGCTGTAAATCTTGAAAATTTAAAATTTTTTGAATCACGGCAAACGTTTTAAATTGTTGATAGCCCAACTGTTTTTTGGGTCTATTTTAATGATTTCTTCATAGTAAAATCGAGCCTTCAAATAATCCCCACGATTATGGGCCGTAAAAGCTTTTCCTGAAAGTGCGTCGACTTTAATAATATTCAAATTATCGTTTCCACATACAGAACCTCTATTGTATGAAATTGCAGTTAAATAATAAGATCGAGCTTTTTCAATTTCTCCTTTTTCATGCCATGCTATTCCTTTCGCACAGTTCCATTGTGAGGACCAAGGGGTATAGACAAGTGAAACAGCTGAAAAAACAAGTAAGAAAATCAAACTATACTGAGCAATTACTTTTCTCGAAGTGGTAAGAAAAGCAATTAAAACTCCAACAACAAAACCTGCAATTAATGCTAGCGTTGCAACATTCCATTTTTCATACACATTCATGTATTCACAGAACGGAATAAAAAAAAGCATCACAAAAAAGGCAATATTTTTTTGAACGATTCTAAATCTTGAATCAAGATATGTTTTTGCAAATGCAAAGCCGAATAAAGCGTAATTTACTCCTGAAAGACCAACACCAGCATCGTCAGAAAAAGCAAGTTGAATTGCTGAACTAATCGTTGACGCAACCAATCCAAAAAGGAAAAAATTCCAAACACTAATCCGACGTTCAACATAACTTCCAAGTAACAAAATTCCAATTGAATTAAGAACAAAATTCCCAATTTCATAGTGGACAAAGCTATTAGTAATGATTCCCCAATAATGAAAAGTATAAATCTCAATGGCTAAAGGAGCACCAAAATAGGTTAAGATATGATCGGGAACAAAATCTCCGCTTCTGAAGTATTGAATTAAACCAAAAACCAAAAAACAATAGGCGAAAAGCACGTAAGTAAACCTTGCTTGCTTTAAATTTTTGCCGACTGTTGTTAAAATTTCCTTCATGCTTCAAATTTAATTGAATTAAACTATTGAAAAGTCTTAATCCTCCAAAATAGACCTAAATTCTGTAAATTTTTAGTCCAAATATCTTTCTTACTTTTGCATCTCAAAAAAAATAGATCAGAATGTCAGATTTACTGTCAAAATTAGAAGCCATCCATTATCGTTTTGTGGAAGTTGGAAAAATGATTACCGACCCAGATATTATTTCAAATATGGAGCGCTATGTTAAGCTGAACAAGGAATACCGCGAATTAGAATCCTTGGATGCAGTTTACAAAGAATACGGAAATTTACTAGCAAACATAAAAAGTTCACGTGAGTTATTGGAAACGGAAACAGATCCTGATATGCGTGAAATGGCCAAAATGGAAATTGATGAATTGGAAACGCGTCGTCCGATTTTGGAAGAAGAGATAAAAATGATGCTGATTCCTAAAGATCCAGAAGACGACAAAAATGCCATTATGGAGCTACGTGCAGGAACAGGGGGAGATGAAGCGTGTATTTTCGTGGAAGACATTTTTAGAATGTACACGATGTTTTTCAAGGAAATGGGTTGGCAATATGAAATCGTCAATTCATCTGAGGGAACGGTTAAAGGCTACAAGGAGATTTCAATGGAAATTATTGGTTTAGGTTTGTATGGTATGTTGAAATTTGAATCAGGTGTGCACCGCGTTCAACGTGTTCCTGAAACAGAATCGCAAGGTCGAGTTCATACATCTGCAATCACAGTTGCCGTGTTACCTGAAGCGGAAGAAGTAGATTTTAATTTGGATATGAACGACGTTCGAAAAGATACTTTTAGAGCATCTGGAGCTGGAGGTCAGCACATTAACAAAACAGAATCAGCTATTCGTTTGACACATATTCCAACGGGAACAGTCGTTGAATGTCAAGATGGACGTTCACAACATAAAAACTTAGAAAAAGCAATTTCCGTTTTACGTTCTCGTTTGTATCAAGCAGAATTAGATCGCGTTCACAATGAACGTGCTGCTCACCGTAAAACCTTGGTTTCTACTGGTGACCGTTCAGCGAAAATCAGAACTTACAATTACCCACAAGGTAGAATTACGGATCACCGAATCAATAAAACGATTTATAACTTAAGTGCATTTATGAATGGCGATATGCGCGAAATGATTGATGCCTTGAAAGTTGCAGAAAATGCAGAGAAATTAAAAGGTGAAGAAATATGACAAAAGCGGAATTGATTCAACAAATTCGATTAAAAAAATCGTTTTTATGTGTGGGATTAGATCCTGATTTAGATAAACTTCCACCGCATTTAATGGAAACAGAAGATCCAATTTTCGAATTCAACAAAGCGATTATTGACGCAACGAAAGATTTGTGTGTGGCTTACAAACCGAACACTGCTTTTTATGAATGTCACGGTGTAAAAGGCTGGGAATCATTAGAAAAAACGATAAATTACATCCCAAAAGATTGTTTTATCATTGCGGATGCGAAACGTGGCGATATTGGAAATACATCTAGCTATTATGCTAAAACGTTTTTTGAAACTTTGCCTTGCGATGCGGTAACTGTTGCGCCTTATATGGGTTCTGACAGTGTGAAGCCTTTCTTGGATTTTGAAGGAAAATGGGTCATTTTATTGGCTTTGACTTCCAATCAAGGTTCTTTGGATTTTCAGTTTACTGAAAGCGAAGGAACAAAATTGTACGAAAAAGTACTTAAAAAAGCCCAAGAATGGGGAACGGATGAACAGTTGATGTTTGTAGTTGGTGCAACACGTGCAGAGGAAATTGCAAAAGTTAGAGCTTTAGCTCCGAATAACTTCTTTTTGGTTCCTGGTGTCGGTGCGCAAGGAGGTTCATTAGCCGAGGTTGTGAAATACGGTGCGAACGACGAATGTGGTTTATTGGTAAATTCTTCTCGCGGAATTATCTATGCAAGTAGAGGAGTGGATTTTGCAATTGCTGCAAATAGCGAAGCGCTGAAGATGCAATCCGAGATGGAGTTGCACATTCAGCGCTTCAGGTGGTAACTTTAATCTTTTTATTTCGAAGCCAAATCGCTAGATTCAGTTTGTTGAACACTTCCATAAGCATCACAACTTGCTGTTCTTCCTGATCCACAAGAAGCTAGTACTAAAGCAACAACAGCTACTGTAAGTACAAGGGTAAAATTTCTTTTCATAATTGGTTGTTTTTTGTTGTTTGTGGTTATCTTAACGGAACTACTAATCCTAAAGTTACAATTTTTTTTAAAATAATTTGTTATTATTGAAAGAATGTTGAAAATAAAATCCGATAGCTTCTTGCAAATTAAAAGTTTAATACTGTTTTTTTTGATGCAGTTATTCTTTTCAACTACTTATGCACAAACGATTTCAGTAAATTTCAATGTCCTAGATTCTAGCGAATTATCAACTTCAAAATATTTCAAAAAAGAACAATTAAAGTCTTCCTTTGAATTGGAAAATTTACTTCGAAAGAAAAGGATTGAATGGATTGATAAAGGATTTTTTCTCTTATCTTTCGAAATTAAAAAGCAAACTGATAATCAATTCCTAGTCTCAGTTGAGCTTGGAAGAAAATTCAAGAAAATAACTGTTGAATTGGAAGAAAAAGACCGATGGCAGCTTCGTAAATTCAATGTTCCTTTAGCAAAAAGTAATGCGAAATTCACAGCAAACGAATTTTCAACGCTCCTTAAAAACAGTTTAAATGCTTTTTTAGACAACGGATATCCATTTATTGCTATTTCTTTTGAAAACCTGGAAATTGTTGAAAATGAAATTTCTTTGCGACTTAAATTTGATCGGGGAATGATTTTTCGATGGACAGAAATTCACATTAAAGGCGATTCAAGTATTTCCGTAAATGCAATAGAAAATAGTATCGGCATCCGAAAAGGTGATTTCTTTAATGAATCACTTTTAGCTCAGGTTGATAAACGAATTGAACAACTTTCATTCATTACGAAAATCAAAGCATCTGAATTGCTTTTTACTGAAAAAGGTGTCGAGTTGTTTTTATATTTGAAAAGTCAAAAAATCAGTTCGGTTCAAGGAGCAATTGGTTTACAACCCAATCCAATTACACAAACAATGGTGTTGACAGGCGATTTGCAAATGAAACTTGCCAATGTTTTCAAAAAAGCAGAATCGGTGGATTTAAGTTGGCGCAGTATTCAACCACAAACACAATCTTTGAACTTCAAATTGGTTTATCCTTATTTGTTCAAGTCGCCATTTGGAATCGATGCACGCTTTAATTTATACAAACGCGATTCCACTTTTTTAGACCTAAAATCTGCTTTGGGAGTGGTTTATACGCTTAAAAATGGCAGTCAACTTAAAGCATCGTATCAATTGTTAGCTTCCAATTTATTGTTTGCATCAGCAAGCTCGAGTCAATTTAGCAATCTGGCGACGGTTCGCACAAATTCGTATGGAATTTCATACACACAGCGCAAATTAGATTACATACCGAATCCAAGTAAAGGAAGATTTTTGAATGTGGAGGCTTTTATCGGTTCGCGAACAGCAACAAAAGATTCTGTTTCAGAAAAGAAAAACGTAGCACGTGCAAGTATTCAATTTGACAATTATTTTTCGTTGGCAAAACGCCACGTTTTAAAATTGAGCGCAGGCTTTGAAACCTATTATGCACCGCAAGTTTTTCAAAATGAATTATACCGTTTTGGTGGTTTGAATTCTTTGCGTGGATTTAATGAAGATGAATTGTTTGCTTCTACAAAACTTAGCTACACACTTGAGTATCGTTTTTTAGTCGATCGAAATTCAAATGCCTTTCTATTTTTTGAGCAAGCGTTTTACGAAAACAATTCAAGTAATTACTTAAAAGACAATCCGTTCGGAGTAGGTACAGGTTTTTCCTTTGGAACCAAACTCGGAATTTTCACTATTTCTTACGCTGTTGGAAAACAGTTAACAAATCCGTTTGATTTTAGATTGAGTAAAATACATTTTGGATATACAGCTTATTTTTGATTTGTTAATTCAAAAATTAAGTGACAAACAATTGTTTCAGTTAATTCTCTCGCTTCTTTGTGGGGCGTATGTTTTGCATTCGGAATGATGAAAAATTTTGCATCACTACAGCCATTTTCGATTCCTTCCACTTGATCAATGCTTCCAAATTCGTCATCCACTCCTTGAAAAACAAAAGTAGGACATTTTATTGCGGGTAGAAAATGTTCGATATTCCAATCACGAAAATCTGGACGAAGCCACGTTTCTGTCCAAGCATCGAAAAGAGCTTGTGTTTTGTCGTCGTGGTATTTTTCCAATTTTTGCTTTAAGTCAGTGGTGCGATAAGTTTCCTTAGCTTTTCGAATTCCTTCTAAAGTAATTTCTTCAACGAAAATGTGCGCTCCTTCTGTAAATACAGCATTGATTTTTTCAGGGTATTTGGAAGCTGCAATGAGTGCAATCGAACCGCCGTCGCTGTGTCCGAAAAGAATACAGTTTTCTAAATTCAATTTTTCGATGAATTGATTTAAAAAATCCGCCTCTAATTCCATGTACTCCTTCTCGCGTTTTTCACTCAAAAATGGATCGGATTTTCCGTAACCAAAGCGGTCGTAAATCACGAAATTACAGTGTGTTTTAATTGAAATACTTGCTGGAAAATCGCGCCAAAGTTCCGTGCAACCTAAGGAATCGTGCAAGAAAATTAGTGTTGGCCTATTTGGAAATTGCTGAACGTGTTCGTAAAAAATGTTTCCTTGAGGAAATGAAAGTAAAGGCATAAAAGTCGAGCGTGAATTTCTTAATTTTTAAGTTGCGGAATGGTGTTTTTTGATTTAGTCCGCGTATCTAAAACTATGATTTTCAATTTGTTTTTATTTGTTTCAATGATTTTCCAATCCTC
>JBILHL010000083.1:0-3691 GCA_044350515.1 Crocinitomicaceae bacterium | reverse complement strand
TCAATTGTTCCATTAAAGAATTCATATTTCACAGTTAAAGTAGATTCACCCGTCATTTTCCAGGAGCCCTCGTAATTTGCGAAAGAAATGGGAGGCGTTGCGCATTTCCCAGAATTTTGACGTTTTACTAACTTTCCATTCTTTTTTAATTGAATTCCAGGTTCCTCTTCTTTGAATTTTTTAGACTTCGTTAACGAAGCACTATTTTCAGAAGATGTATTTTCTTCAAAAAGCCAAATACCAATAAGATGTTTTTTTGAAATTGCTTTTTCATCGCGATTTGCTGCAATTAAAACAAACAGCAATAAAAGTAAAGGGACTATATTTTTCATAATTTTCATTTTAAACGGTTGGTAAAGATACAAATTGCTTGTTGGATTAAGCGCTAAACCAAAATTGTACCAGAGAAAAATAGTCAACAAATCAGGTGCTTTCAAATTTTCCTTAAATTAGCTAAACCCTTGATTTATTCTAGGTTTAAAAACAACCAAAACTACAATTATGAATGTTTTTCAAAGTTCAAAATCAATAAGAATTAACAAACTTCTATCGTCAGCTTATTTGTTCTTTTTGTTGTTTTTATTTGGAAGTTGTCGCGTTCCAAAAATGCAAGTACAAACAGAATACCTTCAACGAAAAATCACCACAAAATCTGGTCCAGAAGATATCGTTTTAGATACAGTTAGTACAAACTATCCGCGATTGATTATTAGCTGTGACAATCGTCGAACAACTGAAAAGTCTGGTTTTATTCAAGCAATGGATTTAAAAACAGAAGAAGTAATTGTTTTAGAAAGAACCAATGAACCCACAAGTTTAGTTTTTCATCCACACGGAATTGATGTAGTTAAACTAAGCGATGGAACTTTTAAATTGTATGTTGTTAACCACAATGAAGTGGCGAATGAACAGTCAATTTTAATTTACGAAATCGCGCAAAATCAACTCATTTTTGAAAAGCAATTGATTGATAAACAACTCGTTTCTCCAAATGATGTGGCAGGAGATGCAGCTGTAAAAATTTACACAGGTAACGAATTTCACAAACGCAACGCAAAAGGAAGTGCCTTACTTGGACTTAAAAATGGTTATTTCGTACAATTTGATGGTAAGCAATTTTCAAAAAGAGAAACAGGTTTTTGTTATGCTAATGGCGTTGCAGTTTACAAAGATCAATTGTTAACAGTTGGTTCCAGAAATCGTTTTCTGTACAAAGCTCCCCTTGATTTCAAAAAGGATTCAAAGAAGCAGAAAATTACAAAACTGAGTGGAGCAGACAATATTTCTGTTATTGGAGATAAAGCATACATCGCTTGTCACGTCAATCTTTTTAAGTTCATCAAACACGCAAAGTCAGCAAAGAATTCTTCACCCACAGTTGTTTACGAAGTTGACTTATTAACGAATGAAAGAAAATTATTGTACACCAATACCGATGGAACAATCAATGGTGCTGCAACTGCCATACTTTACAAAGGAAAACTCTATTTAAGCCAAGTTTTTGAACCTTATATTTTGATAGTAAGCGGATTTTAAGCCTTTTCCCTTAAATCAAAAAAACAAACGGAACAATAAGCGGAATAAATTTTAAATAATTAATATAAAATACTGATATTAAATTAGTTAAATAAAGGAATAATAAGCGGAATAAAATAATATTAATTCGAAAAAATTATTAACTTTGGGGAGTGAATGAACATACTTTGTTTTATACCACTCCAAATACGATGGAGCCATTATTTCCAGAAGACGATTCCGGAAAACTAGTTGCTCTTGCGACAGAATTACTGATAAAATCTGCACGTTTATCGGGTACTTTAAACCCAATTACAAGAGCTGCTATAGCCGACTTCTTGCGCCCTATGAATTCCTATTATTCCAATTTAATAGAAGGACATGACACACATCCAATTGATATCGCAAAGGCTTTAAAAAATGATTACTCAGACGATAAACTAAAACGCGATTTACAAATTGAAGCTCATGCTCACATCAAACTTCACAAAGAAATCGGATTGGAAATCAAAGCAAAAAAATCCAATTTAAACCCAGTTACAATTCCATTCATTAAAAGTATTCACAAGCGATTCTATGAACACTTACCTCATTACTTCACTGAAGTCAAAAGCAAAGAAGGTAAGGTAATGCATGTGATACCTGGTGAATGCCGTGAAAATGAAGTTGAAGTAGGAAGACATATTGCACCATTTTCAGGAAATTTACCTTTGTTTTTAAATCGCTTTGAGGAGTTTTACGAACCATTAGCGCTCACCAACAGTTCTAAAATCCGACGTGTCATTTCAATTGCTGCAGCACACCATCGTTTAGCTTGGATTCATCCATTTTTAGATGGGAATGGACGTGTTGCGCGCTTGTTTTCTGACGCTTGTTTTATGTTTGAAGACATTGATGCATCTGGATTATGGTCAGTTTCTCGAGGTTTAGCCCGAAAAAAAGCAGATTACCAAGCTAAATTAGCAAACGCAGACTTAAAGCGCTTCAATGATTACGATGGTAGAGGGAATTTATCCAATAAAATGTTGGTTGAATTTTGCGAGTTTTTCCTTACAACCGCAATCGATCAAATTGATTACATGTATCGCATGCTTGATAGCGCTAAAGTCGTGGAACGAATTGAAGGTTTTGCTGAATTAATGGTCATCAAGAAAAAACTAAAACCTCAAATTAAATATATTTTGATTGATGTTTTCTTAAAAGGAAAAATAACCAAAGTCGACGCCATGCGAATCACCAACACATCAGATAAAACCTTAAAATTAATCATCGATTCCTTAATTGAATTGGATTTGATTGACACTGTTAAAGAAGGAGTGAATATGGTTTATTATGTGAAATTTCCTGTTAATTTTTCTCCTTTATTATTTCCAGGTATCTATCCCGCAGACAAAGAAATAGAAATGATTTTGAATGTGTAGTCAGAATCTTTATTGATTTTGATTTTCTTGTTCAGAAAAATTAGCACTAAAAAAGCGCCTAAGAACAAACTTAGACGCTTTAACTATTTTCTTTTTAGCTTATTTCTTCATCAAATACTCTACTGCTCTTGCAGCATTAACCATTCCACCAGAAATTGAAATATCTTTCATTGTACCACTTTCTTTTCCTTTCTCTGCACCAGGAATCGAAATCGTTTTTGTGTAAGGAACTGCTGTTTTCATCAAGACTTCTTTCACTTCTGCTGCCGTTAACTCTGGGAAATACCCACGAATCATTGCTGCTACACCTGCAGTTGCTGGACAAGCCATACTTGTTCCAGATGCATCACCATATTTTGCGTCAGGTACAGTAGAATAAATATCTACACCCGGAGCAAAAACATCAACTGTTTTAGAACCATAATTAGAAAAATCTGCAATCAATTTTTTACCCTTTTTAGAACTACTACTCGCCCCTACTTCAATCCAATTCGAAGCAATTGAACCATCGCTTAAAATACGAGTTGGGTAAGAATCTTCTTTGTCTTTATTTTTTGCATCATTTCCTGCTGCATGCACTAATAATACATCTTTGCTTTTTGCATACAAAATCGCTTCGTCTACCACATTTTTATTTGGAGTGTAATACTTACAATACTTCGTTAAGTAATCAAGCGGCGATTTTACCATAATCAAGGAGTTCAAGTGCTTTAGCTTTATTTTTTGCAAGGTTTGGGTTAATTCCGAACGTTAAA
>JBILHL010000076.1:0-5098 GCA_044350515.1 Crocinitomicaceae bacterium | reverse complement strand
AAAATTGATTGTAAATCAACCTATTTCTTGCCTAAATAACATCTAGATTAAACTTAAATGCATTTAAATTAAAATGAGTTGTAGCATATTTATTAAAGAGAAAATTCAAAAAAAACTGTTAAAATTAATATTCAGATTTTTAGTGTTTTATGGTATTTTCAATCAATAACTAATTAGAAAAAATCTCTATATTTTGATGCTGTTAGTTCGGCATCTAATTTCAGGTATTTCAAAAAATTTCGTTCGGATTTATGTCCACTGAATTTCATAATTGCTTGTGCAGGCATTCCCTTTAAAAACTTTAATGTACAGAAACTTCTGCGACAAGTATGCGATGAAACTTCTTCAAATTTCTTTTTAGTCACAAGAATTGATTTTCCTGCAACAACTCTATAAAATTTAATTTCATCTTTTAAACCAGCAGTTTTGCAAATTTCCCTAATCGTCTTATTGAACTTGGTAAGTAAATTTTTGTCATATCGAGGGAATTGACCTTTATTTGAATCATATATTTTCTGAAATCGATCACTAAGTGGAATAATTATTTTTTTGACACCAACTTTTTTTGTTTTTTTTGGTGTAATGTGTAGTTCATTATTTCTGAAATCATGTTCAGTAATTCCACATAAATCAGAAAAACGCAATGCTGTTTCACAGCCTACTAAAAATAGGTCACGAACTATAATTTGGTTGTTATCAGTTAATTTAAGTTTCTCAATTTTTGTAAGATCTTCTTCAGTTAGATAGATTTTATCTACATCTTCAACAATGGTAGGGTATAACTTCGTGCTAAATCGTTTAACTATATTTTTATCGAAACACCAATTGAAGAAGGCTTTTAGGTTTTTGTTTTGTTTTCCAATTGTATTAGGCATAAGTCCTGGTTCGCCTTCTGAATTTAACGCTACAAACGATAGATAATTCATCCATTCTTGATTGAAATCTCCATTCTCATTTGAGATCATTGCAAAACTTAAAGGATTACCCATTATTGATTCTACTTTTGTTAAGTGTTTTCTTAATGAATTATTATAATCTCTAACATCAGGATTTAACTTTCTTTTATCCTCGATAAAATCTTCAAAATGATCCCAAATTGTTTTTGCATTTTTACTTTTTATTGGAACAAAATTCTGTTTTAATAATTGTGATTTAATGACTGATGGATTTGGAAAGTAATTTTCATCTCGATATTTTTTGAGTAATGATTCCATTACTGATTCTAATTCATCTAATCTGTCATTTATTTCATTTGCACCTTCAAATTCTAATGTTTGTTTTGCACGTTGTTTTTTTTCTTGCCAGTATTTGGGTGATACGGAACAATTTGTAGAAATTTTTACGCGGTTATTGTCATAAAAAACAGTCATCAAAATAGAGGTTGTTGTTTTTGACTTTTTATCTCTTAAATAAAACTTAATCATGGTTAATAACTTTGAACAAATATACAAAAAAGCGTGGACGGAACCGTGGACGGTTTATGTTGTTTTATGTTGTTTTTTAACAATTAAAAAATCAAATTTAAATAATGTAAGTAATTGAAATATAGATAAATAAAGACTATTTTAGAACAACTTAAGCAAACCCTTGTAAACACTGAAAATGCGGTCCCGTCCAGACCGCACTGTTAAAAGCATTTATGAAAAGCCTCTATGGCTGGAGGAACAGAAAACCCTAAGATGTATCAAATGTCTTAGGGTTTTTGCTTTTATAATTGATTGTTTGTTCTAATTTCAGTTTAGTACTTTAATCTTGAAAATCAAGAATTTAATTGAAGTGAGAACTAGTAGTGAAATATTAGCGAACCTAAGCGGCCTTGAATTTTATGGTTTTAGCTACTGCACTGAGACTGTTAATTTTTAAAATTTCTGTTCCGTCAGCTGACGGATTGAAAAATTTCAGTTTCAGAAAGGAGATAAAATTGTTCGCAACGAGTTGTAAATAAGTATAGAACAATAATTTGCGAACAAAATAGAAATTCAGAGCCTTGACTTTTTTGTTTCTTTTTTTGTCAAGAAAAAAAGAAAAGAAAATTGAATATTAGCTCAACTAATGATTTTTTGTGCGGGTGAAGGCTAAGATTAGAATTTTTTGACGGTACAAATAAGTACACTCAAATTTTATAATATCCTAATACAATTCAAACTGTTGAAGGAAAAATTAATAAAGAATGAAACGCATCAACGAGTACAAAAAACTATTTCAAATTGAAAACGAAATCGATTTGGCAGCATTGAAATTGACTTACCGTAAGTTGGTAAAACAATGGCATCCCGATAAATTTCAAGATGAAGACCCATTAAAAGAGGAAGCTTTAGTGATGGGAAGACAAGTAACAGATGGTTATCATTTCTTAGTGAGCATTGCACCCGAAACGAAAGCAGCAAACCTTCCAGAATACCAAAAAACAATCATGGAATGTGGTATAGCTGACTTCAAACACAAAGGTTTATTGTTAGAAATCACTTTCACAGACGGTTCAAGTTACGAATACTTCGGTGTTAACGCTAACGTCTATAAAAAACTCATCAACGCCGACAAACAAGTACGCTTTGCAAAAAGATTCATCTACGAAAGCTTTTTGTATCGTAAATCGAAGAAAGCGGTTGAGGTGGAGGATTAGTTCTATTTTTTTGACTGTTTGCGCATTTTATTTTACTGTTTGTACTAAGTTTATTCAGCTTTGGAAAATGCATGAGCCTTTAAATCACAATCAAGATTTGAAAGACCATATTTTCGTGCAATTTTTCGCCAATTACGTACTGAAGTTTTAACCTGATTTATAATTTCAATTGCTCGATCTGTTTTCAATCGGAAGTAAGGCGCCACCTCTAATGCAAGATCAAGGTCCAGTGCATTGTCTTCCAAGGATATATTCAGTTTGAGTCCTGTTCCACTTTCCACAGGATTTATATCAAAAGCTGGCGAAAGAATCCAACCATTGGGGTTTAGGATAAATCCATGATTGCGTAAATGGTCATCTGTATTTGATACACATATACTGAAAACAATGCGTCTCCAAAGTTGTTCCAGATCTTCATTTATATTTGTTCCTTGAGTTATAATGAACTCAACCAATTCTAGGTAACTTTTTCCTTCGCTATGGTCTTCTCCGTCTACATGTCCTAACAAAGTCATTGCTGAAGCAAAATGAATGCGTTCGCCATTTTTAGATCGGTCAAATCTTTTGGTTAGGAATGTATGATTGTTGGTGTTAAATTTTTTAGCTTGCGCTTCAGCCATTTTTACTCCTGCTGCAAGTGCCAATTCATGCGTCACAATTTCCCAACCACCAATATCAGATGAATCATTTTTGCTTGGAAATTTAGCAATCCATAGTTGGTCATTTGAATCAAGTATGCTTGCTTTTGGTCTTGCACCTCCCAAAGAAGAACCAGGTGCCACCAACATACTCAGCCATTTTACGTAATCAGGATCGTTGATTACATCTTCGTCTTCAAGGCGTAAACTGATTTGTTCTAATTCCCGAAGAGATGTCCATGGTGGGCAGGCCATTGCTTTGTTGTCATTTAAAAAAGACTCATTTGGGTCAAGTTTGAAACGTAAACCACCCATTCGGTGACCATCATAGACTCCCAATAGGTAATCTGTTTCAACTAAATTAGTTGGAGGTCGAAGTTCCTGTCGTGCTAAAGCAGCTTCTCTTCTTCGCATCAAAATACGTCCCCATCTATCTGGAGAAGAATCAAGAAACATCCCGAAATTATGTTTATTAGGATCGTTTAAATAATGTAGTCCTGAATACAATTGTAAATCTGGATCAAGCATTTGCGCATGTTCTGATTGCAACCATGTTTTTTCATACTCAAATGAAAAGATTTCTTTTCCTCTCAATAATTCAGCATGTAAAACCCCCATAAACACAGGGCCATTTAATTCACACCAGTCTGCATAAACGTAAACTGCTCTTTTAGTATTTTTTTTTGCCATGACTTATCGTTTTTTTGGCGCTCTTTCCTTCGTACTTATATTTAAGTCTTGTAATTTTCTTCCGAGTTCGTCGTCTTTTGCGAGCAATTGAAAATCCTTTTCCAGACCAAGAACAAGTAAAACTTGGAGGTACAATCCAACACTAACACTTTCAGAACCCTTTTCAATAGCAGTCAAAGTAGGTCTACTGATGTTTGCACGTTCAGCAACCTGTTCCGAACTGAATTTCCTTCTTAACCGTGCAAGCTTCATATTCTCACCTAATTCTTCCAGAATCTTCTTTTGCTTCGGTAATAAAATCGGCTTCTCTCTTCCCATAAGATTAAATACTTTTTACAAATATACTATTTTTTGTAAATACTATTTATTGTTATTTTATTTTGATGAGCCTCATAAATAGCTTTGAGAAGTTTAAGGCAATGTTTAATAATCGAAGAAAGTGGTTGAGGTGGAGGAGTAAATAATCTCTATTCTTATAAATTGAAAAATCCTCAATTAAGACCCTGTTTGAAAAGAATAGGTTTTTTATTTTTTCGCTAAAATTCGATTATAACGTTCTTCTAACAGTTCCATATAAGATTGTTTCATTGAAGCAGACAAGAAGGATTGATGAATTAATTCGATTGCTTTTGCACTATTTTTTTCGAATCGATGAAATGTACCTTGAATTTGTTTGTTTGTCAATCCTAATTCGCTTCCAAAACACTCAAAATGATGATGCGTAAATTTTTTCTTTTTCCCTGCAAGTGTAAGTGCAAGTTCCTCTTTATCCTCAGGGTTTGCTATTGCAACATTTAATAAATCATAGGCTGGAGCGAAAATCCAACCACTTGGGGATTTTATCATGGAGAAATTCTTTAGATGCATATCATTATTTCCTGTCAAAAAACAAAATAACGTAAGTTCAAATAAAGAGATTACATCGAGCATTGTTCTGTCAGAATACTGCTTCAATGCCTTACCTAACTTTTCCATCGAACTTTTATACTTATCGAAAGCCTCTGTGATTTGAAACATATCTATCATGTGAATTTTTGTACCTTTCGCTGAGCGATCAATTCTTTTAGTAATGTAGGCTAATTCATCCGATTTTAGTCGAATTAGACTTGATGGAACCACCTTTATTCTAAACGCTTCTGCAATTCGC
>JBILHL010000003.1:0-169733 GCA_044350515.1 Crocinitomicaceae bacterium | reverse complement strand
CTTGTTCAAACTCTTTTACAAGTTTACGTTTGAAGTCCTCGGTAAATTTTCTGGGACTCCGTAATAATCGAATTTTTTTATCCATAATAAATTGACTTTTTCGGTCAACCTATTTCAGGGACATACATTATTCAATTCTACATTCTTAATTTTACATTCTAAATTCTCAATTAAATCCCAAGCTCTCTTTCCCAGTAATCATTAAGTAATACAACCAACTTTCTTGACATATTATTGAAATAACGCTTCGTTCTATAGCCTCCAATCCAATTGATTCCTCTAATTGCATTTGTCACGAATATTTCGTCTGCTGCGAGTAAATTTTGAGGTAAAATGGTGCATTCATAGACTTTAATCCCATTTGCAATCGCAATATTTATGATTTGCATACGCATCGTTCCAGCCAAACAACCTTCGTCCAAACCTGGAGTATAAAGTACGCCATTGCTAACAATAAAGATATTACAACATGAAGTTTCAAGAATATTCCCTTTGTCATTGGCTAAAAATAAATCGTCTAATCCTTTTTCTTTCGCAGCAATTGCTGCCATCACATATACCAATCCAGCTTTGGTTTTATAGTTTGATAAAAAGTTTTTTTGAATTTTAATATCTTGATAAATGTCAACTTCTAATCCTTTAGCATTTAATTCAAAATGACTCACTTCATAGGGGTATACTTCTATGTAAAAAGTACATTCATTTGAATCCGGAAGATACGCTCCTCCTGTTGCTCTATCCAAAGACATGCGACATCGACCACCGTCTGTAATATTCGACATTCGAAGCAATTCGATGATTTTTTCCTCAAAAAACGATGTTGTAAAAAAAGAAGGAGTTCGCATCTTAATCACTTTTGCTCCTTCTAACATTCGTTTCACATGATTGGCCACGTTTAAAGGTCTGCCATTCATTATTCGGATGCTTTCAAAAACACCATCTCCATATAAATGACCTCTATTTCCTGGGAGAATCGTTGGTGCATCTGCCGTTAAAATTGTACCGTTGTTGTTGACGTAAAGTGTTGCCATAGTCTAAAAAATCGCTTGAAAAAATTCCAATCCTTTACTGGGATTTAATAATAAAACAAAGAAAATTCCGAAAAGAGCACCGCCAATATGCGCATCGTGAGCAATGTTGGTCGTTCCCTTTTTCATCGCAAAATATTCAAAAGCCAAGTAAATTGGTCCAAAGATATAAGCTGGAATTGGAACTGGAATAAAAAACAAAAATAAATCCATAGTAGGATTCCAAAAAATAGCTGCAAAAATTACTGCCGAAACAGCTCCTGATGCACCTAAACTTCGATAATAATAATCCTCTTGATGGCGAATAAAAGGATAAATTTCAGAAGCAACACCTCCCAATAAATAAAGAAGTAGAAAATGAACACTTCCTAATTGAACACCATATACAGCTATCAATTGTTGTTCGAAAAGTGTTCCTAAAAAATAAAGCGAAAGCATGTTAAATGCCAAGTGATTGATGTCAGCATGAATAAAAACAGAACTAATCAATCGTTGATACTCTCCATTGTGCTTAATTCGATATGGCATGAAAAGCATTTTTTCTTTCAAATCAGGTTTGTTTTCAACTGAAAATGAAATCAATACAGTGATGCCAATAATAATTAAAACTAAACTCATTCAAAGGTTTTTCTTGTATCTTGAGTAAAATTAATAGAACTTAGCGTTCAAATACCTAACCATGAAAATAATTCACTTTTTTTTAATCATCTTTTTACTTTCAGCTTGTTCGGAGAACCAAGTAGAAGTCAAAAAAAACTTCCTTAAAGACAAGAAAATCAGTGTCTCTGAAAAAATCAAGCGCATTGCAACAGACAGCTATCTTTCCTCTTTGGGTATTTCAGAAAAAGTAAGTAAAAATCTAATTCAGTTTTATAGAGAAAGAGGTTTCAAACCAGTATTTGCAACCGATTCAACAATCTCTAAAAAAGGTTTAATACTTCAAGAAGAATTTAAAAAATCACTTTATTATGGAATTCCTAATCAACGAATAAAACCGATTAAAGAAAACTTACATCCACTTGAAAAGGAAGCATTATTGATAGCAAATTTAGCGGTGTTTTTTCATGATTTAAATACGGGATTCTTTGACTTTTCAACGAAAAAAACGAAAGAAATAGTTCCGGTTTCCTCTGGAGAAATGCGTTTAAAAATCAAAGAATTAGATACCATTTCAGTCAATAAATTGCTTCTTAAACAAGGTCCAGCTGATACGAATTATCGTTTTCTTGTAAAACATCTATACAACTATTGTAAAAAGTACACAGTTGATACGACATCATTTAACTTAAAAACGGAGAAGGAAGATTCAATCGATGTTTTGGGAAGAGTTAAAAAAGTGCTAGTTTCAAAAAAATATCTTTCTGAAGAAGCTGACAGTGCTTTGATTATCGAAACTTTAAAAGCCTTTCAATTAGAAAATGGAATCGGTGCCGATGCAAAATTGGGATTCAACACTGTTAAAGCTTTAAATGAAAGTACGTATGACAAAGTTTTGAGAGCTTCACTTGCGCTCGACAAATTGAGAAGCCAAGCAAAAAAGCCTTCGAAACATGTTCGCATCAATTTACCTGAGTTCAGATTGTATTTTTTCTCTGATGATACGTTGAGAAGTGAACATCGAATCATTATTGGAAAGGTCACCAATCAAACACCAGAATTGGTTTCAAACATCAATCGAATTACGTGTTTTCCTTATTGGACAGTACCTTATTCGATTTCATCGAAAGAAATTTTACCCGATTTAAAACGCAACAAAAATTACTTAGGAAAACATCATTACAAGCTCTATTCAAAAGACAAAGAAGTTGATCCAACAACAATTAACTGGTCGAAATACAGTTCTTTTCCGTTTAAAGTAGTCCAACAGCCAGGGAAATGGAATAGCTTGGGATTAGTAAAATTTGAGTTCAATAATTCCCACAGTGTTTATGTTCACGACACACCATCTCGAGGTTTGTTCAATAATTCATTTAGAAGTTATTCTCATGGTTGTATGCGTTGTCAATATCCACAAGAATTAGCAAAAACAATTTTGAAATACGACAGCATTGGTAGAAAAGAACCAATCACAGGAGAAGTTTTTGACAGTATTATGAAACTAGAACGCAACTATCCTATTCCTTTAAAATCAAGTGTTCCGATATTTATTGAATATCAAAGTGTTGTTGCTTATCGCGATCGAATGGTTTTTTATATTGATTTATACAGCAGAGAGAAAGAGTTGGTGGCGATACTGAAGAAAGAAATTAAGAATTGAAAATGATTTAACTTCTTGAGTCTAATTGCAAATTGAAGAGTAACTTTGCATAAAAAATTAAAAAAATGATTATTTCTCCTTCAGTACTTTCTTGTGATTTTGGTAATATTCAACGCGATACAGAAATGTTGCATCAATCGGAAGCAGATTGGTTACATATTGATGTGATGGACGGTGTTTTCGTTCCAAATATTTCGTTTGGATTTCCGGTTTTAGAAGCGATTCGTAAACATTCCGATAAAGTAATGGACGTTCATTTGATGATTCAAAATCCAGATAAATACATTTTAGATTTTAAAAAATCAGGTGCTGATATCTTGACTGTTCATTACGAAGCTTGTCCACATTTACACCGAACAATTGGCGCTATAAAGGAAGCAGGAATGAAAGCGGGTGTTGCTTTAAATCCGCACACTCCTGTTCATTTGTTGGAAGAAGTTATTCAAGATTTAGATTTAGTGTTGATAATGTCTGTTAATCCAGGTTTTGGAGGACAAAAATTTATTCAAGCCTCCATTGCAAAAGTTGAGAAATTAGCAAAATTAATAAAAGAGAAAAACGCTCACGCAATTATTGAGATTGACGGTGGAGTGAATTTAGAAACAGGAAAATTATTGGTAGAAGCAGGAGCTCAAGCCTTAGTTGCTGGAAGTTTTGTTTTTAATTCTGCCGACCCACAAGCAACTATCTCCGCCTTGAAAAAACTGTAATCAGTAACAAAACTCAATCGTTTGCGTTAGTAAGACTATGAAAATCTTAGGCATCACTTTTTTGGTAGTTTTAAATTGTTTCTCTTTCTTTTCTCAAAAAGATTTAAATGAAAAAGAAGCAGAATTAAATGTCAAATTATTAGCTCTTCGAAGCGCGAAAACCGATGAAGAAATCGATGATTTGAATGCAAATTTTAGAAAAGCAATGGAAACTTTCTTGAAGAATGAAGATGCTTTCAGTTATAAATTTACACAGCTTAAAACCGTTGCAATCATTGATAGTCCTGATGGAAAAATTAGAATTGTCAATTGGAACTTGGAATATACAGATATGACCTATCGTTATTGCGCTTTTGTGATGCGAAAAGACGAAAACAAAGATAAAATCATCACGACTGAATTGGTTGATAACATTGACGCCTACGAACCTAAACCAGAAGGAGTTATCGATTCCAAAAACTGGTACGGCGCACTTTATTACAAAATTATTCCTTACGAGCGCAACAATAAAATGGAGTATATATTATTAGGTTGGGATGGTGGAACACCAGGAAGTAATTTCAAATTAATCGACGTACTCTCATTCACCGGTAATAATCTTAAGCTTGGAAGTCCTGTTTTTAAGGTGAAAAAATCAACTTTGAAACGCGTGATTTTTGAATATTCCGACAAATCAAACATGACTGTGAAATTTGAAGAGAAATATGGTCGCATAGTTTTCGATCATTTATCGCCTGAATCACCAAGTTTAGCTGGCGTTTATTCGTATTACGTTCCTGACATGTCCTACGATTCTTATAATTATTCGGAAGGTGTTTGGGTGTTAAATGAAGATGTAATTGCTGTAAATCCAGAAGAAGATAAAAACAAAAAGTACTTTTACGCTTTGAACGACAAAACAGGTAAACCTGAAAAAGTTCCCTTGAAAAAAGATTGGATTGATCCAACGGATATAAACAAAGCTGAGGATATTAAGCACGTTGCGCGTACACCAGAAAGCGAGGCAGCATTGGCAGCTTCGATGATGGAAGAACCAGTAATTGAAAAAGTAAATCGCAAACGAAGAGATAGAAGAAAACCTGAAAATATGTCGGTGACAACAGGGAAATACAAATCAAAAAGAACTAAAAAATTAGATTAATGCAATTAGGTGTAGTAAATAAATTAAAAATCAATCGATTTACTCCTCCCGGAGCATTTTTGGAAGATGAACAAGGTAACGAAGTATTGTTACCGAACAAATATGTAGAAGAACATTTTGAGTTAGAAGATGAAGTGGATGTTTTTGTGTTCAAAGATTCTGAAAATCGAATTGTTGCAACAACAGAAATTCCTCTTTTGTATTTAGGTGATTTTCGCTATTTGACTGTGATTCATGTTAATCCGTATGGTGCATTTGTTGATTGGGGATTGGACAAAGATTTGCTAGTTCCTTTCAGCGAGCAGTTACATCGGTTGGAGCAAGAAGAAAAATATCTTTTTTCCCTTCAATACGACAACGCAACAGATCGCTTGTATGGAACGATGCGCATTAAAAAGCTGTTAGAACCTTGCACAGAAGATTTGAACGGTCAAGAAGTTGACATTATGATTTGTGAGGAAAACGCACTTGGAATAAGTGTAATCGTAAACAATCGTTATGATGGCTTGATTTTTAGAAACAACATTTCTAAAGTTATGCCAAGAGGTTCTTTTGCTAAAGCTTATGTGCGTTTAGTTCGTGAAGATGGTAAACTAGACATTCAATTTGAACCCTTAACCTTTGAAAAATTTGATCAGGCAAGTTCATTTCTTTTGGAAGAATTACAAGCGAACGATGGCTATTTACCTCTAAATGATCATTCAGGTCCTGATGATATTCGCGAACAATTAGGAATGAGTAAAAAACTCTTCAAGCAAGCTGTTGGCAAATTATACAAACAACAGAAAATTAAGATAGAAGAAAAGGGAATTAGATTGAAGAATTGAAAATGAACTGACAACTCAAAACTGAAAATTGACAGTTAAAAGTTGTTCTCTACCTAAACGTTAGAAATCTAAAATTAAAATTTCAAGTCTTCCCTCGGAAGATACTTTAAAATTCCTAAGTTCCAACTACTTTAATCATTCAAAGTGTAAAATGTAAAATTGAAAATCCATTATTACTACATTTTACATAATAAATTCTACATTAAAAGTTGATTTGATACCTTTAATAAAAGTATAGAATTTTCAGAGCTTAAGTGTTTCCTTTTTGATTGTTAGATTGTGATTGAATATTACAAAAAGAATTTTAACTTTGTAGGTAGTAATCACCAACTAAACAAAAAAACATGGGAAGAGGAGATAAAAAAACAGCTAAAGGAAAAAGAACGATGGGTTCTTACGGAAATACGCGTAAAAGATCATCGGAAAAAGTAGTAGCTGTAGTCGAAAAAGTCGAAAAAGCACCAGCGAAAAAAACGACGAAAAAAGAAACTGCAAAGTAAAAAATTGAAAGCTGCCATTGGTGGCTTTTTTATTTTACATTAATCATTCAATCAAAGAAAAACAACAAATAGTATGAAACACAATTTTGGAGCAGGACCTTGTATTCTTCCACAAGAAGTTTTCCAACAAGCTGCGGCAGCCGTTTTAGATTTTAATGGTTTGTCTATTTTAGAAGTTTCTCATCGTCACAAAGATTTCGTGGCAGTTATGGATGAAGCAATTGACTTAGTGAAAAAAGCATTGAATGTGCCTGAAGGTTATTCGGTTGCATTTTTACAAGGTGGAGCAACTTTGGGTTTCACGATTGTAGCTTTAAACATGATGCGTGACTCTAAGAAAGCGGGTTACATCAATACTGGAACTTGGGCTTCTGGTGCTATTAAAGAAGCTAAAAAAGTTGGGGTTGACGTGAATGTATTTGCTTCTTCAGAAGATAAAAAGTTTTCTTATATCCCGAAGGATTACACGATTCCAACAGATGTAGATTATATTCACTTTACATCTAATAATACAATTTATGGAACACAATTTCAGGAATTTCCAAAAACAGACTTGCCTTTAGTTTGTGATATGTCTTCGGATATTTTCTCTAAAGAATTTAATGTTGCTGATTTTGATATTATTTATGCTGGTGCTCAGAAAAATTTAGGTCCAGCTGGCGCAACATTATTTATTGTGAAAGATTCAATTCTTGGAAAATCAACTTCGCCTTTCATGCCAACCTATTTGGATTTGAAACAACAAGTTGAAAAAGAATCAATGCTGAATACTCCACCCGTATTTTCTGTTTATGTTGCGATGTTGAATTTAAGAAATTTGATTGCAAATGGCGGAGTTAAAGCAATGGAAGCTAGAAACAATGCAAAAGCAGAATTACTTTATAATGAAATTGATGCAAATCCAGCTTTTATCGGAACAGTAGCAAAAGAAGATCGATCGAAAATGAATATCACTTTCACTTTAGCTGACGAAAGTCGTGCTGCTGAATTTGATGCACTTTGGAAAGGAGCAGGAATCGTTGGTCTACCAGGACATCGCTCAACTGGTGGTTATAGAGCTTCGATGTATAATGCATTGCCAATTGAAAGCGTTCAAGTATTGGTAGATGTAATGAAAGCGTTTGGGAAATAATATAAAGAATTGAAAATGTAGAATGTAAAATGTAGAATTGCGGATTGCTGATTGAAAATTGCGTATTAAAGATTAATTTTCATTCCCTCATTTCTCATAAAATCATTCACTCCTAATATCCTATAAAAAAATGAAAATACTAGCAAACGACGGAATTTCCGCAGTAGGTAAAAAAATACTAGAAGCAGCAGGTTACACAGTAATCACTGAAAAAGTAACACAAGAAGAATTAGCAAATGCTGTAAATGAACAAGGTATCGAAATGATATTGGTTCGCAGTGCGACTACAGTACGCAAAGAAGTAATTGATGCTTGTCCAAACCTAAAATTAATCGGTAGAGGAGGAGTAGGAATGGATAATATTGATGTTGCGTATGCACGTGAAAAAGGCTTAACAGTTATCAACACGCCAGCATCGTCTTCTCAATCCGTTGCAGAATTAGTAATGGGTCATCTATTTTCTCTATCTCGTTTTTTACATGATTCATATAAAAACATGGAAACTGGTGATTTTTCAATGTTAAAGAAAAACTATGCTAAAGGAGTTGAATTGAGAGGAAAAACAATCGGTATTGTAGGTTTTGGTCGAATCGGACAAAGTTTAGCCTCATACGCTCTAGGTGTCGGAATGAATGTTATTGCAGTTGACCAAAATGAATATACAGCAGAGATCAAAGTTCCAGTTGGTGGAAATGATTTTGTTGTTTCAATTAAAACGGTTACAGACTTGAAAAGTGTTTTGGGTCAATTAGATTACATTTCACTTCATGTTCCAAAACAAGCTGATGGAAGCGCTGTAATTACTGCTTCTGAATTTGCCTTAATGAAGAAAGGTGTTCGAATTGCAAATGCTGCTCGTGGAGGAGTAATTGATGAAACAGATTTAATTGAAGCTTTGGATAGTGGTATTGTTGCAGGAATTGCATTGGATGTTTTTGAAAATGAACCTAATCCAAGAAAAGAGTTATTGGCACATTCGAAAATAGCTTGTACACCTCATATTGGAGCAGCAACTGGCGAAGCTCAAGATCGGATTGGCGAAGAATTGGCACAGTTGATTATTGGTCAATTTGGACATAAATAGTTTGTTTAAAAACTAAAAAAATGAAACCGTAGAAATTAAAACGCTACGGTTTTTCTATTTTATGTTAAAGCATTTTTTGAAAAGATAGAATGCAATTACTTTTATCTTAATTTAGTGCCGTAATTCAAAAGAAAATGAAACAAGCTTTTTATTATTTAATTCTTGGATTATTTTTTCCAATTAGTTTAGTTGCTCAAAACACAGCTGGAATTTATAAAATCAGATTTGTTATTGATCAAGATTTAACAAATGAGGTTCGTGTACGAGTAGCTGGAGAAACAACTTCAGATAGATTTAATTTATTACGCACCTTCCCAGATAATTTAATTGATTCTATAAATACGGTAATTACAAAAGCTGTCGCAAAACAATTATCTGCAAATACAGCTATTTTTTATAAGAAAAACCGAAGAGGTCAGGATATAAAAACTTTTGGTTCCTCAACAACTTTGGAAGGAATGCCAAGAAATCGCCTTAAAAAAGCTGTTTTAGCTGAAGAAAAAGATTACTATGTAAGAGTTCGTGTAAATTATAGTGCTAGGGGAGGAGTTGGTACTACTTTTTTAGGAACTACAGTAACCAATATTCGACCAGTTGTAACGATGAAAATTGTTGCTTTCGATGTGGAGACAAAAAGAGTTTATTCCAAAAAAGTGCGCGTAAGAGATTTTTCTAGACTTAGAGCCGTTGAAAACACGATTGGATCTGTTTCAATTCGTAGGTCAGAAGTCCTTTCACCAATGGAAATTTACCTGATGTTGACTCGAACTGTTGAAGAATATGATAAGTAATTTTATTAATTTTAGCTCATAAATGGATAAGATACACATTCGTATTGGAAGTGCCTCAGATAATCAATTAGTGATTGAAAGTAAAGACATTGATGCTTACCACTTAGAACTATTTTCTGATCCAGATGGAAATGTTTTTATTACAGATTTAAATACGGTAAATGGAACTTATGTAAATGGACGCCTTTTAGAGGGATTCACTTTATTGACAGTTGGAGATAAAGTTGTTCTCGGTCAACATCATTTGTTTAGATGGGAATCATACATTCAAAAGAAAACATCAGTAAAGAATAGCTTTAAAGAGCCAAAGGAAGAACTAATTCAAACTGAGTATCCAATTCAAAGCAAAAACCTCAATAAACAAATTATCATAATTTACTCTCTTATTGCATTAGTATTGCTTTGTATGGCTTTCCTAATGAATTAGTTTAGAATAAATTTCACATCACCCAATTTTGATTTTTAGGATGAGTGAAAAAAAAGAACTATTTTTTTTCAAAATTATCAGACTTTTAGAATTTATTCGTAATATTGCACCCCGATTCGAAGAGAGTCGGCTTAAAATAACAACATGGACTTAATTAGACAAATTCAGAAAGATCTTCTTGAAGCGAAAGAATTGCCAACTTTTGGAGCTGGTGACACAATTATAGTATCTTACAAAATTGTAGAGGGAACTAAAGAACGTATTCAGCAATTTCAAGGTGTTGTTTTACAACGTAGAGGTGTTGGTAATACAGAAACTTTTACAGTTCGTAAAATGTCAGGTAATATTGGAGTAGAGCGTATCTTCCCTGTAACTTCACCTTTTATTGATAAAATTACTATCGTTAAACATGGTGCAGTTCGTAGAGCTCGTATTTTCTACTTCCGTGAAAGAACTGGTAAATCTGCTCGTATTCGTGAGAAAAAACATTTTGCTAAATAGTATTTAGTTACAAAATATAAAAGGACGCTTAGGTGTCCTTTTTTTTTGTCTCATTTTTACTTAAAAAAAAGTATCAAAAAAAATGTCCGACATTTCTGACGGACATTTTAAATATGGTTGAAATTGGAATTTACACCAATCCTTGATCAATCATTGAATCAGCAACTTTAACAAAACCTGCAATGTTAGCTCCTTTTACATAGTCAACATTTCCATTTCCGTCTTTTCCGTATTTCACACATGCTTCATGGATTGACACCATAATTCCATGTAATCGTTGATCAACTTCTTCAGCTGACCAAGAAAGACGTAAAGAGTTTTGAGACATTTCTAATCCTGAAGTTGCAACACCACCTGCATTTGAAGCTTTTCCTGGAGAGAAAAGAATTTTCGCAGATTGGAATGCTTCAATAGCTTCAGGAGTTGAAGGCATATTAGCACCTTCAGCAACACAAATAACACCATTTGTAACTAATACTTTAGCTTCATCACCATTTAATTCATTTTGAGTAGCACAAGGTAAAGCGATGTCAACTTTTACTTCCCAAGGACGTTTTCCAGCTACAAATTTTGCATTTGGATATTTTGCTACGTACTCTTCGATACGACCTCTTTTAACATTTTTAATCTCCATAACGAAAGCCAATTTCTCAGCATTTATTCCGTCAGCGTCGTAAATATATCCTGAAGAATCAGAAAGAGTAACAACTTTTGCACCTAATTGTGTTGCTTTTTCGCAAGCATATTGAGCAACGTTTCCAGAACCAGAAACTGCAACAACTTTACCATTGAAAGAATCACCTTTTGTTGCCAACATTTCTTTAGCGAAATATACAGTACCATAACCAGTAGCTTCTGGACGAATTAAAGATCCACCCCAATTTCTTGCTTTTCCTGTTAAAACACCTGTAAATTCGTTACGAATTCTTTTGTATTGACCGAACATATAACCTATTTCACGACCTCCAACACCAATATCTCCTGCAGGAACATCAGTGTCAGCACCAATGTGACGAGATAACTCAGTCATAAAAGATTGACAGAATTTCATCACTTCGTTATCCGATTTTCCTTTCGGGTCAAAATCAGAACCACCTTTTCCACCACCCATAGGTAATGTCGTTAATGAATTCTTAAAGATTTGTTCAAAACCTAAAAATTTCAAAATTGAAAGGTTCACGGATGGGTGAAAACGTAAGCCTCCTTTGTATGGTCCAATAGCTGAGTTAAATTCAACACGATAACCTCTGTTAACTTGAATATTACCACTGTCATCCAACCAAGGAATTCTAAAAATAATAGTTCTTTCTGGTTCTACAATACGATCCAAAATTTTGGCTGTCTTGTATTTAGGATGTGACTCCATAAACGGAATTACTGCTTCCGCTACTTCTTGTACCGCTTGAAGAAATTCAGGTTCGTGACCGTTTTTTGAACGAACTCTGTCCATAAATTCTTCAATCTCTGCATGATGATTGTTTGACATAAATGATGTTTTTAAAATTAAACATAGCAAATGTAACAAGTTTTTATTCCCTTTATTAAATAAGAAACAAAATCTTTGTTTCAAAGTTTTATTTATTATTAACAAATAATTCTTTTATGCTTAATTTTAGCAACTTTTTATCGATTTATTCGTTTATGTAGAGTTAACAAAATATGAAAAATGACTAATTTTAAAATATATCTGTCCTTCTTTTTAGCTTTTATATTAAATGTCGGTTACTCTCAAAATGTAACACTTTGTTTAGGTCAAGATAGAACGGTATGTCCAGGTCAAACCGTAACAATAAACGATTGTAATAATGTAGGTGGTGGGGCTGCTGCTGGTTCGGCTCAATATGCAGTTGCTAACATTCCTTATGCTCCAGATCCTTTTAATCTTGGAACAACAATAACTCTGTCAGATGATGCTATTTCTCCTGTGCAAAATATTGGTTTCTCTTTTTGTTTTTTTGGAAATACATATACTCAATTCTATATCGGAAGTAACGGATGGATAGGGTTTACAGCAGGTCAGCCTACTTCATTTACATCTGCCTCTATACCAAGTACTGCTGCAAATGTTCCAAAGAATTGTATAATGGCTCCTTGGCAAGATTGGCATCCAGGTACAGGAGGAAACGGCCCTTACATTCGTTATCAAGTTTTGGGTACTGCACCCAACAGAAGATTAGTTGTTTCTTGGAACAATTGCCCAATGTTTTCATGTACAAGTTCTTTAGGGACTTTCCAAATTGTCTTATTTGAATCAACAAATAATATTGAAACTAGAATGCAAAATAAGCCAAATTGTCCCGGATGGGCTGGAGGAACAGCTGTACATGGTTTACATAATCTAGCAGGTAATGCAGCTGTTGTAGTTCCGGGAAGAAATTCTACTCAGTGGACAACGACCAACAACGCTTGGCGTTTTACACCTCAAGTAACATGGGGAAATACATTAGGACAAACTTTTCCATACAATGGTGGAGTTCTTAATGTTAATCCAGTTCCACCAGGAACAACTGGTTACTTCTTGAAATCAGGTTGTTCAGCAGGAGGTACGGGGAATGCAATTTCAGACACCACTTGGATAACATTAGCAACACCTTCAACTACCGTAAATGCAGTTTCTGATTTCTGTACTCAAAATTTAGGTTCTGTTACTGCTGTTCCTGGTGCAGGATCCCCAACCCCAGTAACTTATTCTTGGACTCCTGGAGGTGCAACAACAGCAGCTGTTAATGGCCTCGGAGCTGGAACATATACTGTAAATATTATAGACGGAAATGGTTGTACAGCTTCTGCTAGTGGAACAGTTGGAGATAGTCCGGTTACCTTTAGTATAGCTTCAACATTAGTCTCCTGTGGAGGAGGAAATGATGGAACAGCAACAGCAACTGCTACACCAACGAGTCCACAAGTTACCTATCAATGGAGTAATGGCCAGACTACCCAAACAGCTGTCGGTTTAGTGGTAGGAACTTATACTTGTACTATTTCTGCGGGTGCAGGTTGTACAGATATTTTAACTGTAAATGTTACTGAAATTCCACCTATGCAAGCTTCAATTGCAAGTCAAACAAATATTACGTGTCATGCAGCTTTAAATGGGACAGCAAGTGTAAATGCTTCATTGGGAACTGCTCCATATACCTATACTTGGTCAGGCTCAGCAAACGTTGCTAGCGCAGTAACAGATTTACCAGCTGGTCAAAATTCAGTTTTAGTAAGAGATGCGAATGGATGTACTATTAATTTAACATTTAATTTAACACAGCCAAATGCATTAAGTATTGTTCAGCAAACTCCGGACACATTGATTTGTGCGAATTCCACAATAACCCTTCGTGCATTAGGTACAGGTGGTTCAACAGCATACACTTACTCTTGGACTGAAAATGGAAATCCAATTGGAAACGGAACTAATATTGCTGTCACACCAACAGGTACCTTAACCAATTATTGTGTGACGCTTTCAGAACAATGTGGTTCACCAGCTGCTCAAGAATGTTTTGTTGTTACTAACCCAACACAAATTTTCCCTACTGTATCTACAGATAAAATAAAAGATTGTGAACCTGGTAATTTTAATTTTACCAATACATCAAACCTACCAAATGAAATAGCAACAACAAACTATACATTTTCAAACAATTCAACTTATACATTAAGTGGAGCTCAATCATTAAATGCGACTTTTCCGAATGTTGGAGTATATGGAGTAACAATGACCGTAACATCTATTTATGGTTGTGTTTATGATACAGTAATACCAACATTGATTGAAGTGACTCCTGTACCCAATGCATTCTTCAATTTCTCTAAAAATCCAGCGACTTGGTTTGAAACAACAATTCAGACATTTGATAATTCAATGGGAGATGTTGTGAATTGGCAATGGCTTTGTCCAGATGCATTAAGTGTTAGTACAAATGGAAATAATGCTACTTTGGTTTTCCCTGAAGGAATATCAGGGGTTTATCCAGTTTCACTTATTGTCACTACAGACGAAGGTTGCATAGATACAACTACATTAGATTTAAATATCGTTCCTGATGTAATTATGTATATTCCTAATTCTTTTACACCTGATGGTGATGAGCATAATCAAACTTGGAAATTCTACATTGAAGGAATAGATTTTATGAATTTCAAAGTTGAGGTATTCAATAGATGGGGCGAATTAATGTGGGAATCTTATGATGCAAGTGCAGAATGGGACGGTATCTTTAAAAACCAAAAAGTACCACAAGGATCATATACATGGAAAATGACTTACAAAGAACTAAATTCTGATGGAAGACAACAACATGTGGGTTTTATAAATATTTTAAAGTAGAAATATTAAATTTTTCTAAAACGCATCTATTATTCTGGCATGAATGTGGATGCGTTTCTTTTTTATCTTAAATTTATAAAAATATTCAACTATGAAATTATCTATTCTATTAGTTCCAATCGTATCGTTATCTCTAGTTTCTTGTGATGTATTGAATCAAGCCGCTGGCGCATTAACCACACCATCATCTTCTGGGCAAGCTTCAGCTCCTAAATTAACTAACGATGAGGTAATATCAGGTTTAAGAGAAGCATTATCAGTAGGGATAAAAAACTCTGTGAATATTACATCCGTCACTGATGGTTTTTTGAAAAATGACGCAATCCGATTGCCATTCCCTCCTGATGCTATTAAAGTTAAGGAAAAAGCACTAGGATGGGGTTTAGATGGTCAAGTTGAAAAATTTGAAACAACTTTAAATCGTGCAGCTGAGGAAGCTACAAAAGAGGCTTTGCCAATTTTTATGGATGCTATAAAAAATATGAGTGTTCAAGATGGTTTTTCCATTTTAAATGGTGGTGACGGTGCAGCTACGAAATTTTTAAGAGACCAAACTACAGCAAAATTAGTAACAGCATTTGCACCAAAAGTTAAAGAGGCAACTTCACGAGTTAAGTTAACTGAATATTGGAATCCAATAATCAATAAGTATAATGGGGCGATGACAATTTCTGGTGGACAAAAACTTAACCCAGATTTAGATGCTTATGTAACTGAATTGGCTATCAAAGGTTTATTTCAAATGGTAGAAAAAGAGGAAAATAAAATTCGTAAAGATCCAATGGCTCGTGTTACAGATATTCTTACCAAAGTTTTCGGTAGTTTAACAAATTAAGATGCTTAAACATTTTCTTGCAACGGATTTAGTATTAAATGCTAAAAATCAAGTTTATCATCTAGGGCTTTCACCTGAAAACTTAGCTACAAAAATAATTGTCGTTGGTGATCAAGATAGAGTAGGGTTGATTTCTAAGTTCTTTGATTCAATTGAACATCAATCACAACATCGTGAATTTACATGCCATACTGGAGTTTATCAAGGAAAAAGAATTTCTATTTTGTCAACGGGAATTGGAACTGATAACATTGATATTGTAGTGAATGAATTAGATGCTTTAGTCAATATTGATTTAGAGAATAGAATTGAAAAAGAAGTTAAAACAGAATTAGAAATAGTTCGAATCGGTACTTGTGGAATTGTTCAATCGTACATTCCTATTCATTCTTATATTTTATCTTCCCACGCTTTAGGTTTAGATAATATTGCTCATTTCTATGAAATTCCATTTGACGAAAATGAATTTTCATTAGGAGAAAAGATTCAAAACCATATAGGTTTACCCGCCAAAATAATTCCTTATTTAATTTCAGCGGATAGTGAAATGACTAAGCGTTTTGCTTCAGAATTAACCAATCAAGGGATAACAATTACAAGTTCTGGCTTTTATGGACCTCAAGGAAGAAATTTAAGAATTCCAACTAATGCTTCCGAAATTCATAATAGTTTAAGTTCATTTGAAAGCGACGGACTTCAAATATTAAATTTTGAAATGGAAAGTTCTGCTTTGTTTGCATTAGGAAAAGCTTTAGGTCATAAGTGCACAACAATTTGTTTAGGTGTTGCAAACCGTCCAAATTATGAGTTTTCTAAAGGCTATGACCAAGAAATGAATGGTCTGATAGAATACGTGTTAAATCGTATTTAAGCTTATTTCAATTGTTTTTCAATTGCTAAATGTAAATTCATTCCTCTTAATTGTCCACCTTGGGCTACAATTTTTCCTTCCCCATCAATTAAGAAACCAGAAGGAATTGATGAAACATTATAAGCGGCTGATGCTTTACCATCTTTATCCCAACCGTGATTTTTCCAGATTAATTTATCCGTTTTAATTGCTTCTTTCCAAGCTTTTTCATCTCGGTCTAGGGAAACACTATAAACTTCGAACCCTTTAGCATTTTTGAATTTCGAGTTTTTATATTTAAAATAAGCTTCAACGACATTTGGATTTTCTCTTCTACATGGACCACACCAAGAAGCCCAAAAGTCAATTAGAACAAGTTTACCACGAAGTTTTGAGAGTTTTACAACTTTACCATTAGGTGAAGTTAACTCTATTTCTGGGGCAGTATCAACTTTTAATTCAGTGTTTGGATTACGCATACAAACTGAGACACAACCCAAAATGATAATTATTCCTAAAGTGATAAAAAGTTGTTTCTTCATTATCCGATTCGTCTAATATCAGCACCAATGTTGCGTAATCTCATTTCAATATCTTGGTAGCCTCTGTCGATTTGTTCAATGTTTTCAATAACACTTTTTCCAGTAGCTGAAAGAGCCGCAATCAACAAAGAAACCCCAGCTCGAATATCAGGTGAAGTCATTGTAATACCTTTCAAACTGTGCTCACGATTCAAACCAATTACAGTTGCTCTATGTGGGTCACACAAAATGATTTGAGCTCCCATATCAATTAGTTTATCAACAAAAAATAAACGCGACTCAAACATTTTTTGGTGAATCAAAACGGAGCCTTTGGCTTGTGTTGCAACTACTAAGATAATTGAAAGTAAATCTGGAGTAAAACCAGGCCAAGGTGCATCGTAAATGGTTAAAATGGAACCATCAATAAACGTGTCAATTTCGTATTTTTCTTGAGCAGGGATGAAAATATCATCTCCTCTTCTTTCCAATTTAATTCCCATTCTTCGGAAAACATTCGGAATTATACCCAAGTTGTCCCAACTCACATCTTTGATTGTTATTTCTGATTGTGTCATTGCTGCCAAACCAATAAAACTTCCAATTTCAATCATATCAGGAAGAATTCGATGGAAACAACCTTTTAATTCTTTTACGCCTTCAATAATTAATAAATTTGAGCTAATTCCAGAGATTCTCGCACCCATAGAATTTAACATTTTACATAATTGTTGAATATATGGTTCACAAGCGGCGTTGTAAAAAGTTGTTGTTCCTTCTGCCATAACAGCTGCCATTAAAACATTAGCAGTTCCAGTTACAGAAGCTTCATCCAAGTGAATATAAGTTCCTTTTAAATGTTCAGCTTCAACCGAATAAAAGTGTTCACCAGCATCGTAATTGAATTTGGCACCTAATAATGCAAATCCTTCAAAGTGAGTGTCTAATCGGCGTCTTCCAATTTTATCTCCTCCAGGTTTTGGAATAAATCCTCGTCCGAAACGTGCCAAAAGCGGTCCAACAATCATAATAGAGCCCCGTAAAGCTGAAGCTCTTTTTTTGAAGTCTTCTGTTTCTAAGTAAGATAAATCAATGTCTTTTGCTTGAAAAATATATGTTCCCTTTTCAACCTTTTCGATTTTAACTCCCATCGTTTGAAGTAAAGCCATCAATTTATTTACATCCACAATGTCGGGAATGTTAGAAATCGTCACTTTTTCTTCGGTTAAAAGAGGGGCACATAAAACTTGAAGTGCTTCGTTTTTTGCACCTTGAGGATATAATTCCCCTTTTAAAGGTTTTCCACCATATATTTCAAATGAAGCCATATTATTGCTTTTTGAATTTTTGTTTTTGATTTTGGTTTTGTTTCTGTTTGAAATTTGGTTTTTTACTAAATTTCTTGTTGTTGTTTGGTCCAATTCCCATTGAACGAAGAATTGTATTTGTATTTATCAATTCATCTGGATTCTCAAGAATTAATTCTCCGTCAGATAATTCTTTTAAATGACCTGCAATAACATTGTTTTCAACAGCATCATTATTATGAGAAAGGTATTGCTTCTTCATAAAATTTGCCATTGAATTTTTTAAATATTCTTTTTCGTTTGGATCTTCTGTTGTCTTAGCAGTTTCAAGGATTTTTGGAGTATATTTTCCATAATGTCCATATTTGATATTGCTTTTTGGATACTCCATCCATTCTGGCTTTTCGTTTAAGACTTCCGGTTTTGGAATTTCATAAGGCGTATCTACATCTAAATCGAAGTTCGCCATTACGAATAAATGTGTCCAAAGTTTGTGTCTGTAATCGTCAACATCACGTAAATGTGGATTTAATTGCCCCATTACTTCAATGATTGCTTGAACAGCTCTATTTCTTTCAGAACGATCCTCTAATTCTTTAGCATGTGCTATCATATTTTGTACATTTCTGCCGTACTCTGGTAGAATCAGATGATTTCTAGTTGTGTTGTATTCCATTTTAATTTTCTAAATGTTTTGCAAGCGCATTATCATAAATTTCTTTTGCTTCTGAGATGAAACCATAAGGTAATTCATCAACTTGCAGTTTTCCTTTGGTAACGTGTCCAAGTAGTGTTAAATTTACTCCTGTCTCTACCATATATTCTAAGAATTCTTCTTCTTGTTCTTCTGTAACTGTAACAACTACACGTCCTTGACCTTCACCGAATAAAAATGCGTCTTCACGAACTTCTGAATCTGTAACGATATCAAAACCTAATTCTCTCGGTATTGACATTTCTACTAAAGTAACATATAATCCGCCGTCTGAAACATCGTGAACAGCATTTACTAGATTTTGTTCAATTAATCCTTTAACGGCATTTTGCATTTCATATTCTTTATTCAGATCAAAATAAGGTGCTGGCGATGCTTTTATTCCATGATAAGACGCTAAATACTCAGATGAAGCAATATCTTCAATATAATCTCCTATTAAGAAAATTAAGTCTCCTTTTTGTTTGAAGTCTAAAGTCATTACTTTATCCTTGTTAGGTACAATTCCAATCATTCCAATCGTTGGAGTAGGGAATACAGGAACTTCAACTCCGTTCATTGAAGTTTGATTATAGAAAGAAACATTACCACCAGTTACTGGTGTTTCAAATTTCAAACAAGCTGCTGACATTCCTTTAATTGCACCAACAAATTGCCAATAAGATTCTGGATTATATGGATTTCCAAAATTCAAACAGTTAGTAATAGCGCTTGGAATTCCTCCTGCACAAACAATATTTCTTGCCGCTTCAGAAACAGCAATCATTGTTCCAACTTCTGGATCAGCGTTTACATAACGTGAATTACAATCCACAGTCATTGCTAAGGCTTTATTTGTTCCTTTAATATTTACAACTCCGGCATCCGAAGGACGATTCGTTGTCATATTTTTTGTACCAACCATTGAATCATACTGCTCATAAACCCAACGTTTAGAAGCGATATTTGGTAGACCTAACATTTTGAAACCTACATCTTTTAAGTTTGAAGGCATTTCAACTGAATCAATTGAGAACTTTTTGAATTCTTGGTAATAAGCTGGTTCTTTATATTCTCTTTTATATTGTGGTGCTCCACCACCAAGAACTAACGATTGACAAGGTACATCTCCAACCATTTCGCCATTCATAAAATAACGAACTCGATCAGATTCAGTAACTACACCAATTTCCTCAGCGTGTAAATCCCATTTGTCAAAAATATCTTTTACTACTTTTTCTTTTCCTTTTTCAACTACAACAAGCATTCTTTCTTGCGATTCGGAAAGTAAAATCTCGTAAGGTAACATATTGTCTTGTCGCGTTGGAACTTTATCTAAATGAATATCCATCCCTACATTTCCAGCTGCACTCATTTCATTTGTTGAACAAGTAATTCCAGCCGCACCCATATCTTGCATTCCTCGAATACAATCAGTACCAGCCAATTCCATAGTTGCTTCTAAAAGCAATTTCTCCATAAACGGATCTCCAACTTGAACTGAAGGTAAGTCATTTGCTGAATCTTCAGTAATATCTTTGGATGCAAAAGCTGCTCCTGCAATTCCATCTTTACCTGTTGCTGAACCAACTATGAAAACAGGATTTCCTGGACCTTTTGCAGTAGCAGAAATCATTTTCTTCGTATCAATAATTCCAGCAGAAAAAGCATTTACCAACGGATTCGTGTTGTAAGAATCATCAAAAAACACCTCACCACCTACGATTGGAATACCAAAAGCATTTCCATAATCGCCAATTCCTTTAGTCACACCTTTTACTAACCATTTTGTTCTAGCTTGTTCAATGTTTCCAAAACGCAATGAATTTAACTGAGCAATAGGACGAGCTCCCATCGTAAAAATATCGCGATTGATACCTCCAACGCCAGTTGCAGCTCCTTGATAAGGTTCTAATGCACTTGGGTGATTGTGCGATTCAATTTTAAAAACGCATCCCAATCCATCACCGATATCAACTAAACCAGCGTTTTCTTCACCTGCTTTTACTAACATGTGAGGACCATCTTTAGGTAAAGTTTTCAACCATAAAATTGAATTTTTGTAAGAACAATGTTCCGACCACATCACTGAATAAACAGCTGTTTCCGTAAAATTTGGAGTTCTACCTAAAATTTCTTTGATCATTTCAAACTCATCTGCTCTTAGTCCTAAATCTATAGCTTGTTCGAGTGTTGCTTCTTTTTGAAGTGTGCTTTCCATTCTAAAATTTTTCAGAGCAAAAGTAAGCATTAAATAAAGAATTGAAAGGATGAGTATGTTCTAATTACGGTATTTTTTTAACAATGAAAAATTGAAAAATAGAGGTAATTTGAGAAAGAAATGTTGTTTTTGACGAGTTGAATATCGCGCTATTTTTTTCATTAATTTTGTGCCTTAAAATTAAAATTATGAATTACGATATTATTGTTGTAGGAAGTGGACCAGGTGGTTATGTTACTGCTATCCGTGCATCTCAATTGGGTTTAAAAACTGCTATCGTTGAGCGTGAAGAGCTTGGTGGTATTTGTTTAAATTGGGGTTGTATTCCAACGAAAGCTTTGTTGAAATCAGCAAATGTTTTTGAATATATTTCTCATGCTGCTGATTACGGAATCACTGTAAAAGATGCTTCAGCTGATTTTGGAGGAATGGTTAAAAGAAGCCGCGATGTTGCTAACGGAATGAGCAATGGTATCCAATTCTTAATGAAGAAAAATAAAATCGACGTTCTTAAAGGTAACGGAATTATTAAAGCAGGTAAAAAAGTTGCAGTTACGGACGAAGCTGGAACAACAACAGAATATACTGCGACAAAAGGACTTATCATTGCAACTGGTGCTCGTTCTCGTGAATTGCCGAATCTCCCGCAAGATGGTGAAAAAATCATCGGTTACCGTCAAGCAATGACATTAGCAACGCAGCCTAAAAGGTTAGTAGTTGTTGGTTCAGGTGCGATTGGTGTTGAGTTTGCTTATTTTTACAATGCAATTGGAACTGAGGTAACGGTTGTAGAATACTTGCCAAATATCGTTCCTGTTGAGGATGAAGAAGTATCAAAACAATTGGAGAAATCATTTAAAAAATCTGGAATTAAAGTAATGACAAACTCTTCTGTAGAAACAGTAGATACTAAAGGAGCTGGATGTGTTGTTACTGTTAAAACAGCAAAAGGAGAAGAAAAAATCGAATGTGATGTTGTTCTTTCAGCTGTTGGTATTCAAGCAAATATCGAAAATATTGGATTAGAAGAAGTTGGAATTGTGGTAGATAAAGGTCGTATTTTAGTGAATGATTATTACCAGACAAATATTCCTGGATATTATGCTATTGGTGATGTTGTTCCCGGCCCAGCATTGGCGCACGTTGCATCTGCAGAAGGAATCATTTGTGTTGAGAAAATCGCAGGTCACCACCCAGAACCATTGAATTATGGAAATATCCCAGGATGTACGTACTGTTCACCTGAAGTTGCATCTGTTGGTATGACAGAAAAAGCGGCTAAAGAAGCGGGTTATGAAGTTAAAGTTGGAAAATTCCCATTCTCTGCCTCAGGTAAAGCAAGTGCTGCTGGAGCAAAAGATGGTTTTGTTAAATTAATTTTCGATGCGAAATATGGCGAATTATTAGGTGGGCACATGATTGGAGCAAATGTTACAGAAATGGTAGCAGAATTAGTTGCCGTTCGTAAATTGGAAACAACAGGTGAAGAATTGATTAAAACGGTTCACCCACATCCAACAATGTCAGAAGCAATTATGGAAGCAGCAGCAGCAGCTTATGGTGAAGTAATTCACTTGTAAAATCAAATAAAAGTAGGTTTATCCTGCAAGTAAATAAAACAAAGAAGGAGATCGAAAGGTCTCCTTTTTATTTAATAACAAATAATGAAATCAACCATTAGAACCATCCAAAAAAGTGATAATCTTGCTTTAGCAAAAATGATTCGTCAAGTATTTATTCAACACAATGCACCTCAGCAAGGAACCGTATTTTCAGATCCAACGACAGATGATTTATTTGAATTGTTTCAAGAAGAAAATTCTATATTATGGGTACTTGAAATTGAAGGGAAGGCAGTTGGCTGTTGTGGTTTGTTTCCAACGGAAGGTTTGCCTGATGATTGCGTAGAATTAGTTAAATTCTACATTTCAAAAGAAGCAAGAGGTAAAGGTTTTGGGTTAGAATTGATGAATAAATGTATTAAATCGGCACTTGAAATGGGTTATAAATCTATTTATATCGAAAGTTTACCTGAATATGCTAAGGCAGTAAATATGTATCTCCAAGCAGGATTTAAAAAACTCAATCAGTCGCTTGGAAATTCTGGACACACAGCTTGTAATATGTGGTTTTTGAAGGAAATTTAAAATTGAAATTCTTTCTTGTTTTTAGTGGATTTTTAACTGTATGTGAACAATTTAAAAGAAGACTTGCAGATTCTAAAAAGATGCTTATCTTTGCACTTTAAAATTTTTATAAACCGAGGTTTCGTACCTCAAACTGTAAACCCTTATGGCAACAAGAATTAGATTACAAAGACATGGAAAAAAAGGTAAACCGTTTTTCCATTTAGTAGCTGCTGATAGCAGAGCGAAAAGAGATGGTAAGTTCATCGAGAAATTGGGAACCTACAATCCAACAGCGAATCCTGCAGTAATTGACATTGATTTCGAAAAAACACTTAACTGGGTACAATCGGGAGCTGAAATGTCTGATACAGCTAAAGCAATTCTTTCTTACAAAGGTGTTTTATTCAAAAACCATTTAATTAAAGGTGTTGCTAAAGGAGCATTGACAATGGAGCAAGTGGAAGAAAAATTCACAGCTTGGTTGGCTGCTAAAGAAGCAAAAATCGAAGGTAAAAAAGATGGTTTAGTTAAAAACGCTGAACAAGAAAGAGTAGCAAGATTGAAAGCTGAAGAAGCTGCAAATGCTGCAAAAGCTGCTGAATTAGCTGCAAAAAACGCACCAGTTGTGGAAGAAGTAGTTGAAGAAGAAGTAGTAGCTGAAGAAGCTGCTGAAGAATCAACTGAAGAAACTGCAAACGAAGAAGCACAAGAAGAAGGTGCTGCTGAATAAGCAGAAATGAATAAAGAAGATTTTTTTCAATTAGGATCTATAGCGAAACTTCACGGATTTAAAGGTGAAGTTTCGCTGTTTTTGGACGTTACGAATCCAGAAGAATATACTGAGCTAGAAACAGTATTTGTCGAAATGAATGGTTTTCTAACGCCTTATTTCATCGACAACGTCAAACTAAAAAATAAAGGCTTCATTACGGTTAAATTCAAAGAAATTGACACGGAAGAAGCTGCCAAAAAACTCCTCAAAAAAGCAATTTACCTACCTTTAGACGAACTGAAAGAATTAGACGACGTGAGTTTTTATGATCACGAAGTGCTTGGTTACGAAGTGATTGATTCTGTTAAAGGTTCAATCGGATTGGTAACTAATATTATTGAAATTGCCTCGAATCCTCTTATGCAAACAGAAATTAATGGCAAAGAAGTTTTATTGCCAATTTTTGGTGGCTTGGTTAAGAAAGTAGATCGTAAAAAGAAAGTTCTTTACGTTGATGCTCCAGAGGGACTGATAGATTTATATCTATAATAGTTTCGCTCTAAGTCAAGCTCAATTTCCCACTGATTTTATCCCTTAATTTAATCGATTTTATTCCTAATGATTCAAAATTTGTAGTTGTATTTTTTACAATTGATTCAAATTTGAAATCTTACTTAGGATGTTAAAAATATTTCTCGCTGTATTCATTCCTTTGGGTTAATTTTGTGAATCAAAAATAAATGAGATGAGTGAAATTGAAAAAGTACATTGCCTAATTATTGGATCCGGACCAGCAGGATATACCGCAGCAATTTATGCAGCAAGAGCAGATATGAAACCTGTTATGTATCAAGGAATGCAACCGGGAGGACAGTTAACAACCACCAATGAAGTTGAAAATTTCCCTGGCTATCCAAATGGTATTAGTGGACCAGAAATGATGGTCGAATTAGAAGCACAAGCAAAACGTTTTGAAACTGATATTCGTTTTGGATTTATTGATAAAGTAGATTTTAGTGGTCCAATTCATAAATGCTGGGTAGATAACGGCAAAGAAATTCATGCAGAAACTGTAATTATTTCAACTGGAGCATCCGCAAAATACTTAGGATTAGAGAGTGAGCAAAAATACTTGACACTTGGTGGAGGCGTTTCAGCATGTGCCGTTTGTGATGGCTTTTTCTATCGCAATCAAGAAGTTGTAATTGTTGGAGCTGGAGATTCAGCTTGTGAAGAAGCACATTATTTATCTAAATTATGTACGAAAGTTACAATGTTAGTTAGAAAAGATTTTAGAGCTTCGAAAATCATGGCTGATCGCGTTAAGAAAACAGCAAATATTGAAATTCTTTATAACACAGAAACACTGGAGGTTCTTGGTGATGGTCAGTTAGTTACTGGTGTTCGTGTGATTAATAACGAAACGAAAGTAGAACACGAAATTCCTGCGACTGGATTTTTTGTTGCGATTGGACACAAACCAAATACAGATATTTTCAAAGATTTTATTGATTTGGATGAAACAGGATATATTAAATATGCGCAACCAGGTACAAGTAAAACAAATGTTCCGGGCGTTTTTGTGGCAGGTGATGCGGCAGATAAAACATACAGACAAGCGATAACGGCTGCTGGAACAGGTTGTATGGCTGCACTTGATGCTGAACGCTATTTAGCTTCACAAGAATAAAAAAGAATCATTTTAAAATAAGCGACTCATTTAAAAAGTGGGTCGCTTTTTTGTTTAAAGTTGATTGATCAAATTCGCATTTAAATAATTGGAATCGAAAGTAACTTCTTCTCTAAGCCAAGTTGGTTTATCAAAATACTCATCTTCTGATCTTAGTTCTATTTCTGCTATTATCAAGCCTTCAAGTTTACCTTCAAAAACATCAACTTCCCATTTATGTTGATTTAGTTCTATTTCATAGCGAGTTTTTGTTAGCGTTTTTAATTCCATTGAATGCATCATAGCTAGAGCGTCCTCAACTGGAATCTCGTATTCAAATTCATCTCTACTTAAGGTTGTTGTTCCAGATTTGATTGTAAGAAATGCTTTGTCACCTTTTGTTCGCAAACGAACAGTTCGATCTTTTTTATTTTGAATATATGCTTGCTCAATCCTAATGCCACGATGCGTTTTAATAAATTCAAGTTCTTCATTATTAACCAAAAATTTACGTTCTATTTCTTTCATCTAGTTTTTTTAGTTTTTATCTACTATTTTGGGTCAGGTTGACATTCGATTAAATGAATTTGAGTCAGTTTAACTAAAATTTTTTGGTTTATAAAAAGATTGGATCGTGAGAGGTTCAAATTTTCTTACCCACAAATCTAATTACAGAACCTTTACCGATATGGTATTTACCTTCATTTAATTCAACCTCTTTTTCTGATAATTCTATGATTTCAAATTCTTTAAAATCATTGACTATTTCTTCTTTTGAGAATAAAGTATCAATGTCTTTTGGTCCACCAACTTTTTCATTTTTAGTGTTATAATCAATATGTTTTTTACTGAAAGCTTCAAAAATTACTTTTCCTCCTTTTTTTAAATAGGTAGATAACAATTGATGATAATGAGACTTTATATTACTTGGAAAGTGAGCAAAAATCAATGCAATTACATCAAATTGGTCATTTTTAAATCCTATTTTTTCTAAATCTTCTAAAAGGTATTCGATTTTAACCTGTTTGTTTTTAGCCAGTTGCAATGCTTTTTTTTGACCTTCATGGCTTATGTCGAACGAGGTAACTTCCCACCCTAATGTTGCTGCAAATACTGAATTTCTACCTTCTCCATCTGCTGGAAAAAGTATTTTCCCTTTTGGAATTTTTATTAATTCTTCTTTTAAAAATTTATTTGCTTCAGTGCCATACGCAAATTCAGTTTCAGCGTAACGGTTATCCCAAAATTCTTTCATTATGTATCAAAGATTAAATAATTATAAGCAGTAATTTGAACAACAGCTTTTATTTTAAAAAACTAAAATTACTTGTTTTGAAAGAATTGAATCTGGTTTTAACCATTATTTTGTGGTTTTTATAAGATACTCACAACCGTAAGAATATTCATATTCCGATCTAAAAGCGATTTGCTTGTTTTTTCTCTTTTCCAAATAGAAAATTCGAGTCTCATTTCCGTCTTCTTTTGATTTATAGGTGATTGTCAAAATAGAGTCACGAAGTTTATAATTAAAAGGTTCCTTATCCTCGTAAAGAATAGAGTCCTTTGAATTGTTATAAATTTCTGGGTCAATACCTGTACTCCAGCCATATTGCCCATCTTCTGAATAACCAGTATCATCTGATAAGAAAAAATAGCGATTGTGGTAATAGTAAAATTCACTTGTCCATAGTGTGCCTTTCAATATAGTTTCACTTTTTCTACGCGTAGGTTTTTGTGAGTTCTCGCAACTTGAAATTTCGAAAATTAGCAGTAAAAGAAAGATTTTCAGAATATAATTTAGTTGACTATTTTTCATCAAATGGAGGGATAATAGTAAATCAAATTTAACTGATTCTTTTACAAAATAATGTTATTTGAAAATAAATAAGCTGCACAATTTCTTGCACAGCTTATTTTAAACCTCAGTTCGATTATTAAAATTGGATTCAGACCGCTAAAAAACAATGAGTTACGAATAACACTTTTGAAGATTTATCGGGATAAATCAAGAAAGGGTTTTGAAGTAAATCGTTGTTTATCAACGGAATAAAAGCACACTTTGCATAAAAACCAGTTATTCTGCGTTGTTCAATCTCGATTTAGCCCGCTACCGCGTAAGCAGCACTGCAGGTAAACCATCGATTAAACGCCTTGACTAACAGATTTTTACATCAATCTGAATTTCAATTTTACAATCGAACTGAGGTTTTAAGATTAATCTTGGTTTTATAAATTAACTTGTTTGTCTTTATTGTGTTTCACTTTGAAATTGTAATTAAACAGTTTCGATTCTTTAGGTTTAAGATTAAAGCTCCATTCCATTAGACCCGTTGTTTCGGTCAAACTTCCGCCTTTACCTAAATCAGATTTCTCAATTGTAATATCTCCGTTTTGAGTAATAGGAATTTGATCTTGAATTACGATGTCAACTGGGATAGATTTCAAGTTTTTCACTTCAATTTCATAAGCAAAACTACGCTCTCTTTTTTCAGCAATTATTTTGTCTTTTGATTCTTTTTTCAAAAGTGTGCGTTTCACAACAATGTTTGGATCTTTTCCAAGGGATAAATTTAAAGTGTCATCCATGCTCGTTGGGTCAATATATGTTTCGCCGATGTAAGAACCGTCAAAGTAAATATTTGCGCGTGCTGGAACTAATTGAAGTTCATCTAGCTTGGTCATTTGCGCTACTAAGAACACACCTTTATCTAATTTCGGCACACAATAGTATTTGAATTTAGTATCTAAATCTGTTTGTTTAATTAATACCATGTGTTGTTCGTTGTTTGACTTAATGGTATAAGGTAAATCTATTTTAAACTCAGCCGCGATTAATTGTTGTACAACGGTCGTAAATTGGTTAGCGGTTAATGCTTCTTTATCTTGAAATGCATTTGCACTAAAGGTATAACCCATGTTAAAAGCTTCTGATCTAGCTGTATTTGGTGTTGCCTGAATGTAGTCTAAACTTTTTTTCTTATTTTGTTCTTCTACTCGGTAAGCATAGTAATCGATGTACCAAGGTTGTAACTCTGGTTTTGTTTTATTGGCGTAAGGATTATTAGTTGAAATACTTAATTTTACATCATTCCAATCTAAACCAGTGTTTTGATATACTTGAGCTTTATAAGTCAAATTTATTTTTCCTGTTAATGCTTCACTGCGTAAATCGTAAAAAGGAGTCCAACCAGCATTTGAAACAAAGTAAGAAAGGTTCATTTTTCCTGATGTGACTTCGCTGGAAGATACAGTAACAATGATTCTTGGTATAGGATTATTGTTTTTAATGTTTAAACCGTTTCCATTTTGGTAATCTCTTAGGTCCACTAACCTTTGTTCCATCGCTTTTCGCTTGTCAATTTTTTCATTTTTACGTTTTTCCAAAGCCAATAATTTTTTATTGATTTCTGTGATTTTTAAACTGTAAAATTCAACTGCTTGCTTTAGGAAATTTAATGAATCATTTACACGACCTTGACTTTTCATTGAACCATTATTCATAACAATTGACTTAGTCGTATTCAAAACATCAATTTCGTCTTGAATTTCTTTTAAATCATAACCAAGATTACGCAAAGAATCTTCTAGAAGACCGATGTCTTTTTTAATTTTCAATGGAATTCCATCTTCGCTAACTGGTCCAGGTTGCGGATAATGAAGCGAATAACGGCTATCGAGAATAACCATATTTCCAGTTGCTTTTACTTGAATACTTTTCGCATCTATGTATGAACTAATTCCTTCAACTATAATTTCAGTTACGCCAACTTTAACAGTGTAATTTGCACGGTGATGGAGCTGTGCACCTTGCGAATATACTGTCACTTCGTTGAGTGTTGCTTTTACAATTTCTTTTTCTCCTGCTTGTGCCTGAAATAAGCTTCCAATCATCAAGGCTAAAACTACTATCTTTTTCATAATTGTTATTTTGACGGCTTACAGCCATGTTTATAAAAGGTTCAAAATTAATTGATCTAACTATTTAATTAGTAAAATTAATTTTTGAATTTAAATCCTTAAGGTGTTGTTTTACAGTTAATTATCATAAGATAATTTTAAGAATATTTTTCGTTTCCGTTGTTGCAATTGAACGTCGGTCTATAGTAAGGTTTAAACAAGCAAGAATTTTTTCGCTATCAACTAAGAGATAATAATTTTCACGCAAATGATTTGGGATTTTAGCGCTTGTTAAAACGTCTGAAATTAGTTTAGAGCCTTGTAGGCCAATTGGATAGATACGGTCACCAAGTTGCCATTTACGAAGTGAAATTTCTCCTTTTACTTTTGATTCATCAAGGTAAATGACTGATTTCGAAAATTTTTCTGGTAAAGTTGTTACTTTTTCAATGAAGAATTTTGGAATTTTAAATTCCGAGGGCTTGTTTTCTAAATAGAGGTAATCGTTTTCTCTGATAATTCCCTGTTGATTTCCGTTTACTTTCCAAAGTAGTTTTGTCCCTTTTTGAGAAAAAGGAAGTTGGTTACAAGCATCAAAAAGATGGGTTGGAATTTCCAATTTTTTCAGCAATTCTATTTTTTCAATCGGTTCTAAACCTAACCAAGTATTAATTTCAAGTCGTTGAGTTGTGAGTGTTTCAGCGTATATTTTATCAATTAAACGCGTTGTTTCCAACAATTGCTCTTTAAATTTTTCTTGGATTAAAAGTATCGACGCTTCCAACGTTGGGATTTCTTTTTTTAAAATAGGTAATAGTTCATTTCGAAGGCGATTTCTGCTGTAGTCGTTTTTTGCATTGCTTTTATCTTCTCGCCATGAAAGTTCTAATTCTTTTGCAAGTTGATACAACTCTTTTTTTTGAAAGTTTAGAAACGGTCTTAAATAGGCTCCTTTGATAGTTTTCATTCCTGAAAGACCTGCTATTCCTGAATTTCTTAAAAGTTGTAAGTAAAAAGTTTCAATTTGGTCATCTTGATGCTGGGCGAGTAATAATTTTGAGTTTGGAATTTTTTCAAGATGTGATTCAAAAAAATCATAGCGCATTTTTCGAGCTTCACTTTGTAGATTTCCGCCTTTCTTTAGCAAGTAATTCTTAAAATCAATTGATTTTACAGATAAAGGAATTTGTTTTTTTTGACAAAACGCTTTAACCAATTGTTCATCAGCAAAACTGTCTTCACCCCTAAGTTGATAGTTAACATGTAATGCATGAATAGGAAGTTGAAGTTGGTTCATAAGTTGTAAGAGCAACAGAGAGTCAACACCACCACTGACAGCGATGAAGTATAAATCTGCGGGATAATTTTGTGTTACTTGCGTTAAATATTCAATGATTTTATTCATCGTGTAAGCTGTCCATAATTTTTTTGACTTTGATTTGACATTCTTCAAATTCCTTTTCAGGATCGGATTTAATGGTAATTGCCCCACCAACAGCACATGAAAGGTATTTGTTTTTTCGGTTGTAAATCAAACTGCGTATGACCACATTAAAATCAAAATCTCCATTTGGAGAAATATAACCGATTGATCCAGAATAAAGACCGCGTTTGAAATCTTCCAACTCTTCAATGATATTCATAGCACTTACTTTTGGTGCGCCAGTCATAGAACCCATTGGAAAAGAGGCATGTAAAATATCAGTGAAAGAAGTTGAATCGGTAGGTTCGCATGCAATTGTAGATATCATTTGATGAACAGTTGCAAAGCTATAAACCTTGCACAATTCCTCCACTTTAACACTTCCCTTGGTTGCGATTTTTGAAAAATCATTGCGAACCAAATCTACAATCATTACATTTTCTGCGCGTTCTTTTTTGCTGCTTTCTAGTGATAGCTTATTAGATAAATCAATCGCTGGGTCTGAATTTCGTGCTGCAGTTCCTTTAATTGGTTGAGAAATCAACTTTTTTTCTTTTTTCTGAATATATCGTTCTGGACTTCCACAGAAAACAAAGTAATCGTCTAGTTGAAGAAAACCTGAAAATGGTGCTTTTGAAATGTTATTTAGTTTGAAATATGTATCCAATGGATATTTTATTTCAACGTTCTCAGCAAAGAATTCTTGGCAATAATTTACTTCATAAACGTCACCTCGTTGGATGTGTTCTTTTATTTTTGTTACCGTTTTAATGTATTTTTCTTTAGAGGTTCTAGCTTTAAATGCTATTTGAAATTTATGAAAATTGGCATCTGTTTCCTCTTCTAAGAAATAATTCAAAAAATCAAAAATTTCAGTTTTTTTTTCACCTTGAAGAAAAATATAGTTTTCTTTTTGTAGACGCACAACGTAGTTGGGTTTCCAGAAATGAAGATCAGGAAAGTTAAGTTCATCAAAATTACTTGAGTTTAACTTTTCAATATCATTTTTCAAATCGTAGCTTAAACATCCAAAAATATAGGAACCTTTGTGTAAATCAATGAATTCTTGCAGTTTTTGTAAACTTCCTGGACCACTGCATTTAATCTCCGCTTCAATACCTAAGGTTAAAATTCCTGTTCCGTCGTTACTATTCAAATAGCAAATGTTTTCCATTTTGTTTTTCTTAAATCGGTTTAAAGTTACGAGTAAAACCGACGATGATTAAAATTGTATTATAAATATTTCTTCGTAGATGTGTTGTGATAATAGATGAATTACTTTATGAGTATTCCTTTTATTCTTGAATTGTACAATAAAAAATAATTTACAAAACAAAAACTAGATTTATACAATTAGAAGTGTCAAATTACTTTACAAAAAAAAACCGCCCATTTCTGAGCGGTTTTCATTTCAATGAATGAAATTATTTTTTGATAACAACTTTTTGAGTTGAAGTTGAATTACCAATAGTAACATTTACAAAGTAAACACCACTGTTTAAACCTGAAGTTGAAACACCAGTAGAAATACCATTTGAAGTTACATTTTTAACTGTTTTACCAGCTAAATCAGTAATTGTAATTTCAGCTGTCTCAGCGTTGTTTAATTTAACGTTGATTACATCATTTGCTGGATTTGGAGAAACAGTGAAAGTAGCTGCTTCTTCGATTTCGTTAACATTTAATGTTGGATCATCAGTCAAACGAACCATGATAGCTCCTGGAGCAGTTAATTGGAAAGCTGAACCATCACCTAAAAATCCTAAAACTGAACCTTCGTATGTATTTTGTGCATAACCAAATCTAACTTCAGATGTACCACCACTGTGACAAGCTAATAACAAGATATCATCACCTGCAGTAAAGTTTAATTTACCAGCAACTAAATTAGCTCCATCAACCCACTTCAATTTTGACCAAGATGCTGCTGTACCAGAAATAGTTTTTCTTTCTGTTTCTGCCTCATAAACGTAATCAGTACCATCAAATTTGAAAACTTCTACCCAGTACTCAGCTCCTGCTGTTGCAGCTGCCTGTGCATTCAATCTTACAACAGCACCAGATGTTTCCCAATTAGTGAAGATATCCATGATGTTACCAATTTTCAATGGATTTCCAGTATTTGTTGTTGTGTTGCTTATAGATCCTGTTGAAACACCATTATCACGAGAATATTCTTGTGTTGTTAATTCCATTCCTAAAGCAACAGTGTTGTTTGCAGGAGCAGAATCAGTACCAGTTAAAACAGTTGTTAAGTTGATTGTTTTTACACCAACTCCAGTAGGGATATAAGGTGAAGTTACAGCAACACTATCAGTTGCGCTTGCATTTAAAGAAATAGAAGTACCAGTTTGGTCATAACCACCTGTCGCTGTTGCTTTAAGAGCTACACTTCCTTGTGTTTGGGCACCATTGTTATTAACAAGCGCACCAAATGTAAGACCAGGGAAACTAGTTTGAGAATCATCTATTGTATAATAATCTAAACCTTGTGTTGTTGTAACATCAGTTGCAGCAAACCAGTTGTTGATTTTAACATCGTTATCCCAAGCTTCAACGATTTTTACGTCATCAACACCCCAGAACCAGTCATAAGCTCCAACATAGTGGAAACGAACCTTAACTTGATTTGTCCAAGTACCAGTTCCAATTGCAGGTGTAATATTTACAACTTCAACTTCTCCATCGATACTATTCGTATTTACAGGAACTTCTGCTTCAGGATTCACTTCAAATACTGTCCAAGTAGTACCACCGTCAACTGAAACTTCTACTGATGTATTTTCAAGGTAATTTCTATAGTATTCAGAAAATGTCAAATATAACGCAGCTGAACCAGCGGCAGATAAATCAATATTTGCAGCAGTTTCGTAAAAAGCATCTTGTGTTCCAGTTGCACCAGCTCCATCAGAATTGATGAATGCAAAGTTTCCAGTTGCACCAGAAAAAGTTGCTGGCCATTGGTAATTTGCTTGTTGAGACGTGATAGCAGCAGGAATAGCTGTTAGAATTTCCCATCCTGGGTTAGAACCAGTATTAGTACTTTGTCCTGTTCCTAATGTTTGTACCCATTCTCCAGCAGTTTCAAAACCACTTAACCAAAGTGTGTCTCCTTCTGCTTTTAGAATTTCTTGATTTGTTTTTTTAGCTTTAGAAACGAAAGAACGTTCTGGACTAAAAGATTCTTTTTTAGCAGGCATTTTTTGAGCAACTGCACTTAAAGAAGCAAATAGCGCTAATGATAAGTAAACCTTTTTCATAATTTTATTTTTGATTTGATGTTGCGAATATAGTTAATACTTTATTAAAACTTCGCTATTTTAATATTGTCTTTGTTGTAAAATTTTAAATAAAGTCATTAATTTTTCTTTTGAGTTGTCAATTTTTATGAAATCAATTGAGTTCAAGGCCTTATTATTGTATTCTTCCATTTTCTCGATACACTTTTCTTTAACGTTTAATTTATCAAAGATTTCTAGTGTATGATTTATTTTTTCGTTCGGATTAGCTTCATTCTGAATAAGAATTAACTCTTTTTTTTGCTGTTCATTTGCAGCAGTTTTTGCCAAAATAGAAAGAATTGTCTTTTTGTCAGCTAAAATATCGCCTCCTTTTTGTTTTCCTACTTTTTCTGCTTCACCATAAAGATCCAATAAGTCATCTTGAATTTGAAAAGCAATTCCTAGGTTAACTCCAAAATTGTAAATGTGTTTTATGTTTTCCTCAGATGCTTCTCCAATGATTGCCCCCATTTCAAAAGCTGCACCAAGTAAAACAGAGGTTTTCAAACGAATCATATTTATATATTCGTCTAAAGTTACATCTTCTCTTTGCTCAAAGTCCATGTCAAGTTGTTGTCCTTCACAAACTTCAATAGCTGTGCGATTAAAACAAGACAAAAGTGGAAGTAAGTATTTACAATCGTTTTTAGAAAGTAATTCGTATGCTTTTACAAAAAGTACATCGCCTGAAAGAATAGCAATGTTTTCATTCCATTTTTCATGAACCGTTTCTTTTCCACGACGTATAGGAGCTTTATCCATTATATCATCGTGAATCAAAGAAAAATTGTGAAATAGCTCAATTGATAAGGCTGCAAATTTTGTTTTTTCAATGGCTACACCAAATAAATCTCCTGCTATCAAAGTTGCCATTGGTCGCATTCTTTTTCCACCTAGTGTTAAAAAATAGGCGAGGGGATCGTATAAATTTGAAGGGTTAGAAGGAAATTTTATGTTTTCAATTTCTTTCTCTAAAAATAAAGTGTAGTCTTTTAAAAATTCCATTAATCGTTTATCAAATTCATTAAATAAGAACCATATCCACTTTTAACAAGTGGTGTTGCCAATTGTTTTAATTGCTCTTTATTAATAAATCCATTTCTATAAGCTACTTCCTCAATTGAACCAATTTTAAGTCCCTGTCTTTCTTCAATAACTTGCACAAATTGTCCAGCTTGCATTAAAGAAGTAAATGTTCCTGTATCTAACCAAGCAGTTCCTCTATCCAAAACAGCAACTTTTAATTTTCCTTGTCTTAAATATTCTGCATTAACATCTGTGATTTCGTATTCGCCACGTGCTGAAGGTTTCAATTTCTTAGCTATTTCAACAACTGAATTATCATAAAAATAAAGTCCTGGAACTGCAAAGTTTGATTTAGGTTTTAATGGTTTTTCTTCAATTGAAATAGCATTCATGTTTTCGTCAAATTCAACCACACCATATCTTTCAGGGTCACTTACGTGATAAGCATAAACTACTCCACCTGCTGGGTCATTGTTTTCTTTTAGAAGTGTATCCATTCCAACTCCATAAAAGATGTTATCGCCAAGAATTAACGCAACTTTATCATTACCAATAAATTCTTCTCCAATAACGAAAGCTTGTGCAAGTCCATTCGGGATTATTTGTACTGCATACGAAAAAGAACAGCCTAGATTTTTACCATCACCAAGTAATTTCTCAAAATGAGGTAAATCGTGAGGAGTAGAAATAATAAGAATCTCTCTAATTCCTGCACTCATTAAAATAGACAAAGGATAATAAATCATCGGTTTGTCGTAAATAGGCATCAATTGTTTACTTACAGCTAAAGTTAAGGGATGTAAACGCGTTCCAGAGCCTCCTGCTAAAATAATTCCTTTCATGGTAGTTGATTAAAAGTTAATTAAGGTTGTTTTTATCAATGTCTTTTTCAGAGCTAATTTGTAATTCATTCCAGTCGATATCGCTGTATTCATTGTAGGCATCAAAATAAGGCTCTTTAAATGATTTGGTTGTTATGAATTTATCCAAAGTTAAAAGCAAAGAAGGCAATAAAATTAAGTTGGTAATCATTGCAATTAACAAGGTTATTGAAATTAATAAACCTAAAGCTTGTGTTCCTCCAAATTGGGAGAACATAAATACTGAGAACCCACAGAAAAGGATAATTGAGGTATAGAACATACCTAGTCCAGATTCTCTAATTGCAATAATTACACATTCACGCAAATCCCATTCTTTATTTTTGAGTTCTTGTCGGTATTTGGCCAAGAAATGAATAGTATCATCTACTGAGATTCCAAATGCAATACTGAAAACAAGTAAAGTTGAAGGTTTTAATGGGATACCAAAGAAGCCCATAATTCCACCTGTGAAAAATAAAGGAATTAGATTTGGAACCATTGAAATTATAACCATTCTCCAAGATCTAAATAAAATTGCCATTAAAGTTCCAATTGATAAAATTGCAAAAGCTAAACTTGAAAATAAATTATTTACTAGGTATTGTGTCCCTTCAGATGCAACGACAGATGTACCAGTAAAGGTCACATCAAAATATTCATTGTCGATTGCTTTTCTAAGTTTAGGCATAAAATCTTTTTTTCCGTAATAAGACTTCACAAACTCAGGATCCGAATCAAATTTTACTTGCAATGAGTTGTTGTTTTTAGCAAGTAATTCGGTTAGGCTATTGTAAACATTTGAATAAGAATATAAAATAGAGTCTATATATTTTTTGTTTTTCTCAGCTTTTGTATAATAAATCTCAATTTGCTTTTTATCTGGATTTAAAATCTCATCTACTTTCTTTTTCAATAAAGCAACCTTATCGGCAACTTCATAAGAACCTAGGTCTTTCATTTGAGAGCGAATACGAATTGTACACGTATTTGTATCTAATAATTCTTTTAAAGAAAGTCCTCCACCATTTGCGTTGGTCATTGAGAAATTATCTATGTATTTTTTTAATCTTAATTTATCACGGTTTGAAATTAAAGTATACTTATCAGGATTATTTCCATAATAAGCCATATTTACTACTTTCACAAAATCAACAGGAGAAATACTCCTGGAAAACAAAGTGTCTTTTTCAAATTCTTTTTGAACCAATTCTAAACGCTCTAAGGTTGTATTCTTGAATAAACGCCCTGGCTCTTTATAGGAAACCATAATCTCAAAAGGTATTGAACCTCCAAAATGTTTTTCCATAAATTTTACATCCAATAGAATTTGGTCATTTTTTGGTAAATCACCAGTTAAGTTCCCTGTTGCTTTAATTTTAGTTAAGCCGTAAATACTTACTGCAACAATTACTCCTGAAACAATGAAAATTGCAGTTCTATTATATTGGGTGATTTTTACAATAAAATCGATGAGTCCAGTAGCGAATTTTCGATCTAAATGTTTTAAATGTCTTTGTTTGGGTGGTTTTGAAAAAGATGCAAAAATTGGCAATATACACAGCGATAATATGAAAACCATCATAATATTTACTGAAGCAGCGATTCCAAATTCCATTAATTTTTCGGAATTGGTAAAAGCGAATGTGATGAAACCGAGTGCAGTTGTAAAATTGGTTAAAAAGGTGGCTGTACCGATTTTTTGAATCACTCTTGAAAGTGCTTTAACTTTGTTACCGTGCTCCTTGACTTCTTGATGGAATTTTGTCATTAAGAAAATACAATTCGGAATTCCAATCACAATCATTAGTGGAGGAATTAATGCTATCAAAATGGTGAGTTTATAACCAGCAAAAGCAATACTTCCCATCGCCCAAATTACTGCCACTATTACAACAGAATTACAAATTGCAACAACTCTAAACGACCTAAAGAAGAAGTAGAGTAGGAGAGAAGTAACCAATAAAGAGAATCCAATGAACAAGAACATCTCACTTTGAATTCTTGTTGCAATTACAACTCTTAAGTGAGGAAGTCCTGCATAATGCATTTTTCCTAACTTCTTCTCGTAAGATGCTACCAATTTCTCAATATCTAAAACAACTTTTGATTTGACTTTATCGGTTAGAAATTTTTCATTTATTCCAATCATCATCAAGGAAACATCCCCTTTTTCGCTATAAAGTAACCCTTTGTATATTGGATTATTCTTTATTTCTTTTTGAATCGAATCAATACTTTTTTCTTGAAAAGTAATGTCTGAAAACACACGATGAATTTCAAACTTGTTTTCAGCTCGATTGTTTTTAATTGTAAAAAGTGTCGCTTCTGAAATGATTGATTCAACCCCATCAAATTGTAAAATCGAATCACCTAATTGTTTCCATAACAAGAAATTACGTTCAGTGTAAAGTGAATCGGTTTCCACTCCAATAACGAGAGCGCCACCGTCTTCTCCAAATAGCTTTTTGAATTTTTTGTAGTTTTCAGTTGTTGGAGAGTCTTTCGGGAGAACGATTCCATATTTGTTATCTAAATTCAAGGCTGTGATGGCATAATAGCCAAAAAATACAGTGAGTAAAGTAATTATTCCAATTATGAAAAATCTATTTCGAAGTATAAAATTTGCTATTGCTTGCCACATATTTGTATTCGAACCTTTAGAGGTTAACTTGCAAAATTAACGAAATACCTTAGAAAAGAAAGAGTTTTAAGTAGGAATGTGTTTTATAGCCATCTGAATAAATCGTCAAAAACACGTTTTCCCCAAGGAGTGTTGCCGTATTCTTTCTCTAGTTTTTGACGTAATTCTTGTAAAGTAAACACTTTGTTTTTACCAATTTCTAACTTTAAATCGGTGCTAGCTGGTTGAGCCACATCTACTTTTTTTGCGAAGTAAATTACACTACCATCTTCAGTTGCCACACCCAAAATAGTACCTGGTAATCCACAAAAACCTTCAGGCCCAACGGATGGAATTAAAGCTGGAGAATACCAAGCATAAATTCGTGTACTGTCATTTTTTTGATAAATCGCTTTACGACATTCGTATCCTGCAATCGTTCGTTTGTTATCAGTTACTTTCCAACCTCTAACAGGTAAAGAGTCGTTTACGTAAACATCTTGTCCAAAAAGTGCCAAAATGGAAATTTGTCGTTTTGAATTGAGATTTTGCAGATACGAATTTTTGGTTGTCATCCACGACATCATATCGTCTGTTTTTTCGACGGGAATAGGTTTGAAAACAGAAATTGAATCATTGAAAGTCAAGGTAAAAGACTCATTTCTAATTTTGTTTTCATCGTTTATCATACGTCGCATACGTTGATCGGTGAAACGTTTTTCTAGGTTCGTTCTGCGTTCGTAAGTTATTTTCCCACTTGTAATGTATTGAGCTGACAATTGAAAGCTAAAAATAAGTGAGAGGATAATTAAAATTTTAGTGCCAGCCGTTGAAATCATCTTCTTTGGTTTTATTATTGTTGAATTTGTAAGTCAATTTTAAAAGGTAATAACGCGAAATAATTCTCGTGAAATTATCTGTGATTATATTTCCATTCACTTGTCTTTGAACGTTGATGTTTTGATTGAATATATCATTAGCATTGATGGCAAGAATCAAGTTTTCAGTTGGGAAAAAGGCTTTGCTAACTTCAGCGTTTAAAACAAAAATGTTGCGATTGAATCCTTCCGCTCTTCTTGAATTTATGGTATAGTCACCATTTAATTTTATTTTGAAATGTAAAGGCAATTGATAATCTAATCGCAAGTTATAATTCTGAGAGGTAAAAGGCAAATTCGATACGCTTGAAAGTGAACTTACTGGATTTGTGTATGTAAAATCATTTTCAATGCTGATTTCCAATGAATCTAAATTTAATTTAATTTCTAATCCAGTGCTGATAGATGTATTTTGAGTAACATTCAATTGATTGTTAATAAAGTTTTGATACCTGAAATAACTTCCATTGGCTTTTGGTGACAATTCTAGTTTACGATTTAAAATTGGAATTCCACCACCTACCCAGAAGGAAGCATTGAAGTTTCCGTCAACGTTTACTGTCTTACTAACAGTTCTACCAAAAGCGTCATAAATTGTTTGGTTTGCAAAGGCATTATTGGTTAATGTTGCGTTCATCCCACTCCAAATATATCTTCCAGAAAGCGCTTGCCATGAATTGAAATTAGCTATTAATGAATGTATATAATCAGGTTCCAAATTTGGATTTCCTTCTTGAATTCTATTTGGGTTACTATTGTCAGGAACCGGCTGTAAATCGTTTACCGATGGAGGAGAAGAGTAAGTTGAGTAATTGATATTTAATCGTTTACTCATGCTTGGTTTGTACATATAAGAAAACTCAGGTAAGAAATTATTGATACTTTGGTCTACAATTGCACCTGTTACTAAGTTTTTGTTTTCTATTGCAATGTTTCTATAGCCTAAACCACCAGTTATCGTATTTTTCCCTTTTTCAAAGATTAACGAAGCTGTTCCTCGATTTTGAGAACGTTGATTATCGAAATTATTGGTCAAAAGACTTACAATTTCAGTATAACTTCCATCTCCACGGTTAAACGTTTTTTTATCTTGATTAGAATTTCCACTTTCAAAAAGGTATTCCACTTTTAATTTAAAAAGCTTGTGTATTGGCTCAGTGTAGGTTGCTATTCCATAGTTTGTTATACTTGAGTTTTGGTTTCCTTTCAATTGATCAATGGTGTCGATAGCAACTCCAAATTTGGAATAAGAATATAGATTTCCGTCAGTAGAATTATTACTAAAATCGAGTATGTATTTTAGTTCTAGCTCTCGTTTTGGCTTTTTGAATTTTCTTCGAATCAAAGCCTCAGAATTACTGGACATTCCTTTGGATTCGTTTATGTTTTGAATACTTGTAGATAAATATTCGGAAAATTTTACATCTCTAAAACTACTTGTGTTCAAATTGTCAGTTGTTGCAGCGTCAAATTTGAAATTTGGTCTAATTTCCAAATACGTCAATGAATCAATGTTTGTTTTGTAACTGAAGTTTAAATTATGTGATTCATTTTTAGAAGAATTCCTTGTTGAATCTTTTGTATAATAAGAACTATCAGATAAGAAATATTGGGATTGGCTACTAGAATAAGCATCCAATTTATTGTTGTAATACGAATAATTAAAACCAATTTTACCTGTTTTTCCAATTTTATCGGAATAATAAATCCCAGCCTTCAATGTTTGAGGAATACCACTCGTATTTGTTCCTTGTCCTCTATCCCAAAAATTACCTCCACCTTCATTTTCTAAACCAAATTTATTCATATCACCCCAACCAAAATTAGAGCGTGGAGTATTAGAGGTAAGCAAGAAAACGGAAATCTTTTGTCTTTGATTGAATTTATTTACAAGCACTTCTCCTTCGTAGAAAGGGGTACTTTGCATTAAGCCAAAGTCACTTGCACCAGAAATTTTACCGAAATATCCTTTCTTCGCATCGTCTTTTAGTTTTAAGTCGAGTACTTGGATTTTTTCATCTTCACCAGCTTTAGCATTTTCGTTTGTTTTTTCATAAACCTGTACAGATTCGACGCCTTTTGCAGCCAAGTTTTTTGTTGCAATGGTTGGATCTGTCCCAAAAAATTCATCGCCATCCACTAAAACTTGACTGATTTCCTTTCCTTGCGATGTAATTTGACCATTCTCATCAATTTTTAGTCCTGGTAATTTTTTTAATAAATCTTCAACGACTGCATTTTGTCCAACTTTGAATGAATCTGCAACATAAACCAAAGTGTCACCACGATAAAAAATTGGATTTTTATTCGCGAAAATGACAACTTCATCCAAGTCTTTGGTTTTCATATTCATTTTTATCGAAGGAATATTTATATCGTTGTTGCCTTCGTTTCCAAAAATGAAATAGGATTTTGGTTCTAATTCTGGATGTTCAACTATTAAAGTGAAGGTATCCACTTTGAAATTTGTCAACACAAAATCACCATCAGCATTTGTTCGGGTATATTTTAATAAAAGTGAATCCTTGATTCTAACTGCTAAAACGGAAACATTAGCTAAAGCTCTTTTTCCAGTTGTATCAACTACGTGACCCGTAACCTTCATATTTTGAGCCGTCACTTTAGGTAGGAAAGCGAAAGCAAAAAAGAATAAAATAACTATATATTTAAAACGCATAATTTTTTTTTAAGATTAAAATTAAAGAATGTAATTAACACTATTTTTAAAATAGGTTGAATGGTAATATCTCGGTAAGGACGTTCTTTTTTTTAAAGTAATTTGATGTCCAAAAGCGCTTGATAGGTAAATCCATCTAATTCTGTGACTTCTTCAAACTCTATTTTAAGCGGTCTATTCAGGTAATTATTTTCGTTTGTTTTCAAGGTTTTTAAGACACCAATGTATGAACCAATTACCACTGAGGAGGTATAATCTTTAGTTCCTACAACCATAAATATTTTATCGCTAGCTTCATTAAATCCTAAAAAGTTGGTTTGGAATTTCCCTGTTTGATTAATGATTTCTAATGCTTTAGTTGGATTGTGAACTTTTTTGTCAGCTTCAGAATAAGCAGCTTTAGTGATGTCATTTTCACCAGAAGTTTTGCGCTCGGCAGTATATACAACTTCGTTTTTTGCATTATAGTAAGTTTTTACTTCCCGCACAAAAGAGGTTGTTTGAGTAAATCGTTTAATTGTTTGAACACTTGTAAAGAGTTGACTTCCTTTGAAATAGAAATGGGTTTCAACTTGCCTTCCATCCGTTTCAGTGAGGTAATGTATTAATTTGGAAAATTGATAAGTGGAATCTATTAATGCAGTAACACTTTCTATATTTCCGTCATTGTCAATATAGCTTAGGCTTTTCGCTTCAAATAAATTTTTGTCATTGTCAATTGCTTGAAGTTGACTTTCATACTTTTTTGCTTGAGGATAGGCTGGAATTAATTGATCCAATCTCGTTTTATTCACTGGCTTTTCATTGCTCGGAACTTCATCTTTACAAGCGGCTAAAACCAATAAAAAACAACAAATAGCAATTAGTAATCGGTTCATGATTTTTTCTTTAGCAAGGGCAAAATTAAGATATCAAGTTGATATGAAGCGGAAATTAATCAATTTGTAACAATTTGCTTCATGATAAACAGTTCAAAACGGTTGTTTTTGCCTTTCTTTTTAACGGTTTTTCAGTGTTGATTTTTTCAGAAAAAAAACAAAAAAACACCTTGAAATACTAGACATTGACTACTTTTGAACCATGGAATTTTCAAAGAGTTTTGTCCGTTTTAATTGGGTAACATTGATATTAATTTACTTAATTGTTGTAGCTGGGAGTTTTGTTCGTATTTCTGGTAGTGGGATGGGTTGTCCAGACTGGCCTAAGTGCTTTGGTCAATGGGTTCCACCCACCGAAGTGACAGAATTGCCACCTGATTACAGGGAAGCATATTTGTTAAAACGTCAAAAAAAGGTAGAGAAATTTTGCAAGTTACTCACCGCTATTGGATTAAAGTCAACAGCTGAACGTATTCAAAATGATCCGACTGTTTATGTGGAAGAGGCTTTTAATACGCGAAAAACATGGACGGAATACATCAATCGTTTGGTAGGTTTTTTAGCTGGAAATTTTATGCTTCTTGGGTTCTTTTGGATTTTGCTCAAATACCGTAAACACAAAATTGCGTGGTTGACTTTCATCAATTTAATTTTAATGCTTATTGAAGGATGGTTTGGTTCTATTGTTGTGGCAACGAATTTAGTTCCTTGGACAATAACGATACATTTGTTTTTAGCTTTGGTAATAATTGGATTACAGATTTATGTGATTCGATTAATAAGTCCAGTTCAACAGCGAAATTTACCAATTGATAAAACCATAAGGTTGCTCGTTTTTGTGGTTTTTACCATTACCTTTTATCAAATGTTTTTAGGAACTCAAGTTCGAGAATCTATTGATTTATTGACAAAACAAGGTTTCGGAAGAGAAACTTGGACAGACAAATTAGGTTTACCTTTCTACATTCATAGAAGCTTTTCATGGCTTGTGTTATTGCTCTTAGTATTTATTGCTTGGAAAAATGAACAAACTAAAAAGTATTTGATTCTCCGAACTTCTTTTATTGTGCTGGCATTAGAACTGATTTCAGGAGTACTTTTAGCTTATGCAGATATGCCAGGATTGGTTCAAACTTCCCATTTAATTTTTGCAACTATCTTATTTGGAGTGCTTTGGATGGCAACCTTGCGAATGAAACAAGTAAGCGCATGAAATTACCCCTTTTTTCTGACTTGAAAGTCATAGATCTTTCAACCGTTCTTGCAGGACCATCCGTTGGAACTTTCTTTGCCGAGTTGGGAGCTAAAGTTATAAAGGTGGAAAATTCAAAAATACCAGATGTAACAAGGTCCTGGAAATTACCAAGTGAGGCACAAGACGCTACTGTTTCTGCTTATTTTTCATCGGTAAATTTTGGAAAAGAGTACATGAGTCTCAACCTTAAAGAAAAAGAGGATTACGCTTGTTTTCTTGATCTAATCAAAGATGCTGATATTTTGATTTCCAATTTTAAATTTGGAGATGAAGCAAAATTGAAATTAGAGGATGAAACTTTAAGAGCAATCAATCCAAATTTGATAATCGGTAAAATTTCAGGTTTTGGTTCAGAAAGTGATCGTGTGGCTTATGATTTAATTCTTCAAGCTGAATCTGGATTTATGTCAATGAATGGAACGTCTGAAAGTGGACCAGTTAAAATGCCTGTCGCTTTAATTGATGTTTTGGCAGCGCATCATCTGAAAGAAGGTTTATTGGTGGCTTTATTGGAAAGAAAACAAAATGGATCAATCAAAACGGTCGAAGTCTCCTTGTATGATGCAGCAATTTGTAGTCTGGTAAACCAAGCTTCAAACTATTTAATGGCTGAACATATTCCACAAAGAATAGGAAGTTTACATCCGAATATTGCGCCTTATGGAGAACTCTTTGAAACAAAAGATCAACAATTAATCACTTTTGCCATTGGATCGCCTATTCATTTTGAAAAGTTGTGCAATTTACTAGACTTACAAGAACTTTTGACAGATGTAAGGTTTTCCGGTAACCAACAACGGGTAATCAATCGCGAGTTGCTTTTTAAGTTACTTCAATCAAAAATAAGTTCTTTTTTGGCGAAAGAAATTTTAGATGAAATGCTTAAACAGCATGTGCCAGCAGGAATAGTTAAAAATTTGGCTGCGGTTTTTGAAGCACAAAATGCACAAGAATTGGTGCGAAAAGAACTGATAGATGGTGTTGAAACTAAACGTCTAACCTCAATTGCTTTCAAATGGAAATCATTATAAGAACACCAAAAACAGAACAAGAATGGGCAAATTACTATGATTTGCGTTACCGAATTTTGAGACAACCTTGGAATCAACCAAGGGGAAGTGAACGCAATGACGGTGACGAAACGGGAGTTCATTTTGCCCTTTATGAACAAAGTGTATTAAAAGCAATTGCTCGCTTGGATTTGAATACAACTGGTGAAGGACAAGTTCGATTTATGGCTGTTGAATCCAATTGTCAACGAAAAGGATACGGACGAATAGTTATGTTAGCTATTGAAAATCAATGTATTGAGCAAGGGGTAGAAAAAATGATTCTGCATGCAAGAGAAATTGCTATTCCTTTTTACGAAAGCCTTAATTATCAAGTCGTTGAAAAGTCTCATAATTTATTTGGAGAAATTCAACATTACTTGATGAGCAAAAACCTTAACGAGAAAATTTAGTAGAATAGTTGGAACTTTTCGATTTTTAATCAATCATTCCATTCGTCACTTTGCACAATTGGAGCGGGTTTTAATTGATGTTAAAAGCTAGAAAACTTTAGTTTCGAGATAAAGTAATTTCAGTTATTTCAGGGTAAATTCCCACACGACCAGGGAAGCCCAAATAGCCGAAGCCTCTGTTTACATAAAGAAATTGTTGACCAACCTGATACAATCCAGCCCATTTTTTGTAACGCAAAGAGACAGGACTGAATTTTAGTCCAAAACGTTCAATTCCGAATTGCATTCCATGGGTATGTCCGGAGAGGGTTAAGTCGATATTTGTTTCCAAAACTTGAAGGTCGAAGTGGCTTGGGTCATGCGACAAGAGCAGTTTGAAGGCCTTGTCTGGAACATTTGATAAGGTTTTTGCTAATTCACCACTTTTACGAAATGGCGCTTTTCCCCAATTTTCAACACCAAGAAGCCAGAAATTTGGAGCTAATTCGACAGATTCATTCAATAAAGGTTGAAAACCAATTTCTTGATGCATCGCGATTAAATCTTTCAAGTTTTGTTGTTTTTCTGTTTCGGATTCCCATTTAACATAGTCTCCATAGTCGTGGTTTCCTAAAATGCTGAATTTACCAGATTTTGCTTTTATTTTTGAAAAAACGGATTCCCAGCCTTTCATTTCAGCAGCTGAATTATTGACTAAATCTCCAGTAAAAAAAACATAGTCTGCCTCTAATTTATTGATTTTATCTATGGCTTTTTCTACTTTTTGGTAGTTATTGAAAAAGCTTCCGACGTGAACATCGCTAATTTGAACTATTCTAAGTTTATTCAATTCACTTGGAAAATGTGGGAATTTTAAATCAACTTGGTGAACTTTCCAGTTCCACCTTCCCCAAATGATACCAATAATTATGGCTAGAAACATCAAAAAAGACAGCGCCCAACCAATTTGAAAAAATAGAAAATCACCAGTTAAAAGTTTTAAGAACCCAGGCACGATGAATGCAATTGCAGGAACACCTGAAGCAATCATAGCCCCAAACGAATAAAATCCAGCACGATAATCGGTAGAATTTCCCCTTCTAAAAAATAAAACCATTAAAACCATCGTAGTAATGAAGGTAATTAATTGCACTATACCAACTACTTGAAAAAGTATTTCTGATTGTGAAAGAAACGAGTAAGAAAAAAACGTTTGAGTTGAAATAATGAAAAGCAATATGAGTAGAAATGGCATCTTTATGATTTGAGGCTACAAAATTAAGAGACTAGTAATTGTAACACTTGTTGAAATACTAATCTTCGTTAAATCTTTTTTAGGCTAAATCTTTATTCAGAAAATCAATTTTTACATTTCATTCAACTAAAAGATGAAAATTCTGTACTATTGTTTTTTCAATTAACTAATTGTTTGTGCGAACCATCACAACCCGGCATTCGTTTAGAAAGTCCACAAACACAGTCATTCATCCCTTTTTTGTTTAAAATTCGGTCAGTGTAGCTATCAATTCGACTTAGACGCGTTGCTGATTGCTTCGCAGCTGTAAAGAACATGTTATATGCACGTTGACGGCCTGGAGTCAAGGATTCAAAAGCATTTTTCAGATCAGGATTTTCTTCAAATCGTTGTAATAATTCACTTGGTATAGGTTCAGAATCGACTGCTCTTTGTGGGATTTTTAAACCTGCTTTTTCAATTTCTATTGCTTCAAAAATATAGGATTTGATAATTGGCTCTAAAGCTCGAATTTCTTCTTCAGATTTGAAACGAAGAAAACGTCCACTTTGTGAGTTTTCTCCGGGTTTTACTAAGAGATTTTCAGTATCAGATAACAAAGCTCCTTTTAAAAAACTCACAGCACAGCTTTCTTTGAAATTGGCAAGGATAACCACATTTGTTTTATTGAACATATAGCAAGGTTGACCCCATTTTATTGTTTCAACGAGTCGACAATCAAGTAATATGTTGCGCAATAAACTAAGTTCACTTTGCCATTTATCTATTTTTTCAAGAAATTCATCGACGCTTGGATTCATGACACTTAATTATAAAAGATGAGATTGAAATTATTTTTTAGCAAGATAATTACCAACATAATCCGAAACACCTTCTTCCAATGTGTGAAATGGTTTGGAGTAACCTGCTGCTATTAATTTTGTCATATCTGCTTCCGTAAAATACTGATATTTATCCCTTATGTCTAAAGGCGTATCGACAAAACTAATTTTTGGTTCTAAACCCAAAGCTTTAAAAGTTAAACTTGCTAAATCTAAGAAGGTTCGTGCTTTTCCTGAACCTAAATTATAAATTTCAGAGTTTGGTTGCTCATTCATTAAAAATTCACAAACACTGGCAACATCTTTTACATAAACAAAGTCACGCAATTGACCACCATCCGTATAATTGGGATTATGCGAACGGAAAAGTTTCATTTCACCGTTTTGTTTAATTTGATTGAAAGTATGGAAAATCACACTTGCCATTCGTCCTTTGTGGTATTCATTTGGACCGTAAACATTAAAGAATTTTAAGCCTGCCCAAAATGGTGGAGTAGTAGATTGTTTTAAAACCCATTTGTCAAAATCATTTTTTGAGTCTCCGTAAGGATTAAGAGGTTTTAATTTATCGACAATTCCATGATCGTCCTTGTAACCAAATTCTCCTAAACCATAAGTTGCAGCTGAACTTGCATAAACAAGTGAAATATTTTTATCTGTACATACTTTCCAAATCGCTTGTGAATAATGAAGATTTAATTCATTGAAAAGCGAAACATTCATTTCTGTTGTATCAGTTCTTGCACCTAGATGAAAAACAATATCAATTTTTTCAGTTGTGTTTGTTAGCCATTCAACAAAAACGGAACGTTCAATTTTATGGGCAAATTTTAAATCAGCTGTTGTATACTCTTTTTGGGGATGAGAAAAGTCATCAACAAGAATTAAATCAGTGAATCCTAAATCATTAAATCGTTGTGCAACAATACTCGCAATGAATCCAGCGGCACCAGTAATTGCAATCATTTTAGAATAAACCGTTAATTTCTGCGTCAATTGAGCTAATTATTTTTCCTAAATCTTCTTGGCTATCGGGAAAACGATTGTTGTCGATGTCAATGATTAGCATTTTACCTTTATCATAAGTTGAAATCCAAGCTTCATAGCGTTCGTTTAATCTTTTCAAGTAATCCAAACGAATACTTTCTTCATAGTCGCGACCTCTTTGTTGAATTTGATTAACCAATGTTGGCACACTTGCACGTAAATAAATCAGCAAATCGGGGGCTGACACAAATGAATCCATTAAGTTGAAAAGTGAGAAATAATTCTCAAAATCTCTTGTGGTCATCAAACCCATTGAATGAAGATTTGGTGCAAAAATAAACGCATCTTCATAAATAGTACGGTCCTGAATAACAGTATGTTTAGTCTCTTTAATTTCCTGAATTTGTGTAAAACGACTGTTGAGGTAATAAATCTGTAAATTAAATGACCAGCGTTGCATATCGTGGTAAAAATCATTCAAATATGGGTTGTGATCAACGTCTTCAAAATGTGTTTCCCAACCATAATGTTTTGATAATAGATTGGTCAAAGTTGTTTTTCCTGATCCAATATTTCCGGCAACGGCAATGTGCATAGTCTAATTTTTTAAGACTGCTAAAATACGATAAAACTCTGAAATGAAGTCTTAAAATTTAGTACTATTGAAGGTGAATTTTGAGATTTTTTTATCCACAACGAAATAAAAATCACTTCCATTAACTTGAAAATTGGTGAATTTAATTATTTCTGAAAGTGGGATGTTCGTTTTTTCATTCGTGTTTATATTTATGAAATTCAGCGAATTAGGTTCAAAACCAATGATATTTTCTTTCCAAAGAGCACAAAACTTAGCTGGCTTTTTAAATGTATTACTCCAATTCAACATTAAGTCAAATTCGTATAGCTGTTCGGAATCTTGTAAGTAGAGTTTGTTTTTGTATTCTTCCATCGCTATTAACTCTGATTTAATCCCTGCAATTCCTGCGAAATTCTCCACTTTTTGGATGATTTTATCTTGTATTATGTCGATTAAAAAAAGACTTGAATTGAAGCGATCATAAATCCAGATTAAATTTGGTCGGTTTGAGGCTGCAATAAACTTTGCGTTTCGTATGTCGTATTGCTCCAAAAATTTACATTTACCATTGATTGTTAATGTGTTATCTAAAAGGCAAATGCATTGTTGTTCTTCTGAAAAGAGAACGATTTTCATGGAGTTGATACTTGTAAGTTGCGAAATTTCACCCAAGGACTTGATACTTTGTGTAAATTGCTGCGTACCCGTTGAATCGATTTTAACAAGTGTATTCCCTTGTTGGATAATCAAATTTCCGATGTTATCTACCGTCCAATTCCCAATTTCTTCTTTGAGGTTAAATTCTTTAATTATTTTTAAATCAGCTGTTTGTGACCAATTTATATTGGAAATTAGAAAAATAGAAAGAAGAAAAATTAGTTTTTTCATGAATTGATTGCTTGAAGTTACGGAATCAATTGCATAATTTGTTCCAAAATTGTTCGATTGTTCATTAATCGAGGAACTTTGTGTTGTCCGCCCAATTTCCCGATGGTTTTTAACCACTTTTGAAAAGAACCTGTTGGAGCGAAATGAAAAACAGGGAAACCAATGTTTAAACTTTCGAAGCGTTTGGCGTCGTAGTCTGCATTGGCTTTTTTAAGTTCATTATCCAACGTGACTTTGAATAATTCTTCATCTTTTGGGTTTTCCTCAAATTCGATGATCCATTCATGGCAACCAGTTGAATTTTCAGAATTATTAAAAAGTGGAGCAACGGTAAAATCGCGAATCGAACAGTTTAATTTTTCACACGTTATTGTTATCGCTTTTTCAGCATGTTCAACGATTAATTTTTCTCCAAAAGCATTAATGAAGTGCGAAGTTCGACCTGTTACAATAAACCTAAAAGGATAAATACTATTGAATCGGATGGTATCTCCAATAATGTAACGCCATAATCCGGAGGAAGTTGAAATTACTAAAGCATATTCCTTATTGACCTCAATTTGATCTAATGTTAAAACTGTTTTCGAATTCAAACCTTCAAATGAATCCGTCGGGATAAATTCATAAAACACTTGAGCATCAGTTAAAAGCAATAAATCTTTGGAGTTAAGTTGATCTTGCAAGCCAAAATATCCTTCAGATGAATTATACGATTCGACGTAATTAATTGGGATTCCAATCAATTTCTGAAAAGTAGTTGAATAAGGAGCGAAGTTCATCCCACCATGAATGTATAATTCTAAATTGGGCCAAACTTCATGAATTGTTTTTTTGCCAGAAATTTCCAGTACTTTTTTAAGTAGGAGGGAAGTCCAACTAGGAACTCCTGCAATGATGCAAATATTTTCATCAATTACCGCATGCGCCATTTTATCGAGTTTTTCTTCCCAATTTCCCAAGAGGGCGATTTCTTTTTTCGGCGAACGTCGTAATTCTGTCCACCAAGGCAAGTGATTGATTATTATTGCTGATAAGTCACCTATGAAAGTTCCTTCGTTATTGGTAATCACTTCACCACTTCCTCCTATAATAAGGTGTTTAGCATTGTATAATTTGCGATTTGGAAGATTGGTGTAATACTGAGCTAATAGGTCTTTTCCACCTGCGTAGTGATTCTCAAAAAGTGAATCTTTGGTGATTGGTAAGATTTTGATTCTATTTGCCGTTGTTCCAGATGATTTGGCGAACCAAGTTGTTTTTTCTTTCCAAAGTAGAAAAGCTTCACCTTTGATGGAACGATCTATCCAAGGTTTTAAGGTTCCATAATCTTGAAGTGGAACTTTCTGTTGAAAGGCTTGAATAGTAAGGTTGGTTGTAATACCAAAGCTTTTTCCAAATTTAGTTAGGGTTAAATGTTTTACAAGGAAATTGAAGACATTTTGTTGTGATTCGATAGGTAAATCACGGGAATTATCAATACGCGGTTGACGTTTCCCGATTAACCAAGAAAAAACAGCATTGAAAGGCATGAAATCCGGATGCGTTGTTTGAAGTTATTCTCTAGCGAAAATTAACCCCAAATCAATACACTAACTAGGATTGAAAGAATAATAATTGTGTAAATCGTACCTAAAGCAGCAGTTGATTCTTCAAAGAAATTGTCAGACATAATATTATTTTTTTTCAAAGTTATAAATTGTTTGGTTTTGGCAAGTGATTAAACGAAAAAATCCCGAAAATTCATTTGAACAATCGGGATTTAAAAAGTTAAGAACTTATTTAATCTCTTGACCCTAAGATTCTTAATAGTGAAAGGAATAAATTCACAAATAGAATGTAAAGTTGTAATCCTCCTATTAAAGATAGTTTGTTTCTGTCATCCTCTGATAAGCCAGGTTGAGTTGATACTGCTTTTAATTGTTGCATTTGGTAAGCTGTCAAACCAGTGAATACGAATACACCTAAACAAGCGATGATGAAACCCATAGAATCGCTACCAATAAATAGATTCACAATTCCAGCAATAAACATTCCAATGAACACCATATAAAGTAAGCTGCCGAATTTTGTTAAATCCGTTTTAGTGGTGTAACCAATAATTGCCATCCCTGCAAATGCACCCGCAGCTACGAAAAACGTAGAAGCAATTGCTCCCATGTTGTAAACCATGAAGATAGAAGATAAACTCAATCCCATTAAAGCAGAATAGACAATAAATAGCGCTAATAAAAAGCCCATCGATAGTCGTTCGTAAGCCCATTGAATTAATAAACCAATTCCTAATGGTGCGAAAGCTACTATCCAAAATACAGGTGAAAGTCCTGTTCCTGCTGCGTTAATGAATAATTGCGCAAACATCATTTCATTCGTCCCAACCATATATGCTAGGATGCCTGAAATCCCTAGGGCTCCGAACATGTAAGTGTAAACGTTTCTAAAAAACACTCTCGATATTTCAGCTGAGTAACTGTTGTTGTTGTCTAATATTTCCATTTGTTTAGATTTTAGTACGAAATTAAAATTTTAAACAATTGTTTGTTTTAATTTATGATTTTTTTTCAACCAACGTTTTTAAGTAATCTGAATTCTAAACTATCTAAACGATTTTGGGTTCATTGGTTTTTTACTCTTAAGTACATTGAATCCGACATTTATTCCAGCGTATCCACCACCTTTTTGGGAAGAGTAGAATACATTAACAGGAATGTTCAACGAACCCGCTCTAAATGTTCTACCTGCTGCAAAAACAAAGGTTGTGTTTAATGTTTTGGCACCTCTTTTATCAAGTACAGTTTCATTTTTGTAATCGGCGTTGAATTCGGTAGCTTTTGGCATTACGTAATAACCGTTAGTATTGAATTCGGGATCATCTCTAAAATTTTGATAAGCATATTCTTGCCAATCGTATTCTGAAAAATATTGATTATCAGTTCCAAATAGATTTTCTGTGTCGAAAAATCCTTTGCTTGTCGCTTTAACACTAAATCCAGGTCCAAAAGCAAATTCCCATCCGCTTTTTCCGAAGCGAAATCCATTCATGATTGTAAGTGAAGGAATAAATTGTCCTTGTTCCAAACCTGAAACATTGAAAATACCTTCAACTAAAGCAGAGAAGTTTTCTGTACCCACGTATTGGCCTTCCAATTGATAACCAATCATCGAAACTACAGGGATGATACCCAAACCTCCTTGGTCAGTACTTCGCATTGCAAATTCATTGACGCTTCCGGTAAGGTAGGCAACTCCGATTCGTGGTCCAGAATTGTTTACTTTACCAACGTTGTTCGACGTTATCAGTTCGTTTTTAAAAGCTAGTCGGTCTACCAATACTTTTTCAGTTGGAACACCTAGCATTTCTTTGATGACTATTTCAATCATTCGTTGAATTTCTAATTCTTGATTATCGAATTCTTTTACATTTGATTTGAAAATAGTTTGACTTTTAACATCCACAATTTTAATAGTTAAAGCAATTTTATTACCCAAACCATCTATACTTCCACACATAATGTAATCTACCTTTAATTCCGTTCCAAGTTTTGCCAAACAATTCTGACCATAGCATAAATTGCGAAATTCCTCTTTTGCTTTCAAAACATCAGCCATGTCGAATTCGTCATAAACTTTGTGTTTATTGATTTTTATCAATTCCAAACGCATCATTTTGGCAGCGGTTTCTTGTTTTATTCCAACTGCATTTACATTTGGATTAGCAACAGCAATTGAAGGTAAAGTTTCATTTTGAGCTTGAGCAATTCCTAAATTCATTAAGACTGCAAGAAAGAAAAATTTTGTTTTCATAGTTTCTAAATTTTATGGACAAATATTTCCCATTTCTTAACGCAATTGAAAATTGAATTACACTTATACAAAGATTGTTTTTGTGTTTTTTAATAATAGTCAAAGAATTAATGAAGTTAATCTTTTGCTTATTTACATTTTTCGCAAGTAATTGATGTTTTATTTGTGAAAATCACAAATAATTTCAATCTTTGAGTTGTTTATTTCGGATAATACAGCTTTATTTATAAAATTCACAAAAATTAAACTTTTTTATTATACTAACGAACACTTAAAATTAGTCCGTCAGTAGACAGATGAAGATTCTAATACCAAATTAAATAATAAATCTCGTCCTCTAAATTGATTTTGTACAATAACTCGTCCTAAAATTAGTTTACAAATTAAACTCTAATTTTTCATTAATTCGGTTGTGATTTCAGAGCTGCTATTGTTTTTAATTCTTTTAATCACTCATTTTCAATGATCATCTTTTTTCATTTCAATGAAAACTTTTCTTTCATACTCAACTGTTAAAATTATACTTTAATCAGTTGTAATAAATTGGGGACGATTATAGTGTATTCTATTTATGCGACAAGAAAAAACAACAGTCAAGTGTGTTTTGCGTCAGTGGGATTTGTGATTCTAATAATAATCATGTTGGCTGTAAGTTTGCGTTTCATTTGATACATTAGTACTTTGAAACCCGTTGATTGTTATTGGGTATAAAAAATGACTAAATGAAGCAGATTCTATTTTTCACAATCCTTATATGTTCAAATCCCTGCTTGAGTCAAATTGAAAGGTCTCTATATATCGGTATTCAAAAAGGAATTTATGTTTATAACAATCAAAAAGATTCACTTTATTTGAGTGAAATAAATGTCAGTTTGTCTTGTAAATTTAAAGATTTACAAGTTGTAGACTCAATTCAAATAGATGGAATTGGCTCAAAAGAAATTATTTTTTTTAGGAGTTATAAGGGAAAAGATGCTAATGTAGGCTCGATATCTATCACGCAAGAATATGTCAACGCTTCAAAGTATGAGATTTGGAATTTAGATACTAAAGAAAAGATGTTTGAAGCAACTAATTTTTATAGATCCAAATTTGACACGAAAAATGTAGGTGGAGGTGGAATAAAAGGTGTAGTATCTTGGTCATATAATTTTAGAATTGATGATGCAGGAACAATCACAATTAGTAAATTAAAAACAAAGACAAAAACAAACAAATTAGAACTTAATGTCGAAAAAACGAAAACAAAAAATAAGCGTATATATGAAAAAACGCCCTACAACTACATTTTTTTCGAGGTCAAACCAGCAGGAACTTACAGATACATTAATGAAAAATACATAAAAGAGTAAAAAACGAGCTAAAGTATCGACTACACAAAACTGATAGTTAAGTGGTTGAATCACAGGGTAATATTGGGATTCAAAACAAGTTCTTCATTGGCTTGGAAAGTTAATTACTATAAAATCGACAACTTATCGAAGAAACTATCCGTAAGCTGTTATTTGAAAAAACAACAAAATGAACTACAACGATAAAAAATTTAGACCTATTTGCAATACTGAAAACGGAGAAACTTCAAACGAAACGCTTTTCCATTACAAGCAAGTCGGAAATATACTAACTTCTGAATACGCAGGTGGAAAGATTAAATATGGACATTTAATCGGTTTGGTTGATCAATTAGGAAATATAGAAATGCGTTATCACCAAGTTAATGACAAAGGCGAACTGATGACAGGAATTTGTATTTCGAAACCAGAAATTCTTGAAAATGGAAAAATTCGTCTTCACGAAAATTGGGAATGGACCTCTGGAGATAAATCAAAAGGAACATCAATTATTGAGGAACAATAAACTAAAATACAATGGCACACGAACACATCTATAAACTAACGGCAGTGTGGACAGGGAACAAAGGTGACGGAACTAAAAATGTACGAACCTATGACCGTAGTCACACCGTTTCTATTCTAGGAAAACCTGAATTATTTCTAACAACGGACAATCCTGCTGTTGGAGACAAATCAAAATTAAACCCTGAAGATCTATTGGTTACAGCTATTTCTTCCTGTCACATGCTTTCCTACTTGTATTTATGTTCAATTGAAGGAGTTGTTATTACATCTTATATTGACAATACCTCAGGAATTATGATTGAACAGGCAAGTGGTGGCGGAAGTTTCAAAGAAGTAACATTGAATCCACTATTTTCTGTTGCTGACGAAAGTATGGTAGAAAAAGCAATCGAGCTGCACCATAAAACGCACGAAATATGTTACATAGCGAATTCTGTGAATTTTGAAGTAAAGTGTAATCCAACCTGCAAAGTAGAATAAATAATAACATAAAAATTTGTACTGCATCGACTAAAATAAGTTGCTGTCAATCAGAATACAGCATCACATCAACTGCAAGTATTTTAATCTAATTGCATGAACTCTTGAGTTTATGTTTACCTCAAAAGTGAATCTTGAGTGAAATTAAGCAAATGAAAATTGATTATAACATTGGGGCAACCTAAATTTTGCCATCAAAATAAGTTTGATTTATTTAATACTTATTTTAGCGGAGGCTTTACGAAAACATAAAAATTCACTATTTTTTATTGCCAATGAAGCTTTTTTAAAAATTGAAGAACAAAAAAAACATACTATCGAAAAATTTAATTATTTATGGCATCAGGTTTTTTTGCAATTTTAGATGACGTCGCAGCTTTAATGGACGATGTAGCAATTAACGCGAAACTTGCAACAAAAAAAACAGCTGGAATTTTAGGCGACGATTTGGCCGTGAATGCTGAAAAATCAACTGGTTTTGTTTCTTCTAGAGAAATTCCTGTTTTGTGGGCGATTACTAAAGGTTCATTTATCAATAAGTTAATTATTGTTCCAATAACTTTAGTACTGAATGCTTTTTTACCAGCTGCAATCATCGTCATTCTTGTTATTGGTGGATTTTATCTCGCTTTCGAGGGAGTAGAAAAAATCATTGACTATTTCTTTCATAAAAATCATACTGAAAAACATACAGAGCTTGGCGAATTGAAGCAAGATACTGCGTTAGAAAAGACGAAAATCAAGTCAGCAATTACGACAGATTTCATTCTCTCAGTTGAAATTGTAATAATTTCTTTAAGTACAGTTTTAGAAAAAAGCCTAGGCATACAAATATTAACCGTTTCAATTGTTTCCATTATCGCTACAGTTGGGGTTTATGGAATTGTGGCGTTAGTTGTTCGTATGGATGATTTAGGATTTAAATTAATCGAAAAATCAAATAAAAAGGGCTTTCTAAATTTAGTTGGGCTTTTCTTAGTGAACGCATTGCCAGTGGTTATAAAAATATTTGCCGTTGTCGGAACGATCGCACTTTTACTTGTGGCTGGTGGTATTTTTGCACACAACATAGACTTTTTACACCATATTTTACATGAATGGCCTTCTATTTTAAAAGAACTACTTTTAGGTGTTTTGGGAGGAGTTATTGTTGTGATTTTGGTAAAAATTATCAAAAAAGTACTTTCACTTTTCAAAAAAGGTTGAAGTTCAAATTGTTGGTGTTTACTAAATTTGAAGGAACTAATTTTTCAAATAAAACAAGTTATTGATAATCCTTAAATCTTAAATTTTAAAACAAGTTAAGCAATCAATCGTTTCACGAAAAATTGAACAACTAGTAGATTAGAAAAGTGTGTATTTGTTTGCTGTAAAAAAACTTAAGCCAAAGCCTGAATCAAGTCTTCAATTAAATCTTCCGCATCTTCTACACCGACACTTAATCGGATCAAAGAATCAACAACTCCACTTTGCTCGCGAACTTCTTTCGGAATGGAAGCGTGAGTCATTGTAGCTGGATGTCCAATTAATGATTCAACACCACCTAGAGATTCTGCCAAAGCAAAGATCTCTACTTTTTTCACGATTTCAAGTGCGTCTTCAAGCTTATTTCCTTTCAAATTGAATGAAATCATTCCACCAAAACCACGCATTTGTTTTTTAGCAACATCATGATTAGGATGTGATTCAAAACCCGGCCAGTAAACTTTATCAATTTTCGGATGTGCTTTTAAGAAATGAGCCACTTTTTCACCGTTTTCACAATGACGTTGCATTCTTAAATGTAGCGTTTTAATTCCCCTCAAAACTAAAAACGAGTCCATTGGTGCAGTCACAGCCCCTGATGAATTTTGAATACGGTACATTTCATTTGCGATATCATCGTTAGAAGTAACTAATGCTCCCATCACAACATCTGAATGACCACCTAAATATTTTGTAACGGAGTGCATTACGATATCCGCACCTAAGTCTAGAGGATTTTGTAAATAAGGCGTAGCAAACGTATTATCAACTGCCAACATTGCACCTGCTTTTTTAGAAATGGCTGCCATTGCAACGATATCCACAATATTCATCATCGGATTAGTAGGCGTTTCAACCCAAATCAATTTCGTATGTGCATTTACTAAAGCTTCCACTTCAGCAGGATTTTGCATATTTACAAAGTGGAATTTAATACCATATTTTTCAAAAATTGTTTTAAAAATTCGGTAAGATCCACCGTATAAATCATTGGTTGAAATTACTTCGTCACCTGGATTTAACATCTTGATGATACAATCGATAGCAGCTAATCCAGAACCAAAACAAGCACCGTATTTACCATTTTCAATAGCCGCGATATTTTTTTCTAAAGCGTGACGAGTTGGGTTCAAAGTTCTTGAATATTCATACCCTTTGTGATTTCCAACACCTTCTTGAACATAAGTAGAAGTTTGGTAAATCGGAGTCATAATTGCTCCTGTTGTTGGATCTGGGTGAACACCTGCGTGAATTGCTTTTGTACCGAATTTCATAAAAAATATTTTCGACAAAATTAATAGAATTACCCAATTTAAGACTTAGGTTTTTATAAAGAATCAAAGAAAGATAAAGAAAAGTTGTGGTTATTTCTTTAACTCATATCGCAACCAATTCAATGCACTCCAAACGGTCATTTGTAAGTTGCGTTCACGATTATCGCCAAAAATAAATTTTCGAGCAATTGTTTTGTTTGGTAAGGCAATTCCAATCCAAACTAATCCAACAGGTTTTTCGTCTGTTCCTCCAGTTGGGCCAGCAATTCCAGTTGTTGAAATGCAAATATCTACACCTAAATTTTTACGGCCGCCTTCAGCCATTTCTCTTGCTACTTGTTCGCTTACAGCACCGAAATTCACAATGTTTTCTGCAGAAACATGCGCTATTTTTACTTTAAGTTTATTGCTATAAGTCAAAAGTGAACCTTGGAAATAATCAGAAGCGCCAGAAATTGAACTGATTTGACTAGCTAAAAGTCCTGTTGTACAACTTTCTACAGTCCCAATAGATAAGTTTTTTTCTTTTAATAGATTTCCAACAACCGATGGCAATGTATCATTTTCAAAACCAAATAATGCTTCTGGAATTAATGCTGCTAATTGTTCAAAATATGCGTCGATAACACTTGCATCTTCAGCTCCTTTATATGAAGTAATTCTCAGTTTCACCAACCCAGGAGAAGGTAAATAAGCCAAGCCTAAACCTTTTTCTCGAATAGAATTTTCCCAGTCTTTAATGATTTCAGCTAGAAAAGATTCTCCGATTCCTTGTGTTAAAGCTGTTCTATGATAAATTGATTTGAGACTAAATTTCTCTTTCAATCGTGGAAATCCTTCTTCAGACATGATTCCTTTCATTTCGTAAGGAACTCCAGGAAGACTTATAAATACTTTACCATTTTCTTCAAACCACATTCCTGCAGCGGTTCCGAAATCGTTGTTTAGAATCGTACAGCCAATTGGTAATGCTGCTTGTTGACGATTTGTTTCCAACATTGGTCGATTTCGTTTGGAGAAATATTCTTCAATTTTATCCAACGTAGGTTGATGAATTTCAAGTGTAGTATTGAAATAGGTGCAAAGCGTATGTTTAGTTATATCGTCTTTTGTCGGACCTAATCCCCCTGTGATAATCACACAATTGGTATCTTTCTCTGTAGCATCTAAAGCATTTACAATTGCTTCAACTGTATCGGCGATTGCAACGGTTTTAACTATTCTTGCACCGATTGCTGAAAGTTGTTGTCCCAGCCACGAAGCATTGGTGTTGATTGTTTGACCAATTAATAATTCATCGCCAATGGAAAGGATTTCTACATTCATTTTTTAGTGAATTTTGCAATGGATTCAATGTGACCTGTATGAGGAAATTGATCGACTAAGGAATATTTTTCTAATTCATACCCGTGGTCTTTCAAAGTTGATGCATCGCGTGCTTGGGTAGAAGGATTGCAAGAAATATAAACAATGTGTTTTGCCCCTAAATCAATAACTTTTAAAAGTGTTTTGGGAGCAATTCCAGCACGTGGTGGATCTAAAACTATGCTAGCAATTTTACCATTGAATTCTTCATGCTGTTTTAGGAATTTCCCAACGTCAGCTGCGTAAAATTCAATGTTTATATTCTTATTTTTTACAGCATTTTTCTTGGCATCTTCTATTGCTTCTTCAACAATATCAACTCCAACTATGCGTACATCTTTTTTTCTTCCTGATAATAATTGACCAATAGTTCCAGTTCCACAAAATAAATCCATTACCACTTTGTCGGAATCGATTTCATCTTCAAAAACGTAATCTAAAGCTTTGGCATAGAGTAATTCAGCACATTTTGGGTTTGTTTGAAAAAAGCTTTCCATACTGATTTGAAAAGTGAGTCCAGAAATAACTTCTTCAATATAAGGTGAGCCAAAAATTAAGTTGTTTTCACCATTTTCGATTTTTGCTCGATCGGCAACATTGTCATTTATTGTATGTTGTAAACCAGCAATTCGATTTCCGAAAAGTGATTTTAGCAAGTTTGCAAATTGTTGAATATTAAAACTTTCAATCCCTTCAGATGAAGTAACTAAATTCACTAATAATTCATTTGTAAGGAATGATTTTCTAACGATAATATGTCTGAAAAATCCTGTTTTTTTAGGCGGATGCCAAGCTGGAAGACCTGTTGCTTTTAAGAAAATTCGAATTTCCTTTAGTTTCGTTTCCCATTCTTCGTCAAACAATCCGGAAGCTTTGTTTAAACTCTCCACTTTCCACCAAGTTCCACGACGTTTGAAGCCTAATGAAAAGGCATCATCAATTTCCGTATCTGTTTCGAGACAATGTTCAATCGATGAAAAACTATATTCCATTTTATTGCGGTAGAAATAGTGATTCGGTGAGGAGATGAAAGCATCGAATTTATCATCCAAATTTATTCCTGAAATGCGTGAAAATGTAGTGACAGTTGATTCTTGCTTCACTTTTTCTTGTTCTTCAACAGGAATACGAATGTACGGACCACCAGATATTTCTTGGTATTTGGTTTCTGTTTCAAGAGGTGAACGTTCAATTATTTCTACCAATTTAGCTTCAGCAAAAGATTTGCGTTTCACATCGATTTTAGCTTTAACTAATTGACCAGGAAATGTGTTGTCAACGAAAACTACAAATTGACCATTTTCAGTTTCTATTTTTGCAATTCCTCTTCCTCCGAAAGCATAGTCGGTTATTTTAAGTTCAATTTCTTGACCTCTGTGCATACCGCTCATATCATTCCGCGAATTATTCCTTTGTCGGAAGTTTCAATAAAATCAACAATTTCTTTTGTTAATTCACATTCTTCTAAACTTGCTTTAACCGCCTCGATACCTTTAGAAATATTGCTGTTTTGAACATAAATAATACGGTAAACATCCTCTATTTTTCTAACAACATCGTCAGAATAACCTCTTCTTCTTAAACCAACAGAATTAACTCCTGCAAAAGTTAATGGTTCACGGGCAGCTTTAATAAAGGGGGGAACATCTTTTCTAACCAAAGAAGCACCACCAATAAATGCATGCTTACCAATGTGTACGAATTGTTGAACAGCGACTTTTCCTTCTAAAATTGCAAATTCATCAATAACCACGTGACCAGAAATCCCAGTATAACTTGCAAGAATTACATTATTTCCTATTTGACAATCGTGAGCAATATGAACATAAGTCATTAAAAGACAATTGTTTCCGATTGAAGTTTTTAACTTATCATTTGTTCCGCGGTGAATTGTTACACATTCACGAATAATTGTATTATTTCCAATTTCAACAGTAGTGTATTCACCATTAAATTTTAAATCTTGAGGAATTACACCAATTACAGCGCCAGGGTAAATTTCACAATTCGCACCAATTCTTGTTCCTGGATAAATGGTAACATTTGGATGAATTACGGTATTGTCGCCAATTACAACATCTTCAAAAATAGTTGAAAACGAATGAACAGTAACATTAGCTCCAATTTGAGCTTTTTCAGAAATATGAGAGAGATTACTGATCATTTTATACTTTATCTTTAATTACTTGAGCTAACATTTCCGCTTCACAAACAACTTTACCATTAACGTAAGCTTTCCCTGACATTTCCACTAAACCTCTTCGGATTGGTGATATAAGGTTTAATTCAAAAACTACAGTGTCGCCGGGTACTACTTTTTGTTTGAATTTCACATTGTTGATTTTCATGAAGTAAGTAGAGTAGAGGTGAGGTTCTTCCACTTTACTCAAAGCGAAAATTCCACCAACTTGCGCCATTGCCTCAATTTGTAAAACGCCCGGAAAAACAGGGTTTCCTGGAAAATGACCTGTAAAAATTGGCTCATTCATCGTAATGTTTTTCACACCAATAATTGATTCCTCGTGAATTTCCATTATTTTATCAACCATTAAAAACGGGTAGCGATGAGGTAACATTTTTTCAATGTCAACGGTAGTGTATAATGGTTCTTTTTCTAAATCAAATTTACGTCCAGCGTTTTGTTGTTTTTTGATTTGTTCTTTTAAAACTCTCGCAAAACGAACATTGCCTGAATGTCCTGGACGTGCAGCTAAAATGTGTGCTTTAATAGGTTTTCCAATCAATGCTAAATCTCCAACAATATCTAATAATTTATGTCTTGCTGGTTCATTTTCAAATTGAAGTTTTGTGCTATTAAGTACGCCTAAACCATCAATAGAAATCTTTAAGTCTTCTTTTCCAAGTAATTTCGCCAAACGATCTAATTCTTCTTGCGAAATATCTAAACGATCTACCAAAACGATAGCATTGTCCAAATCTCCGCCTTTAATCAAATTATTCGTTGCAAGAAATTCCAATTCTCGAAGAAATACAAATGTTCTACAAGCAGCAATTTCTGTATTGAATTGTTCTAAATTATACATACTTGCATGTTGTGTCCCAAGAACTGGAGAATTGTAATCTACCATTACAGTTACTCGGTAGTTAGTATCTGGAATTGCTAAAAATTCAATTCCTTTTTCAACATCTTCCCATGGTATGTTTTCTGTTAATTCAAAATATTCGCGTTCAGCTTCTTGTTCTTCAAAACCTGTAGCTAAAATGGCATCAACAAATAATTTTGAGCTTCCGTCCATAATTGGAACTTCAGGTGCATCAATTTTAATTAATGCATTGTCTATTTGACAACCATAAAGTGCTGCTAAAATATGTTCAGTTGTATAAACGCGTGCACCTTTATATTCTAAAGTTGTTCCCCTGTCCGTTGCTACGACAAGGTCTACGTCTGCTTTAATTATTGTTTGTTCGGGTACATCAATTCGTTGGAATTTATAACCATGATTTTCAGGCGCTGGACAAATTATTACATTTACTTTTTCTCCTGTGTGTAATCCAACACCGCTGATGCTAATTTCCGATTTTAGCGTTCTTTGTTTTTCAGCCATTCACTATTTATTTTGTGTAAGTTCTTTTATTTGAGCTTCTAATTCAGCTACTTTATTCAATAAAAATGGAAGTTTTCTGAATCCGAAGTATGATTTTTTGAAATCGTCTAACGGAATTCCTGGCGAGCCCATTAGGGTTTCAGCTTTTTTCACGGAAGAAGGAATTCCAGATTGTGCAACGATTTTGGTGTCATCAACAATGAACAAATGACCACTGATTCCAGCTTGTCCTCCAATCATAACACGCTCGCCAATTTTAGCAGAACCAGCAATTCCAACTTGTGCGGCCATTGCAGAGTTTTTACCAACTTCAACATTGTGTGCGATTTGGCATAAGTTATCGATTTTCACTCCTCTACGAATGAATGTAGAACCCATAGTTGCTCGGTCAATTGTTGTGTTCGCACCAATTTCAACATTGTCTTCTATGACAACATTTCCAATTTGCGGCACTTTTTGAAATTCACCCTTTTCGTTTGGGGCAAATCCAAAACCATCTGAGCCAATCACAGCACCAGCGTGAATAATACAGTTGGAACCGACTTTACAATCTTGGTAGATTTTAACACCAGGATGAATTGTTGTATTGTCGCCAATTTTAACATTTTCGCCAATAAAAGAATTGGGATAAATCGTGACATTATTTCCAATTGTGGCGTTTTTACTGATGTAAGAGAATGCTCCTAAGTATAAATCAGCTCCAGTAGTTGCTGAAGAATCAACAAAAGAAGGTTGTTCAATAATAGGTTCTTTTTTACTTAGATTATTATAGATTTCCAACAATTTAGCGAAGCAAGCATAAGCATCTTCTACTTTAATCAAAGTCAAAGTTGATGGAAGTTCTTGAGTCGGTTCAAAAGTTGAGTTTACAATACAAATTGAAGAATTCGTTTTATAAATGTGCTCTTCATATTTAGGATTGGCAAGAAAAGAAAGTGCTGCTGAATGTCCTTCCTCAATTTTAGCTAGTGTATTTACTGTAACAGAGGCATCTCCAACGATTTCTCCATTTAGTAATCCTGCAATTTGTTCCGCTGAAAATTCCATTTTTCAAAATTATAAAAAGTGATAGCCTAAAAAACGCTGTAAGTATTCAATTTATTAACAAAGAAATAATTGTAAAAGTTACTCACAGTCTATCTTAAACGGTAAAATAAAGCGATTTATTTGAATTTTTTCTTTGTACCAAATTGCATTTGCTTCTATCAATCTGTTTTTCTTGTCTCTAAATTGAATCCAATGTTCTGGTTTAGGTTGAATTTCAAGATTTGACTTCTCAAAATTTAGTTTTCCTGTTTTTCTGATTTGGTCAAAAAGTTTGTTTTCATTGACAAGTTTTATTGCTTCTTGCTGACATAAAATCAAATCAGTTGTATCCATAAAAACGAAATCTTTTTCTTTTGGAAAATAAATGAAATTACCAAAGCCTTCTTTTGTGTTTTTGACTTTAAATGCACTTTTGTCGCCAAATTGAACTTCAGAAATAAAACTATCTTCGTTTAAGGTGACATTACAGTTGAATGTTTTTCCACTTTTCGTTTCACACGTAAAGCGATACACTTTGAAGTGATTGTTTTTCTTACTTTTCTTAAAGTCAACATCGCCTTCATTTATGGCTAGAATCAAGTCTTTTTTAGTTAAACCAAGATCTTTCAATTTAACCATTTCATTATCAGAAACAACTAAAATGCGATTGAAGATTGTGTTCTTTACTCTGTTTTCTGGATACCAAGCACATCCTCTATTTCCAAAAAAGAAAACGACAAAAATTAACCCAATACCAAAGCCAATTCCGTAATATTTTAAGCGTCTAAAAAAGTTATCCATTTGCTACAAAAAAAAAGCCGAGCGAACTCGGCTTATGAAAATAATTTAAGATTAAAGAATTGCTTCTAATTTTGAAGTCAATGTTGCTTTTGGAACTGCACCAACTACTTTATCAACAACTTCTCCGTTTTTAATGAATAAAATTGTAGGAATGCTTCTAACACCAAATTGTGCTGATACACCTGAATTCAAATCAACATTTACTTTACCAATTGCTGCTTTTCCGTCAAATTCACCTGCCATTTCATCTACAACTGGTCCAATCATTTTACATGGTCCACACCATTCAGCCCAAAAGTCAACCATCACGGGTTTATCTGATTTCATTACTAACTCTTCAAAGTTCGCATCTGTTATTTCTAATGCCATTTTTTTATTTTTTATTTATTAATACTTCCCATTTGAGGGGTTAAAATTAGTTCAATTTCATTTAACAATTTAAAAGCCAAAGTTATTTTTTGTCAAAATGTCAGTTATTCTTTATTTCCATTTTCAAATAATGAGCAGTGTATGACTTTTCAGCAAAATCTTTAACAATTTTTTCAGGTGTTCCTTCACAGATAATTTCACCACCTTTCATTCCTCCTTCTTTACCAACATCGATTATATAATCGGCCACTTTCACAATATCAAGATTATGTTCAATTACGACCATCGTATTTCCCTCATCCACCAAGCGTTGTAAAACTCCAACAAGTAAACGAATGTCTTCAAAGTGGAGTCCTGTGGAGGGTTCATCTAAAATGTAAATCGTTTTACCTGTGGCTTTTTTTGAAAGTTCTGTTGCTAATTTTATACGTTGTGCTTCCCCACCTGACAAAGTTGTAGAAGACTGACCTAAGGTAATATATCCAAGACCAACGCTTTGAATTGTTTCTATAATTCGGTGAATTTTTGGATGATGTTCAAAGAAAATAACTGCTTCGTCGATAGTCATATTTAAAACATCGGCAATTGATTTTCCTTTGTAGCGAACTTCTAGCGTTTCGTTGTTATATCTTTTACCATTGCACGTTTCGCATTCTACATAAACATCGGGCAAGAAATTCATTTCAATCAAACGCAATCCACCACCATTGCAGGTTTCACATTTTCCACCAGCTACATTGAATGAAAACCGACCAGGTTTGTAACCACGAATTTGTGCCTCAGGTAGTGTTGAATAAAGTAGTCGAATATCATCAAAAACTTTTGTGTAAGTAACTGGATTCGAACGGGGTGTTCGTCCAATTGGACTTTGATCTATTTCAATTACTTTATCTAAATTTTCAATTCCTTTGATTTCAGAATAGGGAAGAGGTGTTCGAATTCCTTTTTGAAGTTCGTTTAAAAGGATTGGAAATAAAGTTTGATTTATTAATGAAGATTTCCCGCTTCCAGAAACTCCGGTAATACATGTCAAAGTGCCAAGTGGAATTGTCAAGGTGACATTTTTCAGATTATGTCCAGTTGCACCTTTAAGAACCAATTTCTTTCCATTACCTTTTCTTCTGTTTTTAGGAATTTCAATTGAAAGTGAACCGTTTAAATATTTAGAAGTTAGTGAATTTGAATTTAAAATTTCTTGATAGGTTCCTGCACTAACAATTTCTCCTCCGTGACGACCGGCTGCTGGACCAATGTCAACAACAAAGTCTGCGGCTTCAATCATTTCTTTGTCGTGTTCTACTACAAGGACAGAATTTCCAGCATCGCGTAAACGTTTTAAAGATTGTATCAATTTTGTATTGTCGCGTTGATGCAAACCGATCGAAGGTTCATCTAGAATGTACAGTACATTTTGAAGTTCAGTTCCAATTTGTGTAGCTAATCGAATACGTTGCGCTTCACCTCCAGAAAGACTTTTCGAGGAACGATTTAATGTTAAATAATCCAAACCAACTTCGAGAATGAATCCTAATCTAGAACGAATTTCTTTGATAATTTCCGTAGCAATGACTTTTCTATCTGAATTGAGTAAGTTTTCAATCGTTTCAAACCATTGCGACAATTCCATTAGATCCATTCCAGCTAAATCGCCAATGTTTTTCTCTCCGATTTTAAAAAACAGCGCTTCTTTTTTTAATCGACTACCATTACAAGCTGGACAGGTAACTTTATTCATAAAACTTTGTGCCCAACGTTGAATTGCCGCACTGCTATCATCTGAATGTCTAGAAATGAAATTGATAATACCTTCGAAACGAACTATATAACTATTACTTGTTACCACCTCCATGTCTTCATTTCCATAAAGAATAGTATTCATCAGTTCAGTTTCGATTTCGGATAGTGGGGTATTAATCGAATAATCGTTATTTGAGAGAAGGCTTTCAAGTTTTTCAAAAACCCAAGTTTTTTTGTAATCACCAAGAGGAATGAGTCCACCTTGTTTGATTGACTTGGATGTATCTGGAATGATTTTCGTTAAATCGGCCTCTGTAACTTCCCCCAAACCGTTGCATGTTGTGCAAGCACCATAAGGCGAGTTGAATGAAAACAAATTTGGTTCTGGTTCAGGATAACTGATTCCAGTTGTTGGACACATTAAAAAGCGACTGTAAGTTCGCGTGAAACCTGAATCTAAATCAGCGATCATCATAATTGAATCACCTATTTTCATTGCTGTTACAACAGAATCATAAATTCTTTTGGTATCAACTCCTTCTGTTGTTAAGCGATCTATCACAATTTCGATGTCGTGGATTTTGTAACGATCTAGTTTCATTCCTTTGCTTATGTCTTGAATGACACCATCTACCCGAACTTTAGTATATCCGTTTTTTAGGATTTGTTCAAAAAGCTCGCGATAATGTCCCTTTCTACCTTTGATTTTTGGTGCTAGAAAAGCGATTTTTTTTCCTTTAAACTCTTTTTGAATCAAATCGACTATTCCTTCATCGGAATATTTAATCATCGGTTCGTTCGTCTCATACGAATAAGCTGTAGCAGCACGCGCAAACAACAATCGAAGGAAATCGTAAAGTTCGGTTATTGTTCCAACCGTCGATCTTGGTGATTTTGAAACTGTTTTTTGTTCAATAGAAATTACAGGACTTAAGCCATCAATCTTATCGACATCAGGACGTTCCAATCCACCAATAAATTGACGTGCATAAGCTGAGAATGTTTCGATATAACGTCTTTGTCCTTCAGCAAAAATTGTGTCAAAAGCAAGTGATGATTTGCCACTTCCACTTAAACCAGTAAAAACAATTAATTGGTTTCTTGGTATAGATAAGTCAACGTTTTTTAGATTATGAACCCTAGCACCGTAAACATCTATGGTTTTTTGTTCTGTTTTTTCTTCCGTTTTCAATTGTTCTATTTAGTTTGAAAATGTGATTATAAATTCGAACGTAAAGTTAGTTGAACTTTAATCTTTTTTATAGTTTCCTAACAACTGAAATCTTGTTTTTGTTAATTCGATTTGTAAAATAAAAACAGAATAGGCTTAATTTTCTTTTTTCTTGTAAAGAATGGTATTTCTATATAGCAAATAGAAAACTATTACAAAAAATAAAAGAAATGCAAAAATTGGAATAATCGTATTTTGCTTTACTAAATAGATAATCAAAGCTGAAAATGCAAAAGAAAGAAATCCAATTAGTGTGAAAATATACCAAACTTGGCGATCATTGTATCCGGCATATACCAAATGATGTGTTGTATGATCTTTTCCTCCGACCATTGGTGACTTTCCTTCTTTTAATCTGTTTATTACAACTGTTAAGGTATCTGCTGCTGCAGGAGTTAAAGCTACTAACGTAATGATTAAACTTACCCAGGAATGATTTTCAGTTAAAGATCCAAGATTCCAAAGGTATTTGACAGTGAAAAAAGCAACAAAAAGACCAATAAATTGACTTCCTGCATCACCCATAAACATTTTAGAAGGATTGATATTATATCGTAAGAATCCAACGATTGCTCCAATAACTGATACTATAGTAAAAATCCAGTAAGGCTCACTAGAATTTCCAATAAAATAACAAGCAAATAGACAAGCCATTAATGCGAAAAGTGTTGTTGTTGCAGTGATACCGTCCATATTATCAAGCATATTCAGTGAATTCATAAGGATAATTACCCATAAAACTGTAAATGCTTGGTCTAAAATTTCTATATGAAACAACTCAATTTTTGTATCTGTCCAAACAAATATTAGTCCACATAAGATTTGAATTAAAAGTTTGAAATAAGGTTTAGTATCGTATGCATCGTCTGCTAAACCCATCATGAAAGCCAAACTTGCTGAAATAAAAAGACCAACGTAAGATAGATTAGAGAATAATTCAGATTTCGGATCAAGAATTAGATACATGAAAGTTGAAAACAAAAAACCAAGAAATAAGCTTATTCCTCCAAGTGAAGGTTTGGATGTACTGCTCCATCTCACTGTAACATCATTTTTATTTCTAATTCCTAGATTTTGGGAAAATTTCAGTAATAATAGATTTACAACTAGTGAAATAATTAAAGCACCTGAGAAAAAAATTAAGTAGTTGGAGTAGTCGAATATATTCATGGTAGTTAGAATGGTGATTCAAAGTTTAAAAATTCAATACCTTTTTTATCTTTTTCGGATATTATTGGGTTTTCTATTGTCCAATCAATATTAAGTGTTTTATCATTCCATAGGATACAACTTTCATTTTCAGGTGAATAGTAATTTGTACATTTATAAGAAAATATGGTGTTGTCTTCTAAGGCACAAAAACCATGGGCAAAACCCGGAGGAATCCAAAACTGATTTTTATCTTTTTCAGTTAAAAGTACTGATACATATTCGCCATATGTTGGAGAGTTTTTTCTAATATCGACCGCTATATCAAGTGCAGACCCTTTGATAACTTGAACTAATTTTCCTTGGTCAAAAGGTGGATTTTGAAAATGTAAACCTCTAAGTACACCTTTAGCTGATAACGATTGATTATCTTGAACGAATTTGATATTCCCTAAAAAAGCTTCGTATTTTTTTTCGCTAAAACTTTCAAGAAAATAACCTCTATCGTCCCCAAATAGTTTAGGTTGAATTGAAAACAATCCTTTTATTCTTTCTTCTTTGATTTCCATATATTTATAAAAAATAAAATTGTTCTGCCTAATAAATTTGGTTTTTCGTCTTCATCTTCTGTGTAATATCCTTCTTCAGATGAACCGTAGTTTTCACCATAACCATAACCATAACCATAACCATAACCATAACCATAACCGTATCCATAGCCGTAGCCGTAGATAGATTTTTTGGTTTCAACACCATTCAAGATAACGTTTAATTTGGTTATTTTTTGAACTTCTATTAACTCCTTTACACGATTTGCAAATATTCTTTTTGAGTAATTTGCTTTAAATACATACAAAGGAATATCTGCATTCGCTAGAATATGAATACCATCAGAAACAATACCAACAGGTGGATTGTCAATCATAATTATATCATATTTTAATTTTAACTCCACAAAAATATTTGCAAGTGCCTCACTTTGTATTAATTCTGAAGGATTTGGAGGAATAGGCCCTGCTGTGATATAATGCAAATTTGGAAGATGAGATTCTCGAATGACATCATCGAGTTTTACGAAACCTGATATCAAGCTACTCATTCCATCACTATTATCCGTATTGAATCCATGATGAACTTTTGGTTTTCTTAAATCTAAATCAATTACAACAGTTTTTTTACCGTTTGCAGCAATTAAACCAGCCATATTCAAAATCACAAACGTTTTCCCTTCTCCAGAAATAGATGATGAAACAGCAATTACTTTTGCATCTTTATTAATGAAACTCATGTTAGCTCGAATACTTCTAATAGCTTCGGCCATTCTTGATTTAGAGGATTCTGTTACGACAACTTGAGAGTACTTCATTTTCTTTTTGTACAAAGGAACTGAGCCTAAAAAATTGACTTGTGGGGGTAATAACTTTTGCAAATCAGATGCATTTGTAATGTCATTGTAAGTAAGATACCTTAACACTAGAATTCCAATACCAATAAAAACCCCTAGTCCAAGGCAAATTACATAAACTAAATTTTCGTTTGGTTGGATTGGTGAATTTGGAATAGTGGCCTCACTTAAAACTCTATTTGTCGTTGAGAATCCCGCATTAGATAATTCAAGTTCAATCTTTTTTTCGGTAAAAAGTGTGAAATATCTACTGTTTAATTCTTCCATATATTTAAGGCGATCATATTCCATTTTTTTTTCAGGTAGTTCATAATATTTACCTTCAACCTCATTTATTTTTGCTAACAGTTGAGTTTTATCATTTCGTATTCTTTCTTCAATAACGTTCATGCTTTTTTTGATCGAATATATTCTATTTTGAATTCTTTCATCCAAAAATTTTATTTTTGAATTTTCTTTAGTCACATCCCTTAGTAAATCATCTTTTTGTTCCAGTATTTTGTTTAAATCGTCTATTTGGTTTAAAATACTACCTTCAAAACTTTTCTTTCCAATCATTTCTGGAATAAGTTTATAAAGTTCCAATCTATTGGGTTCTGATTGAATTTTGTAATATATTAATTTTAGAATACTTAGTTCTTCATCAATTGATGAAATCCGCTTATTTAATTCTTCTAGATTATTTGATAAATTTGAACTCAAACCTTCAATGTCAGGGATTCTTTCAGTTCTTTGAAAATCATTTATACTATCTTTTGATACTCTAAGAATTTTTGAGAGAGAATCTAATTGTTGATTTATAAACGCAATTGTTTTAGTTGCTTTTGTTTGCTTCGTATCTTTTTCGTAATTTAAATAAGTATTGATGATAGAGTTTACAATATCGTAGCTCAATCGTGGACTAAAATGTTCGTAACTTATTTCAATAGTTTTAGCATTTACATCTACAGGATTTACTGCTAAACCTTTGTGAAATTCATTCGAAAGCAATTCAAAATTATTAAATGTAAAGTAAATCTTATTACTTTCTATAGCCTCTCGAAACTGAGTTAAGTTAATGACCCTAAAAGAAATGTCAAAATGTTTATTTGAAATATGTTCATTTATTTTTCCTTTGAATTTTAAATTTGAAGAGTTCTCAATCATTTTAATTTTATTATCCTCAATTTCGAGATCAATCCTTTTCCCGTAGAGGCTTGAGTCAGATAATCTGTAAATAATAATTTCAAATGGTGCAGCTCTGTATAAATCTTTTGTTACTACTTTACCTTCAGAAAAAATTGAGGTTTCAAGTTGAAGGTTTTGAATCGATTTTTTAAAGAGAACGTCAGATCTTAGCAGCTCGATTTCTTTTGAAAGATCTGTGGTTTGTTGGTTAAGCATACTCTGTCCTAAAACATCTCCGACTTTATCCTCTTCAATAATCTGTAGCGTACTAGTTGATTTATAAATAGGCTTTGTATATCTTAAGTAGAGGAAGGATCCTAGGCCAAACAAGGTGATTATCACTAATGGAGAAAGCCAATGACGTCCTAAAATAATAAAAAGTATTCTAAGGTCGAATTCTTTATTGGAAAATATTGATTTTTCTTCTACCACGTTGATTTATTTTTTAAATATTGCAACTAATGTCAAAGAGGTTGTTGCTAAACCTAACCATGGACCAATTTCACCCAAAATTGAAGACGCAATTCTTGGTTTATAATCAATGTAAATATAGTCGTTTCCTTGAACAATCATATCCGCTTCTTTTATACCTTTTATTGTTGATAGGTCGATTTTATAAATTTCTCTTTTCCCAATTTCAGTCCTTCTCATAATTTTTATGGAAAAAGCTTTCCCTTGTTCATCAATACCACCAGCTTGAGCAATGGCTTCTAAAAGACTTGTATTGGTGTTTGATAAATTAACAACTTGCGCTCTTCCTCTTCCTCCAAAAATAACAACTCTTTGGTTAGAAACACGAATTTGAACAAACGGATTAATGAAGTTTTTTGAAAGTATTTTAGTTAAAGTGTCTTCAAGCTTAATTACTGTCAAACCTTTAACGTACATTTCACCAATTAAAGGTAAGTTTGCTTTACCATCCTGACGCACCAAATAATCAACACTACCTTGGTTACCTCGGTTAACACCAATGGCAGAACCTTGATTTAAATTAGCCACCCCCGATTGCATAAAAATAATTCTTTCTCCCTCATTCGTTGCAAATTGAAAATTAAATCGGTCTCCTTCACTTAAAATATAATCATCTTTAGGACTCATAACCAGCGTGTCATAAACAAAAGACCCATCTTTAGGTATTTTAAACATAGCGTTACTATTAACATTCGCACAACTACTTAAAATAATTGTAATTACACCGATTAAGAGTAAGAATTTAATATTGATAAACCTCATTTTTTAACTTTTTCAAGCAATGAATAATAGTATTTTTCCATATCTGAAACTAACCTTGTATAATGGAATTTGTTCTTTACGAAAGTCCATCCATTTTGTGACATTCTTTCTCGATTATTTTTGTCTTCAGTTAAAAGTAATAGATTCTTAGAAAAGTGATTTGCATCGTTTTTTGGTGAAATATAGCCAGTTTCATTTTCAGAAACAATATCTCTAACACCACCAACATCAGTTGATACAATTGGAATATTACTAGCTTGTGCTTCAATAAGACTTACAGGTGTACCTTCATTATCAGAAGTTAAACAGATGATATCCATCCCTGCATTAAAGGTTTTAATGTCTTTAATCCATGAAGTCATTCTAATATCAATTTCTATTTCTGTTTTAAGATTTGCAACATTATCTTCAATTATTTTTTTCCGATCACCATCACCAACAATGAAGAAAACTAATTTTTGTTTTGTTTCTTTTTGAACAAGTTTAATAGATTCTAAGAATAAATCATGGTTTTTTATCGGTGCAAGTCTTCCTATAATTGCAATAGCAATTTGATCATCACTTAAATTATACTCTTCTCTTGTTTTTTTTCTCTTTTCAACTAAATTTTCTTGAAACGGATTTAAATCAAAGCCCAATTGAATTACATTAATTTTATCTTTTTTAGCAATCCTGAATACATCACTTAATTCATGTTTTTGAGAATCAGATATTGCAATAATTCCCGTTGATCTTTTCGCTAATCTTTTTTCAATTAATCGATAAAGTTCTGTTTTGTATTTGCTGAAATAAGAATGGAAAACATGACCATGAAACGTATGAACAATTACAGGAACTTTACAATCGTGAGCAGCCTTTCTACCCAAAGCACCAGCTTTAGCTGCATGTGTATGAACAATGTCAGGATTAAATTCTTTAATTATTTCTTTAATTTTACGAAGTGCCTTTCTGTCGCTAATTAGATTAGGAACTCTTTGCATCTCATGAATCAGAATTGGAGTAACACCGTATTCTTCTAAAATGTGTAATGAATCTGCTTCTCCTTCTTCAGGTAAACCACCAACAAGCAAGGTTTCAAATTCATCGGAAATGAAACGAGTTAAAAAAGTTGCGTTATAAGTGGGCCCACCAATATTGAAACGATTTATAATTCGTAAAACTTTAATTTTCCTTTTCTCCAAAATATATCAATTTGCAGGTGTAGTAGGTTGTTATTAGTTAGTTGTTAAAAAGTATATAGTATTAAAAACGCGAATTTATAAATTTCATTCATATTTGTATAAAACTTTTCGAATGCAAAGGTACGTAATTATTTTTTCCTTTTTATTGTCTTTTATATCACATTCTCAGAATAGTATTCAAAGGGCGATTGATGTTTTTTCTGTCGATAAAATGTGTTTAAATGCTTCAATTTCTTTTATGGTTTTTGATTTAGATAAAGAAGAAATTGTTGCGAAACTAAATGAGCATAAATCTTTAACTAGCGCTTCAGCTGCTAAACTTTTTTCGACGTCGACTGCATTTGAATTACTTGGGGGAAATCATTATTCACAAACCCGAATTTATTACGATGGATACATAGATAAAGACAGTGTATTACACGGGAATTTATGGATTCGTGGTGGAGGAGATGTTACTTTAGGTAGCAAGTACTTCAATTCAACTAAAGTAGAACTTGATTTTCTTAGTTTTTGGGCAGATTCCTTAAAGTCTAAAGGTATTAATCGAATAAACGGGGCAGTAATTGCCGATGGTTCGGAATTCGGATACAACGGAGCTCCCGAAGGATGGAGTTGGGGTGATGTCGGAAATTATTATGGTGCCAATGCTAGTGGGGTTAATGTTTTTGACAATCAAATTTTGCTTTATTTTAAAATGGGCAAAGCCGGTTCTTTAAGTCAAATAACTGAAGTGTTTCCAGTTGTTCCAGGTTTACAGATGCGCAATGAGGTCTACGCAGCTGTTGTAAATGGTGATAATTCTTACATTTATGGCGCTCCTTATTCGCTAGATAGGTTAGTAAAAGGAAGATTACCTCAATATACTGAGCGATTTGTTGTTAAAGGAAGTATGCCGGACCCTGAGTTTCAATTGGCTTATGAGTTTACATCAGTTTTAATTAAAAAAGGGATTTACGTGGTTCAAAAACCTAAAACGTTTCGTTTGTTGGATTTAGAACTTCCAAATTCTTATGATAGCTTCAATTTACTCTTTTCGCAACCAAGTAAAACGGTAAAAGAAATTGCGTTTTGGACAAATTTTAAAAGCGTAAATCTTTTTGCTGAAGGTTTATTGAATCAATTGGGTTACACTAAACTAGGAAATGGTTCAACAGAGAGTTCGTTGAAAGTTCTAACTGAATTTTGGGAACAAAAAATTGATCTTTCAGGAATGATTTTAAAAGACGGAAGTGGCTTGTCAAGAAGTAATGCCATCAGTGCAAATCACTTTTGTCAACTGTTAAGTTACATGTATAAGTCAACTAATTTTGTTGACTTTAAAGAAACTTTGCCAGTTGCCGGAAAATCAGGTACAATCTCTAGTCTTTGCAAAGGTCAAATGGGTGAAGGTAGGATTTTCGCCAAAAGTGGAACAATTAGCAATGTAAAGGCATACGCAGGATATGTTTATTCTAAAAGTGGAAAGAAATTTGCTTTTTCGATTTCTGTTAATAATTACAATGGTTCATCAGCGGATCTTCAAAACAAAATCGAAAAGGTTTTGAACGCAATTGCGACCTATTAATCCTTCAATTCTATTTCTAATATTTTAGTCCAAAAATTTTGGATGGTATCATTATCTGCTTGAATCATTTGCGGAACAATACTAGCAGGAGAAAAACCAGGAGTTGTATTGACTTCTATTACGTGAGGAATAGCATTTACGACCATGAAATCAATTCGAGCAATAGATTTTAACTGAAGTAATTGATAGACATTTTTTGCTTGTGTTTGAACTTTTTCTTTGATTTCATCTGAAACTCGAGCAGGTGTAATCTCTTGTGATTTTCCGTTATATTTCGCTTCGTAATCGAAAAATTCATTTTCAGAACAAATCTCAGTTAATGGTAGCGCATGTAATCCATTTTTCGTTCTGTAAACGCCACAAGTTACTTCAGTTCCATCTAAAAATGACTCAATAACAACTGTTTTCCCCTCTTTGAAAGCAGTTTCTAGCGCTGGAGTCAATTCAGTAATTTCTTTCACTTTTGAAATTCCATAACTGGAGCCAGAATCAGAAGGTTTAACAAAAACAGGTAAACCTAACGTTTCGACGATTTGTTCGTTTGAAAATTCATTAATTGAACCTAAAAACAAGGATTTTGCAACAGGAATGTCAAATGATTTCAAGAATTGATTGCAATACCATTTATCGAACGAAAGCGAAGAAGCTAAAACACTTGAGTTAATATATGGTATGTTTTTCATGTCCAATAAAGCTTGAATCTTTCCATTTTCTCCAGGATTACCGTGAATATAAATAAGGCCTAAATCAATTTTTACTGCTTGTCCATTTTCTTGAAATGAAAACTGATTTAAATCAAACGAAACTTTAGATTTATCGGCTAATTCCACTTCCCAACCTGTAGCTTGAACAATTATTTTATAAACTGAAAACTGTTTCGGGAAATGTGTTTTAATGGTATCTGCACTTTTAATTGATATTTCAAATTCAGAGGATAAACCACCACAAAACAAGCCTACGTTTTTCATACTTTTCGATTATAGAACGAAATTAATTTTTCTAATTCATTACAAAATCGATTCTAAAAAAAGTTATTAGTCGTACGATTGTTAAAACAGACCACGCGATTTTTACTAATTTCGCATTCATGCGTATTTTATATATCCTACTGTATCCTTTTATGTGTCTCGCAGTTTTTCTTTTTTATAGAAGAATTGTTTCGATAAATAAACCAAAATCTATCTTCAATCGAACAATTTATGCGGGAAATCATGCTGCATCTTTTATGGATCCATTGGTTGTAGCTACAAATAATAGAGCTGTACTTTATTTCATGACGCGCTCAGATGTTTTTACAACATTTTCCAAACCTTTTCTTTGGGCTTTTCACATGTTGCCAATATATCGCCAGCAAGATGGAGTTGACACAAAGGAAAAAAATGCAGAGGTTTTTCAAAAATGTACAGATGCTTTAGTTGCGAAAAAGAATTTATTGATTTATCCAGAAGGTTTGACTGACGATGTTTTTATCAGAAGGCTAAAACCAATAAAAAAAGGCGCGGTAAGAATTGGTTTTATTGCCCTTGAAGCTACAAATTGGAAAGAAAAAGTTTATGTTTCTGCATTAGGTTGTAATTATACCTCCCCAAATGCCATGCGAAGTGAACTTTTGATTTCAAATTCAGATCCAATTTGTTTAAACGATTATAGAGTTGAATACGAAGCAAATTCTTATCAAGTTATTGCCGATTTAACAGCCAAAGTGGAGGAGTTGATGAAAGCTCAAATCACGCATATTGAACGCGAAGAATGGAGCGAATTCCACGAGCAAATTATGATTATCTCGGGTAAAGGAATGAATTACTTGACTTATGATAAATCACTTTCATTGGAACAAAGATGGAAGTATTCACAAAAACTTGCGAATTGGTTGAATACTTTTAGTGAAACGATACCAGTTGAAATTGAAAGATTGAAGTCACAATTATCAACTTATTTTGAGCAATTAAAAAAATCTGAAATTCTCGATTGTGACTTAAAAGCAAAAAAAGATAATTCTTACAATAGCTTTTTGAATTTGTTGTCAATAATTGCACTTTTCCCATTTGCAACCTTAGGAGCTTTACACTGTTATATGCCTTATAGTTTCGTGAAGAATTTCGTTGAAAAGAAATTTAAACGCGATGTGTTTTGGGGTTCAACCAAAATGGTTCTTGGAATGTTTATCCTCAGTTTATTCAATGTGCCAATCGTCGTAGTTTTGACAAATTACCTGAATCAACCCTTTTGGATTGGATTAATTTATTTCGTTTCTTTAAGTATGTTTTGGCTTAGTTTTGTAAACGTCAAACTAAAAATCAATCAATTTGTTAGAATGTCAAAAATAAAGCGATTGAATACAGATGAGTTGGTTAAAATGCGTCAAGAATTGGAAGAACGAATTCAACAAATTGCACCTAAATTTTAATATTTTCATTGACTGAAAGAACTAAAAATGGAAAACGAAACGATTACAACTAAAATAAAAAAACCAAAATGGCTTCGCGTTAAATTACCAACTGGTGAGAATTACAAAAAAGTTAGAAGTTTGGTTGATGAACACAAATTACACACGATTTGTGAAAGTGGAAGTTGTCCAAATATGGGAGAATGTTGGGGAGAAGGAACAGCAACTTTTATGATTTTAGGAAATATTTGTACGCGTTCTTGTGGTTTTTGTGCGGTTAAAACTGGAAAACCTGAAGAAGTTGACATCTATGAACCAGGACGTATTGCGAACAGTGTGAAAATTATGGGGGTTAAACACGCTGTGATTACCTCGGTTGACCGTGACGATTTGAAAGATGGAGGTTCTGAGATTTGGGCGCAAACAGTTCGTGCAATTCGCCAACAATCACCTCAAACCACGATGGAAACCTTAATTCCTGATTTTGCTGGAAAATGGGAAAACTTACAAGTGATAATTGATGTAGCACCTGAAATTGTTTCTCATAATTTGGAGACAGTTAGAAGATTGACTAAGCAAGTCCGTATTCAAGCTAAATACGACCGAAGTTTAGAAGTTTTATTCCGTTTAAAAAAAGGAGGAATGCGAACTAAATCTGGCGTTATGCTAGGATTGGGTGAAACACCTGCTGAAGTACTCGAAACTATGCAAGATTTAGTCGCTGTTGGAGTTGATATTTTAACTTTAGGTCAATACTTACAACCTACATTAAAACATCTACCAGTTGCTGAGTTTATAACTCCAGAACAATTTGATTTTTACAAAGAAGAAGGTTTGAAAATGGGCTTTCGTTATGTAGAAAGTGGTCCACTTGTGCGTTCGTCTTATCACGCTGAAAAGCATTTATTCTAGTGCTCAGCTGAGCTCACAGTCTCTTAAACTAAATTTAATAGTTGAAAAAAGGATTTTCAATTAAATAATCTTTATTTTCGGGCTTGTATATGCGAATTGGTTTACCACTACTTTTCATTTTTTTTTCAATTGTCTCTTGTTCCTTAAATGCGGAGCAGGAAAGGAATTTGAACAAATCAATAATCAAGTATTTATTTAGTGTAAATAGGGAATTAAAGTTGTCAATCGCAGCGGCAACACATCCATTAATTTTACGTGAATTAAAAGAAGAAAGCGATGAAAAACTCAAAGCTTATCTAGAACCGAAGCATCACATCTGGACAGACGCAATAATCGGAAAATCAAAAATAAAAGGGGAGATTTTACACATTGAGTTAAAAGTAGCCTTGGTTAGTAAGCAAACCTATGAAAAAGCACCCAATCGAATTCGTTTGTACGCTGTTAGTGAGGACAACGGAAAAAATTGGTACTTCGTCGACTATAAATTATACGAGTCCGATTATTGTAAAAAATTCAAGCGCATATTAAAATGGTAAAAAAGCTACTCATCATTTTCTTGTTTTATTCCTTTACAACCATTGCACAAGGCTGGCAACCAATGGGAAGTCGTTCTATGTCTTTATCGAATGCAACGGTAGCTTTAGAAGATGTTTGGGCTTATCATCACAATCCTGCTGCACTTTACAACTTGAAAAAAATAGAATTCGGTGTTTCTTATGAAAATCGTTTTTTAATGAAAGAACTACAATCTCAAGGTTTAGTAGTCGCGATTCCAATAAAATCAGGTGTGATTTCAATTGGTTCACAGTCTTTCGGGTATAATCAATTCAGAACATATAGAAACGGTCTTGGCTACTCAATGAAATTGGCAGAGTTTTTATCCATTGGTGTACAATTAAACCACCATTTTGTTAGAATTAATTCCAACTATGGGAATCATCAAACGGTAACTGCTGAAGTTGGAGCATTGGCGAAAATCAATGAAAAATGGTCGCTTGCGTTTAGCATATTTAATATCACAAGGAATCGACTTTCAGAATTTGCAGAAGATAGGTATTCAACAATTATGAGACTTGGGACAAAATTTTCTGTTTCTGAAAAAGTACTTTTTCTTGCCGAAGCAGAAAAAAATGTCGATTACAGTATTCGTTTTAAAACAGGAATTGAATATTTGCCTTTGGAGAATTTTTATGTTAGAGGTGGATTTGCAACAGCACCAATTGAATTTAGTTTTGGCTTAGGGTATGCGTTTTCTGGAAAATACAAGTTAGATTTAGGCTCAGCTTATCATCAGATTTTAGGTTGGTCACCCAATTTTTCATTCACCATGCAATTGAAGTAATGAAGGTAGTTCTTGGAATCATCTTTTTCTTTTCAATTTATTTTGTTTTCGGACAAGATAAGGCAGAGATAATTCAACAACGTATTGAGTTTATTTCTGAGCAATTACAAGCAGAGGAAATAGATCTAACAAATATTATTGAACAATTAGATTATTTTTATGAAAACAAAATAAATCTCAATACCACCAATGGTGAAGATTTAGAACAATTATATTTACTTACTCAAGTTCAAATTAATGATTTGTTATTGCACCGAAAAGCTTTTGGGAAATACATAACCATATATGAAATTCAAAGTTTAAAATACTGGGATTTAACAACGATTCAAATGGTTCTTCCTTTTGTAAGAGTAGATGATAAATTGGACAATCTTCATATTACTTTTAAAGAAGCGATGAAAGAAGGGAAATTTGAATTGTTTCTCCGTTATCAGCCAACACTTCAGCAGAAAAAAGGATACGAAAAGGTCTCAGATTCCCTATTGCAAAACTCAAACAATTATTACTACGGTAATTCGGATCGATATTACACCCGATTTCGCTACACCTACAAATCAAATATAAGCGTTGGATTTACAGGTGAAAAAGATCCGGGAGAACAATTTTTTAAAGGTTCACAAAAAAATGGATTTGATTTTTACTCAGCTCACGCTTTTTTTAAAGGTGGAAAATATATTAGTGCTGCTGTAGTTGGCGATTACCAAGTTCAAGTTGGACAAGGTTTAAATATTTGGTCAAGTTATGCTTTTGGAAAAACAGCTGATATTGCGACAATGAAACGAACAGCCAATCCATTGAAAGCATACACATCTGTTGATGAAGCTCGTTTTTTACGTGGAGCAGCAGTTGATTTATCTTATGGTAATTTTGATTTGTTGTTATTTGCTTCCAGAAAAAAAGTCGACGCAGCAACAATTGCAGATTCTAATTTTGAGGATTTAGAATTTATTTCTACAATTGATTTATCTGGTTTACATCGAACAAATCGTGAAATAGCTAAAATGAATGGACTCACCGAATCGATTGCTGGAGCTAATTTAAGATATGCATTTGGAGGGCTAAAACTTGGTGGAACTTTTGTTTATCAAGGTTATGATAAAGACTTTGTAAAAGATGTTAGGAATTATAATCAATTTGATTTCAGAGGCAAATCGATGGTTTCAGGAAGTTTTGATTACAGTTATGTACTCAAAAATATCAATTTCTTTGGTGAAGTCGCTCACAATTTTAATAATTATCAAGGTCAAAAACAGGGAGGTTTGGCTATGGTTCATGGCGCTCTAATTTCTCTAGATGCAAAGGCAAGTATTGGAATTCTTTATCGAAATTATGCTCGCGATTATCAAACATTTTACAATGCTGGTTTTTCAGAAGGTAGCAATACACAAAATGAAAAAGGGCTCTATGCAGGTTTAAAACTTAAGCTTAATTCTAAATGGTCATTGAATGGATATGCCGATATATTTCAGTTTCCGTGGATGAGATATTTAGTGGATGCACCATCTTTTGGACATGAATTTTTGATTCAACCAGTTTACAAGCCCAATAAAATCTTTGAAATTTATGGTAGATTTAGACAACAAGTAAGGCAACGGAATAGCCGAGATTCAGATGGAACAGTAACTGAAATAGAGGATGTTCTTCAAAGAAATTATCGTTTTAATCTATCTTACACTGTGAATGAATTTTTTACTTTAAAAAGTAGAATTGAGTATGTCACTTTGAATAGAAAAAGCAACACGCCAGAAGATGGGTTGATGTTCACACAAGATTTTGTTTTCCGCCCGAAAAGTTTTCCAATAGACGTTGCTTTGCGTTATGCTTTATTTGATACTGATTCTTACGACACACGAATGTATTCTTTTGAAAACAATGCACTTTATGTTTTTGCTGTCCCGGCTTATTATTATCAAGGTTCGAGAGCCTATATTTTAGTAAGATATTCATTTGCTCGTCATTTTGATTTATGGGTTAGATATGGAGAATTCCTTTACAATAATCGTATGACGATAAGTTCTGGAGCAGAGGAAATTAAGGGGAGTAGAAAGTCTGATTTCGTTGTTCAGTTAAGAATGAGTTTCTAATTTTTTTTATTTTTTTTGTTACGTTTTTGAAACTGTTGCGTTATGAGTTTTAAGTAGGGACTGCAAGCCTTACGAATCTCCAAGTCAAACTAGATAAAACCAAAAACAATGGCAGTGAACTTATTGTATCACCAAAGTACATTTCGTCTGGAAGATGAAATGAGCTTAATCGAAATTGCGAAGAAAGACCCTCGGCAATTTGCTCCTCTTTACAAAAAATACCACGAAGCAATTTTCAGGTATGTTTACAAAAGAGTAGATGATGAAGAAGCAGCATACGACATTACTTCTTGCGTGTTTGTAAAAGCGCTTGCGAGCTTACCTAAATATGAATTTAGAGGAGTTCCTTTTTCTTCTTGGTTGTTTCGAATAGCTAAAAGTGAGTTGTATCAGTCTTTTAGAGATAAAAAAGCACAAAGAACCGTGAGTTTGGATTCGGTAACAATTGTTCAATTTATTGATGAGTTAAATGAAGATTATAGTGAAGAACAAAGAACAACTCTTTTAAATTCACTTAAATTATTGAAAGACCATCAATTACAACTAATTGAAATGCGTTTTTTTGAAAAGAGATCTTTCAAAGAAATCGGAGAAATTGTTGGATTGACTGAAAATAATGCAAAGGTGAAAACATTTAGAGTACTTGTTAAATTAAAAGAAATTTTTAACAGAACTAAAGCATAAATTATGATTAAAATTTTAGTAGATAGAGCTAATCCAACTTCAAATAAAATTAAAAACAGACAAGATTTTGATTCTATTTTGAAACAACACAATCAAAGTCTAAGGAGTACCGTTATGCCCTGGTATTTTGGAGTTGTTGGTATAGCAAGTTTCATACTCGCAATCATGTCAATTTTATTATAGTTCACAATTTTATTAAATTATTATTGATAAAGTGAATTTTACATTTGCTTTGTCTGATAAAATTTTATTATTTTTGTTACCATAATTTATTGTAAATTACTATAGCTATGAAAAACCTGAAATATTTACTACTATTAATTTTCATTCCAGCAGGATTTATCTACGCTCAGCATGCGAACTTCAATACTCAAAGAAACTGGTCTTTGCACAAAAAAGAACTGCTGTTCGGTTTAGGTGCTACACAGTTCAATGGAGACTTAGGAGGAAGTTATGGTGTTGGCAGAGATTATTCTTTAAAAGATATTGATTGGCCCTCAACCAGTATGGCTGGGTTTGTTGGGTTTAGGTATCGTTTTGCACCTATGTTTGCAACTACTTCAAGTTTGTCTATTTTTGGATTAAGAGGCGATGATGAACATTCAGAGGAACCAGTAAGAAATGCAAGAAGTCTTCAGTTTAAAAGTTTGTGTTTTGAGGTTTCTCAGCGATTAGAATTTATTGTTTATGCAAATGAGAAATTTGGATCAACTTTCAATTTGCCAGGAAATTATTCAAAGAAAAATAGAAGTCAACAATTATATGGTTTCGGAGGAATTGGATTATTGTATTTCAATCCTAAAGCCCAAAATCAAGATGGTGATTGGACAGCTTTACGTCCTTTGAAAACCGAAGGTCAAGCAAAATCATATAGCCCATTAACTTTCACAATGCCTGTTGGGGTTGGTTTCAGATGGGGATTAGGAAACATATGGAGAATGGGCGTTGAGGTTTCTTACGTTAAAACGTTCTCTGACTACATTGATGATGTTAGCACAACTTATGCTGATCCTGCAAGTTTTACATCTGCTGATGCTGCGTATTTATCAAATCCAGCTATCGGTAATCCATCTTTCGCTCTAGGTGAACAAAGAGGTGACCCAAGACAAAAAGATGCATACTACCACTTAAACGTTTTTGTATCTAAAAACATTACGTACAAAGACTACGGTAAACAAAGAAAAAAATATAACCTTAAATCAACTGGTAAATTCAGAGTTTAAGAAACAAATATTGATTATGAAGCGAGGCAATAGTCTCGCTTTTTTTTTACCTTTGAATATGTATTCAATTCTAAGAAATTTCCTTTTTCTATTTGATGCCGAAAAAGTACACTATTTCACAACAAACGCGTTAAATTTTTCGTTAAAGATCCCATTCGTAAAACTATTGTTTTCAAAGATTTTCGTAATTAAAAGTCCAAAATTGGAAAGAACTCTTTTTGGTTTAACCTTTAAAAATCCAGTTGGGTTAGCCGCTGGTTTCGACAAAAATGCAACCATGTTCAATGACTTATCTTACTGTGGTTTTGGATTTATTGAAATAGGAACGCTAACTCCGAAAGGTCAAGAAGGTAATGATAAACCACGACTTTTTAGACTGAAAACGGATAAAGCCATTTTAAATAGAATGGGTTTCAACAATGATGGTGTAGATGTTGCAATTGAAAAACTTAAAAAACGCAAACACAAAGATTTAATCATTGGAGGAAATATTGGAAAAAATAAGGTCACTTCAAATGAAGAAGCAAATAACGATTACCTGATTGCTTTTGAGAAATTGTTTCCTTATGTAGATTATTTTGTTGTAAATGTATCTTCACCAAATACACCAAATCTTCGTGCTTTACAAGACAAAGAACCACTTATGAATTTGCTTTCAGAATTGAAGAATGCCAATTCAAAGAAGTCTAATCCAAAACCAATCCTACTGAAAATCGCTCCTGATTTAACGAATGAACAATTAGATGATGTTATTGAAATTATTACGACTACAAAAACAGATGGGGTAATTGCAACCAACACTACAATTGATAGAGAAAAATTGATAACTCCGAAAACTGAAGTTGAAAAACTTGGAGCAGGTGGAATTTCAGGAAAACCTTTAAGGAAGCGCTCAACTGATGTAATTCGCTATTTACACGAAAATTCAAATGCTGCTTTTCCAATAATTGGTGTTGGCGGTATTCATACTGCAGAAGATGCAATTGAAAAGTTAAGAGCAGGTGCTTCTTTAATTCAAATCTATACAGGATTCATTTATGAAGGTCCAGGTTTAGTGAAAAAAATCAATCAACAAATACTAAAAGAAAATCTTTAAGAATGCTTAAACTAATTGAATGTCCTCGTGATGCAATGCAAGGAATGAAAGACTTTGTTCCTACTGAGCTAAAAACAGAATACATTAACAAATTGTTGAAATGTGGATTTGACACCATTGATTTCGGAAGCTTTGTTTCCCCAAAAGCTATACCTCAAATGAGAGATACTGCTGAGGTTTTACAAGGATTGGATTTAAGTGGTAATTCTAAATTATTAGCAATAGTTGCCAATGAACGTGGTGCTGAAGATGCGCTTCAATTTTCAGAAATTGGTTACTTAGGTTATCCTTTTTCAGTATCTGAGGTTTTTCAAATGAGAAATACTAACGCAACAATTGAAGAATCTTTATCTCGTGTAGAAAATATTCAAAATCAAGTATTAGCGAAAAATAAAAAGTTAGTGGTTTATTTATCTATGGGGTTTGGAAATCCGTACGATGAAATTTGGAACCCAGAGATTGTGTTAAAATGGTCAAAAGTTTTAAATGAAAAATTGGGAATTGAAATCCTAGCTCTTTCTGACACCATTGGAATTGCAAAAGAACAAGATGTCACAGATTTATTTAAAGTTTTACAAGCTGAATTAAAAGAAGTTGAGTTTGGTGCCCATTTTCATACACGTCCTGAAACAACTAACAAGTTAATTGAAGCTGCGTATGATGCAGGCTGTCGTAGATTTGATAGCGCTGTTAAAGGTTTTGGTGGGTGCCCAATGGCAAAAGACGATTTAACAGGAAACTTACCAACAGAGTCGCTATTATCTTGGTTCAATGAGAATTCTGTTTTACACCCAATAGATCAATTACAATTCCAAGAGGCTTACGATTTTTCTTCACGTATCTTTTCTTAATTTTTTCATTATATAACTAAAAAAATAACCATGAATTTAAAAAGAATAGCTTGGATTTCGCTTGTTATTTTTATTTGTAGCTTTCTTGTTTGGAAGTTTTCTTCTAATGAAAAACCAACAATTCCCACAAATGACGACACGAAAAAAGTACTGAAGGTTGAACAAATTAGTACAGATTTCAATTTGAATAAGTTTTCAAGTAATCAAGAAGTTGCTTTATTGAAAGAAATAGGAATTTGTGATTCAACACAAGCAAATGATAATAATTTGGATAACCCTTCGTGTTCGCCTCGTTTCTTTCGATTTTTTAAATTGAATAAATCTAAACCGTTAAGAGATGGTTTTATGTTGCTTGTTAGAGCAGGCGTTAATAAATTCCCTGTTCGTCGTTTATTGATTTTTGAACGTGAAAATGGACAATTAGTTAAAACAAATGGATTTGTTGGTTATATAATTGAAAGAAGAGTGGTTGCTAGTAATTATGATGATATTGTGGTACGCTTTTTCGAACGTTATGAAAATCAAAAGTATTTTTATAATTGTCTTTACACATGGAAAAACGGACGTTATGTTTATCAGAAGTGTGAGGCAATTAATGATGCTAAATTGAAACCTGAAAAAGCTGATTCTGTATCCATCGAAGTAGAGAAAATTCTGAATGAAAACAAACTTATTTTTTAGTAAACTAGTCTTCTTTATAGTGCTTTTTATGAGCGCATGCGCCACAGGTGTTCCAACTGAGAAAATAGATTACACTTATGCTTTTTGCGACGGAAATAGTAAAGTATGGATGTTGCAAAAAGTTAGAAATGGGGAAGCTGTGATTGAGGAGTATCTAGATTTAGGAGGTGAGTTTTTGATTTTTTATTTATCAGGAAAAGTAGTTAAAGGAAAGTTAAATGATTTGAGTTCCAAAAAAGGAACAATTGGATACTATTCCCTCGATAATGAAAATGGTTTTGTGACTATAGAATTCCCGAATGAAAGATGGGATTTTTCATTTGAATTTTCTTATGAAAATCGATTAGTTCTTTACCCAACAACAGATTCTGATTTTATACAAACAATAGAATTAGTGCCTTTTCCAGAATTGTAAAAAGAGTTTAAAATTTTTCAAAAGCCCCGAGCCCGAACAAAGCGAAATCATATTTTGCAGGATCTTTAGGGTCAAATTCACGAAGTTTTAAAATCAATTCTTCGTTGGTTGTCCAATCATTTTGGGTCCTTTCAAGTAAACCTAATTTTCTAGCGATATTTCCAGTATGAACATCTAAGGGTATATATAATTCTGATGGAGAAATAGATTTCCAAATTCCAAAATCTACTCCTTTTTTTGAATCTCGTACCATCCACCTAAGAAACATCACCAGGCGTTTGCAAGCTGAATTTGCTTGTGGATTAGATATGTGTTTTTGTGAACGTGACAAGTGTTCAGTACTTAGAAATAACTTCCTAAAGTTAGATATTCGACTTTTTAAGCCACCATTTTCCTCTTCTAACTGAAAGGATTTTTCTAAACCTCCGTTCAAGTATATATTTTTCAAACTTCTAAAAAAGAAATCTAAATCAACGGAATTAAAGGTGCGATGAACAAATGAAAATTCTTTTTTAGGATTATATCCCAATACATATTCAAGAGGAGAATTCCCCATTATTTCAATTAACTTACTACCATTAGCAATGATGCTTTTTCTATTTCCCCATGCAATAGTAGCCATTAAAAAAGAAACAATTTCTATGTCCTCTTTTGAAGAAAACGAATGTGGAATTTGAATTGGATCAAATTGAATAAAGTCTGAATTTTCATATTGATTGGCTTTAAAGTCTAAAAAATCTTTAAGCTCACTTTTGTTCATCACCATTCAAGTTATTAATGTGAAAAATTAGTATTTAGTTTTTTCATGAAAAAGATTTCTTAAACAGTTATTCAAAAGTTAATTCATCTACAAAAACCCATGTTTTATTTCCTTTCCCAAGGTGCCATTCAGGACAAAAACCAGGGTTCTTAATTGTGTAACGAATTGCTTTGATTTGTTCATTTTCAATTTTTGTTGTAAACGTGAAAGTTTTGGGATTTTCGTCATTCGGACTAGCCTTTGGAATTGAAATACTCGGCAGCGCTTGAAAGTTTGTTCCATCTTTGGAAATTTCGAGTTCGATAGCTGTAGGGAGAAAAATCCAAGACTTTTGATCGCGAATAAATGAAGCTCCAATTTCCTTGATTGTCTTAATCGAATCAAAAGAAACAATTGCTTTAATGTCTTGACCATTGAAGCCTTGCCAATCTCCAGTTCTGAATTCCTTTCCTCCACGAACACCGTCAATTAAGGCATTTGCTCCTGCTGCGGCATATTCATTGGCGTATTTCGTTTGTAATTCTAGGTGAATACTTGGATCCCTTCTGTGAAAATAAGAAACTACAATTGGGCTTTCATATCTTGCACCATCTAAAGTGATTTTTTGAAGTTTTGTATAAATATTTGTGGAGTTTTTAATTGTAAAAGGTCGTTGGAAGGCAGTCCAATTCTCAGAATCAAAACTGTATAATAGCGTGTATTTAGAACCATCGTTAAGTTTCACATACGAAATGTCAATTTTAGCAGCATCTATAAATAGCGGATTATCATTCACAATAAAAGGTGCAGGAACAAATTCAGAAGGAATTGTCGATGGATATAAATTTTCGGTTTCTAAACGTTTTGAAGGAATATCACTCATTTCAATTTCTAAAATGCCACCTTTTATTAAGAGTAAATGACTGATTTCATTGCTTTGAATTGGGTTTCCATTCCATGAAATGGATTGCACATATTTGTTTTTTAAACTATTGTTTTTAGTAACAATTTCCACAAATTTTCCATTACCTAGATTCATTTTTACCTTGTCAAATAACGGTCTTCCGATTTGATAATTGGGATTTCCAGGTGCAATAGGGTAGAATCCCATTGAACTCAAAACATACCAAGCGCTCATTTGTCCACAGTCCTCGTTTCCAGAAAGCCCATCAGGTGCATTTGTATATAATTCAGAAAGAATTTTGTCAACATAAAATTGCGTTTTGAAAGGTGCTTTGGTAAAGTTATATAAGTAAGCTGCATGATGTGAAGGTTCGTTCCCATGAGCATATTGACCAATAAGTCCTGTGATGTCGCTCTGTGCACGTCCACTCAGTGCTTTGTCAGTTGTAAATAATTCATCCAACCAAAGTTCAAGCGAATCTTTTCCGCCTAATAAATTGGTTAAGTCTTCAATATGCTGCGGAGCATACAACGAATACTGCCAACTATTTGCTTCCGTAAAGTTGAAATTAACCTCTGTAGGATCAAAAGGTCCATACCACATTGCTCCGCGACGTGCACGCATAAACTTTGTTTGTGGGTCAAAAAGGTGAATGAAATTATAACTTCGCTTGTTGTATATTTGGAAAGCTGAATCATTTTCAAGTGCTTTTGCCATTGAGGCAATACAATAATCATCGTACGCATATTCTATGGTTTTCGATGCTGACTCAGGTTCCTCATGTGCACTGATAAATCCTTTTTCGCTGTATGGAATTTTTCCATATTCGTCTAATTGAGTTGTTTTTATCATTGCGGCAAGTGCTTCTTTCGAGTTGTAATCGCGCAAGCCTTTTAAATAAGCGTCAGCTATTACTGAAACACTGTGATATCCAATCATACACTCGGTTTCATTTGCTGCTAATTCCCAAACGGGCAAATCGCCACTTTCATCAAATTGGCGCATAAAGGTTTGTATAAATTCATTGGTTCTTTTGGGTTGAACAAGTGTATAAAGTGGATTTGTTCCACGATAGGTATCCCACAACGAAAAAACAGTGTAATGATTTTCAGTTTTGTCTATTTGACGAATTTGATTGTCGCGACTTCTATAACGCCCATCGACGTCATTGAATAAATTTGGAGCAAGAAAATTGTGGTAAAGTGCGGTGTAGAAAATCGTTTTTTGTTCTTTATTTTCCGCTGTAATTGCGATTTTACCTAGTTCTTGATTCCATTTAAAAACGGTTGTTGCTCGCACTTGACCAAAGTTGGAATTACCAATCTCAGTATCTAGATTCTTTTTCGCTCCATTTTCATCAACTGCAGAAATTCCTACTTTTAAAGTAATTTGCGAACATGATTTTGGAAATTCGAGCAGTAATTTATGTTCTCCATTTTTAAAGATTTTTTTAGCTTTTGTAAATGGAGTGGAACTAGTTAAGTAAAAATAAAAATGTTGATTTTTAGCCCAATCTTTGGAAATTCTGTTTCCAGAAATAGCATTTTTTCCTATAATTTTAACAGAAGCAGCGAGCACTTCATCTCGGTGGTCTAAATCAATGAGTATGAATCTCTTTTCATCTTTCGTTTCAAAGTTATACTCATGAATTCCTGCGCGCTCTGTGGTTGTTAATCGAACATCAATTTTACCATCTTCAAGGTAAACTTTATAAAACCCTGGATTTGCTTCTTCTTTAGCATGAGAAAATCGAGAGCCATAACCCGTTGGGGATTTATAACCCGGTATTGTGTTTGCTTTTCCCGTTTGTGGCACAATTAATAAATCGCAATAATCAGGAACGCCTGTACCACTTAAGTGTGTGTGACTAAATCCGTAAATAATTGAATCTGAATAATGGTAACCTGAACAGCCATCCCAACCTTCATAACGTGTATCAGGACTTAGTTGCATCATTCCAAAAGGTGCAGTTGCTCCTGGAAATGTATGTCCATGGCCGCCTGTGCCAATGAATGGATTGACAAATAAACTTGGTGAACTTGCTGTTTTGGAAGGGTTTGTTATTTTTTCTTGCGCTTTGTCGCTTGTGTTTTGGATCGATTGAATTGTTTCCTGACTAAGACCAATTGAAAATGTAAATAACAGTAAAACAGCAATTGAAAGGAGATTTTTCATTTGAATTTTCGTTTATTTAGCGATGAATAGTTTTTGTTTTTTTGAATGAAATAGGACCAAAGTATACTTCCCTTGTAGAAATAAATAGCCTTTTTTTCTGACTTTAAAGCCAAACGTTTGCGGTACATTTTTCCAAATTTGCTGTATAGATCCATGTGTGCCAAAAAAACTTTCCAAGTAAAGTTTAGCTTTCCTTCGCTAAGGAATTTAAAAGCTGCAATTCCATCCAATAACATTCTAAAAAACAACTTTGGAAACAAAAGTCCTTGGTGATTTTTAACTAACATGAACAGGTTATTTCGGAAATTCAAATAGATTTTATTGGGGGAATTATAAGGAAGAGTACCTCCGCCTAAATGATAAACAACGCTTTTGGGGTTACAAACCAATTGATGGCCTTTACGTTGCAAGCGCAAACACAAATCAATTTCTTCCATGTGTGCAAAAAAGTCAGCATCAAAACCTTCAGCTTGATGAAATGCTTCCGACCGAATGAGCATCGCAGCGCCAGAAGTCCAAGCAACTTGTTGTAGGTTATCGTATTGATTTAAGTCTTTTTCTAGCTGGTCAAAAATTCGACCGCGGCAAAAAGGAAAATAATTTGAATCAATATGACCTCCACAAGCACCAGCATGCTCGAAGCTATCTTTTTGCAAGTAAGAAAGGATTTTGGGTTGAACAGCTACAATTTTTTCATTTTCTAATGATTCAATAAGAGGCGCTAACCAATTCGGTGTTACTTCTACATCGCTATTGAGTAATAGATAAGCATCAAATTCACCTTTTACTTGTTCAAGCGCATCGTTATAGCCTCTAGCAAAACCATGATTTTCAGCGTTATGAACTAATCGTATTTGTGGAAAATTAGTTTTTAAAAAATCAACAGAATTATCTGTACTTGCATTTTCTGCGATAATAACTGTATGCGGATTAGAGTTTGCAACAACACTTGGTAAAAAAGTTTCAAGGTGTTTTCGACCATTGAAATTTAAGATAACAACTGCAACTTTCAATGAACTCATTTAATATTGTCTAAAAAAGTCGTTGCTGTTTCCTCCAAAGTGTGGTGTATTGTTTTTATTCGGATTATCAACATCACCATTGTTTGTGTTTCGTTTCGAAAGAACTTGCTGCCAACCTATGTTTTTCGTTTCACCCAACATATCAGAATGGAGTAAACGGTAGGCATTATTAACTAAATCAGGATTGTAGAAAATAAAACGTTTGTTACTAAACGCTTGAATTTTATCGTAAGTCCAAATTTCATAAGGATATTCTGAAGGTGAGGTTTCTTTTGTTATAACAGTATTTGGAGCTCCATATTTTAGGTAAACTCTTCCACGATCAGTTTCAAATCCATCTTGAAAATTGTTTCCGTAGATTTTGTTAACGAATTGTACCTGAATTTTGTATTTAATCCAAGCTTCATAGCTATTTTGTGGACTTGATTGAACCCAGAAAGCTTGTAGATGCTTGCGAATTTTTTCTGTGTTTTTCGTTTTTAAAGTCGCAATGATATTCTTTATTTCTGCAGGACGCGCGATTGGAATTAAACTTGCCAAATAAAAAGCTACACTGTCGTCTGAAATGGATTTTTGAAAAGCAGGATCAAGTACCATTTGTTCAGAATTGAAACTCGCCACCACTTCATTACTGCGTTCAAATGGATAGTTTTGAGTTGCTAATACTTCCATTTTACGGTTAACTAATTCTATGACCAGTTTGTAAGTTCCAGTTTCCAATAACTCGATGTCGTAAGTTTTAAAAATAGGAATTACTTTTTCGTTTTTAACGCGAGTCATTTTCGTGTAGGATTCTATTTCTGAATCTGTTTGTGCATTGATAATTTTTTGAATCACACCAACCAAGGTATCTTCAAGTTGGTCGGCGTTATAGATTTCAAAATAAGCTGGAATTTTGTTAAGCGAAGTAGGGTAAAAGTTTGAAATCAAAGGTATGATGTGAAAACCCGATTTTTGAAAATTTGAGGCAACATCTGAACGAAAAGCAAATTCAGCCACTTCAATATCGGAAATAGCAATTGATTTCGAATAATCTTCAATTCCTAAAGGTACTTTCGCTGAAACGGACGACTTTTCCTTATTTAGATCTACTAAGTCAATATTAAGTTCAAAGTTTCCAGGAGGTAGTAAGAAACGACGAATTTCATAAAAATCATCTTGAACACTATCCTTTGAAATGGGCGATTCCAAAATGTAAACGTCGGAATTGATTTTCGTTTCGTTTTGAAAAATTTCTAATGAAACAGCTATTTTCGCTTGAATGCCCTCTAAAACAGGAACATACTTCGCGGATGAACCAACAAATTGAAGGTAAATCTCCACGTAATTTCCCGATTCCGGTGCATAGAATTGTTTTGTGTCTAAATAAGCTTTAAGTTTTGTGTTTTGTGAAAAAGCACATACATTCAAAAGCAAAATAAAAAGCAGCAAAAAATTTCTCATACTAGATTTTAGTTAAAGGTAGAGATTTCTGTTTATTCCTCAATATTTAGTCGAATTTTTTGCGCTAACTGACGATTATAAGTTTCCAACAAAAATTTGAAATAGTTGTCTGTACTTTTGGAAATACATTTGGTGTAATGCTTGATGCGATGTTCTATATGATCTTGTAAACTTTCTTGTAAAAGTAAAGCGTGGTCAAGGTTTTTGGCAGAAGCTTCAATTGCATCGAAGTGATTTAAAAGTGAATTCTCAATGCAATTCTTCCCTTTTTCACCACGTTCCATACAACTATAATAGTCTTCTTTTATATTGAAACTTTCAAGCATCTTTGTATCAATTATCTTTTCAAAACCTTTAGGAAATTCAAATTCAATTTCAAATTCCATGTCTTCCAACTCCGACACACGCGATTCCAAAAAGCGATCTGGAAAACGGAAAGCGTCTTGCCAATTGATATAATCTTGCCAATAGCCGAAGCGACGAACGTTATTTCCTAAATCAATAATTGAGAATGTATCTTTTTCAGGTAATTTTCGCGAGCCACGACCGATCATCTGGTGATACAAAGTAAGTGATCGAGTAGCACGATTGATAATAATCGTTTTTACAGTTGGCTCATCAAATCCTGTTGTTAGAATCCCAACTGAAGTCAAAATCGCATTTGGTGTTTCACGAAACCAGCTTAATACTTCTTTACGGTCTTTATCGCTAAAAGTAGAATCGAGGTGACGAATGTTGTGTTTGAGTTTTTTGAACGATTCCTCAACACGGCGCGAAGTTTCGATTCCAGCATTGAAAATCAAGGTTTTTTGTCCAAGTGCGATTTCTTCGTAAGCAAAAATTAATTTTTCTTGCATAAAGTAATTACTGTAGAGCACATCAGAACTTCCAACGGTAAAGTCACCATTCGTACCTATCTTTAAGCCGTGTAAATTTACATCGTAAGAATAGGTTTCTGCATTGGCTAAATATCCATTTTCAATTAGGTTTGAAATCGATTCTCCAACTAATAATTTATTGTAATTATCTTTTAATGGTAACGCTTTGTTGCTACTCAGTGGTGTAGCAGTAACCCCTAAAATATTACTCGTTTCATAAAACTGGAAAATCTTACGAAAGCTGTTGTAATGTGCCTCATCGACTATAACTAAACCAACGTTTTCAATGAAATTATCGTTTTCGTTCAGACGATTATTCAACGTTTCAACCATGGCAATGAAACAACTGTAATCTTCTTGGTCGTTTAAGTTTTTAACCTCTGAATTGATGACTTTGTTGCGCACACCAATTGCATTTAATTGCTTGGAAGTTTGGACCGAAAGTTCTATACGATGTGTTAAAATCAATACTTTTTTGCCCCATTCCTCGATGTAACGTTTTGTTATGTCAGAGAAAATCACCGTTTTACCACCACCAGTTGGAAGTTGGTACAACAAATTAAAATTTGCTCCGTTTTTGCGAAGTTCATCTAATACGTTGGTAACAGTGTTTACTTGAAAGGGGTAAAGCTTTTTGGCTTCGTATAAATCGAGATCAATCATTGGCGTTTGCGAAGTTGCAAAGATACGCCTTTATTTGAATTTAAAGGTTACAATGCACAAGAATGAGGAATAATTTGGTAATGATTTCTTAATGTAGTCACATATGAAAAAATCCAAGAATACTATCAAAATCAGGTTATTAAATTAAAAATCAAAATGATACCTACATTAAATCCTTGATTATCGTAAATTATAGTTTTTAATCAAGCCTTTTTAACAAACTCTGATTTTAATGCCATTGCACCAAAGCCATCAATTCTGCAATCGAGGTTGTGGTCACCGTGTGCTAATCGAATATTTTTAACTTTTGTTCCTGTCTTAATTACAGGTTTCGGTGCGCCTTTAACAGGTAAATCTTTAATGACAATTACTGAATCACCGTTATTTAACACAACGCCATTTGAATCTAAAACAAGAATGTGATCAAAATCAATGGGTTCCTCTAATATCCAAACAAATGAACACTCTGGACAAGTGTATTCTTTTTCGCCTGTTTCATAACCGTAAGGACATTGACAAGATGGGCATTCTTTTAATTCTTCTGACATTCTTTATTTTTTTGTAAAGTTAGTATTTTAACCTAGCAAAAATCCCTTGGTGAAAGGATTGAATCAGTTTAAATAGGGTCTGCTGAAAAACTCAAACAAATTTATTTCTAATAATTTAGTTAATATTTTCAAAATAAAATGCATGGTTTTTTGTGAAAATCATGAAAAAAGCGTGAACTTGATTTGAAAAAAAAACAAAATTTCTGTTTGCTAGTCAGAAAAACGGCATCTTTGTCGTTGCAGTTATTTCGAAGTATTAATATACATCTTCATATACTGCGCCTAAAATCTGCCCCATTTCTGACTTTTTCAACAGACCCTAAATAGTACTTAAAAACTCACCAATTTCAAACGTTTTTGCTGACCATTAGAAATTTGAATTTCAACTAAATAAGTCCCATTTCCGAAAGAACGTAAGTCTATTTTTTCAGAAGGAATAATCGACTTCGAGAAAATTTTCTTTCCGTTCATCGTGTAAACTTCAAGGGTTGCATTTTCAGTTAGATTCCCAATAGAAAATAAACCATTGGTTGGATTTGGTACAATTTGAAGCTCTTTTTCTGCAACAATTTCTTGAACTCCAATTGTATTATCTTGTGTTATTGAACCAACCTTATTAATAATCCAATTTTTTGCATCAATCGCAATGTTCCCTGTTACCGTTCCATTAAAAGGTACCGTAAACAATTCATCGTTGCTTGTTATTGAAAATTGTATTGTAGTATCTGCAAGTCCTTGACGAAATATACGTACGTCAATTGGATTGGTAAATGTTGGGGTTACACTTGGTTTTGAAGCTGTATGACTAATTTGCATTAACAAATCAGTTCCAACTTGTCGGTAACGAATAGAGTAGGTAGGGTAACCTTCGCCAAAATACCATTGTTCAAAGAAAGGTGTTAAATCTAGGCCTGTTGTTTCCATGAATTTATCGCGAACATCGACTCCAACGGCAACACTATCTGCAAAATCAGCTTGGAAAGCTCTCAAAGTATTGAAAAACAGGGCATCGTCATTTACTAGATAGCGCAAACTGTGTACAATTGCTGCCCCTTTATCATAAGTTAAGCGACCACTAAAAATTCTATTTTCATTTAATGAATCTATGAACCAAACGCTTCCACCAGTTTGTGTCATTACGTTATTATGAACTTGTGTCATGTGTTGTGCTCTTTCATTTGGATATAAATCTTCTAGCATCAAATACTCACTATAAGAGGCAAAGCCTTCGTTTACCCAAATGTCTGACCAAGAGGCACATGTTACATTATTTCCCCACCATTGGTGTCCCAGTTCGTGAGCAGTCAATGTTTTTTCAAAGAATCCTTGGGTAGTCATCGTTTGATGTTCCATTCCTCCTGAAATTGGCGCCATACAATGCCCATATTTCTCATCTTCAAAGGGATAAGGCCCGTATAAATCGTAAAACAACTCAATGAAATCAGCCGTTTCGTTTATTTCATCTAGGAAATTAGGTAAGGTTTGCGGATTATCGTAAATGTAGTTTTGAATTAAAATCGGAGCAGGCGCACCAACAGGATTAGCATATAAATTGTGTTCAACATACTTTGCAACGGCAACTGATATCAAGTAATAATCAATTGGATGGCGATGTTTCCATTCGTAGCGCGTGAATCCATTTCCTAAATTTACAACATTTTCTAAAATACCGTTTGAACCAGCTTTACAAGAATCGGGAACAGTAATTTTTATGGAGCAACTATCTATTTTATCTCTCAAACTTTGCTTCACAGGAAACCATTCGTAAGCGGAAAAAGGTTCAGAAAGCGACCAAACAACATGATTTCCCCACGATTGTGAAGTTGCGTAAGTCATTCCGCCTCCACCTAAAGGATTCGTTGCGGCAGTTGGTGGATTTCCTAAATAGTCAGTTTCAATTCTGAAATTTTCACCTAAAGCAACATTAACAGGAACTTTCAATGCAGATTGTGAGCGCGAATAGGTAACAGGAATTCCATTTACACGAATTTCAGAAATTGTAAAAGTTGGAAAAAGTTCAAATAAAGCAGAGTCTATATTCACTCGTGCTTTTGCTTGCATTTCAACCGTTCCTGAAAGGTAAGTTGAAGTATTGGTCATGTTTAAATTCAAACCGTAAAAATGCACATCGTATTTTTCTGTTTCTGCGATTTGAGCAACAGATAAAGTGGCACTTTTCAGTGAATTAGAATGTTTCGCTCGTTTAGAACAATGTGAGGAATTTTCTTGTGCTTGAGTCATTAAAGCTATTGAAAAAACAAAAAGGAAGGAGAGAGATTTAATCATTTAAATTATTGTTAGAGTTTTATCGATTTATTGAACTATTTATATTCAGCAAAAATTTTATTCAACCATTTAAGCATTAAAAACATCAATAAAGAAGCTGCACAAAGTAATACGACATTGACATAGAAGAAGTTTGCTTTGTCTTCGTATCCATCCCAAAGCGAACTAAGAACACCTGACATTTTATTTCCAATTGAAGTTGCCAAAAACCAACCACCCATCATTAAAGACGTTAAGCGTGGAGGACTTAATTTTGACACAAGCGAAAGCCCCATTGGACTGAGAAAAAGTTCCCCAATTGTGATGACTGCATAAGAACTAATGAACCACCAAGCTGATGATTTAATAAGTCCGTTATTGCTTGCATAAACAGCTCCGACCATTACAAAACAAGACAAACCTGAAATCAAAAGTCCAAAAGCGATTTTTGTTGGGGTGGAAGGTTCCAATCCTTTTCTGTTTAAAAATCCAAAAAAGGCAAGTACTAAAGGTGTAAGGGCAATAACCCAAAATGGATTAACGGATTGGAAAATATTGGTGTTAAAAGCATAAATTGTTTCACCTTCTTTTGGTAGTTTTTCTGCAGGCACATTTTTAAAATAAGCTGGATAATTCCATTCTTTCAACTTTTTGTCCTTTACGCGAAACTGATCATCCATGACAACAACTGAGTCTTTAGTATATTTAATTTTTTCAGCAAGAAACAATCCTGACATTGCTGGTTGAATAGCTGCGGGAACTTCTCTATCTGTGAAGCGGTCTGCCCATGTATTTAGAGTTGAACCATTTTGTTTGAAAACAGCCCAAAAAGTTATAACCACAGCAAAAATCGCCAACATTGCAGAGATTGGTCTTTTTTCTTCTGGAGGAGATTTGTAAAGTAAACGCCCATAAAAAAAGATAACTGGAATACATCCAAATAGAAAAGCATCCGTTGTTTTTGAACCCACTAACGGTTCAGGAAGTAACAATGCCAATAAACCAAATCCAATAGCAGGAAGTAAGATTACACCGAAAATACTCAACAAACTCATGTCATTTTCAGCCTTTGGTTTGATAATATCCACATGTTTGAAGTGTTTAGTACCCATCCAAAAAATAGCAATTCCGATGAACATTCCTACACCTGCAGCAAGGAAAGCAGCGTACCAACCATAAATATTGTAAAGAGCTGCACCAAAGAAATTACAAACGAAAGCACCAATGTTGATTCCCATGTAGAAAATGTTGTAGCCTGCATCTTTTTTGGCTTTGTATTTATCTTCATTGTAAACATTACCAAGCAATGCAGAAATATTGGGTTTAAAGAATCCATTTCCAAAAATAACAAGCATCATAGCGATGTAAAGCGCATTTTTATCATGCACAGCCATCAAACAATAACCCAAGCCCATCATGATTCCACCAATTGTTATTGACCGTCTGTATCCTAGAACTCGATCAGCTAAGAGTCCACCAATAAATGGAGTTAGGAATACAAATGCAATAAAAGTTCCGTATAAATCGGACGCTTCTGTTTCATTCATTCCAAAACCTTTCTCCGCATCTTTAAGATAAAGCGTGAAAATTCCAATCATTAAATAATAACCAAACCGTTCCCACATTTCTGAGAAAAATAAATAGGGAAGAGCCTTAGGGTGTTGTCTTTCTTTCATTGTTTGTTGTTTTAAAATAAAAAAGGCTATCAATCAATGTCGATAGCCTTTCAATTTGGAAATATTAATTATTGAACGCCATTCATCATGACCAATAATCTTTTTGATAGTAAAAATAATATCACGGATGCTGTACCTGCCATGAATACGAATATCATAAAGAAATTGTATAAGTTTTCAATTTTCATTCCTAAAAATGATGGTTTTTCAGGTTTGATGTTCCAAACTTCAATAACTTTTGAATCTTCTTCACCTTTTTTACCAGCCTCATATTTGATAATTGTAAGTTTATTTCCTTCTTTATTTTGAAAATGTGCGAACTGGAATTTAGGTTTTGAACCGACAATTAGTTTTAAAGTAAAGTCTGAAACTTTTGTTTTGGCTTCAGTTCCAATACCAAAACTTAATAAAGAATCTTGCTTTTCTTTTGCTTCGATACCAAACAATTTATTCTTGAATCCTTCCACAAAAGTTGGTTCTTTTTCTGCTTTGAAATTATCAGAAAGTAAACTTAAATCTGCTGTATTGTTTTTGTATTTAGAAGCTAGATCTTTAACAAAATTGCTATCCATAGATTTCATTTTAACAATTTCTGTTGCATTTACATCTTTAAAATCAAATTCAGAAACATTAATAGTTCTTTCTAATTTAACTTCTTCAGGATAAAGTGAGCTTAAATCTCCTGCAAATTTGTTAGCTGTTGCAGTTGATAAAAACCAAACACCCATTAGTAAGGACGCAAAACGAACTGGTGCTAATTTAACAACCATTGAAAGTCCAATTGGAGAAAGGCAAAGTTCCCCGAAAGTATGAACAGTATAAAGTGTAACTAACCAAAACAAACTTACTTTAACACTTGGATCAAGGTCTTTTACTCCAATAGCGATAATAAAATATCCAACAGCTAATAAAAACAAACCTAAAGCTTGTTTTACAGGTGAACTCGGTTCTCTATTGTTTGCTCCTAGTTTGGTCCAAATCAAAGCAAAAATTGGAGCGAAAATAACGATAGCCACTGCGTTAATACTCTGGAAATAGGATGATGGAACCTCGTAATTAAATATATTTCTGTCAGTTTGTTCTTGAGCAAAAAATGTTAAAGAAGCTCCCGCTTGTTCAAAAGCAGACCAAAAGAAAATTACAAAGAATGCGATAATAAAAATTACCCATATTTTTTGTTTTTCCTCTCTAGTAAGACTTTTATCAGTAATAATTGAAGCAGGCGCTATAATACAAAGTGTATAAATAAAAGCCCCAATTAAATCTAGGCCCATTAATCCTTTGAAGGCAACAAAAAGTATCATTGAAATTAAAGCCCATTGAACTAATTTGCCTATGTTAAGTGGTTCCTTGTCTTTTTTCTCAACAATAATTTTCTCTGGTTTTGTTCCAATTGGTTTACCGCTAGGATCTACAATATATTTATTTTTTAATACCTCAAAGACAACAGTACTAATTACCATTCCTATACATGCAGCAAGGAATCCCCATTTAAACATTCCAGGAACAATTAAACCATCTTTGTCATAAACTTCACCTAAACCACCAGTGATAAGTGGTGCAAAGAAAGCACCTAGGTTTATTCCCATGTAGAAAATTGTAAATGCAGCATCAACTCTTTTGTCACCTTCGTTATATAACTGACCAACCATGGTTGAAATATTTGGTTTAAAGAAACCATTTCCAAAAATTAGGAAACCAAGACCAGTAAACATTAATGTAGACGCCAAGCTCACATCTGTATAAAATGACCCTGCAAGGAACATAAAGAATTGTCCAATTGCCATCATGATTCCACCAACAAAGATAGATCTACGATTCCCCCAATATCTATCAGCAACATAACCACCAATTAGTGGAGTTAGATAAACTAATCCTGTATAATTACCATAAACAGTTGAAGCAAGTGATTTGTCAAACATTAATGCATTTACCATGAATAAGGTAAAAATCGCCCTCATTCCATAATAACTGAAACGTTCCCACATTTCAGTTACAAAAAGCAAATAAAGACCCTTCGGATGTCCCGTGTTAGTATTGTTTTCCATTTTATAAAATTATTTTTTCAGCCCGAATTTAATAAAAAATGTTAACGTAGAATTAATTTAGATGAATCAGTACGAATTATTTGAATCCCTAAAATAGAAACCGATGAAGGAATACTGTTTTTAAAAGAAACAAATACCTTTGCAACCGATTCAAAATCAATACTTGGAATTATGGAGAAATGGCTAGAGCGAACAGCGCTGTTATTAGATGAAAAGAAAATGCAAAAACTAAAATCAGCGCATGTTTTAATTGTTGGTTTAGGAGGAATCGGTTCATTTGCAGGCGAATTTATCGCTCGTGCAGGAGTTGGAAAAATGACAATTATTGATGGGGATGTTTTTGATCCAACGAATAAAAACCGTCAATTAACAGCTTTAGACTCAACGATTGGAATCAATAAAGCAATTGTTTTGGCAGCACGATTGAAAGATATTAATCCCGATTTGAAGATAAATGTTGTGGAAGAATTTGTGCAGCCTGAGCGTGTTTGGGCTTTGATGGAAGAATTTCAACCCGATTACGTGATGGATTGTATTGACTCTGTTACCCCAAAATTAGAATGGATTAAAGTTTGTAAACGCAAGAAAGTTAAGATCATAAGTCACCTTGGCGCTGGAGGAAAGCTCGATCCTTCAAAAGTGCAAGTTGCAAAATTGGAACAAGCTTACAATTGTAAGTTAGGCGCTCATATCAAAAAACGTTTGCGTGGTGAAAACATTACCTTAAAAGGAGTGAAAGCTGTTTTTTCATCTGAAATTCAAGATAAATCGTCACTCAAAATGACAAATGGTTTGAATTTTAAAAAGTCATTTTACGGCACTATCAGTTACATGCCAGCACTTTTTGGTTTAATGGGAGCTGCGGAAGTGATTCGCTACTTGACAGAAGAATGGACAGAGGTTTGAAGTTTTTTTGGCTGAACCTAATGATTAGCGATGAAAAAAAAGTACTTTTAGTTTTTGAAAAGTTACCCAAATGAAACTGACCAAAGCAAATTTTCAAATTTCACGAGCACAAAAAGAAAAGCTTAATGGGCATAAATCTTTTGTTGTTTGGCTTACAGGTTTTTCTGGTTCAGGTAAGTCGACAATTGCAAATGGCTTGGAATTGTCCCTTTTTGAAAAAGGAATTCGTTCATTTTGTCTCGATGGCGACAATACACGCCTTGGCATCAACAAAGATTTAGGTTTTTCATCAGCCGATAGAACTGAAAATATTCGTCGCGTTGCCGAAATGTCAAAGTTGTTTTTGGAGTCAGGAACGATTGTAATTACCTCTTTTATATCACCATTGATTTCAGACCGAGAAATGGCGAAAAACATCATTGGAGATTCTAATTTTGTGGAGGTTTTCATCAATTGTCCTTTAGCAATCTGTGAAGAACGCGATGTCAAAGGTTTGTATGCCAAAGCTAGGAGGGGAGAAATAAAAGATTTCACTGGAATTGATAGTCCATTTGAAGCACCGTTAAATGCAAGTATTGAACTTTTAACTGGTGAAAATTCCGTTCAAGAATGTATAAATATCATTTTCGATAAAATTGAAGGAAAGTTGAAAATTGAATCATAAAAACCTAAATCATTCAACCACTTCACCTTGCTCTGTATCCCATCGAGTAACGCGCTGAACACCTTCTACTTCCTCAAATTTTCGTGTTAATTGTTCTAAATGTTCAGTGTCGTAAACCATTACTTTGATACGTCCTTCAAAAACACCGTCTTCTGTTTCAAAGGAAATACTTTTCATATTCACATTATTTTGCTTGGAAATTATTTCAGTCAATTTATTTACTAATCCCAACTGATCAATTCCTATAATCTTAATTGCAGCAACTCGTTCAATTAATTTATCCGATTTCCAACGTGCTTTTATGCATCGATATGCCAATTTTGACATCAAATGTACTGCATTTGGACAATTATTTCTATGGATTTTTATACCATCGCTGATCGTAATAAATCCAAATACTTTATCACCAGGAATAGGATTACAACATTTTGCAATTTGATAATCAAAGCCTTTGAAATCGTCTCCTATTAAAATGGTATCTGAATTGGTATTTATTCCTTCTTTTAACAGTTTATAATCCGATTTACTAGACTTTTTAACGGCTTCTTTTTTAACGTATTGAAGCATTCCACCAATAATTTCCAATTCGCGCAATTTTGCTAATTCGACCTTTCCTTTTGCAATTCTAAAATACAATTCTGTAGCTGAAGGTACATTGTAGAATTTTTCAAGGAAACTAACATTTTCAGAATTCATTCGAACATTGAACTGTTTGAATTTTCGTTCTAATATCTCTTTTCCATCCATCGCAATAACCTTACGCTCATCGTTTAAAGAAGATTTGATTCGTTGCTTAGCTCTTGCTGAAACAACAAATTTTAACCATTCTTCATTCGGCTTTTGTTTTGATGAAGTAATAATTTCTAATTGATCGCCATTTTTTAATTGATAACTCAATGGCATTAAGCGATTATTTACTTTCGCACCGATACATTTACTTCCAATATCAGAATGAATATCGTAAGCAAAATCAAGAATTGTAGATCCGATTGGCAACACACGCAACTCACCTTTTGGCGTAAATACATAGATTTCATCGTTGAATAAATTCAGTTTGAAATCGTTTACAAAGTCCAAAGCACTTGCTTCAGGATTATCTAGTAAATCACGAATTTCAGCTATCCATCGGTCGAGTTTACTTTCGTCGTTTTTTGATTCTTTGTATTTGTAGTGAGCAGCTAAACCTTTTTCGGCGATTTCATCCATTCTTTTGGAACGAATTTGCACTTCAACCCAACGTCCTTGTGGCGACATCACAGTTGTATGCAAAGATTCATAACCATTAGCTCTTGGCGTTGAAACCCAATCACGTAAACGCTCAGGACTTGGCTGATAAAAATCGGTAACAATAGAATAAATACGCCAACAATCTGGTTTTTCTAATTCAATCGGTGTTTCTAAAATGATTCGTATAGCAAAAACATCAAAAACTTCTTCAAAAGGAATGTCTTTGGTTTGCATTTTTCTCCAAATCGATGAAATGGATTTTGTTCTTGCTTTGATGTCAAAAATATAGCCTTCGTGTAAAAGCGTTTCACGAATTGGTGACATAAAACGACGTATAAAACGATTACGAACGTCAGCTGTACTTTTTAATTTTGTTTCAATGTCTTTGAATACGTCTGGTTCACAGTACATCATTGATAAATCCTCTAATTCCGTTTTAATAGAATACAATCCCAATCGGTGGGCGAGGGGAGCGTATAAAAATTTGGTTTCAGATGCGATTTTCAATTGCTTGTCAGCACGCATACTTCCGAGTGTACGCATGTTGTGTAAACGATCCGCCAACTTGATTAGAACAACACGTAAATCATCAGAAATGGTCAAAATCATTTTACGGAAATTCTCCGCCTGAATCGAAGCATTTTCGTCAAATACTTCAGGGATTTTTGTTAATCCATCAATAATCAAACGCACTCGAGGACCAAATAAATCTTCAACATCCTCTAATGTGATGTGCGTGTCTTCAACCGTATCGTGTAACAATGCACAAACAACAGCCGTAGCACCCAATCCCATTTCTTCTGCACAAATTCTTGCTACAGCAATTGGATGATAAATGTATGGTTCTCCCGATTTACGACGCATGTCTTTGTGAGCTTCCAAAGCCATGTCAAACGCTTTGCGAATCAAGGTTGTGTCTTCGCGCGTTCTATTTTTTAATGCACGTAGTAAGCCTTTAAACGCATTTAGAATTTCCTTGCGTTCCTGCTCTAAATTGATTTTAATTTCAGGCTTATACTCCAACTTCTTTTATTTAGCTGCTAATAATTTTGCTTTCACTTCTCCAAATCCGATGCGAACACCGTTTGCTTCACAATGACCGCGCATAATAACAGTATCTCCATCTAAGATAAATCTACGTTCAGTACCATCGTTCATTTTCAACGGTTTCGTCCCTTTCCAACACAATTCTAACATGGAACCATACGAATCTTCAGTTGGTCCTGAAATAGTTCCAGAACCCATTAAATCTCCTGAACGAACGTTGCACCCGTTTACAGTGTGATGTGCTAATTGTTGCGCCATGTTCCAATACATATACTTGAAATTGGAGTTCGAAATCACTGTTTCAGCTGTGTTTTCAGGTAGAATTGCAACTTGTAAGTTAATATCGTATGATTTTTTACCTTCAAATTCTAAGTAAGAAAGCACTTTTGGTTCTTGATTTGGAGTTTCAACCGCAAAAGGTTGCAAAGCATCTAACGTCACAATCCAAGCTGACATTGAAGAAGCAAAGTTTTTCGCTAAGAATGGCCCAAGTGGAACGTACTCCCATTTTTGAATGTCACGTGCCGACCAATCATTGAACAAACACAAACCAAAAATATAATCATCTGCTTCTGTAGTCGAAATCGAATCCCCAAGAGGTTTTCCATCAAATGTAATGAAGCCCATTTCCAACTCAAAATCAACTTGTCGTGAAGGAGCAAAAACTGGATCTTCGTTATCGTTTGGTTTAATTTGACCTTTTGGACGGTGAATGTCTTGTCCAGAAAGAATCACAGACGAAGCGCGACCGTGGTAACCTACAGGAATCCATAACCAGTTTGGCAATAAAGCATTTGCAGGGTCGCGGAACATAATTCCAACGTTTGTAGCGTGTTCTTTACTTGAATAAAAATCTGTGTAATCGCCAATTTGAACCGGCATACACATTTCTACACTGTTTGCATCAATCAAAACTTGATCTGCGTGGTGTTGATTTTTTTGTAAATCAGTAAAGTCAGCATCCAATAATTTTGAAATACGATTGCGCAATTGACGCACTGCCAACTTTCCTTTTTTCATCACTGGATTCAAGTATTCACTATCGAAATCACTTAATTCGAAAGGTAAATTCTCTAAATATCCTAGAACGAATAATGTTTTCAAATCCAAAACACTGTCTCCAATACGAACACCAACCCGGGGTGTTAAATTTGAGGTTTTGAAAATTCCAAAAGGTAAATTTTGAATCGAAAAATCACTGTTTTCAGGTACCGCTACCCAAGATTTTAATGCGGGGTTATTTGCTGCTATCATATTAGTTGCGAGTTTTTAATTGCGAGTTGCGAACGGAGTAATTACAAATAAAAACGCTTTTTAGTCGTTTGCAATTCGCAATTATAGAGTTCGCAATTATTTAGTTAAACGTTAAACCTAAAGTGCATAATATCACCATCTTCTACAACGTATTCTTTTCCTTCGACCTTGAATTTTCCAGCCTCTTTCACTGCTGCTTCAGAACCGTAATTTGTAAAATCGTTGTATTTCATTACTTCTGCTCGAATGAATCCTTTTTCGAAATCGGTATGAATTACACCAGCAGCTTGAGGTGCTGTCATTCCTTTGCGAATTGTCCAAGCACGCACTTCTTTTACTCCAGCTGTAAAATAAGTATATAAATTCAATAAGTAATAAGCAGAACGAATCAAACGATTTACTCCAGGCTCATCCAAACCAAGTTCGTCCAAGAACATTTTGCGTTCGTCGTACGTCTCTAATTCTGTAATGTCAGCCTCGATTTTTGCACCGATTACCAATACTTCAGCATTTTCGTGTGCAACAGCAGCTCTTACCTCGTCAACGTAATGATTTCCAGCTTTCACAGAATCTTCATCCACGTTACAAACATACATTACTGGTTTTGAAGTAATTAAATTAAATCTATGGATGATATCTCTTTCTTCTTGCGTAAAATCAAGACCACGAGCAGAAATTCCTTTTTCCAAACCATCTTTGATTTTTATGGCCAATTCATTTTCTTTCACAGCATCTTTATCTCCAGATTTAAGAACGCGAGCCAAACTTGCAATTTTCTTCTCGATCGTATCTAAGTCTTTCAATTGCAATTCGATATCGATGATTTCTTTGTCGCGTATGGGGTTAACACTTCCATCAACGTGAATAATATTTCCATCGTCAAAACAACGCAATACGTGTAAAATAGCATCAGTTTCGCGGATGTTAGCCAAGAATTGATTACCCAAACCTTCACCTTTCGATGCACCTTTGACCAAACCTGCGATGTCTACAATCTCCATTGTAGTTGGCATCACGCGCTCTGGATTCACAAGTGCTTCTAATTTTTCCAATCTTGGATCGGGCACAGAAATCGTTCCGATGTTGGGTTCAATCGTGCAAAAAGGAAAGTTTGCAGACTGCGCTTTTGCATTCGACAAACAGTTAAATAAAGTTGATTTCCCCACGTTTGGTAATCCAACAATTCCACATTTTAAAGCCATCTAATTTGTTTTTCTTACAAAGATAATAGAAAGGTTAATTTTTGGAAGTTCTGTTGCTATTTATGTTGGATGAAAGAAGGAATTAAAGTTATTTGGCGCCTTAGCCTGCTATTCGCTGTATCTCCGACAAGTTTTGAAAAAAAACTTGTCGGAGGACGTGTGCGACCACTGGCGTATGCCGCTGCTATCAGGGGCGTTTAGTTTTATGGTTCTTTGGATTATTTCTGATATATCTAGCGATGTTTAAATATGCGAGTTCGTCTCGAATTATTATTTCGTAATAATTGCGTTGCCAGATTTTATAATTTAATTTTTTTATAATATCCATTGGGGCGAATTCCGTTGGAGCGAAGTGCAATTCGCCCCAACTAGAATTCCCCGAAGACGAAAAAATCTTATCCTTTATCCTTTTTATCGTAGCGATTTTAAAGCCCCGAATAAAAGCCCCGATAGTCTGTGAAGGAGATTTAAAAGCTCCGATTTGATTATTAGGATTCTCTGAAAATAGTATTTCAATTATTCCATGAATGTGGTCAGGCATAATGATGTGCGCATGAAGTTTGCAGTTTTGGCGAATGTTCGCTGTGTTTAGCCATTCTTGATTTGCGATTTGTCCAAATTCGTTTAAAATCATTTTTCCATTGATGATTTCTCCGAAAATTTTGGCTTTATCTTCGCAGCAAATAGTTATGAAATAGTAGCCTTCTTTTGAATAGTCGTAGCCTTTTAATCGAATGGATCTTCGATGATGTCTTTGTGGATTAAATTGAAACATTTTATCTTTTTTCCTCTTGAAATTAAGAAAAAAGTTGATTTGATAAAAGTAAAATTCAAAAAAAAATAGTTGTAATGTTTTAGATTTTATCTCAATTTTCTAATCCAAGTTTACTTTATCGTCTGCATTTTCTGCACCATTCCAGGAATGATAAATTTTGGAAAGAATGGAAGAATAAATCGCAATAGAACGTTTAAAACAGTGTCTGAAATACAAATCACTTTTCCCTTTTCCATCGCACGATAACCTTTTTCAGCGGTTGATTTTGCACTTGCTGCTTTTTCGAATAAGTTTCCTCCAGTCATTCCAGCTGTTTTTTCAAATTCTGTTTTTACAGGACCTGGACATAAAGCCGTAACTGAAATATTATGAGGTTTTAATTCATGTGCAAGTGCTTCGCTAAACGAGACTACAAATGCCTTTGTGGCAAAATAAGTAGCTTGTAAAGGACCTGGTAAAAATCCAGCAGTGCTTGCTGTATTTAGAATCTTGCCGGATTTTCTTTTTTTCATATCTTGGAGAAATAAATGACTTAATTCAACAAGCGCGCTTACGTTCAAATCAATCATTTCTAAGTCTTTAGCAATAGGACGATCCACAAAAAAACCATGACCTCCAAAGCCTGCATTGTTGAACAAATAGTCAACTTCTAGTTGGTTGGATTTTGTGAATTGATAAACTGCATTGGCTGCTCCTTTACTTGTTAAATCTTGAACAAAAATCCAGACCTTGATTAAATGTTTTTCTTCTAATTCCTTTTTTAGGGTTTCAAGTTCCTCTGATCGCCTTGCTACCAGTATTAAATCGCCATTTTTACTTGCGTGTATTCTCGCTAATTCTTTTCCAATTCCACTAGATGCTCCTGTAATTAAGGCTGTTTTTTTCATTTTTTTAGTTTATTTTGTAAAAATAGAGATTGTGAAAGGTAAAATGAAAATTTCAAAAATTATTCTCTAAAATAACTCTAAGAACACAATTATTCTAAACTCTTATCGTTATTTTTTTATGCGAATTTTAATTATAGGTTTTTTGCTATCTCCATTTCTTTCGTTAACGCAATCAGTTGTTGGTTCGAATGGATTTGCATTTTTGAATGGAAATTATTCAAGTAGAAGTGCAGCAATGGGAGGAAAGACAATAAGTATTTATGATAATGACTTGAGTTTAGTAAATGATAATCCTGCTGTTTTGAATGAAAAAATGAATGGAATGATTCAAGTTAACCAAGGATTACTACCTGCTGGAATCAATTTTGGTGCGGTTAATTATGCGATAAAAACGAAAATCGGGGTATTCGCTCCTTCCATCAAATATGTAAATTATGGAAAATTCACAGAAACGGACGAGACAGGTCGAGTATTAGGTGATTTTTCTGCAACTGACTTCAGCGTCGGGACAAATTTTGGACGAAGCCTCAATAAAGTCATTCATTTAGGTGCTAACTTTCAATTTTTAGGTTCAAATTTAGATACGTACAGTGCATACGGTATGAGTTTAGGTTTTGGTGTGTTATTGACGCATCCTAATGAATTGATTTCTGGTGGTTTAACGGTTAGAAATATTGGTTTCGTTTTCAAAGAATATACGAGTAACGCAAAAACTTCTTTGCCAATTGATGTTCAAGCGGCTTTTTCTTTTAAACTCAAACACGCACCGTTTCGTTTTTCTATTTTGGGACATCACTTGAATCAGTGGAATATTGTGTATCAAGATCCAACGTTGAAGCCAACTTTTGATGCCTTAACTGGCGATACTATTCCAGTTCCAACAGCAGGATTTGGTGAGAAATTAGCAAATCATTTTAACTTTCAGGTAGAATTATTAGCTTCAAAGTCCGTTCAAATTCGCGCAGGATTTGATTATCACCGAAGACAGCAGCTAAAACTAATCGACCGCCCAGGATTAGCAGGTTTTTCTTTCGGTGTCGGTATGAGATTCAAAAAAATAAATTTAGACTATGGATTTATGGTTTTTTCTAAAGCAGGACAAAATCATTCCATAGGAATCTCTACTCAAATAAGCGATTGGCTGAAGAAGAAAAATTAATACGCCAACAAAATTTCAGTCGTATCAAAAGCTACAGTAGTCGCTTCTTTTAATCCTTGGTTGTTTGTATTTACAATCCAATAATAAATGGAATACATCGTATTTCCTTTATTGATACAATAAAAAGTTGTGTCTAAAGCTCCATAATAGTTTTGTTCTAAACTTGGGCAACATTCTGCACAACCTTGATAACCAGCTTGTTTGATGTATCGTAAGTGGTCGTTATTGGTAGGGGAATTATTAATGATTCGAATTGCAGCCCACGATTTTGCTTCGGTTGAAAAATTTCTAACGTTTTCATCTTCTAAACTCAGCTCGGAATAGAAAATACTTTCTTCAATAGAGAAATAGTTTAGTTTCGTGATTTTAACAACGTATTTCTCCATCTTTTCACGCGGAAAACTTACATTATAATTTCCATCAGCACCTAAAAGAATTGTTTCAATCAATACTTCGCTAGTTGTTCCAATTGGTACTTTGTAAATTTTCATTTCTGCACCTTCAAGTCCTGTGTTGAAAGTCAAATCACTCACTTTTCCTTTGAGTACGAAGTTACCTGTTCCTTTTTCACACGAATAAGTGAAAGCGATTAGTGCTAATATGAAAAGTAGTTTTTTCATTAAGAAATATAATTTTGGAAGACTTTTAATTTTTCTTTTGGTACGAAGAAATAATCACCTTCTTCTTTTTGAACGCCTTCTTCTGACACAAAATGGGCATCGCAAATTCCAAATTGTAGGTAATCTAATTCATTGAATAGTGCTAGTAACTGAGTTTTGTTTTCTTCTGAAATTTCCAATTGAACAAACGGACGTTGCGTTGCAATTACTGATTTAATTTCTTGAAAAACAATCCCTTCGTAACCTTCAATATCGCATTTTATGTAGTTAATTTTTTGGATTTTACCTATGAATTCAGATGCTTTTACAATTTTAACATCTTGTGTTTTGTGCATTTTTTTTTCTTCTTCTGAATGTGCGATGTGCGGTAAACCTGTGCGAATAAAACCATCTGATTCAGGCATAACCATCGTGATAATTCCTTCTTCTTTACCGAGCGCCACATTGTGAATTTCAACGTTTGATTTATTGCCCAAAAAGTGTTTTAATGTATTGTAAAAAACAGGTACAGGCTCAATAGCTATTACTCTACCATTAGGTGTAAGTCGTGCAAAATTCTTAGCAAAATAACCGAGATTTGCACCGATATCCACCACCACAAAGTCTTTTTGAATGATTTGTTTTATCGCATAATGATATTTGAATCGCGGATCGTTTTTTAGAAAACCTAAATCGTATAGCAAATAAAAAACACGGTGTAGGGTTCTCAAATATGCTTTTTGACTTAAAATTTTAGCAAGAAATTTCTTAATACTCTTCATTAAAAACGAAGGTACATTTTTCATTTTAAATCACATTCAAAAAATATTTTTTTGCTTTGACTTTTGTTTAATTTAAAGATTAAAAATTAATCAAAAATTAAGATTATAAAATAATCAAATATAAATTTTTAGTGTATTTTTGTTCTGTGATTTGTCAATCGAATCAGTGCTGATTAAATACAATGAAAACCCATTCTCACTTTAGTTTAAAATACGGAATTCTTTCTCCTGAAGAAATTGTCAGTTGGGCAATCGAGGCAAAATATGCCTTTGTTTTTTTGGCGGATATAAATTCCACGGGGGCGGTCATGGCATTTTTAAGAGAAGCAAAACGCAAAGCTATTCAGGGAGTTGTTGGCGTTGAATTGCGAAATGGATTGCAACTTAAATGCACCATAATTGCTCGAAATAATCGTGGATTTCATGAGTTAAATGTGTTTCTTTCGCATTATTTACACAAAGCTCAACCTTTTCCTGATATTTTTCCGCATTTCGGAAGTTGCTACATTGTTTATCCGATTGATGCGGTTCCAAAAAAGTTAAAAGAAAACGAATACATCCAAGTAACAGTAAGTGATGTAGTGAATTTGGACTTTAAGTATCAAAAACTGAATCGAAGTAAACTAATCGCTTTGTCTCCAATGACTTTTCGTTCAAAACGGGATTTTAATACGCATCGTTTGTTGCGAGCAATTCATTATAATTCCTTACTGTCTAAATTAGAACCGACGCAACAAGCTGACGAAAAAGATCAGTTTTTAAATTTTGAAGATTGGAAACAATGCTACGCTCATTTTCCAGAGTTAGTTGATAGAACCATTCAGCTTTTTCAAAGTTGTCACGTCGATTTTAAATTTGGCGATGAGGCCACACCTCAAAATCCAATAACTTTTACTGGAAGCAAAGAAGAAGACGAAAAACTCTTGCGTGAATTATGCATGGAAGGTTTGAGTTATCGTTACAAAGCAATCAACCCTGTTATTCAAGCGCGCATTGATAAGGAAATCGAAATCATTGCTCAAAAGGATTATTTATCTTATTTCTTAATTACGTGGGACTTCACTTCTTACGCACGTTCAAAAGGTTATTTCTATGTTGGAAGAGGAAGTGGAGCGAATAGTTTGGTGGCTTATCTACTGCGAATTACAGATGTTGATCCCTTAGAATTGGATTTGTATTTTGAGCGTTTTATCAACCTTTATCGCAAGAATCCGCCCGATTTTGATATTGATTTTTCGTGGCGTGATCGCGATGATGTGATTAGTTATTTATTTGACCGCTATCCACATGCAGCTTGGCTTTGCACTTATAATACGTTTCAATATCGAGCCACCATTCGCGAGTTGGGAAAAGTGTTTGGTTTGCCAAAGACAGAAATTAATCTCTTGAGTAAAGGTCGTTTTATTGAAGAAGAACTTGATGAAATGTCGAAATTGGTTGTGAAATACAGCCGCTATATTCAAGGAATGCCGTCTCATTTGAGTGTGCATTCAGGCGGAGTTGTGATTGCAGAAAAACCGATGACATGGTATTCAGCGACTTTTTTGCCTCCTAAAGCTTATCCAACAACGCAGTTTTCGATGTTAGAAGCCGAAGATGTTGGGTTGTATAAATTTGATGTGCTCAGTCAACGTGGTCTGGGGAAAATACGCGAATGCATGGATATAATTGCTTACAATCAGCCGGAGAATCCACCACATGACATTCACGATATAGCTCATTTTAAAACGGATGAAAAGGTGCGACAATTATTACTTGAAGCGAAAGCATTGGGGTGTTTTTATGTCGAATCTCCAGCGATGCGTATGTTGATGGTGAAATTGAAGGTGAAAACTTATTTGGAGTTAGTCGCAGCAAGTTCCATTATTCGTCCAGGTGTATCGCAGTCAGGAATGATGCGCGAGTATATCTTAAGACATAGAAATCCTGAGCGTAGAAAGCAAGCTCATCCGATTATGTTGGAGATAATGCCCGAGACTTATGGCGTCATGGTTTATCAGGAAGACGTGATTAAAGTCGCGCATTTTTTCGCTGGACTAAGTTTAGCAGAAGCAGATTCGCTGCGCAGAGGGATGTCGGGTAAATTTCGTTCACGCGAGGAATTTCAACGCGTTCGCGATGTTTTTTTTGATAATTGCGCCAAAAAAGGACATAGTTTTAACCTCACATCTGATATTTGGCGACAAATTGAAAGTTTTGCAGGATATGCATTTTCAAAAGGGCATTCGGCTTCCTACGCTGTCGAAAGTTACCAGAGTTTATATTTAAAAGCGCATTATCCATTGGAATATATGACGGCAACAATCAATAATTTTGGAGGCTATTATCGAACAGAAATTTATGTCCACGAAGCGCGACGTTGGGGTGCAATTATAGAAGCTCCTTCCTTGAATGAGGGCGCATTTGAATGCATCTTGATTGGTAAAAGATTACTCCTTGGTTTTATTTTGGTGGCTGGAGCAGAACTGCAAATGGTGCAACCAATTCTTGAAGAACGAAAGCGAAATGGACGTTTCAAAAGCTTCGAAGATTTAATGCGCAGATGTCATATTCCCTTGGAACAGTTGGCTTTGTTCATTCGAATTGGTGCTTTGCGCGATTTCGACGACGACCGGAAAACCTTACTTTGGAAAGCTCATTTTCACCACCAACATCAATTGGTTAAGTCAAAAACGGCAGAATTATTTGAAACACCATTTGTGAAACATGAACTACCAATACTGGAGGAAAATAGCGCCGAGTCAACGTTTGAGCAAATAGAATTACTGGGATTTTCGCTGTGTAATCCGTTTGATTTATTAGACGAAAGCTTGCCTCCACACACTTTTGCTTCGGAGTTAGCTCAGCACTTGGGTACAAGAATCGAAATGTACGGTTACTTGGTCGCTATCAAACAATCCCGAACTTCAAAAGGTGACATCATGAATTTTGGAACATTTATCGATCAAAAAGGCGATACAATTGATACGGTTCATTTTCCAGAAAGCGTGCGGAAATTCCCCTTCTACGGAAAAGGTATCTATCGCTTAGTTGGAGTAATTACGGAAGAATTTGGTTACTTTAGTTTGGAAGTCGGTCAGATGGAAAAGTTGCGATTAATGGATGATGTGCGGTTTGGCGATGTTGAAAAAATTGAAAACCCAAGTACACATAAAGAAGCTTCGTAAAAAGCGGAGGAAAGAAATTAAAATGAGAGTGGTTTTTTTCAAAAATTTGATTTATGATTGTAAGCTTTTATGTAAATAGATTTTTATGTGTATTTGTGCGGAAATTTAAAATCAAAAAGACTATCAGAATAGAATCTAAAGATGTAATTGCGTGAAGTCACTTTTGATTAAGTACTTTGTGATTATTTAAGTTTTTTGATGAATTTAACTTTGTTTCTTTTTGAGTACTTTTGCAAAATAAAAATAACGACATGAAAAAATTACTTTTTCTTTTTGCAACGACAACTTTGCTTTTGTCATGTGGCGTAAAGGTTCCATACACAACCCAAATTCGCGATGAATTTTCTTTGGATACGGAAGAAAAAATGAGACAAGTACAGTTTTTTACTTCGCATACAATTATTTTAGATCAAGTTAAAAAATCAGATGCCCAAAATACAACTCAAAACGGAGCTTTAGTGTCAAGTTCAAATAGTGAAAAAGAAACAATTATAATTCCTGCAGGAACAAAATGTGTTTTTGAAAGCTATGGTTCAAAGGGTGAAATAAAAGTTCGATTTGAATTGGGTGAAAACAAAATTATTACCTTCAATACAAAGGCAGAAAATACATCAAGCAATAAACGCTATTATTTTGAAGCTGATTGGAATGCACAAGGTGGACCAAAAATGAAATACGGCGAGAATGAGTATAAAATTGATTTACTAAGAGGAAGTCCTCGAACCTCTCATTTGTTAGTTGTTAAAAAACGATTGGAAAAATCTAAAAGAAAAGAACGCGTTGTTAAAGGTTTGAAAATCTAAGTTTCTTTTCAAAAGCATTTAAAATAATTTATGGAAATTCTACAAAAACGTAGCATCGAATTCAATCGTGAAGGATTTGAAGATGTTGAATTATTGACTATTTATAAGAAATTACTAAAACCTCGAATGATTGAGGAAAAAATGTTGATTCTTTTGCGTCAAGGAAAAATCACTAAATGGTTCTCAGGTTGGGGACAAGAAGGTATTTCTGTTGGTTGCACGTATGCAATGGACAAAGAGGAATACATGTTGCCAATGCACCGAAATTTGGGAGTTTTTACCACAAGAGATATTCCATTAAATCGTTTGTTTGCGCAGTTTCAAGGTAAACTTTCTGGTTTCACAAAAGGTCGTGACCGTTCATTTCATTTTGGGACACAAGAATTTAAGTTGGTTGGTATGATTTCACATCTTGGACCACAATTGGGAATTGCAGATGGAATTGCTTTGGCGAATAAAATTCAAAAAAATGGAAAATCAACAATGGTTTTCACTGGTGATGGTGGGGCTTCTGAAGGTGATTTTCACGAATCGTTGAACGTTGCAGCTGTTTGGGATTTACCTGTTATTTTCTGTATCGAGAACAATTGTTGGGGACTTTCTACTCCTTCAATTGAACAGTTTAGATGTAAACAATTCATCGATAAAGGAATAGGTTATGGAATGAATGCTGTTCAAGTAGATGGAAATAATATCTTAGATGTCATTCGAACGGTACGTAAAATTAACGACGATATCCGTACTGAGCCAAAACCTTACATCTTAGAATTGATGACTTTCCGTATGCGCGGTCACGAAGAATCTTCTGGAACGAAATATTATCCAGAAGGAATTCAAGATGAATGGGCACAAAAAGATCCTGTTACCAATTACGAAATGTATTTGAAAGAAATTGGAGTCTTGAAAGATGAATTGGAAACAGAAATTAAAACAGCGTTCAAAGAAGAAATTCAATCAGGTTTTGAAGATGCGCAAGCAGAAGGCCCAATTGTTCCAAATTTAGAAACAGAATTAGCTGACGTTTATGCACCTTATACACAAGCGCTGATAAATGCTGGTGGTGCAAAAACTGAAAAACGTTTCATTGATGCCATTCAAGATGCATTGATTCAATCGATGGAAAAATATCCCGATTTGATTTTAATGGGTCAAGATATTGCAGAATACGGTGGAGCTTTCAAGGTAACAGAAGGATTGGTAGATCAATTTGGGAAAGATAGAGTTCGAAACACACCAATTTGTGAGTCAGCAATTGTTGGTGCAGGTTTAGGTTTATCAATTTCAGGAATGAAAGCAATGGTTGAAATGCAATTCGCTGATTTTGTGACGTGTGGTTTCAATCAAATTATCAATAACTTAGCTAAAATGCACTGGCGTTGGGGTCAAAATGCGGATGTTGTAGTGCGTATGCCAACAGGAGCAGGAACAGCAGCTGGACCTTTCCATTCACAAAGTAACGAAGCTTGGTTTTTTCACACACCAGGATTAAAGATTTTGTATCCTTCTAATCCACACGATGCAAAAGGTTTATTGAATGCAGCGATAGAAGATCCAAATCCGGTATTATTTTTTGAGCATAAATTATTGTACAGAAGCATCAAAGAAGAAATTCCAAACGATTATTACACGGTTGAAATAGGTAAAGCAGCCACAGTTTCTGAAGGTTCTGATTTAACGATCATTACTTATGGTGCAGGTGTTCATTGGGCGAAAGAGGCAATGACTAAATTTCCTAAAATTTCAGCTGAGATTGTTGATTTAAGAACACTTTTACCACTTGATACAGATGCAATTTATGCAGCAGCAAGAAAAACGGGTAAAGTAATTGTACTTCACGAAGATTGTATGATTGGAGGAATAGGAGGGGAGTTGGTAGCAATGATAACCGAAAATTGTTTCCAATCCTTGGATGCACCTGTGATGCGTGTTGCCTCTTTAGATACTCCAGTTCCTTTTGCAGTTTCATTGGAGAAACAATTTCTACCACAAGAACGCTTGTTAGAAACAATTGAGAAAATCATAAATTATTAGTTTAAAATAGTGGGCTAAGACGCTCGAAGCCCACTGTTTATATTATCAATTTTTTACATCGAGAAGCTCAATCGACGTTTTTTTTTTAATTCTACATTCTCAATTTTTCATTTTAAATTTCAAATGTTTTCCATCCAAAATAACGCAATTCTCAATCTCCTTTCTAAACTTGGGATTGTATTGTTTTTCTTGGAGTTTTACCGAGTTTTATTGCTAATCACCAATGCACGTTCATTTCCTGCTTTTGGAGTATATGAACATCTAGTTGGGATTTGGTTTGATATCATCACACTTGCTTTATATTTCTTACCTTTTATTGCGCTGACATTACTTCCCTTACCGAAATCAGTTGAGAAAATTCGTTCGATTGTAGTATTAATCGTTTTTTCAATTACAAGTTTTTTGGTGTATCTTTTCAATGCGATGGATGTGGCTTATTTCTCTTATGTCAACAAACGTACAAGCTTTGATTATTTAGTTTATATGCTGAGCAATGACGAGACGAGCAATTTAGCTGGAGATTTCATATTGGAATTTTGGTGGTTGTTGAGTTTTTTCTTTGTCTCACTTTTTACAACGATTTATTTATATCGAAAAATTAAGCAAGTTGAAATTGATTTTAAATCAAAAAAAGCTTATTTCACACTTATATTAAGTCTTTTTTTAACGGTAATTATCGGTCGTGGTGGATTTCAATTGAAACCTGTAGGAATCTTAGAATCAACTAATTATTGTTCGCTTGAAAATTCCCCCGCTGTACTAAATTCCGCTTTCACTATCATTAAAACCTTTGACTATGAAGGTGTTGAGAAAAAAGAGTATTTCTCTGAGTCGCAGTTAAATTCTTATTTTAATCCCGTTCAAAAAACACGTCCTCAGCACATTTTGAATGAATCAACAAATGTTGTTTTTGTATTGTTTGAAAGTTATGGTTCAATGTATGTTGGACCCAATAATCCTGAAAGTTATTCTCCTTTTTTAGATTCGATTTTGGCGCAATCGATGTATTTTGATCAAGCGATAGCCAATTGTAGAACTTCTATGGATGCGATTCCAACTGTTGTTTCCTCCATTCCAACTTGGATGAATGAGAGTTTTATTTTGTCCTCTTACAGCAGCAATCAATTTCAAAGTATTCCAAGTATTTTGAAGGAAAAAGGATATTCTTCAGCGTTTTACCATGGCTGTACAAATGGTTCGATGCGCTTTGATGCTTTTGCAGCTGCTGCTGGATTCGATGATTATTTTGGTAGGACTGAATATAATAATGAGCAACATTTTGATGGTAACTGGGGAATTTGGGATCATCATTTTATGCCTTGGACTTTAGACAAAATGGACGATGCTAAAAAACCTTTTTTCTCTTTGATTTTTACGCTCTCATCGCACCATCCTTACACAATTCCAAAAGAATTTATCGATAAAGTCAAAAGAAATCCGAAGGATCCAATCTGTGGAACAATAAGTTACGTTGATTTGGCATTTAAAGTATTTTGGGAAAAGGCACAAACAAAAAAATGGTTTAAGAATACTTTGTTTGTTTTTTGTGCAGATCACGTCGGACCTACAAAACGCAATGATCGTGTTTCACTCAATCACTCCTATCGCATTCCTATTGCTTTTTATCATCCAAGTGGAAAACTTCCTCAAATTCCAGAAAATACTGGTTTTCAGCAAATCGATATTTTACCAACTTTGCTTGATTTATTGAATGTCAAAACAAAATATTATGCGTTTGGAACTTCTTATTTCAATCCAATAAAACAACCTAAAATCGTTTATTCGCAAGAGAACCTAATTTGTTTTCGACCTGGAAAAGAGCCTTTGACTTGGAATGATCGTATTCAAAAAAAGTGGAATAAAGAGGATCAATTCGTGATTCAACAAATGAAGGCAATCTATCAGCATTACACAAATGATTTGATAGAGAACCAAATGGTGCCTTAGGTTTTTATGATACAAAAAAAAAGCTACCCGATTGGATAGCTTTTGCGATATTTAGAATTTTTGAATTATTTCACGTAAACTTTTTTGTTTACAGAACCTGATTCAAATTTTGCATTCACTGTATAAATTCCAGTTTCAATACCATCGAAAGCTATAACAGTTTCGATATCAGTAATTTTAACTGTTTTAACGATTTGTCCCGACATACCAACTAAATTTAATTCTCCTCCGATTAAATCTGGTGTTACATTAATTTTAGCATTATTTAAAGTGGTGAAAAAAGTTACTTTATCTTCAACAGCAACATTTTCTAATCCAGCAGCATTTCCAGCTTCACCTGCATTAACTGCAGCGTCTGGTGTTTGATTGTAACCGTATCCGTGAATCGTTATAGTTTCAGCACTTGCAGGAATAGATAATTGAACCCAACCGTAATGTGTGTTAGCACCAACCGTAAATTTAGCTCCTAAGTATTTGTAGTTTTGGTCTAAAAATGCACCTTGTGTAATTGGGAAAGTTCCAGCTAAACCAGCATTAATTAAAGCATTTATAGCAAGTGGGTTTGTAGAACTTCCAGCGAAATTTCCTGTAGAAGATATTGCCTCACCTGTGTTAAGTACAGTTGGTGTAAAGGAAGAAGAAGAAGTTGCACCTAACAAGGTTACACCAGTGTTTAATACAACGGCACCTGCAACTCCAGCATAAGTGAAATTAATTCCACTTTGAGAACCTTCGCCTGCTAAATATTGAACGCCAAAAGTAAGTTCTGGACTAGAATCGTTGTTAAAATCTAGCGCATAAGCAGGTGAAAGAGAATCAACAACAACATCTGGATTTACATCAATATTCACAGCTTGTGCATTTACCGCTGATGATGCTATCATTGCTCCAGCTACAGCAGTGTATTGAGCTAATTTAGAATTGTTTTTAGTAGCGTTTTGTTTCATTTTTTTTATTTTTTTCAAATTTATAAATAATTGAATAGATTTAAAGCTTTTTATCTTTATTCAAGTTAAAATTTTGAAAGTTCATTTGTAATGAATTTGTGCTTTCAGTTTACATCATTATTATAAAAGATTCCATTTTGAAAAAATCAATATCATGTTTGAATTTCCTAGGTGAAATTATTTATTAATTGGAAGACTTTTGAGATAGTTAATTGGTGTGAGTTCTAAAAATCAATAACTTAATTTCCCTACCATTCAAAAGCCTTGTCACTCATCCAATTCCCTTGAACTCGGAGGGTTTGTTCGATAACATCCCTCACGCATCCTTTTCCACCGTTGATAGGAGACTGATAATTGACAACTGCTTTGATATCTATTGAGGCATCTTGAGGGCAAGTTGAAACACCTACCAAATTTAAAATCGGAAGGTCTGGAATATCGTCCCCCATGTACAAAACTTCATCATCTGAAAATCCATACTTTTCTTTTAGTTCATAGTATTTATTCAATTTATGATGTGTTGCTAAATGCACTTCTGTTACACCTAGCCCTACTAATCGTTCTTTTACCTCCGTTGAATGTCCTCCAGTTATGATGAAGATTCTATAATTCATTTTGGAAGCATATTGCAAAGCATAACCGTCCTTTGCATTCAAGGCTCTCACAACTTCATCTTTCATTAAAAAGACCAATCCATCGGTTAAAACACCATCGACGTCAAACATGAAAACCTTTATTGCGTTTAATTTTTCTTTATAACTTTTCATTTCTTTAAATAAGTTTCAGAGATACTTTTGGAAAGCAACTCGTAAATTTCTTTTTTTCTCCCACTCAATAATGCGAGGTGTTTTTGAACAATCTGTTCATCATTTCGTTTCGCTGGTCCTGTTTGCGCTTCAAAGGGTGATAGTGATTTTAACTTTTCAATAGTTTCAGATATCAATGGTTCAAAAAGTGTCCAATCTAGTTCGTTTTTCTCCGCTTCTGTTTGTGCTAAATAAACCACATGATTGACAAAATTGTTCACGAATACTGCACTTAAATGAATACGCTTTCTTGTTTCGGAATTACACAAATGAGCTTTGAATCCAATTTTATTACAAAAAGAAATTAGATTTTTATTTGCTTCAAAATCAGTTGATTCTAATAAAATTGGTATTTGTTCAACACTTAGTGCTCGACTTTCTGTAAAAGTTTGAAGGGGATAGAAAACAGCTCTATTTGTTGTTTCAAGTAAATCATTTAATGAGACGCTTCCTGCGGTAAAAGCTACTAATTGTGATACTGAGAAATTCGATACCACGTTAATAACAGATTTGTCAGCAACAGCAACAAGAATTAAATCTGCTTTTAAATCGCTTGTAGAATCAAAAAAAGGCGCATCGACTAATTTTGCGAGCGCCTTTCCTGTTTCTTTATTTCGACTGGAGATTCCAGTAATGTTAACTTTTCCTTTATGAAAAATACTAGCAAGTCCGTTGGCAACCTTACCTGAACCAACAAAAGCAATACTTTTTATTTCAGTAGCAGCAAGCATCATTTACCATGACATTGCTTGTATTTCTTCCCACTTCCACAAGGACACAAATCGTTTCTTCCCACTTTTGGTTCAGCAATCACTGGTTGGCGTTTCTCTTCTTGAGGAAAAGAATTTTCAATCGCTTGCTGATAGCCTTGACGACCAGAAAACTGAGGCGGAGTTGTTGAACTTGTGTTTCCACCACTAATTTGTGCTTTTTCGTAGTTGCTTTGTTTCGATTCTTGATTTGTGCTTTGTAATTGTTGTTCAATTGGCATATCCAAATTCATCAACATTTCGACAGCACCTTCATTCAAGCGATTCATCATCGAACGGAACAATTCGTAAGACTCTAGTTTATAAACTACTAAAGGATCTTTTTGCTCGTAAGTTGCATTGTTTACAGCTGAACGCAAGTCGTCCATTTCTCTTAAATGTTCTTTCCACTCATCGTCAATTTTTGATAAAATAATGTTTTTCTCAAACGACTTAGAAATTGTTTTTCCGTTGGATTTGTATGCTTCCTCAAGGTTTACGATCAATTCCAGATCGCTTCTCCCATCTGTTAATGGGAATACAATATTTTTATATCTATCAGACATTGTTTCTTGAACATGATTGATTTGCGGCATTGCTCTTGTTGCAATTTTCTCGCATTTACGATCGTATTGTTCGCGCATTGAAGTGTAAATACTTTGAACTAAATCATCTTTTGACTGCGTAGCAAAGGAGCTTGCATCCACTGGAGAATCAATTCCAACCACACGAATTAATTCAATTTCAAACTCTTCAAAAGGTAAATTTCCATATTGTCTAACAGTTGTATCACACAATTCAAAGAACATATTGTCCACATCAATATCTAAACGGTCACCAAATAATGCGTTTTTGCGTTTTTTGTAAATCGCTTTACGTTGTGCGTTCATTACATCATCGTATTCCAATAAACGTTTACGAACACCGAAGTTATTTTCTTCTACTTTTTTCTGGGCACGCTCAATAGATTTTGAAACCATTCCAGCTGTAATAACTTCGCCTTCTTTCAATCCCATTCTATCCATCAATTTTGCAATACGATCAGAACCGAACTTTCTCATCAAATCATCTTCCAAAGAAACGAAGAAACGAGAAGAACCTGGATCTCCTTGACGACCAGAACGACCTCTCAACTGTCTGTCAACACGACGTGAATCGTGACGTTCAGTACCAATAATTGCCAAACCTCCAGCTTCTTTAACATTTGGTCCTAATTTGATATCTGTTCCACGACCAGCCATATTTGTTGCAATTGTAACCGCACCTGCTAAACCAGCATTGGCAACAATTTCCGCTTCTTTTTGGTGGTATTTTGCATTTAATACTTGATGTTCGATTTTTTTCATCGACAACATTCTGCTTAATAATTCAGAAATCTCAACCGTTGTTGTACCTACTAATACTGGACGTCCAGCAGCAACTAAAGCTTCAATTTCTTGAATTACTGCATTGTATTTTTCACGAGCTGATTTATACACAAAATCATCCTGGTCTTTTCTTGAAACAGGTCTATTCGTTGGAACGACAACTACGTCCAATTTATAAATATCCCAGAATTCTTTTGCTTCCGTTTCAGCAGTTCCGGTCATACCTGCTAATTTGTGGTACATACGGAAGTAATTCTGAAGGGTAACAGTTGCATATGTTTGCGTCGCAGCTTCAACCTGAACATTTTCTTTAGCTTCAATCGCTTGATGTAAACCGTCTGAATAACGTCTTCCATCCAAAATACGACCTGTGGATTCATCTACGATTTTAACTTTATTTTCTAGAATCACATATTCAACTTCTTTTTCAAAAAGAGTATAAGCTTTCAATAATTGGTTAATAGAGTGAATACGTTCGGATTTTATTGAATAATCGCGAACTAGAATATCTTTTTTCGCTAAAAATTCCTCTTTTGGTAAGTTAAGCTTTTGAAGATTTGCGATTTCAGCACCGATATCTGGCATAATATAAAAGTCTCTATCATCTGCGCCAGAAACTAAATCGATACCTTTATTTGTTAACTCAATTGTGTTATTTTTTTCATCAATTACAAAGAACAATTCCACATCAATTTTTTTCATGTGTTTTCCTTGCTCTTGCATGTAGTAATTCTCCGTTTTCTGCAAATGAACGCGAATTCCTGGCTCCGATAAAAACTTAATTAAAGTTCTATTTTTTGGTAAACCACGATGCGCGCGCAACAAAGCAATTCCACCTTCATCCAACATGCGTTTAGCTTCGTTTTTATCCTCAGGTGGCGTATTAATTACGGTTAGTAATTTTTTGGCTTCACTTAAACATTGCTGAACATATTGTTTTTGAGCATCTACCACACGTTCAATACGTGGTTTTAACTCATAAAATTCGTGTTCGTCACCTTTTGGTGTTGGACCTGAAATAATTAAAGGAGTTCTTGCATCATCAATTAAAACTGAATCGACCTCATCGACAATTGCAAAATGGTGTTTGCGTTGCACTAAATCGTCAACGTGCCCAGCCATGTTATCCCGCAAGTAATCGAAACCAAATTCATTATTTGTTCCGAAAGTAATATCTGCTAGATAAGCTTTGCGACGTTCTGAAGAATTCGGACGGTGTTTGTCGATACAATCTACTGATAAACCATGGAATTGGTACAAAGGTCCCATCCATTCAGAGTCACGTTTTGCAAGGTAGTCATTGACTGTAACGATGTGAACTCCTTTTCCAGCAAGTGCATTTAAGTAAACAGGTAATGTTGCAACAAGCGTTTTACCTTCACCCGTTTGCATTTCAGCAATATTTCCTTTATGAAGAACGGCACCTCCCATCAACTGTACATCGTAATGAACCATGTTCCAATTGATTTTCGTTCCGGCAGCAGTCCATTCGCTGTGCCAAATTGCTTTATCGTTTTCAATGGTAATTCCATCTTTTTTCATCGATAAATCACGATCGAAATCTTCAGCTGTTACCTCTAACTTTTTATTTGTTGACCAACGGAAAGCGGTTTCTTTAATAACAGCAAATGCCTCTGTAAGAATAGCGGCAAGCGTAACTTCTATCTGTTCATCAATTGATTTTTCGAGTTTATCAATTTTATCAAACAAAACTTCTTTCTCTTCGATAGGGGTTTTAACATCTTCGGCTTGCGCTCGCAATGTTGCTAATTCTGCCTCTAATTGTTCTTTTTCCGTTCTTATTCTAGCTTGAAATTCTCTTGTTTTATCGCGTAATCCTTGGTCGGATAGTGATTTAACTTTCTCTAGTTGCACCAATGTTTGTTCAACATACGGCCAATATAATTTTTTGTCTTTTGCGTTTTTATCGCCAAAAATCTTTTTTAATAGGTCACCAATCATGTACTTGTAAATTTTGCAAGAGCCAAAGATAAACAATTAAGTAGTAGTAAGACTTAGTAATAGTTCGAGACTTGTTAATTTTTTGCAATAGAATAATGAATGGAGAGTTATAAAGTACATTTTATTTATTAATTCCAATTCCAATTTTTTCTGAAAATAACCGATTTCATCCACCTTTCAACAACCTTTGTTTATTAATACTTAAAAAAGTTAGTATTAAACAATCGAATCGAATTATCTTTGCCCCATGCATGAAATGATTTTAGTTTTAGATTTCGGTTCTCAATATACCCAATTGATTGCCAGAAGAATACGTGAGCAAAACGTATATTGTGAAATTCATCCTTGGAACAAAATTCCTGAGTTAACTCCAAATATTAAAGGTGTAATTCTTTCGGGAAGTCCATTTTCGGTAAGAGATGAAGCTTCACCGCGCCCAGATTTATCAGCGATTAAAGGAAAAATGCCCTTGTTAGGAATTTGTTTTGGTGCGCAATATCTTTCTCATCATTTCGGCGGAGAAGTGTTACCTTCCAATACACGTGAATACGGTAGAGCGCACTTGACTTACGTGGACGAAAACAATATTTTAACTGAAGGAATGACTTTCGGTTCGCAAGTTTGGATGTCACACGGTGACACAATAAAAAAGATTCCAAGTAATTATAAAATTATTGCTAGCACACACGATGTAGAGGTGGCTGGCTACGAAATTCAAGGGGAAACAACCTTTGGAATTCAATTTCATCCAGAGGTTTACCATTCAACAGAAGGCGCTACTTTATTGCGAAATTTCGTTCGTACTATTTGTGGTTGTAAAGGTGACTGGACTCCAGATTCGTTCGTGGAGGAAACAACTAAAAAGTTAAAAGCTCAAATTGGTGAGGACAAAGTGATTTTAGGTTTATCAGGAGGTGTTGATTCATCGGTTGCAGCTGTTTTGTTGCATAAAGCAATTGGTTCAAATTTGCATTGCATTTTCGTTGATAACGGCTTATTGCGTAAAAATGAATTCAGTTCTGTTTTGGAATCTTACCAAGGAATGGGCTTGAATGTGAAAGGTGTGGACGCATCCGATAAATTCTATGAAGCTTTGAAAGGATTAACTGATCCTGAATTGAAACGCAAAGCAATCGGTAAAGTGTTTGTGGACGTTTTTGACGAAGAATCGAAAAAAGTGGAAGGTGCAAAATGGCTGGGGCAAGGAACGATTTATCCTGATGTAATCGAGTCAGTTTCAGCAACTGGCGGTCCTTCTCAAACGATTAAATCGCATCACAACGTAGGAGGTTTACCGGATTATATGAAATTACAAGTAGTGGAACCCTTGCGTTTATTGTTCAAAGACGAAGTGCGAAGAATCGGACGTTCGTTGGAAATCGATCAACGCATTTTAGGAAGACATCCTTTTCCTGGTCCTGGATTAGGAATTCGCATCTTGGGCGAAGTAACTGCAGAAAAGGTACGCATTTTGCAGGAGGTTGATGCACTATTTATTGATGGTTTGAAAGAAGATAAATTATACGACGATGTTTGGCAGGCAGGAGCGATTTTCCTTCCTATTCAATCTGTTGGGGTAATGGGCGACGAACGCACGTATGAAAACGCTGTAGCTTTACGCGCTGTGACTTCAACGGACGGAATGACAGCGGATTGGTGCCATTTACCGTATGAGTTTTTAGCTAAAATTTCCAACCGAATTATCAATCAAGTGCGAGGTATAAACCGCGTAACGTATGATATTAGCTCCAAACCACCTGCAACAATTGAATGGGAATAATGAAAGTTAAAAACGTTTTTTTCTTGTTTTTCTTTTTCTTGCTGAGTTTACAACAATTCACTGCACAGCAATATGCACTTATCACTCAGAAAGACGGCAAAAATTACTACAATCACACTGTTGTTGATGGAAACAGTATTTTCGGTTTGCAACAAATGTACAATTGTCCAGTTGAAGACATTTTGGAGGCTAATCCTGGAATTGAGCGCGGTTTGAATGATGGTCAATTGGTACTCATTCCGGCAGAAGAAAAAATCATTTTACATACCGTTCAAAAACAAGAAACGCTTTACAAAATCTCTAGGATGTATGCCGTTCCTGTGGATACAATTATTGCAAAAAATCCAGGTTGTGAAAATGGTTTAAAGGTTGGTCAGCGCTTGAAATTGGAAAATGCAGTACCGCTAATTCAAGTAGATTTATTGAGTGTAAGTGTGGAAGAAAACACACGTGAAGTTCCAAAACCAAGCGAAGAAGTGAAATCAAAATTTATCGTTTCTTTTAAAGATTCGATTATCAGTCACGTGGTTTTGCCAACTGAAACGATTCACACAATTTCGAAACGTTTTATGATTCCAGTTGAAACTTTGAGAAGTGTAAACAATTTGAATTCCAATAAATTACAAACTGGACAAAGTATAAAAATTCCGCTTAAAAAAGAGAAAGTTGAAAAGGTAAAAATACGTGAGGTTCCAGTTAAAAATCGCACTACGAAAGATTCTTTATTGGTATTTGAGAAAAAAGAAATGTATAATGTTGCTTTGTTTTTACCATTTAATTTAGATTCAACTTCCACCTATAACAAATCCGTTGTCAATGCAGCTTTCGATTATTATATGGGCGCAAGTTTGGCTATTGATTCCTTGCGAAAAATGGGCTTACAAGCAAACTTTTATGTTTATGATTACCAAGCGAAAAACGAAACAATTCAGCAGCAATTAGCAAAGCCAGAATTTAATACGATGGATTTGATTTTTGCACCACTTCAAGTAACAGAGGCTGAAATCGTTGCAGATTGGGGAAGAAAAAATAAAGTGAGAGTGGTTTTAAGCGTGAATATGCCTCCAAAATTACTAGAGTCAAATCGCTATGTTTACGCATTGAATCCTGATAATGAAATTTTGATTCGTAATTTAGCGTATCATATTTACAAAAAACACGACAACCAACAAATCGTTTTAATCAAAGGAACGAAACCCGATGAAGATTGGATGAATCAAGTATTTATGAATTACTTCAAAGAATTTCCTGCAAAAGCCTCACGACCACGAATCATCGAAGCTGATTATGCGAACTTCAAAAATTTTGAAAGCTTGAGTGCGCAAACGATGTTTGTTTTTCTTTCAACGGATAAAGACAAAGTGCTTAAATTACTCGATAAATTCAAAGGAAATCAAACAGTTAGTATTTTCGGATTGAAAGAATGGGCTGATTGGAAAGAAGTGAATGGAACGATTATGAATAAGTATGAATTTACCTACGCTTCTCCGACACATTTTGATTTGCGCGACCCACAAGTGATTAATTTCCACAAACAATACCGTCGTTTTTATGGTGCCGATTTGACCAAAACAGCTTGTCAAGGTTACGATGCCGTATTGAATGTTTGTTCGGCTTTCTTCCTTGACAAAGAACTAAAAAAAGGCTTAATCAATTCGTATCAATTAAATCAAATTGGAAAAGGAAACGGTATTCAAAATGAAGGAGGTTTCGTTTTAAAATTCCAAGATTTTGAACCAAAAGTTGACAATCAATGAGTGAGCATATAAAATCGGAGTTTAGATCATTGCAATTGCACATTTGTAAAGCATTAGAAAATTGTGACGGATTAGCTAAATTTCAAGAAGACGCATGGACGAGAGAAGAGGGTGGAGGAGGTTTCACAAGAACCATTTCTAACGGAAAAATCTTAGAGAAAGGTGGTGTTGCATTTTCAGCGGTTGAAGGTCCTGTGAGCGAAGCAATGAAGAAACAGTTAGGAATGCAAGGTACTGCTTTTTTTGCTTCTGGCGTTTCGATTGTATTGCACCCTTTTCATCCGCGCCATCCGATTATTCACATGAACGTCCGTTATTTCGAATTAGATAATGGAACTTATTGGTTTGGTGGAGGAATTGATTTGACGCCGCATTATATCAATGAAGAAGCAGCACGACTTTTTCATCAAGGTTTGAAACAACTGTGTGATGTATACCATATTGATTTTTATACCAAATTCAAACCGTGGGCTGACACTTATTTCCATTTGCCACACCGAGGAGAATCGCGCGGAATTGGTGGAATTTTCTTCGATCATTTGGATGAAAGTTGTGGCTTAGAAAAACCGAAAATCTTAGAATTTTGTATTGAGTTAGGAAAGTTGTTTCCAATTCTATACCGCCAACAAATAGTTTTTAAAACGGTAACTGAAGCTACAGAGGCAGAATTTGCTTGGCAAGCTTCAAGACGTTCACGCTATGTTGAATTCAACTTATTGCACGACCGTGGCACCAAATTCGGAATCTATTCAGGCGGTCGTACCGAATCTATTTTAATGAGTATGCCCCCAATGGCAAAATGGGAATATAATGCTCAACCAAAAGAAAATTCAGAAGAAGCAAAAACCATTGAACTATTGAAAAAAGTAGTTGATTGGGTTTAATTAAAATTAGAAAGCTACCCAACCATCAAGTTACACCCACGAATGTCAGCTAAATCAATTCTACCTTCGAGGACAAAGCCTTCTTCCGTTTTTCGACCTAAATCTTGGGTTTGAATGAACGAACAACTGTTGATGTTGGCGAGGTCTATTACATTTATTCCCCCACTTTTTTCGCCAGAAATTAATGTCAATGGATCGTAAACATCTCGAAAAAGAATTCTCAACCAAGGTGGACTGATAAAAACTCCATCTTTCAAACTATAAGCCTGCGAAAGTAATTCTGTCATTCCGTATTCTGAAGAAACAAAATCAACACCTAAACCTGCACATAAAATCGCATGTAGTTCAGCTTTAGTGAGTTCTTTCCTTCGACCCTTCATTCCACCTGTTTCAATGATTTTAGCTTTACTTAGATTCATATTTTGCTCAGCCAAATCCAATAAAGCGTAAGAAACACCGAAAATAACAACTTCTTTTCCTGAATTTATTGCTTCTTGATACCGCTTTTCAACTTCTTGATAATCATTTAATAAAAAACCTGAAAGTTCATTTTTAGTGGCAGCAATCAGTTCTTTAACCATGTAAACCAAACTGGAATTTCCTTGTTCAATATAATTAGGCAAAAGCGCTAAAATTACATGTTCCGTTGCTTGACCAAAAAGTAAGCGATAAGCCTTCGAAAAAGATGCCTCGTAAATAGCTATATCACTCACAAAATGTTTACTTCGACCAATTGTTCCAGTTCCGCTGCTGAGAAAAAGTGTTTCATTTCCCGTCTTTGGCTGTGAAATAATTTCTTTAGACTTGAAAAATTCAATAGGTAAAAAAGGAATTTCTGTGTAATGATTCACGACTGATTTCCCTAATAAATCAACATATTTTCGGTAAATCCCACAATTTTCATATTGAAACGCAAAAACATCTAAAGCTATCTTTTCAAAGTCAGCTTCAGTTTTAATTTCAAAAATGGTATTCCAATCTTTCACGTGGCAAAATTAAAATTTTAAAAGCGCAATTTCAGAAAATAAAAGTTATTCAATTGAAACGAAGCAACAAGAATCCTTTCAAATTTCCCAATTGTTCGTAAAACATTCATGGGACAGATTTTGCATTTTGCAATAATTCTTAATTTTGATTGTAATTAAAATTTCCTGATGTCCTATTTGAATGAATTGAATGAAAGCCAGATTGTGGCTGTTGAGAATATATATGGTGCAACCATGGTAATTGCAGGTGCGGGCTCAGGAAAAACACGCGTTCTGACCTATCGAATTGCCTACATGATGGAGCAAGGGATCGATCCATTTAACATTCTTGCTTTAACTTTTACCAATAAAGCCGCGCGAGAAATGACGGAAAGAATTGGGCAAATTGTCGGCGCTTCCGAAGCAAAAAACATCACAATGGGTACTTTTCACTCGGTTTTTTCAAAGATTTTACGTTTTAACGCTGATAGAATTGGTTTCCCAAACAACTTTACGATTTACGACACACAAGATTCCAAAAGTGTCATCAAAGACATTATCAAAGAGTATAATTTAGATGACAAAACGTACAAGCCAAGTTCTGTTTTTGGTCGGATTTCAGCTGCGAAAAACAATTTACTTTCGCCCGAAGCTTATGCGATGAATCCAGAAATTATGTTGGAAGACAAGCAATCACGTCGTCCTGAAATGGCACGTATCTACCAAGCTTATGCTAATCGCTGCCAGAAATCAGGCGCTATGGATTTTGATGATTTGTTGTATTTCACCAATATTTTACTATCTGAATTTCCTGACGTACTATCCTATTATCAGCAAAAGTTTAAATACATCATGGTCGATGAGTACCAAGATACCAATTATGCGCAATATTTGATTGTTAAGAAGTTAGCTGCGGCTTATGAAAATATTTGCGTGGTTGGAGACGATGCACAAAGCATTTATTCATTCCGCGGTGCAAACATCGAAAACATTCTCAATTTTAGAAAGGATTATCCTGATTTTAAGCTATTTAAACTAGAACAAAACTATAGAAGTTCCAAAAATATCGTTGAAGCAGCAAATAGTATAATTAAAAAGAATAAAGACCAAATCACAAAAAATGTTTGGACAGATAATACAGATGGTTCAAAAATTAAAGTCATTCGAACATTAACTGACAACGAAGAAGGTCGAACAATTGCCAACCGAATTTTTGACATTAAGCAAAGTGAAGCTGAAACATTTAATGATTTTGCTATTCTTTATCGAACCAATAAACAATCGCGCTCATTTGAAGAAGCCTTGAGAAAGTTAAATATTCCTTATAAAATCTATGGTGGACTTTCTTTCTACCAACGGAAAGAAATTAAAGATTTATTGGCTTATTTCCGTTTATCTGCCAATCACAACGACGAAGAAGCGCTCAAAAGAGTAATCAATTATCCAAAACGAGCAATTGGAAAAACAAGTATAGAAAATATTATTATCGCAGCCAACAAATACAATGTAAGTATGTGGGATGTGATTTCTGATTTTGCAACTTATCCTGCCGATCTAAATACAGGAACAAAACAAAAGATTTACGATTTCGTAATCATGATAAAAAGTTTTGCCGCTCAATTAAACAAATTAAACGCGTTTGAACTTGCCGATACAATTGCAAAATCATCCGGAATTATGCGTGAATTGATTGCTGAAAAAGACAAAGGTGTTGAAGAAGTTGAACGATTACAAAATATTGAGGAATTATTGGCTGGTATTCAAGAATTTGTAAGAGGTGGTGATTCTGATGATTTTAAATCTTTGTCTGATTTCATGATTGAAGTTGCTTTGCTGACAGATGCTGACCAAGAAAAACCTGAAGACAGAAATCACCTTTCAATGATGACCATTCATGCGAGTAAAGGACTTGAATTTCCACATGTGTTTATTGTTGGAATGGAAGAAAATTTATTTCCTTCTCAAATGGTACTCAACACACGTTCTGAATTAGAAGAGGAACGACGCTTGTTTTATGTTGCTGTCACGAGAGCAATGAAAACATGTACTTTATCCTACGCTGGTTCTCGCTTTATTCATGGACAATTAAATAGCTGTGAACAAAGTCGCTTTGTAGATGAAATTGATAGCCAATACTTATATTTTGAAACCCCAAATCGTAACGTGGGTGGTGGTCGCTCGTTAATGGGAAGAGACAGTGAGCGTTCTTTTACTGGAGGATTAAACAAACCAATGAGTACACCTCCACCAAATTTAAGATCTTTAAAAGATATTGGAAATTCAAGTGAAGGTTCAAAAAATAATGGCACAAATCTTGAAATAAAAGTCGGCTATAATGTTGAACATGATCGTTTTGGAAAAGGAAAAGTTACCAAAATGGAAGGAACAGGAGCTGATAAAAAAGCAACGATTTTCTTCCCGCATCACGGAAGTAAAACGGTTATATTGCGCTTTGCGAATTTAAAAATATTGGAAGAATGAATTAATTTTGAATTGAAAATGTAAAATGTAAAATTGAGAACTGAAAGTTGAAAGTGAAAAGTGAATTGAAAATGTAAAATTAACAATTGTCTTCGAGAGCCTCAGCAAACTGTTGATTGAAGTACTCAAATAAAACAGTTGAAATCATTCACTCGCTTCGAAAACAAATACCCTCATTCTCTCATTAACTCATAAAATCATTCTCTCATTAACTCATAAAATCATAAAATCATTCGCTCATTAAATCATTCTCTCATTAAATCATAAAATCATAAAATCATTCCCTCATTAACTCATAAAATCATTCTCTCATTAACTCATAAAATCATAAAATCATTCGCTCATTAAATCATTCTCTCATTAAATCATTAAATCATAAAATCATTCCCTCATTAACTCATAAAATCATTCTCTCATTAAATCATAAAATCATTCCCTCATAATATCCTAAAATCAAAAAAAAATGAAACTCCTAACAACCCTAATCCTTTTAATCTCTTTCACCAATTTCGCGCAGACTTGGACAAAGGAAGAACTCGTAAAAGCCAATACCTTAGCAAAAGTCGCTGATTTATCAGATGTTGAAAAAGAAGCTGTGATGTACATCAATTTAGCTCGAATGTACCCTAAAAAATTCGTAGAAATTGAAGTGAAAAAATACGAACCACAAAGTGATGCTTATGTGAAATTATTGGAAGATTCTCCCTACATCGAGTCTTTGATAGACGAATTGAACGAATTGGAACCAATGGCGCCCTTTGTTTATGATGAAGCTTTACAAGAATTTGCAAGTTGTTTCGCTGCAGAGCAAGGTGCTTCAGGATACATTGGACACAAACGCAAAAAATGTGCTGCTGGAAATTATGCCGAATGTTGCGCCTACGATATGGCAACAGGAAAACACATCGCTTTTCAACTCTTAATCGATCACGGTGTTCCAAGTTTAGGTCACAGAATAAACTGCTTGAATCCAGAATATTCAAAAGTTGGAATTAGTGTTGCTGACCACGCGAAAGCAAATGTTTGTGCCGTTTTAGATATGTATTAATGAAAAAAGTTTTCTCCCTCCTTTTAGTCGCTTTTTGTTTTAGTTTTCAAGCTCAGACAGAAACTGCTTGTGTACTAATCCCCAAGAGTATTTCAATAAATCAAGAAGAAAATTGGAGTAAAATCTTCGACTCAAGTTGTGTTTTTAAACAAAAGCTAAATTTTGTTTTTTACAGTCGATGGGGAAATAAATTGTGTGAAGTGAAATCATTGAACGAAATGAAGTCATTCAGTGTTTTCAAAAAGGACAACAATGGACAAAGAATTGTTTCAGCTGGTACATGTTTTTGGACGCTAGAATATACTATTGAAGGTGAAAATCAGCCTCGCCAATTAAACGGTTATATTAATATTCTCGATTAAAAATGGCAACAAAAATTGGACTTTTATCCGACACACATAGCTTTCTAGATCCAAAAATCAAATCCTATTTTGCGGAAGTTGATGAAATTTGGCACGCTGGTGACATTGGTAGTTTAGAAGTTTTGGACGAATTACGCGCCTTCAAACCAACTAAAGCCGTGTGGGGAAATATCGATGAACATAAAATCAGAATTGACACCGAAGAATTTTTGCGCTTTAAAGTTGAAGAAGTTGAGGTTTTGATTACACATATTGGTGGTCGACCAGGAAAATATTCAAAACCAGCGATTGAGGAATTATTGAAAAATGGCGCTCCGAAATTGTTTGTTTGTGGTCATTCACACATTACTTTAGTTCAAATGGACAAACGATTCAATATGCTATGGATGAATCCTGGAGCTTGCGGATTTAAAGGATTTCATGTTGTAAAAACCATTCTTCGTTTTACAATTGATGGCGACAAAATCAAAGATTTAGAAGTGGTTGAACTTGGGAAAAGAGCATAAAAAGATGCTTGATGCTTGATTTTTAATTCTTGATTAAAGCGAAAAAACTTCTCTAAAGCGAATTGCTTGGCGACGTGATATTTCAATTTTTTCGCCTTTGGATAATTCAACTTTTAATCCTCCATTAAACCAATTTTCAATGGCAACAACATGATTCAAATTAATAATGAACTTGCGATTTGCCCTGAAAAACACTTCATTGTCAAGCTTTTCCTCAAAACTATTTAGTGAGCGCAAAACCATCGGGCGGAAAGTGTCGAAATAAACTTTTACATAATTACCGTCAGATTCCATCATTCGGACATTTTTCAACTCAATAAACCAACATTTTTCACCATCCTTAATAAACACTTTGTCGTTTTCTCCCAATCTTCTCGACTTTCTTAAATTCAATAACTGTTCGTCCTCAAATGAATTTTCATGCGAAATTTTACGTACAACATTAGCTATTTTTTCAGGGTCAATTGGTTTAGGAATGTAATCTAACGCTTGATTTTCAAAAGCTTGAAGCGCATAATCGTCGTGAGCTGTAACAAAAACAACTTGTGGTAAATCTTCTAATTGTTTAAGCATCTCAAATCCGTTCATTCCTGGCATCGATACATCTAAGAAAATCAAATCAGGATTGAATTCCTTAATTTTTTCAATTCCATCAATACCATTTATCGCTTCAGCAACTACATCAATTTCTTGATATTCTTTCAACAAAGAACGCAACTCTTCGCGAGCCAATCTTTCGTCGTCAATTATAATAGTACGTGTTGTTTTCATCTAAATTCGGTTGGTTGAAATGAATCCAAATTTAATCAAATCTCATTGCCAATACTTGAATTCATTTAGGTTTTAAATCAAAGGACAATTTACAAGGACGAAAAGTAAATATTGCGGTTGAGTGGAAAACAAAGAATACTTGATTCTTGATTTTTAGTTAAACATTCAAAATTAACAATTCAAAATTCCCACTTCGTCCAGCTTTTTTTACCTAATTTCGTAATCTTAAAATTTATATGAGCACTGAACAAAACAACGTTAGTTACGCAATCGGAATGAGCATTGCAGAAAGTCTTAAAAATCAAAACCTTACTGAATTAGATGCAACAGTAATCGCAGAAGCAATCGATGATCTAATGGAAGGAAAAGCACCAAGATTGAGTCCAGAAGAAGCAAATCAAATCATCCATAATCACTTGGAAGATAAACGATCTGCAGCTTTTATGGCAAACAAAACAGAAGGAGAAAACTTTTTAACAGCTAATAAATCGAAAGAAGGTATTCAAGAAACGGCAACTGGTTTACAATATGAAATCCTAACTGAAGGTGATGGTAAAAAACCAGCAGCAACCGATGTTGTGAGTGTCCATTATCATGGAGCTTTAATCGACGGAACTGTTTTTGATTCTTCTGTTCAACGCGGAACGCCAGCAAGTTTTGGAGTTCACCAAGTAATTCCAGGATGGACAGAAGCTTTACAATTGATGAATGTTGGTTCTAAATATCGTTTATACATCCCACAAAATCTTGCTTACGGCGCAAATCCACACCCTGGAGGACCAATTCAACCGTTTAGTACATTGATATTTGATGTTGAATTATTAGCAATCAATTAAATAAACTACGTTTTATCATCGTTACTCTTTAAATCATTCCTTAATTGGAGAGAAAATTATATTATGAAGCAACTATTTTTCGGAACATTACTTTTATTGCTTATCAATGCCTGCGGAACAGAAGAACAACAAGCGAAACCTTTAAAATTCAAAAATTCTAAAGACCAACTTTCATACGTTCTTGGTGCAATTAATGCAAAAACTATCGTTAGCAGCGGCGAAACTTCATTTGCCAACTTAGATAAAGAGCAGTTAATCATAGGGTTTAACCAAAACCTTAATGCTCAACCAACTGATGATTGTCTTCCCGAAATAAAAAAGCTTTTTGGACCAACTTACCAAGACTTCAATAAGAAATATGTAAAATCAGGCTCACTTTGTATGGGAAAAATGACTGGTCACGCTTTTTATTCCGATATCAAAAAATTAGGTGGCTTGCCTTTAGTGAATCTTGAAATGGTAAAAAAAGGATATGCTGATGGTTTGTACTTGCGCGACACTGTTATGAAAGAGGCTCAAATGCGTCAAATCATGCAAGAATTCATGGTAAGTCTGAACGAAAAAGCGGGAATGAAAATGCTTGATAAGGCAAAGAAATTACCAGGTGCAACTGTTTTTGACAACGGAATAATACTATTTACTTTAAAAGAAGGAAAAGGAGCTTATCCTAACCCAACGGACGATGTTAAAGTTCACTATGTATTAATGTCAGCTTTGGGCGACACGATTCAAAATTCATACGTAATGAAAAATCAAGCTGGGGCAATTGAACCTGTTCCTTTACAATTAGACGGTGGCGTTATCCCTGGTTGGAGCTATGCAATTCCTAAAATGAAAATTGGAGGGAAATACAAAATTTATATTCCTTGGGAATTAGCTTACGGAATAGAAGGTGGAAAAGAATCATTGTGTTTTGAAATCGACCTTTTTGAAAGCGCTCCTTCTGGAACATTTGTTAAACCTCAGATGAGATAATTTTTGCAAACCAAAGACATTAATTTTTATATTTGATAAAATATTTAAAATGAAATCTATTTTCAAATTCACATTTCTAGCTGCCTTCATTTCATTCTTTTATAGCTGTTCAGAGAAAGTTAACTTAGTGGGAGACTTTAAAGAAACGGCTGTTGTTTATGGATTGTTGGATCATTCAGATTCTATCCATTTCATAAAAATAACAAGAGCCTTTATCGGTCCTGGAAATGCACTTGAAATTGCTAAAATTCCAGATTCAAGTTATTTCAATCAAGTGGAAGCAACAGTTTCCGAATTTGTTAATGGAACTCTAACACGTACTTGGGTTTTAGAAGACACAATCATTGAAAACAAAGATACAACTGGTGCTTTTTATGGTCCAGAACAAAAAGTTTATTACTTCAGAACTCTACCTACAACGGTTTCATCAACTGGTTTAAATGGTGTCATTCAAACGTCTCCAAATCCACAATTAACTTCCTTAAATCCTGATGCTACTTACAAATTTAAAGCAATCCTTAATGGTGGTGAATTTGAAGTGACTGGAGAAACAGAATTAGTAAAAGGGATAACCACAACAGCTTCGTCACAAAATTTCACGTTTAAATTTGCCAATAATCCAGCTGAATATATACCAACTGGTGTAGCTGTTTCAAACTCAGGAAATTCTTTTGTTGTTAACACACAATTAGATATCGCGTTTAACGAACACAGAGGAAACGATGTTACAGTTAAAAAATTCAAATGGCAACTTGGAGAATTGAGCACATTACCAGGAACTGCTAAAACATTTACTGCATTGGGGAAAACATTCTATGACCTTGTGAAAGTAAATGTTTCAAACGATCCTACTATTACGAAAAGAACATTTAATGGAATCTATGTAACGGTTACAGGTGGAGCTGAAGAATTGTATAATTATATGGTAGTAAATCAACCGAGTTCAACTTTGGCACAAAGTAAACCAAGTTATACCAATTTAACTGTTTCAAATGGTAAACGAGTGGTTGGAATTTTCTCTTCGCGACAAACAATTACAGTTTTTAAACCTTTCTCTGTTTCAGCACAACAAGCATTTATTCGAGCAATTGACAAGAAAACTACACGTGAATTATGCCAAGGACCAATCACAGGAACTTTATTGTTCTGTTCTAATCATCCAGGAGATAACGTTGTAAATCAAGAGGAACCTTTTGCTTGTCAATAAGTCTTTCTTCGCTTATCATTTGTAATTCCTTTCGCTTCGTACCTTTGCACTTGTGAGTGAACGTCTAACCCTTTTTGTCGATGTACTTTTACCTGTACCTATTCATCAGGTTTTTAGTTACCGTGTGCCTTTTGAATTCAATGAGGTCGTGCAATTTGGAATTCGTGTAATCGTCCCTTTTGGAAAAAACAAATTGCTTACAGGCGTAATTACAAGGGTTCATCAAGAAATCCCAACAAATTACCAAGCAAAATATGTGGAGTTTTTACTCGATGAATCTCCAATCATAAACACTAAACAATTTCAATTTTGGAATTGGATTTCGGATTATTATTTGGCTCCAATTGGTGATGTAATGAATGCAGCGTTACCCGCAAATTTCAAGTTGGCAAGCGAAACTAAAATCATTCTTCATCCAGAATTTGACAAAAGCCTCGACCAATTAGATGATCGCGATGCAGAAATTGTTGAAGCCTTAACCATTCGAGAAGAGTTAGACTTAAAAGAACTTTCTGAAATAGTTGGGATTAAAACCATTCAGCCATTAGTTAAACGATTGATTGATCGAAGAATTGTTGTTTCAAAAGAAGAAATTAATCAACGTTATACGCCAAAAACGATTTCTTGTATTGTTTTAAATGAAGCTTACACCAACGAAAATGAACTTGAAAATTACATTGCTGAATTAGAAAAACAAGCGAAAAACGAAAAGCAAGTTGCGCTTTTACTTTTCCATATCAATGAAGCGATGCAAGGTGGAAGTTTGTTGCAACCTGTTCCAAAGAAAAAATTTACAGATGCTGGATTAAGTGTCTCAACTTTAAATACCTTAGAGAAAAAAGGAATTTTAAAAACGGAGCGTTTTCAAATTGATCGTTTGCTAACAGTATCGAAAGAAGAATTGGCTTTTAAAGCATTGACAGCGCCACAAAATACAGCCTTAGAAGAAATTAGAACTGCTTTTGAAACGAAACAAGTTACGCTTTTACACGGAGTTACTGGTTCAGGAAAAACGGAAATTTATGTGCAACTGATTCAAGAATACCTTGATAACGGCAAACAAGTCCTGTTTTTATTGCCTGAAATTGCCTTAACCACTCAATTAATTCAACGTCTTTCGGCTTATTTTGGTGAACAAGTTGGAGTTTATCATTCCCGATTCAATCAAAATGAGCGCGTTGAAATTTGGAATAAAGTCTTGCAAAATGACTTCAAGCAATTCAGAATCATCATTGGTGCACGGTCATCTGTTTTTCTTCCTTTTCAAAATTTAGGTTTAATCATTGTCGATGAAGAACACGAAAGTTCGTTCAAACAATACGATCCTTCACCGAGATACAATGCACGTGATGCTTCAATAGTTTTAGCAAATTTACATCAAGCAAAAGTTTTATTAGGCACAGCAACTCCTTCATTAGAAACCTATTACAACGCAAAAAATGGAAAATTTGCACTCGTAGAATTGCTCGAACGTTACAAAGGTTTGAAATTACCTGAAGTGCTTTGTGCGGATTTAAAAAGTGAACGCCGTTTGAAAAATATGCAATCCAATTTCAGTTCTTTTTTAGTGGACGAAATGCGAGAAGCATTCAATAAGGAGGAACAAATTATTCTCTTTCAAAACCGCCGTGGCTACACTCCTTCGTGGACCTGTGAAGTTTGCGCTTGGACACCAAAATGTACCAATTGTGATGTTTCTTTGACTTACCATAAATTTGGAAATCTTTTAAAATGTCATTATTGCAGCTATACGACTGCACCTGTTGGAACTTGTAAAGCCTGTGGGAGTAATCGCTTAAAAATGAACGGATTCGGAACTGAAAAGGTAGAAGATGATTTGGCACTAATTTTTCCAGATAAAGTTATAAAACGCTTGGATTTAGACACCACTCGTTCTAAAAATGCGTATGAAGAAATTTTAGATGATTTCGACAACCGAAAAATTGATGTATTAATTGGAACGCAAATGGTTACAAAGGGACTAGACTTCGACAACGTTAGTTTAGTTGGAATTTTGGATGCAGATATGTTGATGAACCGTCCTGATTTTAGAGCCTACGAGCGTTCGTATCAATTGATGTCGCAAGTAGCAGGTCGAGCTGGAAGAAAAGAAAAACGAGGAAAAGTGATTATCCAAACAGCCAATCCAGATCATTGGTTAATTCAATTGATTCAAGAACATAATTACCAAGAATTTTACAAGCAAGAAATAATTGAACGCCAAAATTTCTTTTATCCTCCGTTTTATAAAATGATTGCATTTACACTAAAACACAAAGACGAAAATGAGGTTGCAAGGGCTTCATTAGAATTGTCAGACGCATTGCGAACAATTTTTAAAGAACGCGTTTTAGGTCCAGATTCACCACTTATCAAGCGTATACAGAATCTATTTTTGAAGGAAATCAAATTAAAAATTGAGCGAACTGCTCCTGAGAAAAAAGTAAAGGAAAAGATAAAATCAATTATCGATCAATTTTATGTGAAAACCGAAAATAAATCGGTAAGAGTGGTGATTGATGTTGATCCGATGTAGTTATTAATTTTCCAGCTATTTACTTACCAGCAATCGAAATCAATCTATCTAAATTAAGAATAGTTAATTTTCTTGTGTGAACTTCGATAATTCCTTCTTCTTTGAAATCTTTTAGCAATCGAATAAGAGTTTCTGTTGCTGTTCCCACAAAATTTGCCATATCCTCTCGTGAAAGATTTATAGGCTCTGGTTGGTAAACGGTTTTTAAAAGTATCAACGAAAAGGCTAAACGTTCACGAACCGACTTCTGCGCCATATTGGTAATGAAAGAAGCGCGATCTGAAAGTTCTTTAGATAGCTCTTTAATGATGCCATTTCTCAAAGTGATATTAGTGTCCATCATATTTAAGAAATCGTCTTTCGCAATGAAGCAAATGTTGCTTTCTTCAAGTGTTTCTGCTGCAACATTGTAAGGGTCACCGCTAAACATCGCACGAAAACCAACCATTTCACCTTCTTTTGCAATATGGATGATTTGTTCTTTTCCTTCATCTCCTCGTTTAAAAACTTTTATCTTTCCTTGGTTGATGCAAAATACACCACGAGGAAAAGAGCCTTCTAAAAATAACGATTGGTTTTTTTTGTAGTAATTACAAGACTTATGATCCTCTAAATTTGAAACTTCATCTGAACATAAACCGCCCAATAAAGATGAAGAACGTGACATACAGGTTGAGCATGTTACATATTTATGTGATTTGTCTAGCATGGTTTTCGTTGTTATTACAAAGGTAGCGTTTTTAAAGATTAAGTAAAACTTGATAGTTGTCATTTTTTCAACAAAAAAGTGAAGCTAATTTTGCACTATGAATAACATTCAACTCCTTCAAAAATATAACATTCCAGGCCCTCGCTATACCTCTTACCCTACTGTTCCTTTTTGGAAAAAAAATCCGCTCATAGAAACAGAATGGAAGGAAACAATCAAAACATTTATTCACTCTTTTGAACACCATGAAGTTAGCTTGTACATTCACTTACCTTTTTGTGAGAATCTATGTACTTTTTGCGGATGTCACAAGCGCATTACCAAAAACCATCAGGTTGAAGAACCTTACATTGATACCTTACTGAAAGAGTGGGAATTATACAAAGCAACATTTCAATTTGAGCCAAGCATAAAAGAATTGCACTTTGGTGGCGGAACTCCTACTTTTTTTCAAGCAAAAGAGTTAATTCGCTTGTTAACTGGAATTTTTCAAAATGAATCGCTTGCTCCTTCTGCTTGCGAATTAAGCTTTGAGGCACATCCAGGATCAACTTCAGAAGAACATTTGAAAGAATTATACAATTTCGGATTCAGACGTGTGAGTTTTGGAATTCAAGATTATGATTTTGAAGTTCAAAAAGCCATTCATCGTGTGCAATCGTTTGAATTGGTGAGTCATGTTCATTTGTTAGCTCAAAAAATCGGCTACACTTCTATCAATCACGATTTGGTTTATGGTCTTCCGAAACAAACGATGCAAGCTTTCCAAAATACAATTGATTTAACATTAAAATTGAAACCTGAACGCATTGCTCTTTACAGCTATGCTCACGTTCCTTGGATTAAAGGCACAGGTCAACGTGGATACAGTGAAGCAGATTTACCTCAAGACAACGAGAAAAGAGCTTTGTATGAAATGGCTTATGAAAAATTGCTCGAAAATGGCTATATCGCAATCGGAATGGATCATTTTGCTTTACCAAACGATAGCTTGAGTTTAGCTTTCAACGAACGAAAATTACACCGAAATTTTATGGGATATACCACAAAATCAACAAATTGGATGATTGGTTTAGGTATGTCTTCTATTTCAGATTGCTGGATTGGTTTTGCTCAAAATGATAAATCAGTTGAAGGCTATCAAGAGCAAGTTAACAAAGGAATTATCCCTGTTTTTCGAGGGCATATTTTGACGGAAAAAGAATTAATTATTCGCAAGCATATTCTTGATTTGATGTGTCATTTTGAAACGCAATTCACTGAATTAGCTGATTTTAATGAAATTAATCAAGCTATAAAAGAACGTTTGCAACCAATGTTAGCAGATGATTTGGTGGAAATCGTTGGTGAAACTGTTCGCATTCTTCCCAAGGGATTGCCTTATGTTCGCAACGCTTGTATGGCTTTTGATCAAGACCTCGCAACAAATGTGATTGGTCAACAACTTTTTTCAAAAACGATATGAGTGCTGAAAACTGTTATCACTGTGGCGATACCATCGTTGGAAAACCGATTCTTCAAGACGAACACGAATTTTGTTGTGTTGGCTGTAAAAATGTTTATTCCCTTCTAAGTGCCAACAATTTAGGCGATTATTATACCTACGAACAAAACCCTGGCCTTAAACCAACGTCCTTCCGAAGTGATAAATACAACTTCTTAGATATTCCTGAAATCCGCAAGCGATACATTCAGTTTGAGAACGATAAAATGGTGCGAATTTCTCTTTCTTTACCAAGTATTCATTGTTCTTCTTGTATTTATTTGCTAGAAAATGCACATAAAATCAATCCTGGTTTTATCAACGTTCAAGTACATTTCGCAAAGAAAGAAGCAGTAATTGTTTACGATCCAAACCAACTGAAATTTTCAGAGCTTGCCGTTTTTTTAGACCACATTGGCTACCCTCCTAACTTCGAACAGAAAAAGGAAAAAGAGGATACAATCGACAAGAAATTTTTGTTGAAAATTGGAATCGCTGGTTTCGCGTTTGGAAGTATTATGCTTTGGAGTGCTCCTGAATATTTAGGAATTGAAGAAGACAATGTGACCTTTCGAAATTTCACTGCCTATTTGACGTTTATCGTTTCAGTTCCAGTATTGGTTTTCTCGGCAAACGAATATTTTATTTCCGCTTACAAAGCCCTACGGAGCAAGTATCTCAACCTTGACGTTCCTATTTCTATTGGGATTGTAGCGCTTTATTTACAAAGTTCGATTGCCATTTTCATGAAACAAGGTCCTGGATACATGGACAGTTTTGCAGGGTTCATTTTCTTTCTTTTAATTGGAAAATGGTTTCAAAGTTTGTCCTATCGTTCACTTTCTTTTGACCGAGATTATACAGCTTATTTTCCGGTAGCAACGATACGCTTAAAAGAAACGGAAGAAGAAATTATCGCCATCGAAAAATTAGAAGTGGATGATGTGATTTTAGTGCGGAATGAAGAAATAATTCCTTGTGATGCCTTGTTGTTGAGTGATAAATGTTCCATTGATTATAGTTTCGTAACAGGAGAATCCAACCCTGTGGAATTAACCAAAGGAATGGAGATTTTTGCTGGAGGAAAATTAATTGGAAGTAGAATCCGTTTGCGTGTAAAAGCCACCACCAATCGCAGTCATTTGACGCAACTTTGGAATGAAACACTCAACAAACAAAAAGAGCATAAATTGATTCGTTACCAAGATAAAATCGCTAATTATTTCTTAATTATTCAGTTTATTATCACGGCAATCGCTGCTGGATACTGGTTTTTTGTAGATGTAGCGATGATTACAAAAGTGATTGTTTCTATTTTGATTGTTGCCTGTCCCTGTGCTTTGGCCTTATCGGCGCCTTTTACTTTGGGAAATATCATGCGGGTTTTTGGTAAAACAGGATTTTTCCTTAAAAACACAACAGTCGTAGAAGCACTTGGCACGATTACCGACATCGTTTTTGATAAAACGGGAACTTTAACAGACCCCAATCAATACGCGATAAGCGAACAATTGCCTGCGATTGAAAAAATGGATAATCAGGTGCTTTTTGAAATGACTAAAAATTCCACGCATCCTTTATCTATTGCTTTACATAAGTCGATGGGTTTCCAAACAGCAGTCCAATTAAATGCATTTCAAGAACTAAAAGGAGAAGGAATTGAGGCTGAATTTGAAAGTGCAATTTACCGCTTAGGAAATTCGAAATTCACCAATCAAACGCATGAAAGCGCAAATTCTGTGGTGTATTTTACTAAAAATGGTACCTTAATTCAGCAATTTGAGTTCACAGCGAAATTCAGAGAAAACCTTCCTGCACTTTTGGAAAAACTGAAAAATTACCAAATCCACGTGCTTTCCGGTGATACTGAAACGGATAAGGAACGACTTATTGCATTTGGGTTCAAGGCTGAAAATTTGTTTTTCCATCAAAAGCCACAAGATAAATTCGACTTCATTGAAAAATTAAACAACGAGGGTCGAAAAGTCTTGATGATTGGTGACGGATTAAACGACACAGGTGCAATTGGTCTCGCTCAGGTAGGAATTGCAATTTCGGAAGATATGTTTCGATTTACACCTTCCTCTGATGCGATTCTCGACGCCAAACAATTGGGAAAACTACCTGAATATCTAAAAGCCGTTGCCTACTCTAAATTTGTATTGAAATTCTGTTTGGGCTTTTCTGTTTTTTACAACCTAATTGGATTAAGTTTTGCCATTTCAGGAACACTCACACCATTTGTCGCAGCGATTTTAATGCCCACAAGTTCTGTTTCAGTGGTACTTTTGAGTACATTGCTTGTTCAGTTGAGGTATCGGAAGTTTTGATTTGAAGATTTAAAAATCAATAAACTCCGAAGTGAGAATTGATCTTCCTCCCTCTGAACGAGTCTGGTACTCGTTAGAGTCGTAAGACTCGAGGCAGTTCTCTGCGGCGCATGAGAAGGGTGACTTTTAACTTGCAATGTTTTTACAAACTTAAAATTTTGAGTTTTTTAAAAGGTCAAAAAAACCAAGTCTAAAAGAATTACTGAACAATAGGAATCAAACCTCGTAATCCCATATCAACTACATCTTCACCTGAACCTGGATCAACATCCCATTTACCATTTCCGTTTAAATCTTTCCATTCGAAACTTTTATTGATTGATAAGGACATAATGACTGTAATGTTGTTTTTCTCATTTCCTGTGATTGAAAATGGACTAGCAAATTGTCCTGTTACAACACATGAACCAGCTGGAATTGGAGACGTGGAAGCCAATGGATTTGGAACTGTCGTTGAACCCGAACTTTGACCAGATTGTACGCCAGCAATAGACTCAAAAGCCCAATAACCCTGTGGTTTATTTGCATTTACAGCAACCGATTGATTTTTAACTAAAAAGGATGTAATGTAATTTTTAAACCCAACGAAACTTGCAATTGTTCCTGTGTAAGGTTGTCCTGCGTAATGAAATTTAACATCGTAATTTTGATAAGAAACAGATAAACGCACCCATTCATAGTTGCCAATTGGCACATCTTTTAACGGTATTTCTAAATAAACTTCACCTGATTTTTTGACGATTGCTTGTGAAAAATCAATAGCTGTGCTTCCTCCCAATGTTGTTTCAGGCGCATGGTACAAAATCGAACCATTTCCCAATGCTGTTGTAGCAGAAGGTGCAAATTCTAAATAATGGGCTGCAATCGCATTGAATTTTGGATGTTGACCTGCATTTCCTGCTGGAATGGTACTTGCTGTTCCTAAATTACCAAGTCGTACTTGTGTAGAATCCACCATAATTTTGATAATAAGTTTAGGTTCATCGGTTTCGGTTGGTTTTTTGTTGCAAGAAGTAAACAATACAATTCCTGATAATGCAAGTAGGGAAAAAAGTGATTTCATAGAAGTAAATAATGTGAGTTAAAAATAGTGATAAAATCAATATTCTAGAAGTTCTGTAAAAAGATTGACTGTTCTAAATCCTAAAATCCTTGTACCTCAAAAATTCATTTCCAACTTTCACTCTGCTTTTTTCAATAGAAGAATTAAGTTGGTCGATGAGTTTTTTGGCTTTTTCTTGACTGAGGTATTTACTGGCATTGATGTTCAATTCAAGTTTCAATTGATTCATAACCGCAACGCTTCTAAAAGCACTCAGTGCATCGTTTTTGGTGATTTTTCCCGAAGAAATTAATTCTTGAATTTTATTGTGATTCTTAACGATTAAATTGGAAACAACAGGGTCAGTATAAGAATCAATTCGGAAGTAAATCAAACGATCGACTTTGATGAATAGGTTGGTTTTTCGCAAGCTTGAAAATGCACTGTCTGCTCGGGCTGCTTTGATTGCTTCGGGAGAATTCCCAGGGTAATTAGGTAATTCAATCGCTTCTAAATCTTTCACTAAGGAACCATTTTCCCATTTTCCGACTCCATTTCCATTAATCTCAAAAATGAAAGTCAATTGGCTGTCATCGATTTGTCGAAAGAATTTTTTTAAGAGCGAACTGTCCTTTTCTTGAAAAATGGTTTTACTTAAGTTAAATGCATCCGATTCAAATAAATCTTTGAATTCGATTTTAATATCCGCATCGTAGAAAGGTTCGATGTCCACTTTACTCACGTGCATCATTACTTCGTCTGCATTTTCACCAACCAAATCTTCTGGAATTGCAATCAAGCGAATTTCAAAGGATTCTTTTTTATCTGAAGCTGGAAATATAAATTCTTGCGTCTTAATGTCAAACGTTGTAGAATCATCAAAAATGTACAAACCATCCAACTCTGTGAAATTCACCCATTTCAAACCCATCTGACGTTTGTAATTGTCTAAAATTCCTTTTTTGTCTTGGTATTCTTTCAAAACAGGTGCTCGTTCTTCCACTAAAGAATTTAATTCAGCTTCAATTGCCTCGTATTCCAAGTATAAATCAACTAACTCTGTTTGTCTGCGGTGACGTGCTTTGCGCTTCGATTTGGTATTTGGCGTTTGATTAATTGGTCCACCATAGCTATTTTCCTTTTTAAACTTGCGGTCTTTTCGCGTTAAATGGTTGGGTGTTCGGTAATTTTGCTTCGTATGTTCGCCATATTCAGCTTCTTTTTCTTGAATTAAAATATAAACTTCCTCCAGTTGTTTTTGCAATAAGTTAACTTGCTCATTGTAACCGTTTTTTCCTTTTAAACTATTTTCAAGTTCTTTGAAGGTATTGGTGTTCAAATCATTAATTACTTTTTGAAAGGTTGCTCCTTTAGAGAAAGTTGAGTCAGGTGACAAAAAGCGCGTTTTTTCAGATCCAAAAAGATGGTAAGTAAAACCATTTTTTTCAATTACAATCGTTGTTTGCTTGGTGGTGTTATAACCCCAAACATCAAAGTGAAGATTGGTTTGTTTTCCATTTCCACAGGTTTCCATTGTTCGGCTAATCATACGGTAAGGCACAACCTCTTTATTTTCAACCTTTACATCGTAAGGGAAAAGACCAATTGCTTTTGGTAAACCTTTGTTCCAATTTCCATCATCATCGCGCTCGCGTTCAGCCAAAATCCCTGCTGTATAACTTCCGTCTCCTGCTGCTAAAAGATAGTTTTCAAACTCATTGGATTTTCCACCAAGATTTCTAAAAATCTGAAGCGTGTATTTTTCAATCGTAAAGTTAATTGCCTTATTTTGAGCTTCTAAAATTTGAACTTGTTCATCAGCAGAAATAAAACCAATTTGTCCGAGTAAAACACAACGGTCATAAAGGGATAGATTACTGTTGAAAATTGGACTTCTTTTTGGGTCGAAAATCGCTTCATAATTTTTGGAACGCACGATTTGCTTGGGAAGATTGTCTGAAAACAGTTGCAAATAGGTGTCAAAAATTTCTTGGTTGATTTCGTTTTTTCCTGTTTGAATCGAATTTAGCGTTTTGTTTAGCATCCAAACTGCTGTTTTATTGGAAAGCTCTAAAATCAGTCCTTTAGGTGCTTTGGCAATTTCAGCGCTTCGAATTACCAAAAGCTCTGGCTCATTGATAATGATTGTTTCTAGCGAATCATAATTGATTTGACCATCCTTCATCGGTACTTTTGGACCAAAATATTCGAATGCATAACCGAAATTCCGTTCTAGAATTGGACTTTTTCGTACAACGTGAAACAAATAAGATTTCACTTCAGCAGTCAAGCTATTGTTAACTTGCGAATGGAGTTGTGAAGAAAAAAATGAAATGAAAGTGAAGATAAGTAAAAATGACAGATTCCGAAACTTCTTTAAAGCAATCCAATCCCCAAAACTATTTCCACTTGATTTTATCATTCTCTCAAAAATAACTAAAGATTTGGGTGAATGTTTCATTTTCGTCATTAATTATACCAAAATATTATTCAACAACTTATGTTTTAAAACTACTTTTGCCACCAAATTTTAAGAATGGAAAAGAAGTTCAAATTTTGGTCAGTGATTATTGGCGTCGTGTTGATTGGTGCAACCTCCTTTTTAGGTTATAAAATCACAGACTTGCGTTTCGATTATGATTTTGAGAAATTTTTCCCCGCAAATGACGATGATGCTGATTATTTCTATGCGCACCGTAAGAAATTTGAAGCCGATAATAATTTTTTATTAATTGCTGTTCAACGCGAAAAAGGCGTTTTTGACAAGTATTTTTTGAATAAAGTTGAACGCTTTAGGTCGGAATTAAGCACAATTAAATACGTAAAAGTTGTTCGAGCGCTTACGAATCAGGAAGAAACATTTATCAATTCAACTGGTGGCGCTTTTTCAAAACCTTATCTCAATCTTAAAAGTTCCGATTTCAAAAAAGATTCAATTCGCATTTATCGCTCAGAAGAATTGATTAATACTTTGATTTCTAAAGACGGAACTTCGCTTTGTGTCTTTTTGAAACACGAAGATGTACTTTCTAAAAAGAAAAGTGATTACATCGTTGATGAGGTGGAGCGCATTTCAAAAAAGTACAATTTTGAGAAAGTCCGAATGGCTGGAACAACTGCAGGTCAGAAGTATTACATCTATAAAATGAATTTTGAGCTGATTTTGTTTGCAGCTTTAAGTGGTATCTTGATTGTCCTTTTCTTGTTTATTGCTTTCCGCTCTGGATGGGGAATTATTGTTCCTCAGGTAGTTATAGTAAGTACGGTCGTTTGGGTTTTGGGTGGAATGGGCTTGTTCGATACTCCGATGAATATTTTGTTAACCACACTTCCTTCCATTTTGTTTGTAGTTTCAATGTCGGATGTAATTCACTTGGTTTCACGTTATTTAGATGCTTTGCGTGATAATCATCCAAAATTTGAAGCGATTATAATGACTTTAAAAGAGGTTGGATTGGCAACTTTTCTAACTTCTTTCACCACTTCCATTGGATTTTTGTCGCTTTATTTTGTAAATGTTCAACCTGTAAAAACGTTTGGTTTAGTGGTTGGAATTGGGGTAATGATTGCATATCTACTAACGATTTTGTGTTTACCAATCTTGTTTTATTACACTCCTGCACCTAAAATTATTCACAAACAAGATGATTCATTTTGGACAAAAAGATTACCTAAATGGTACAAATGGATTATTGGAAACGGCAAACGAATTTTAATTGGTAATGCTATTCTAGTTGGAATTTCTTTGGCTGGTATTTACTTTATTGAAGCTGACAATTTAATAATGGATGACATCAGCGAAAAGGAGCAAATCAAGCAAGATTTCAATTACTTAGATACGCATTTTGGAGGGTTTCGTCCTTTTGAATTAGCTGTAACTGTGAAAGATACTAACGATAATATTTGGAATCCAGAATACCTAGAAACCATTGATAAAGTTGAAAATTACTTGGAAAATGTTTACGGAGTTGAGTTAAAAAACACACTTGTTTTATCGTTGAAAGTACTCAATCGTTCGTCCCACGCTGGCAATCCAAGTGAGTTCAAGTTGCCTGATGATAAACGTAGTTTGAAAATATTTCGACGCTTTTTGAAAATTGCTGGACAAGGACAAATGATTCGCTTGATTCTTGATTCAACAGAACGAGTTACACGAATTACAGGAGGAATTGGAGATTGGGGAAACAATAAAGTATCTGCAAAAAATGAAAAATTCCGTCAGTTTTTAAAGGAAAACAATTTAGAGGAAAAGCTCGAGTTCCGTTTGACAGGTTCTGCTTACATTTTGGACAAAAACATTTCTTATTTATCAATGAGTTTGTTGCAAGGTTTACTATTCTCCATTTTAATCGTTGCTGGAATTATGGGATTAATCTATAAATCGCTGCGAATGATGATTATAAGTATTATTCCAAATGTTATTCCTTTGATGGTTATTGGTGGATTGATGGGATTTACTGGTCTCGAAATTAAAACGAGTACAGCGATTATTTTCACAATTGCTTTTGGAATTGCCGTTGATGACACGATTCACTTACTTGGAAAATTCAAGTTTGAGTTAATGAAAGGAAAATCTAAAATGGAGGCTTTGGAAACAGCATTTTTAGTAACAGGAAAAGCAATGATTTTGACGACCTTAATCTTATGTAGTGGGTTTATGTTGCTATTACTTTCAAGTTTCAACGGAACATTCAATCTTGGTTTTCTTTTGAGTATAACGCTTTTCGTAGCCTTGATTTTAGACTTGACGTTGTTGCCTGTTTTGATTATGTATTTTTACAAAGAGCCGAAGAAGAAATTGAACGATTAGTTTTTAATCTCAGCCCACGCTTTCAAAGCTGTTTTTTGTTCTTCTGAAAGTTGCTCTTGAAGTTGCACTTCGTATTTTGGGTAGTAAGTAGAATCGTTGGCTGTCAAAGTGATTTCTTGAAGTTTTCCGTTGCGAATGATCGTCAATGAATTTGTATCCGAAGCAGAAAATGTTAACCAATTATCTAAATCATTGTTGAGTTTAAAGCCGTTTGCACTTAGAATTTCATCACCCATTGAACAAACTTTTGATGCTGGACCTTCTGGTGCAATTGCCGTAATTACTGCGTTTCCGTTTTTGGGTAAACTTTTGATTCCAAGCTTATTTTCTGAATAGGATTTAGAGTCAATTTTAGCGATTTTCAATCCTAAATAATTCAAACATTCATTCAAGATTTGCTCGTAATCCTCCGTTCCGTAGAAATAGTTGGTAAAAAGCGAATCGAAGGAAATTCCAGCAGTAGATTCTAAGATTTGCTTATAAATTTCAGAAGTGTAACCGATTCCTTTTTGTGCGAAATCTGTGTAAAGTGTACGCATCGCATCTTCCAATCCTTTTTGGTTGTTGGTCGCGCGACGAATGTAAATATCACTCACAAAAGCCAACAAACAGCCTTCGGTATAAATCGATGTTTTTCTACCCGGAATTCCAGGAACATAGCCGTCTAACCACGTATCGAACGAAGATTGCGCCACTGAATAATTAAATCTTCCAGCGTTGTCGAAATGTTTTTGCAATTGATTATTGAATTCTAAAAAGTAATTCGCTAAGTCAAAAACGCCACTTTTCAGCAAATACAAATCGCCCATATAGGTTGTCACGCCTTCATAAACGTAGCCCAATTCTGAATAATTTTCATGACTGAAATTGTAGGGCAACATATCCGTTGGGCGAATGCTTTTAACATTCCAAACGTGGTACAATTCATGCGATGAAACACCCAATAATTCTTTGTAAAGGTCTTTGAAAACCTGATGACTTGGACCTAAAGTAATGACTGTTGTAGTTAAATGTTCCACACCGTGATAAGCTGTGTAGGGGAGGGTGTGAATCAAAAAATGAAATTCCTTTGTAGGGAAATGCCCAAAATGTTCGATTTGTTTTGTCGTGAATTTTTTGAAATCTTCAACGACTCTTTCCCAAGGAATGTTTGAAATCCCATTGAACCAAATGAAAAATTTATAACCTTGCACTTCGTAAGTAGCTGATGCCAACTGCGACGAACAAATAAAAGGTGAATCCGCTAATTCATCAAAATCTTTTGCAAAAAGGACATTGTTTTCTTGTTTCAACCCACAAGCAATTTTCCAATCGGCATTGATTTCCAATTTTAATTCAATCGGTTCATTTACCAATTCAGGAATGTAAACCATACAATTCACTGGATTTACATACAATTGATTTTCATCAAAATAAGTCGAACCAGCATTTAATTCATTCGCGAAGTATAAATATTCAACAGTGATAGAATCGGTATTTTCGCTTGCGATTTCCCAAGTATCTTTGTTCATTTTACGATAATTCAGTTCTTTTGAATTTGCGTCAAAAACACGAAATCCTTTTACGTTTTTCGCAAAGTTTCCTAATTCATATCGTCCCGGTCGCCAAGCTGGTAATTTCACTGTTGTGATAGCTGAATTTATTGGAAATGTCGCACGAATCTTCACAAATCGCTGTTGCGGATTTTCGGTTGTGATTTGGTATTGAAGGTTAGAATTGGATGTTGGAGTTGACATTTTGAATTATTTATAAGTAAAAATCAATGATTTTTAATGTTTCAGTTTTAACAAATAAAATTAATCGAGATGTAATTGATAATCATTTAAAACCTCAATGATTTTCTCTCTTATCTCCTCAAATGCTTTATATTTTTCATTTGAAAGATTATTAAATTTCATTTCATTTCTTAAGTTTTGATCTAAATCCCAAATAGCCAATTTCCACTTGTATCCGTCTAATGCGTTTCTAATATCTTCAGCTTCTTCTACTGAATCAAATTCTAAAGTTACTTTCCCCATAATTTTGTGATTTGAGTTTTGAAATACAACTTGAAGTTAATAAAATTTTGAAATTTTTTCTTGTTTTATTTGATTCTGATTAGACTTAAAACAAAAAACCACGAATTCACGAATTTCACTTTCTTCTTGTTAATTCGTGAATCCGTGGCTAAATTTTATTTTGAGTAAGATAAAATGTACCAAACTAAATTTTAGTTGTACGAGATAATCGTACTACTGAACATAACTTAAACTAAGCGTACAACTCTACTTGCATCTGCGTGATTTTTTCATCAGCAAGGTAATCGTCGAATGGCATCATTTTGTCAATCAATCCGTTAGGTGTGATTTCAATGATTCTATTTGCAACTGTATTAACCAATTCGTGGTCATGAGAAGTGAACAACATCGTTCCTTGGTAATCGCGCATTGCATTGTTCAAAGCTGTAATTGATTCCAAATCCAAGTGATTTGTTGGTTCGTCCATCATCAATAAATTCGCTTTCGCTAACATCATTTTTGACAACATACAACGCACTTTTTCTCCTCCTGAAAGAACTGATGATTGTTTCAAAACTTCTTCACCTGTAAATAACATACGACCTAAGAACGTGCGTAAATACACTTCTTCGCGCTCTTCGTCTGTTTGTGCATATTGACGTAACCATTCGATGAGGTTCATTTTTCCTTCAAAGTATTCGTGGTTGTCGTTTGGTAAATAAGCAGTTGTAATCGTTGTCCCAAGTGTGAAATCACCCGTGTCTGGCTGAATTCTTTTGTTCATAATTTCAAAGAATGCAGTCAATGCAACTGAATTTTTAGAAACGAACGCAATCTTATCGCCTTTGTTCACGATGATATTTAAATCTTTGAACAAGTACTTTCCATCAACAGATTTTGAAAGGTTGTTAATGGATAAAATTTGATTTCCAGCATCGCGATCTTGGTGGAAAGTGATTCCAGGATATTTTCTTGAAGACGGCTTGATTTCTTCTAAATCCAAGTTCGTCAACATTTTACGACGACTTGTCGCTTGTTTTGATTTGGCAGCATTGGCAGAGAAACGTGAAATGAAATCCAATAATTCTTTTTTCTTCTCTTCTGCTTTTTTGTTTTTATCAGCTCGTTGTCTCAACGCTAATTGCGAAGATTGGTACCAGAAGCTGTAATTTCCTGTAAATAAGTTGATTTTGCTAAAGTCGATGTCACAAACGTGTGTACAAACTGTATCCAAAAAGTGACGGTCATGCGATACAACAATTACTGTATTTTTGAAATCCATCAAGAAATCTTCCAACCAAGAAATAGTTTGCAAGTCCAAGTCATTTGTAGGCTCATCGAGAATCAACACATCTGGATTACCAAATAAAGCTTGCGCTAACAAAACACGTACTTTCAAATCATTGGAAAGGTCTTCCATCAGCAAGTAATGTTTCGACTCTTCGATTCCAAGGTTACTTAAAAGTGTTGCAGCGTCTGTTTCCGCATTCCAACCTTCTAAGTCAGCAAATTCTCCTTCCAATTCAGCGGTTTTCATTCCGTCAGCTTCCGAAAAATCTTCTTTCGCGTACAAAGCGTCTTTCTCCACCATGATTTCATACAGACGTTTGTGTCCCATGATAACCGTTTGAAGCACTTGTACTTGGTCAAACTCAAAGTGATTTTGGTTCAAAACTGCCATACGTTTTCCTGGCTCTAATTCCACGCGACCTGTTGTTGGGTCTTGGTGTCCTGTTAGAATTTTAAGGAAAGTAGATTTCCCAGCACCGTTTGCACCGATTACACCGTAGCAATTTCCGTTTACGAATTTTACATTCACTTCGTCGAACAAAACACGTTTCCCGAATTGAAGCGAAAGATTATTTACATTAAGCATTTACTGATAATTTTGGCGCAAAGATAGGGAAAAAAGTTGGGTTTAAAGTGGAGAACTGAAAGTTGATTTGCCACGGTGGACGGAGAGTTGTAGAAATAATTGAAATTTAAATTTGACTAAAATTTATTGAAGAATATTCAATCTCAAAATTCAACACCAGTTCTTCTTTTAGGTATTTTTATTGTATTTATCTGAAAACCTAAGCCAGCTGAGAATAGAATTTCATCCATTTTATGTGTTCCTGTTTGTGTTCCTCGGATTGTTGAGTTGACATAGGTTAAATTGGCGAAGAAATGAAAATAATCCCAAACATAGTAGTCCGCTCCAGCTTTTAAAGCAAAAGAAGGTGCAACATAAAACTGTCTTTCTATGGATGAACTATAGTCATAATCGGTCATTAAAACGCCCATTTGTGCGCCAGTTGTAATCTTGAAGTTCTTTTTTCCAAAATGACGGAAACCTCCAAAGTAAATGCGGTTCATATAGTTTGGATTTCTAAATTTTGAATCAACTGAATATTTAGCATCAACGAATTGGAAAATTTCTCCACGAAAACTATATCTATAGTCAACGACATATTCTAAAAATCCATTGATATAAATTGAATTTGCTTTGTTTTGAAGTATTCTTCCTGGAGTAATTGTTGCTGATGCTTTTACCAAACCTGGACGAAAATAGTCATCGTTATGGTAATTTTCTGAGCTTTGAAATTGAAAAAATTTAGCCCAATAAGTAAAAGAATTAGTTGCCTCCCCATAAGTCAACTATTTTGTAGTTAATACCAAAGGTGACAAGCAAATGCCCTTCAAGGCTAGCTCCATGTGAATGTTCATCTGTAAAAACAAGTTGATTATTAACAACTTCTGGATGAATGTGATTGCCAAGGTGAATCATGTATTGAGCTAAGATTGAGAAATCTAGTCGTTGCGTGAGATTAATATGAGTTCCCAAACCCATTTGAACCGCTGAACTCCATCTTTCATCAAAATTGGAACGATTGGCATTTTCTGTTAATTTGGAATAGTCAAAACAGTGTCCAACTAAAACGTAGGGTTTGAAAAGTTGTTTTTCCTTTAAAAGTGGATAATACATTACGCTCCAACCAATATGATAATCCGTGCGATGCCCAACATCCATTACATTCGCCGTTAAATAGTCGAAAAACCAATCAGTATTTAATCTTTCAGCCAATTGTAACCTAAATTGTCCCCCTGCACCAGTTCCAAAATTATTTGTTTCGCTATCATTAAACAATGAAACTGTCGTTCGAACGCCAAGACTTAAAATTCCTCCTTCATTTTTTTTTACCTTCAAAGGTTGGGCAAAAGAAAAGAAAAAGATACTTGAAAAACAGGTGATTAAAAAATTTTTCACGCTAGAATTATTTATTCAACTACAAACCGTTTTACAACGGAATTTCCATTTGTGTAAAGAATTTCCATTAAGTAAATACTTGGATTTAGTTCCGTTACTTCAAAAGTAAAAAAATCTTTGCTCGAAGCTTCTTTGATTAACTTTCCATCTAAAGAAATTATTTTAGCTTGGGTCATTCCTTCTGCTTCAACGGTGATTAAGTTATCTGTAGGATTTGGGTATATTTTTAGTAATGTGTGTGATTCTTCACTAATTCCAACACCCGAAAAAACGGTTATGGATGAGGTTGCAGTTTGCAAGCATCCGTGAATATCTGGGATAGAGTAGGTGATGACATGCGTTCCTACACCTGCTAATCCAGGATGAAAACTAGTTCCAATAACACCTGTGCCAGAATAGGTTCCACCTGATGGAATTCCTTCAGTAAGATTGATTGGCAAAGATCCTTGACTGATTTGACTTAAAGATTCATTGTAAATAATCGATTCAACCGCATAAAAATCGATAAAAAGGGAATCTTTAGCGGTACATCCACTTGAATTTGTACCAATGACATAGTACATCCCAGGCGTTGGAAGAAAAGGAACTCCATTAGTCACTCCTCCCAACCAATTGTAGTTTGTAGCTGTTCCTGTTCCAGTTAAAGTAATAGGTATATTTGGACAAATTAATTGATTTGCACCAGCATCTACAAACGGATTGCTAAATGAAGAAAGATTTACCATGTTTGATCTTGAAATACATCCTTTTATATCTGTAACAATAGATCGATAAGAACCCGGTGTTGCGGTTGTAGTAGAAAAAGTTTGTGCTCCATTTGACCAAATAATTGAAGTCGGAATCATACTTGTAGTTAAGGTAAGCGTTGCACTTGAACCAGGACAAATACCTCCAGGCCCAGAAACTAATGCTGGTCTGTGTTTTTGAAGAATTGTTTCGTGTCCATTAACGATTCCGTTTCCATAAGCAAAATTTGGTGTTATTCCAGTCGCGGCATTGGTATTTGAAGTATTTAATAAGTCGTCTTTGAAATCTTGAAAAGTTGCTTTCGAGCATTTTTGTAAGTAAAGTGCGGCGATTCCGGCAACAACAGGTGAAGCCATCGAAGTACCACCATTTCTAACATGAAATCCTCCTTGGTCAATAGAAGAATTATTTGCTGGATTAGAAAGAAACCACATTGGACCCGCAGTTAAAGAAATACCTCCACTTGCAACCACATCTGGTTTAGTTACACCAAGTCTATTTGGACCTTTACTACTCGAAGGTTCAAGTGTTCCAACTTGAATTATTGTTGTTGGAAGGTATGCATTTCCATTTTTGTCAATGTGCCCTGATCGATTGCGAATATTTCCAACAGAGATAACTTTATCTGAGCAATTCCAAGAAGATACAATTGATTGCAGTGTATCAGGTGCATTGTAAAAAGCAATTGCTGGAAAAACAGATGCGTCTGGAATTTGGGTTTCAAAATCACTTAATCCAAGCCATGCACCTCCCCAAATATCATATGTTCCTTCTCCAAATGTTTCAAAACGATAGAGGTAGTTTAAAGAGTCGATATTTCTAAAAACAACTTGCATGTGAAAATTCGCACCAACAACTTCCGTATAGGTTTGAATGGTTGCAATTCTCTCACCGACTGAATTATAGATGGTGTCATTCACAGGGACGGTATTCAAATTATCATAAATGTTTCTAAATGATGTTCTTCCTCTTAAACCATAAGTTGGAGCAGGCAAATCGGCAGCGTATGCATAATTGAAATTAGCTGAAGTATCAGCCCATAAATCGATTAGTATTTTATTGGTACCAACTTCAGTTAATCCTGGGTTATTTTTACACCAAACGAAAGAGGTGTCTTGAGATAAATTTCCTTGAACATGATATTTCCCTTGATCTCCTGAGTTTCCAGCTGCACAAACAACAATTCTCCCTTCTTTTTCCGTCAATAATTGATCAATGTATTCAGCAGCAGGGTCTCTACCATCATGACTTCCTAAATAGGTTCCAAGAGAAAGGTTAACAACGGCAGGTTTTCCTAGCGAGTCGGCTACTTTAAATATATAGTCACAAGCATCAGCAATGGTTAGTGTCCAATTAGGAAGTCCAAAATCTGTTTCAACCACAATAATATCAGCATCTGGTGCTACACCTCTATTCGTGTTGTTTGCTCGACCATTTCCAACTGCCATTCCTGATACTGTTGTCCCATGTGCAGTTCCTGTTTCTAAACTCGTACATTGCCCATTGTCTATTTGTGTTTTGTTCCAAACGATTCCATAGCCATAAGTTTCAGGAATTGTTCCGGCGTTTGTTGTATGGTCCCAATAGCGAAGAACACGCGTTTTCCCATTAGGTAATTGAAAGTCAGGGTGATTAAAGTCGATTCCTTCATCCACAATTCCAACAATAACACCTTTTCCTGTATAGGTTGTATCCAAGCTAACCCCTTGATGTACCAAATTAATTTTATGACGAAAGATGGCCGAATCACCCAAAGCAACAGGCGGAGCAAATTCAAAGAAAAACTTGTCAATTGTTCCTTTTTTCTGTTGTTCATCCATCCAATTCGCTGCCACTTGAATAAAAATCCAATTTGCGGTTTCATATTTCACTTTCACATTTTGACTTTCCAAAAAAAGTTTATTTGCTGCTGTGTTTGGAATGGTAAAAGAGGTTGATTGCGTTGGATTAGCTTTTAAGTAATCTTCAAATCGCAAATAAGACTTTTGTGAAAATCCCTGATTCAAAAATAGAATAGTCAAGAATAAAAGTATGTTTTTTTTCATAGTTAAAATCTTTTGCAAATTACGAAAACAATTAATTAATGCGCAATCTAAATTATATACAATTCACCATAAACTTAATTATTCACGTTATAAATGTTATTTTTGAAAAAAAAATAGTTCATGAAAAAGACATTCTTTAAAATTAGCCTACTATTAGCTGCTTTTGCATTTAACACCAAAATAATTGCACAACCAATTCCAGGAACTCTAAACTGGTATAATGGTGAAGGAACTGGAATGCAAACAGACAAAGCTTATGGTTTACTAAAAAAGAAAACGTCTCAACCTGTAATTGTCGCTGTTATTGACTCGGGAGTTGATATTGAGCATGAAGATTTACAAGGTAAAATTTGGGTAAACACTAAAGAAATTCCAAAAAACGGAATTGATGATGATAAAAACGGATACATTGATGATGTTCATGGTTGGAATTTTTTAGGGAATGCTAAAGGAGAGAACTTGGATGCAACAAGATTAGAGAAAACCAGAATTCTTGCCAAATTAATGGAGAAATACGACGGAATAGACCCTGCAACTATTGCATTTGATGAAGAGTTCACACTTTATGAAACTGTAAAATATGAAGTTGAAGACGAATTAGCAAATTTCGAACAGTACATGCCAATGCTTGAAAGTGGTCAATTCGATCAAGAAACGATTAAATATATTTTAGATCAAGTTAAATACAATTTGAATGTAAACTACGATGATCGCTCGTTGATTGGCGATAATGTTGATGATTTTACAGATAAAAATTATGGTAATTCGGATGTTGAAGGTCCCGACGCACTGCATGGAACACACGTTTCAGGAATTATTTGTGCAGTAAGAGGAAATGGAAAAGGTGGAGACGGTGTTGCTGATAATGTAAAAATCATGTCTTTGAGAGCAGTTCCAAATGGTGATGAACAAGATAAAGACATCGCATTAGCAATTCGCTATGCAGTTGATAATGGCGCACAAGTCATCAATATGTCATTTGGAAAATCCTATTCTCCACACCAAGAGGAAGTTTTTCAAGCATTTGAATATGCTGATTCAAAAGGAGTTTTATGCGTTCATGCAGCTGGAAATGATGCAAAAGATGTTGATTACGAACCAAATTACCCAACTTCATTATATAGCTTTCAAGCTGAACCTTTAGCTCATTTCATTACGATTGGTGCTTCCACAAAAGACAAAAATGAATTAGTTGCTTCTTTCTCAAATTTCGGTCAAGAAAGAGTTGATATTTTTGCTCCAGGTTTTGAAATTTATAACACAGTTCCGCAAAGTGAATACAAAAATCTACAAGGAACGTCAATGGCAGCCCCAATGGTTTCTGGTGTTGCAGCCTTGTTGAAATCTTATTTTCCATCATTATCGATGGCTCAAATTAAAGAAGTGATGTTTGCAACTGCGGTTAAGTATGAAGATTTAAACCCGCTTTGTACAACAGGTGGTGTCGTGAATGTTTACAATGCAGTAAAAGCTTGTATGGCGTTGGAGAAAAGTAAGAAATAAATTTAGAATTTAGAATGTAAAATGAAGAATTGAAATTTGTGTTTATCATTTTACATTTTCAATTCTTTAATAAAAGTTAAATGAAAAATCTCATTTTTCTTGTAGGTCTTTTATTTTGTTTCCCCTCCTTCTCTCAAAAGGAAACGGAACCGTTGAATAAATTAATAGATACTTGGCATTTAGCAGCTACGAATGCAGATTTTAAAGCTTATTTTGCTCCGACAAGCGACGATTTTATTTTCTTAGGAACGGCACCTGGTGAACGTTGGACAAAAAATGAATTTCAAGCATTTTCAAAACCCTATTTCGATAAAGGAAAAGCGTGGGATTTCAAAGCGAGCAATCGCAAATGGAATTTTTCAAAAGACGGCAAAACAGCTTGGTTCGATGAAGATTTGAAAACGTGGATGGAAGATTGTCGCGGAAGTGGGGTTTGTGTCAAAGAAAAAGGGGAGTGGAAGATAGCTTATTACAACCTAACCGTTTTGATTGAAAACGAAAAAATCAAAGAATTTATAGAATTGAGAAAGCAGTAATTTCACTTTCTATTTATCAAATCAGCCATTTTCGTTAAGGCATCTTTTGATTCTCGCAACCTCACTAACATTACCCAATCGTGAAATAATTTAGGGTATTCATAATAGTTCAAAGGAATATTTTGACTTTTAAGTTCTTTTTTAAATTTTTGACAATCAGCTATTAGAATATCATGAGTTCCAATAAATAAACTCATCGGAGGTAAATTTTGAAAATCACCATTAATTGGACTTACCAAATAATTTTCAGGGTCCGAATCACCACACCAAGCTTTACCGATTTTGACTAAATTTTCTAAATCCAAAGTTGGACAATTCTTTATTGTTATCAAGATATCCGGATTAGAAAGAGTAACATCCAACCAAGGTGCTATTAAGATTACTTGTGAAGGTTGGGCAACATTTAGTTCATTATTCTGTTGACAAAGCGCTAATGAATAACCGCCACCAGCAGAGTCTCCCATTAAAATTAAGTTTTGTGAACCAACTTTTTGAATTAAATCTGTGTACAATTCACGCACCATTTCAAAACTTTGTTTGTAGGTCACAGCCGGTGTTAATGGATAATCGGGAACAATCACGTTACAATTTGTCCGAAGAATTATTTCAGCTACAAAATTCCAATGTTGTCTAAATACGTTCATCATGTATGCGCCGCCGTGCAAGAACAAAACGGTTTTGGTCGCTGATTGATCCTTTGGTGACCAACGAAAAACGGCTCTTCCTGCAACTTGGATAGTATCAATTTTAAATTCTTTGAAATATCTTCTTGGAATCGATGCTGGATTATTGACTTGCTCTTTTTTAGCTAATTTCTTCGATGGATCTATTTTCACAATAAATATACGAGCGCCACCTTTTAAAATATGAACCCGTAAACTTATTTTCTTTGGATAAACATAATTAATAGAACTCGTTTTTTGAGCAAAAATGAAATTTTGAAGAAGGAATACAAAAAACAATAACTTAACTTTCGTCATGAATGTGAATTTGAATGAAGGCACAATTGAAAACCAAAGTTAAGAATGTATTTACATTTTTAATCAAACATCAAACATCCAAAATCAAACATCTTTTTTCTTATTTTCGCGCCATGTTTGTAAAAGACAACACCTTAAACGCTGCAAAAGCCTATTTCTTCGAGCGATTGGAAGGTTTTTCAGAATCGGAATTGAAATCAATGTGGACTGAGATTATTTGTAAACGATTCAATTGGTCGCGAGCAGATTTGTTAATAAATACGGACTTTCGCTTGTCAGAATCTGACTTATTGTATATTCGATCTTACGTGAAGCGATTGCAAGAAAACGAACCTTTTCAATACATAATTGGCGAAACTGAATTTTTTGGACTTACCTTAAAATGTGACAAACGAGCTTTAATTCCGCGACCTGAAACTGAAGAATTAGTTGATTGGATTTCAGAAAATTCAAACATAGAAAAAGTACTTGATATTTGTTCTGGCTCAGGTTGTATCGCTTTGGCATTGAAAAGTATTTACAAAAATGCGACTGTTTTTGGAGTTGATATTTCACAAGAAGCAAACGAATTAGCGCGTGAAAATTCACAATTGAATCAACTTGATGTCAAATTCGCAATTGCCGATGCTTTGGATTTGAATGCTAGCTTTTGGCAAACACTTTCCGACATAGATGTAATTGTTTCCAATCCGCCGTATATTCCTGAAAGTGAACAAACTGAAATGTCACCTAACGTCGTAGATTTTGAACCACATATAGCTCTTTTTGTAGAAAACGATTCGCCAATTATTTTCTACCAAAGAATTGCTGATTTAGCTATAAAAAAGCTCAAAGTTGGTGGTTTTCTTTATTTCGAATTGCACCATTTGTATAGTAAAGAAGTGAAATCTTATCTTGAACAAATAGGTTTACAATCCATCGAAATAAAAAAAGACTTGCAAGGAAAAAACCGAATGATTCGAGGAGAGCGAAAAAAATAATTTTTAAGTTATATTTTTATTAAAAAAATCCTTGTTGAATTTGAATTTCTAACTGAATTTGGCTATTCCTTCGCTCAAATTAGTTAAATTCGCTCCGCATTATTAACAATACAGAATTAGACTATGAAGGTTTTCGATCTTGACATGATTAAAAAGGTGTATGCTCATTATCCTGAGCGCATCGAAGCAGCGAGAAAAGTAGTGGGTAAACCATTGACTTTGGCTGAAAAAATTCTTTACGCACATCTTTGGGATGGAAATGCAACAGTGGCACATGAACGTGGAAAATCGTATGTAGATTTTGCTCCAGATCGTGTTGCAATGCAAGATGCAACAGCTCAAATGGCACTTTTGCAATTCATGCAAGCTGGAAAGAAAAAAGTTGCTGTTCCTTCCACAGTGCATGCGGATCACTTGATTCAAGCAAAAGTGGGCGCAACAAAAGATTTACAAGAATCATTAAATCAAAATAACGAAGTATTTAACTTTCTTTCTTCGATTTCTAACAAATACGGAATCGGTTTCTGGAAACCAGGAGCTGGAATTATCCACCAAGTAGTACTAGAAAATTATGCTTTCCCAGGTGGAATGATGATTGGTACAGACTCACACACAGTAAATGCTGGCGGTTTGGGAATGATTGCAATTGGTGTTGGCGGTGCTGACGCTGTTGACGTAATGGCTGGAATGGCTTGGGAATTGAAATTTCCAAAGTTAATCGGGATCAAATTGACAGGGAAATTAAACGGATGGACTTCTGCAAAAGATGTTATCTTAAAAGTTGCTGATATTCTTACTGTTAAAGGTGGAACTGGTGCAATCGTTGAATATTTCGGTGACGGAGCGATTTCACTTTCTGCAACAGGAAAAGGTACAATTTGTAACATGGGTGCTGAAATTGGAGCTACAACTTCAACTTTCGGTTACGATGATTCAATGAGAAGATATTTAGCGGCTACAGGTCGTCAAGAAGTGGTTGATGCAGCTGACAAAATTGCTGAACATTTAACAGGTGATGCTGAGGTTTATGCAAATCCAACTGCTTATTTTGATCAATTAATTGAAATTAACTTAAGCGAATTAGAACCACATATTAACGGTCCTTTCACACCAGATAGAGGTACGCCAGTTTCTAAAATGAAAGCTGAAGCGGAGGCAAATGGCTGGCCAATGAAAGTAGAATGGGGATTAATCGGTTCATGTACTAACTCGTCTTACGAGGACATGGCACGTGCTGCATCTATCGTTGAACAAGCAGTTGCGCACGGAATCACTCCAAAAGCTGAATTTGGTATCAATCCAGGTTCAGAACAAGTACGTTACACAATCGACCGCGACGGAATCATTGCTACATTTGAGAAAATGGGTACGAAAGTATTTACAAATGCGTGTGGTCCTTGTATTGGTCAATGGGATCGTGAAGGTGCAGAAAAACAAGAGAAAAATACCATCGTTCACTCTTTCAACAGAAATTTCTCTAAAAGAGCTGACGGAAATCCAAATACACATGCGTTTGTAACTTCACCTGAAATGGTGGCAGCATTGGCAATTGCTGGTGATTTAGGTTTTAATCCATTAACGGATACGTTGACAAACGACAAAGGTGAACAAGTTAAATTATTACCTCCACATGGTGATGAATTACCAACTAAAGGTTTCGCTGTTGAAGACAATGGTTACCAAGCTCCAGCAGAGGATGGAAGTGGCGTTGTGATTGCAGTTGCTCCAGATTCTTCTCGTTTACAATTGTTAGAAAACTTCCCAATCTGGGACGGAAAAAATATCACAGGTGCTAAATTGTTAATCAAAGCAAAAGGTAAATGTACTACGGATCACATTTCTATGGCCGGTCCTTGGTTGCGTTACCGTGGTCACTTGGACAACATTTCAAACAATATGTTGATTGGTGCTGAAAATGCATTCAATGGCAAAGCGAATGAAGTGAAAAACCAGTTGACTGGCGCTTATGGTGAAGTTCCTGCGGTTCAGCGTGCATACAAAGCAGCTGGTGTTCCATCAATCGTTGTGGGTGACCATAACTACGGTGAAGGTTCATCACGTGAGCATGCAGCAATGGAACCAAGACATTTAGGTGTTCGTGCGGTTATTGTGAAATCATTTGCACGTATCCACGAAACGAACTTGAAAAAGCAAGGAATGTTAGGTTTGACATTTGCTAACGAAGCTGATTATGACAAAATCCAAGAAGATGACACGTTCAACTTCACAGATTTAGAATCTTTTGCTCCTGGAAAACCATTGACATTGGAAATCGTTCATGCTAATGGAACAACAGAAAACATCTTATTAAACCACACTTATAACGCTTCTCAAATTGAGTGGTTTAAAGCAGGTTCTGCATTAAATTTAATTAAATTAATGGAAAACTAAAATGCGAATTTTTAAGATTTTGTTTGGAGTTATTGTAAGTTTTAATACTTTTTCTCAATCGTTATTTGTTGGGAATCATGTTATTGAACCTTATATTGGTTTTCCTAATGTAACGAAATATGTTCCAATGTTGGCTTTAAGTCAAGAACCTGAAAATATTACAAGTTACGTTGGTTTACCTCCATCTGGATTGCGCTATTCTTATATGTTAACGGATGATATCAGTTTTGGTGTCGATGTTATTTTTGATAGAAGTAAAAAGGATTTTGTTTCAACAGATACTGTTTTTCAAAATGGTGGTTGGGAATATAATTCTTATTCAGGTGAAAGAATCCAAACAAGGTTAAGATTGCAAGGACGTTTAAATTTTCATTTACCGATTACCCAACCTAATGCTGACTCCTACATAGGTTTAGGATTTGGCACGAATAATCGGTGGGTTAGAGATTACAAGAATGGAGTTTTAGACCGAGAATTAAAGGGTTCTAGTGCAATTTTAATTCCTTTTTCGATGCGTGTTTGTTACGGTTATCGCTATTATTTTAGTTATAGACTTGGCATAGTTGGAGAAATAGGAATAGGAGGTCCATTACTTTCTTTTGGGCTTTCTTACAAAGTTTAAAATTCAATAAAATTTATTAAAGCGATTCGTAACCTGCGAATCGCTTTTTTTATGCCAAATTAAATTTCAATTACTAACAAATGAATAATCAATTAAAACAAATCAGCATACTTGCCCGAATAGGTCTTTTCTCTTGGGTTAAAATAATGTCGCTTTCTATTGTAAGTACAATATTAAGTTTCATACTTGGCGTTTATTATTTCTTTAAAAATATTACGGAAAGTGAATTATCTTCAAATAATTGGTTGGGTGGTATTTGGGGAATAATAACTTCAAATTTAACAGCGGCTTTCTTTCTCTTCCTAGTTTTCAATTCGATTTGGTTACTGATTTATTTGGCCAACGATTATGTAATGTATAAAATTATTTATCAACTTATAAGTGACAACTCAGAAAAAGTACTGGAACCTATTTTGGATAAATCCCTCGCATCTATGAAAACGAAATTCCCAAAGTTGATGCAAAAAGGAGCTGACTATTCGATGACCAAATTAAAACTGATAGAAGAAATAAAATCAAGCAAGGAAAACAGATTTATAAAGAAAATAATTGTTTTTTGCCTCGATCAAGTGTATTTAGCTGATGTTGATTTAAATAAAGAAAATGTCAGCTTTGAAGAAATTTTAAAATTAAAATTCATTCAAATACTAAAAGGAATCACCGAACCAACTCGTATTTGGATTTTATTAGTCATTTTGTTTCAATGGTTGGTCGTGTTTTTTATTTAATGAGGATTGAAAACAAGTTTTTTTCCTTTGATAATTCCAGCAATCCGTTCGTGTAAATTAATATTGGCTTGATTAAAAGGGATTTAATTTGGTCTAAAAAAACAAATTATGGACAAGTCTATTGATCCAATTTTTAATAAAATCTTATGTCAATACTTCGTTAAGTAATCAAGCGGCGATTTTACCATAATCAAGGAGTTCAAGTGCTTTAGCTTTATTTTTTGCAAGGTTTGGGTTAATTCCGAACGTTAAAAAAAATCGATTGAGTAGTAATTC
>JBILHL010000086.1:0-3254 GCA_044350515.1 Crocinitomicaceae bacterium | reverse complement strand
AAGTCAAATCATTACCATTTTCAGTCAATACCTTACTAAAATTGGTAGCAGTGAAAATGCAGAAGTAGTTTTAGGTGAATTTTTGGAAACAGAAGATTTTAGAGAACGTCTCAATATTGGTAATTCGCAACGGATAATGATGATTGCTGGAGAATTTAGAAAAGAAGTAACTTCTTCGGTGCTTTGGTTGTTGAATTATGGTTTAAGAGTACAGTGCTTCAAAGCAACACCGTTTAAATTGCAAGAACAACTGCTTATGAATATGGAACAGATAATCCCTATCAAGGAAGCAGAGGATTTTGTAATCAGTATGGCTAATAAGACAAGAGAAGAAGTTGAAACCCAAGAGCAGAATAAGGAGCGTCACAATATTCGATTAAATTTCTGGAAGGAATACCTCAAAGAAATGAATAAGGTATCAACCTTGTATCTAAACGTAAGTCCAAGTAAAGACCACTGGATAGGCTGTGGAAGTGGTATTAGTTCAGTTGGATATAATAGTGTTGCTACAAGAAATTACATAAGAATTGAACTTTACATAAATAGTGGCGACAAGGATAATAATAAAGCGATATTCGATACCCTTGCAGCCAAAAAAGATAAAATTGAAGCGGATTTTGGCGAACCACTAACTTGGGAAAGGTTGGATAACAACATAACCGCACGTGTCAAATTTGAATTGTCCAATGTTAGCATTTTCAATGAGTCAGATTGGAAAAAGATGATTGCATTTATGGTTGATGCTGTGCCAAGATTTGAACGTGCCTTCAAGAAAAGGATTCAAGAATTGAATAGAAAGTAAAATCAACTTCATTGATTATAACTAATAATAATAAATATTTTCTGTAAGTATGAAACCAGTAGAAATGTTAAAGCAAAAATGGGTAACAAACGATTATATCCAACTTAATTATGAAATTCAAGAAAATTACCGTTTTAAAAAAGGGGAAGTAGTTGATATAGGTATAATTTTAAACGATAAATGTGTGGCATTTGGAAAGTACTGTGCGAATTTAGAAGTATCCGAAAACCCCGATTCCAGAATATATTTTCATAAATACGGAATTGAACATCATCAAACTGAAACTGAATTTTCATTTTACTTTAACGAAAGTTTTCTAATTGTAAATGATTTACGATACAACTATCCTTTTGATGAATTATTAAATGATTATAATTTATTGTACGAAAGAATTAAAAAAAGAACGATAAAATAAGGTTTATATAATTAAGAATATCCGAAAATATAAAAAATGACTGAAAAGATGCTACCCTAATTTTTGTAATTCCGATTTGGAAATTTATTAATTTATCAGATGGTAAAAGTTATATAGTAGGTTGTTTTGAACCAATTTATTACAAAATCTATTTACATTCTCCTTTACATTCTATTTCTATACCATTTTCATCATAAGTTACTAACTTTCTTACAAGGTTATTTGAATCATAGAACTTCCATTCTCCAATTTTTGTTCTTTTAGATTTTTCAAGAATCAACGATGTGGGATATAAATACCTTCCAGATGATTGAATGTTTTGTTCTTTATCATAATTGGCTTCAAAACTAATAATATCAAATGTGCAATTTAAAATATATTCAGTTCTAGAAATGTTAAAATTAGGAAAGTAATTAATTTCAAACGTTTCGGTGCAGCGATAATCTCCTTTATATTTTGCATAACTTGTTTTAAAAGATTCAATATTACCTTTATTGAAATTATATTTTTTAGAGAGCAATGAAGAATCATTTAGTTCAACTTTAGAATAAAAAGTAAAGAACCGATTATTATCGAAGCAAAATGATTCAGTTATACCGTTTATTATAGGATCGATGATTTGACAATATATTTCCCCTTTATCCCAATTACGAGAAATAAATTGTCGTCCTTTTAAATAATGAACTTCATTTATTAAATCTCCATTAGTATGATAAACATATTCAACTCGATTTTGAGAACCTTTTCTATAATCAATTATGGTGCTAATATTAGAATCAGTAACAATTTTCATAAGCCCTCCGAATATGTATTCTTGAAAGAATATTGTGTCTTTAAGTGCTTCTTTAAGTGCTTCATCACTTAAATATTTTAGTCCAATACCATTTTTATCTGAGAGTTTATTTTTATCAGTAATATGATTAAAAGATTTTGAGGAGCAAAAGTTTTCAGGTAGAGAATCACAATTATATAACTGTAAATATAAAAGTCTATCTTTAAGTTCATTCTTTAATGGTATTTGCTTTTTTAATATTTCTAAATGCTTTTGAGAAAAAGAAAAAGTAATTGAAAAAAAAATCAAAACACTTGCAAATAGAACTTTGACGTTAATAATTTTAGTCATATTTTTTAGATAATTCAAAGATTCATTATCCCCCTTTTCAATAGTTGGGAAGATTGCAACTAGAAAGTCGTCTATTTTATGAAGTATTTGCATTGACTGAATTCTAACTTATTAAATAAAAAGAAACAACATAAATTGTCCTGATATAAATTACTGAGCGAAGTTACAAATAATTACAACAGGCTTGTAGCAGGAACCAATTAGACATTCAATACTTCCCCTCATTTAATTTCCGTCAATAGGTTACCGAACTTTCATTTTTATGAATAGTCCAAAATAATAAATTAGATTGATGAATTCTGAAAGACCGACTAAACTCGGTCTTTTTTTATTTCACTGAGACTTAACAATTTCAAAATTGGTGCCTTTCGCAATTTCATAGGTATCGTTATCGTATTTAGAATACCAGTTAAATGATTCATTTAGGATGTCAGTATTGATAATTGCCCCCAAATCAAAGCCTTCAAATAAAAAATTAACGATAAACAATGAACCACTATTGACATACGAAATATCAAATTCATTATCCAAAACACCATTAATAAAAAACATTCCTGTCTTTTTTGTCAAATCCATAACGTATTCGCAATTTCCACGCTTGATAAACACAGGTTCTACCACCGTAGAAATGGCACTCATAACACTTACACTATCATAATTTGAATACTGAATCGTCTCATAGACTTTAACTCTAAGAATTTGTGAATGAACACAACTAACGAAAAACAAGAGGCTGACAAAAATTATGGTTTTCATAGTACTGGATTTTGATTCTTTACTCTAGTTATTAAACTGATTGTCAGTAAATCGTTACACTACTTCATTACTTATGAGTTGAAGTTGGATGTATGACTTCGCTTCTTCATCTATATTTTCCAGGTTTAAATCCTTTAAAAGATCCAAAATTGCTTGAT
>JBILHL010000017.1:0-59120 GCA_044350515.1 Crocinitomicaceae bacterium | reverse complement strand
TACCAAACTGAACTGGAGCCCTACCTACAATGATTTTACCCGTCTTTTTATTGTTAAGATCAATTTTATTGACAATCGCATTAAATTGGTCATCGTGTGCACGTAAAGCGTTTAAAACAGACCAAACCACTTTAAAACGATCGTTATCATCCATTGCTTTATCAGCATCCACGTTAGAAGGAACAACAACAGGAATAATGATATACCCATATTTTTTTCCAGGTGCTTTTCGCATCACCCTACCAACAGATTGAACAACGTCCACTTGACTGTTACGAGCAGAAAGGAATAAAACAGCATCTAAAGAAGGAACATCAACTCCCTCACTTAAAACACGAACATTAGTCAGAATACTACATTCTTTGTCTTTCTTTTCTTTTTTCAACCATCCCAACAATCTGTCTTTATCGGGTGCAGACATTGTTCCGTCAATATGATCAGAAGATAATGAAACCATATTTCCTCTTTTTTCTTCAGGAAGTGATTCAATGTAATTCTTTGAAACAGCATTAAATATTTCAGTTATTTTTTTAGATGATTTAATGTTACTACAGAACGCGACTGCTCTTTTCATTGGACCAGGATCTGTTTCGGTTAACAATCCATCATCTCCTAAAACTTCTTTTGAAAGTGCATTGATACAGCCAATTAATTTTGCGGCGTCATCCGTATTGATTTCACTATCCCCATCAGCAATTAATTTTTGAATGGAAGGTGGAATATCTGAATCACTAAGCGTTAGAATTAAAACTTTGTAATCCGTCAATAGATTTTGTTCAACCGCTTGTCCAAAGCCAATTCTATACATTTCTTGCCCATACAAACTTTCATCATCCATTGAACACAGAATAGCATCCGCTTGTGCTGCTTTACTTTTAGAATCGTCGTTATATAAACGAGGAGTTGCGGTCATATAAAGTCTCTTCTTGGACTTCAAGAAATCGTTATTATGGACTTTGGTAAAGGATGATTCGTCTTTTCCTGCAATTGTAACACCAGTAGTTCTATGTGCTTCATCACAAATGATTAAATCAAATTCAGGAAATCCATTTTGCATTAATTTTTGTTGCGATTTTGAAATCACATCAATAGATTGGTAGGTTGAAAACACAACGGTCATTCCTTCTTCTGAACGATTTTTAATGTTTTCAAATTGTTGTAATACTTGTTCCACATCGGTAGAGGCAGGATAAGCCAATTCATCAATCCGGTCTGTATCCATTTCCTCATTTCTACCAATTTTCTTGGATATTTCGGGGTCGGAACAAATACAAATTGCGTGGATGTGCGTTACGGTATCTGATTTCCATTCTCTTAATGTTTGTCCGAGTAGAGCAATGGAAGGAACTAAAAACAAAACAGTTCCTTTATTATTTGTTTCTTTTTCAGCGATACGAAGTGCAGTAAAGGTTTTCCCTGTACCGCAAGCCATAATTAACTTACCACGATCATTTGATTGAAAATGGATATTGGTATTAGTTAAAGCCTCGGTTTGATGAGGACGAAGGTTCTTTTTAGGTAATTGAGCATCTTTACCGTAGATGTTGTTGTATAACTTTTCCCAATCAACTCCTGAATCATCAAGTAATTCAGAAGTGATGGTTTTATTTGGAATAGGTGCTTTATTAAAAATAATATTAGCGTTTTCAGTCGGAGGCACAGTAGTTACCAAGAACATTTGAGAAAACTCTTCCTTTTTTCCATCAACATAAAATCCGCCAACAGCCATTGATACGAATTTTCCTATATCCTCTTTATTTATTTTACCATCATCCTTAAAACATTTGCATTGAATAGCCCAATAACCATCCTCTTTTGTTTTAACGACAAGGTCAATTCCTAAATCACCTGTATCTTTATGAGGGAAATCTTTCCATAACCAAACTGAATTATTTTCTATTAGGTCTTGATACAATGGGGTGGTAAGGAAAAATTGTTGTGTTAATCTTTCAAACCTATCTCCCAAAGCAACATCACTTGTTGTTTCCTTTCTTATTTTATCGAGAACATCGTAAAAATTCATATTTCTTTTTTCAAGTTGTGAAGTTAGTGATTTTTTATATTTTTTCTTCCGATTCAATACCCCTCATAAACCGTTCAATCGGTTTCAAGTCATTCACCTGAACCTTTAATTCATAACAGTTTTTCTTGGTATTATAATGGATAAATGGGGCGGTTGAAGGGTATTGTTCTTTGAGAAGTAATACTTGTTTTAGATCCAGTTCCAACTGAATGGGAAAGGTTTCACCAGAAAAACTGAATCCAAAGACATCGGGGATTTGTTGTTCAAACCGATCACAATTCTTAAAAGGTTTTCCGGCGAACTCAACAAAAGCAATTCTATCTATATGAAATGTCTTGTTCGTTTCGGATGAAATCTCATAAGCCATAACGGTTGTGTAGTTATCGGTAAACCCAAATGGTTCAACCAATCGGTCTGATATTGTTCCAGAGTTAATTGACTGGTATTTTTTTAAATAGACTTGTTCTTTATTACTAATAGACAGTGCCAATCGTTCAATTACCTTACTGTTTTTGGCATTCACCAAATGACTGGCAACCATAGGGATTTCAGAACCAAGATAGATTTTTGTTAAAATAGAATCCTTGAGTTTATTATTTTTTCCTTTGGTTAAAACAAGTTCCTTTAAAAAAGTCGCTTCTTCGTCCGTGAACCTAACACCATTGGATCGTTCATCAACAATAAAGAAGCGATTGAATTCATCACGCTGCAAATCAAATCCACATTCACGTATTAAATCAAAATACCGATACACCGTTCTTTCGGTTGAATCCAATAATTCCGCCAAGTGTGAAATGGTTTTTGACGGACTTTGCTCCAGATAAGAAATAAGTTGTAAGACACGTAGAATTTTATGTTGATTGAGCATAATTGATAAATAGAATGACAAAGAATAAAGAAAATAATGGATTGAGCAAGAAATTGACCTTAGTTGTCTGAAAACTTTTGCGTGTTTTTTTTAATTGACTTTAGTTGTCGGAAGGAAGAGCGAGGTTTGTGGAAAATTAAATGATATGAGAAAACTTATTTTACCATTTTTGATTCTATGCAATACTGTGTATGGTCAAATTACTTATGTTGATAATTTCGATGGGGTGTATCCTTATCCAACATCTGTAGACGGGAATTATAATTTAGACTTGAATAATGACCAACTATTTGATGTAAAATTAACTTTCAGTTATTACGAGTCTAGTTTTACTTGTGGAAATTCAAGTGGAAGCGGGGCTGTTATCTCATCTTTTTCAGGAGTTTTGAACACCATAGGACAAAACAAAGTAAATGGACCATCATCCAATGATGTTCTCGGGATAGATTGCACTTATGACACACTTAACTCTTTTGATTTATGGAATAATAGAAATTATCTTTTTAAGGGATTTTATCCAACGAATCAACTCTGTTATAATATAGGTGTTGGGAGTCATAAACAAGGATTTCGTTTAATACTAACAAATCCTGCAAATGGTACTTTAGGCTATAAATTTGGTTACATTGATTATTCTATAACACCACCTGGAGATGTTATTATTCACGGTTGGTATTACGAAAACACCTTCAATGTTCCGATTGTTGCTAATTCTCTTTTAGACTACCCTTATGATGGCAACTGTGTTCATTATGATACAGTAACAGTTTATGATACTACAACAACTACAATCTATGACACGGTGACAGTAACAAATTATACTACTGTGACAGATACACTTGTAATTAATACTCCACTTGACTTACCTTCTCCAAATGATGAAAATACAATTTTAGTTTATCCAAACCCTGTAAGTGATCACATCATAATTGACAACGGAAATTATACTTCAATGTCAGGATATTCCATTAAAATAGAAAATGCTACTGGTCAACAAGTATTTCAATCAATAATCAATCAACCTCAATTTTACGTTGATTTGAGTTCTTGGACAGGAAATGGATTGTATTACATTCATCTCATAGATCCTCAAAACAATACGGTGACTGTTAGAAAGATTGTCTTGCAATAAAATTTAAGTTCGCTGCATGGTAACCGAAATTGGAGAAATCTGGTTTCGGTTATTATTTGGTATAGTAAATTAACTCCCTAAATTCAATATTAAATTCAGCCATTACTTTTTCTAATTCTCTTTGAGATTTTACCCCCATACCATTGAATTTCATAACATCGACCTTTCTGAAATAGTTTAGTTCATCCAAACTGTCAATTTCGGCACGCAAAAGTGTGTTCTTCAATCGTTCTGAAATTTCAATATCCCGAACCAAATGGTTTTTGTATTCTTGAGTATCCAAAAAGTTAATTAATACTTCTTTGAGTCCAAGTCTTTGTCTTGCGAATGAATACAATTCATCACAAGTCATCTGTTCCAAATCACTTTTTGTTGGAATCTTATTGTTTCTAATAGATTTAATTTTAATCATCAGATAAGTGTAAATTATTTGGATTTGAAATTAATCAAAATGTTTTAAATCTTAATTTACCTTATAAATCATTCAATCGGATTTTTCAATTGTAAACCTCAAGTTTTTATAGATTTAATTTCTTGGATTAGCAATTGATTGTAATATATTCATCTTAAAGATCCTCAAAATAATTCAGCAATGATTAGAAAAATTTATTTATTATTAAGACATTCATTATGACAGATATTATTAAGATTAAAAAGAGTTTTTAAGATATCTTAAAGTCAAATACTATTGTTTAGTACTATCTATAGTATTATTAATAATAACTTATATCCTTCTTTTATTGAATTTAGATGAAAAAAAATAAAAGTAAATAGATTTTTTTTCACCCTTTGGTTCTATGCTAAAAAACGCTAAGTAATTGATTCAATGCGAAATGTATTTTAGGTTTTGCGTTATTTCATTATGGATATAGCAAAAACAATAATAGATCAGATAAATTCAATAGATCGTTTCGCATTAGGTGCTTATGGTGCTAAGAATTTCATTGCTTATGAAGAAACTGAACGTTATGAAGGTGGACTTTCATTTGATGTGAATGGACTTCATTTTCAAGGAAAGGTTTATGTAATGTTGAATTGGATGGATGAATATGAAGTAAAATTCGTTGATGAAAATCAAATCACTGTTAGAGAAGTTCAAGGAGTATACTGTGATATGTTGGTTGATGTACTTGACTTTATTGAAGATGGCTTATGAATGAGCAAAGAATATTAGAAGCATTATATAAAGGTCATTTTATGACGGAAATGAAACGATTTGACCCATCAGTTTTTAATCAATTCAAGATTGAATATGGTTATTATCTGGATGAGTTATCTGAGGAAGAAAGAATAATAGAATTTAGGTCATTTCATTTGTATAAATGGACAAAAGTGGTCTGTTTTTTTATAGAAAAACCTACAATACAGTCATTTATAAAAGAAAAGTATGATGAAGAAAAATCTTGATTCTGACTTAAAGTTTATAATGAAATTCGTGTTTGAATACGAATTGAATTTCAGATGGGAATCAGTTAAGGTATTTGAGGAAAAAAATGAATACTTCATCTTTCACCGCAAAAACAAAATGGAAATTCTATTTGACTTCCTGAACTTTCGTATTTACACTTCATTGAAGGAAAAAGGTTACGCCATTTCTAGAAAAGAAGTGAATGCGCATGTTGCTAAAATGTGGATGGATTTAGATAACAATTAATTAGATAAAATCAATGAAAATGTCAACAAAATATCTTTTAGAAAATAAAAGAAAAATTACGCGGGAAAAGGCAATGAACCTGACTTACAGGTTATATTTTCTGAGAGAGTTTAATCGTTTAACACCAAGCGATTTCAAAATCTTCGTTCAATCAAACCGTTATTTTTTGAATGAAATCGATGAATCCAATTATATGGATGAATACAAAGCCTATCATTTTTTCAAATGGTTGTCTGTAATTGGATTAAAAACCACCAAACAAGAAGTTTTAGATTTCTTACTTGATAAAGAATTGGAGGGGGTGTGAGATTTAGAAACAGTTCAATAATGAATTTGAGTATTTCCAAAGCAGAAATCAGAGAATTTTTGAAGGGGAAATAAATTGGCTAGTTTGCTTATTTTGCTTATTTCAGATTGTTAAGAATAATTAAGCAAAATAAGGTTTTAAATTACATATGTCGTTGAAAAACGGTCAAAAAATGGTCAACAAAAAAAATAACCCCTTGATTTTCAAGGGGTTATTTTATTAAAAGAGGTCTCGTCCGGATTCGAACCGGAGTAGACGGTTTTGCAGACCGGTGCCTAGCCGCTCGGCCACGAGACCTTAGTGACCGCGAAGATAGTGAATTATTCTAATATTATCTTTTCGATACTAGAAGATTTTTCTGTCGTAAGCAAAATCATATATTGACCTTTTGCAAAATCTCTACAATCAATTATACCGGTTCCTGTTGTAAGCACTTGTTTATCAATTAATCTTCTTCCGTCTAATGATAAAATAGAAACAGAAACCTCAGCTGTTGTTTTAATTGTAAAAACACCATTTGAAGGGTTCGGATAGATGGAATAACTAAGTGTTTGTTCTTCTAAACTGTTACAATTTTCAACAATGATGGATTGGGTTGCTGAACCGGTACAGCCATTTGAAGTGACAGCATAAACAATTGGATGCGTTCCGATTCCAGCAACAGCTGCTGTAAACAAGTTCGGAGCACTGATTCCATTTCCAGAGAAAGTTCCTCCTGCTGGTGTTACTTCCGTAATGGCAAATTGAGCTGTCGTGTCACAAATTGGATCAATAGCATCAAAAGTAACTACAGGTGCTGCGTTTACTATAATCGTAATTTGCGCACTTCCCGAACATCCATTTTCAGTAACTGTATAGGTTACAAGGTGTGATCCATCGCCTGCAATAGTAGGGTTGAAACTATTTGTTCCTGTAATTCCAGAACCTGTAAATGTTCCGCCTGCTGGTGTAACCTGTGTTAATGAGATCGGAGTTGCATTTTCACAAATTGGTGCAACAGCATCAAAAGTTACGGATGGAACTGCGTTTACAGTAATTGTTCCTAATGCATTACCTGTACATCCATTTGGTGAAACGTAGTTATAAACAGCATTGTTTACTCCAATTAAACTTACAGAAGGTGTAAATTGATTGTTTCCAATTCCTGCACCAATGTAGGTTCCTCCGGCAGGTAAACCATTGTTCAAATTAATTTGAGCTGAGTTAGCACATAATGCATTATAGGTTCCAAAAGTAACTACTGGATTTGCTTCCACGTTAATCGTTTGTGTTGCTGTATTTACACAATTGTTTCCATCGATGAATTGATAGGTAATTGCGTTTGCTCCAACGGCAATTGAAGGGTTAAAATTCGTTGCGTTCTCAACTCCTGTTCCAGCAAAAGTACCTCCAGCTGGAGTCGCATTTAATGTAAATGTATTTGCGCTTTCACAAACGGTAGCAATTGCTGGGAAATCAACCGCTGTGCCATTAATAGTAACACCAAAAGTTGAACTTGCTGCTGGACAAGCCCCTGATGCCGCAATCGTATTGGTTACTTGATAAGAGCCAATTGTAGATAAACTAGGATTGATTTCACCAGTTTGAGCGTTTAAACTTAATCCATTAGTTGAACTAAATATACCTAAACCACCACCGTTTAAAAGTGTAACCTGTTGATTGATATCGTTTTTACAAAATGCAGTAGCTGAATAACTAAAGTCAGCAACTAAAGAGTTTGAAATTGCCAATTGCTGGGTTGAACTATTCGGACAAGTTCCATTTGTTTGAAAAGTTATTGTGTAGGTTCCTGCTTGTGAATTTGGAACATTTACTTCACCTGTTGTAGCATTCGCAAAAACCAAATCCGTACTATTAGCGCTAAATGATCCTGAAGAATTGAATGTTGGAGTTGTATTTTGTCCACCAACACAAACAGTACCAGAAGGATAGTTAAAAGCAGCATTGTCTAATGGTAGAACAGTTAAGTTTACACCAGAAGTAATTGGAGCGACACAACCATTTGTATTGGTATAAGAAAGTGTGTAATTTCCACCTTGAGTTGCAGTTAATGTTGCTGTGTTTTGGTTGGGGATGATTACACCATCTAATAACCAAGAAAAGCCACCGGTAATTTCTGATGAAACGATTGTTGTTGATGAATTTGTGCAAAAAGAGGTAGCACCTTGTGGAGCTATTGTTGTTGCGGTCGAAGGTAAGTTTAAGGTAACTATGTAGTCATTATTCGTATTACATGCATAACCAGAAAAAACAGAAGGAAGAATTACAGCAGCATAATTTCCAGTGGCAGTAAAATCAAAGTTAATCGAACCATTTTGACAAGCATTGAACGACGCAGCTGCTAGAACTGTTGGACTTGCACAGTTGGTAATATCAACTAGCAACAATGAATAAGGAAATTCTGCAGAAGCTGACCATGTTACGTTTCCAGTAACGCCTAATTGAAAACGATACCAGTCTGTATCCCTATTGCTGTTTTCTGCCCATGAACTACCAAAAACTGTTTGACCGCAGCTAATAGTATAGTAAACAGGATTAGTTACATTACATCCACCATTATTATCTGTTCCACACGTTTCGTTTTCAAGTAATGCATTTGCTGGTTGTGTCAAGTTACATTGTGTAAATTGTTGGACACAAATATCAAAGGTCATTGTATTTGGAATATCGTCTAAGTAATCATGAACGCGGATGTAATACGTTTGCCCGACGGTTAAATTATTAACAACAGAGTTTTCTACTTCACCTTCAGTAGATACATCTGTACAATTTAGTGAAGTTAATTGGGCACATGAGTTTCCAGAAAACACTTGAAACACACCATCAAATTCAGTTGAACCATCTACACTAATTGATGCTCCAGCTGATGTGGCAATGAATTTATACCAAACATCATTATTTGCAGTTCCCGTACAAGCTACTTGAGATTCTGTTGCATAAGCTACAGTTCCAGCTGTGTTTACACAGTTTGCACCTTGAATAAGGTTGACAGCACCGACGCAATTATCATTAGCTGGAGCTTGTGCTACGGAAGTGTAGCTGTAGCTATCAATTCCTATGTAGTCAGAATTAGCTCCACCTGGCCCAGCATTAGTTACAAAATACCTAAAGGCTACTCGTCCATTAGTAGGTCCAGTTAGTCCTGAAATTGTTACTGAATAGAGTGTCCAGGTGCTAGGGTAACCTGTTGTTGTTAAATTAGGGTTGACTGTTAATAATAAGTTTGTGTAGGTTCCAACAGAAGTTTCTGTTGTTCCCACGTTGATGCCATTTCCTGCGGTACTCATTCTAAGTTCTAAACGATCTGGATAAACAGGTGTGGTTCCACTTACGCGCGTGTAAAAAGTTATTACATCACCATTATTATAGGTTTGAGTTGGGGTAAATAACCAATTGCTAATAGTTGTACCTGCTGAACTCGTTGTGCTTTGGAAATTACAGGATAGATAAGAAGCAGGAGCTCCAGCTTGGGCTGTAAAAGCATTAACGTTTCCTCCTCCCCAACCAGCGTTTGCATTAGGTAATACACTATTGTTTCTAACAAGCCAATCAGTCAAATTAGCTAAATTGTCAAAGCCCTCTGAATAAGATTGGCTAAAAAGGGAAAATGAAAAACAAATTCCACTAATTATGGTGATTAATTTATTCATTATCTTTTTTCAAATTAGCAGGTTGAATTTCTCTAGTTTTTGTTGAATATCTCACTTTCGTTTGTGGATTTCTAGTCGTATTTGGCTGATTAGTTTGTGTTTCACTTAAAGGTTTGACCTCTGATGAAGTAGAAACTTGTTTTTTCTCTTTGGTAGGTTTGGAACTTACAGCTTGCCCCAAAACAATTCCACCTAATAGAAGGAAAGAACCTAAAATCATGATTTTTTTCATAGTTGATATTTTAAAGATTGATGAAATAAAAAAGCCAAACTAAAATTAACTCTCTTTAGTGAATTTATTTTAAGCTTGACCTATAAGTTTTAAAACTCGTTTATTTAATAACTAGTTTTTGTGTGCCTTTAATAGTTGCATTCTCGTCTGAGATAACGACAAAATAATTACCACTTGTCAATTTATCTAAATTTAGAACTGTGCCTGAATTAATGGATTTATTAGAAACAATAGTTCTGCCCATTAGGTCTAAAATTTTCACAGAATATTGCCCCTCAGCTGTGAATTCAATTGTTAATTTATCTTTTGCTGGATTTGGGAAAATTGAAAAATCAACAGCTTTAATTTCGTTGAAACCTGCAATTTCACAAGCTTCATCAACTGGACTTCCATCGCAGTAGTTTGTTGGATAAAGCGTTGCTGCTTGTAATGGACTATTTTCTGGCTGAATAATCGCTTGTGTACATCCCAATTGGCGAACTAAAAAGTCTCTTACGAAATTTACAGTTGTATCCATGTATGCTAAAGCCGCCGCCGTTGTTCCAGCATAAGGAACGTGAGGCGCACCAGAGAACGTATAAAATTGATGATCTAAACCAACAGCACATGCTCTTTTGTGAATCATTCTACTTCCATCCAAATACATTAAAGGCGTTCCTGGATTTACAATTCCGCGGTTATATTTTACTGTGCCATCGTTTGTTCCGTGAATGGAACACAAAGGAACATCGCCAGCCTCTAGCCAACTGTAGCGCGCCAAAGCACCACAACCATTAATCACACCCTTAACATTCATGGAGTAGCCTGGATTTCCACTTGAACCTTCTAAACCTCCTAAAGCTGTTATTGTTGACGTATTTAAATAATCTTCTATTTCACATTCTCTATCTAAATATCCTACATGTAATGCAGTAATAGCTCCTGCAGAACTACCACCAATGTAAATATTGTTAGTGTCAATTTTATAAGTATCAGATGTTTCTCTGTCTTTATAAAAGAAACGAATAGCTGCTCTTAAATCTTGTGTTGCTCTAACAACAGCTTTCACTGCGTTTGCTGAATCAAAAGGGAAGAAACCCAAACGATAACTTATTGATGCACATGCATACCCTTTTTTTGCAAAGCGCTCAGACCAAGTTTTCACATCGATGTCTGTTTTTGAACCACCAATAAAACTTCCACCATGTACCCAAATAATCAAAGGACGAGCTGTTTCTGTATCTCCAGTTGGTTCATAAAAATCCAGTTTTAAAACAGTATTGGCGTTATTCCAAGATGTGTTTTGACCATAAGTGATGTCGCTTGTCACTGTAAAGTTTGGAAAGACATCCTCTGCATAACGTCCTGTTTCGCAAGGTGTTTGTGCGAAAAATTTTGCAAAAGAAAAGATTGCAAGAAGTAAAGTAAAATTTCTCATGTTGTTAGTTATTAATTATTAAGGGAAAAGGGTTGCTCCATAATTTCCTGCATTCACTTGATGAAGGGAGGATTTATATTTTTTATTAATTGCTTTGATAAACTCATTTGCCAAAAGCGCGTTTCCTTTTGCGTTGTAGTGGATTCCATCTAAAGAATAGGCGCCACCAGAAACGAATTTTGCGCTCATAGAAATACCATTGTAAACAAAGCCATCGGTTAAGTTTTGTGCAAATTTATCTGTTTCAACAACCGCCAAATTGTTTTGTGAAGCTATTGTTTTAATTATGGTATTATAAGCCGCTATTTGATTTCTCAATGTTTCAATCTCAGACAATGTCAAAACAAATTCCGTTCTCAATGGAAATAAAACGCCCATTTGATTGCATTTAACAGAATCTAAAGGAACACTTAATAAAATCAATTCACCATCTAAAATTTGTCGTACACCAAAATCATTTGCAGCAGGATCTTCTATCATAAATGGATTGCTACCCAATTCGAAGAAAAAACCAAGTGGGTTATATATGTTGTTTAATGTTGTGACATTACTTTCATCTAAATTCAGACCGTTCCAAGGAATTGTTGTAAAATAAGGCATTTGAGTAACATCTGGTATTGTTGCCACCACTCCTTTTGCGCCATTTGCTGTTAAAACTTGTACTAAATTATTGTAAGCCGTTTCAAAAGTTGCAGTAGATGGAAGATTATTGTTTTTTCCACCACTTTTAGCATAATCCATTACATCTTCAATACCCAGAAAAATACTGAAAAACGTTGGGTCAACACCCATTACATTATCTAAAACACTTGAGCTTGTGCTAGATGTCATTCGCTTAAAAAATGGATTTACATTGGCAAAAGAAGTAGAAGATACATCTAATAACTTCATTCCAGGAATTCCAAAATTTCCAAATTTATTGGAAGTGAGGTATAAATTATCATTAAAGACACTTAAATCTCCACCTGTAGCTATTCTAATTGGCGACAAAGAAGTAACATTTTTACAGTCTGTTTTGTAGCCCAATTTAAAAGGTGCTAAATTAGTTAAGCTTATTCCTATTGAGTTTTGGCTAACTAAAGGTTGATTAAAGCTTCCACCGCCAACACTTTTAAATTGCTCAGCGATGATGTTTGCAACTGAATTTAGTTGACCTTCGTGTGTAAGTGCATCATCCATGTAACCACCAGCATGGCCACCACCAATCATTACAAATCGTGTTGGATTCATCTCTCCTTGAACAGGAGCTGTTGCTTCATATTTTGGTTTACAAGCCCCTAAAACAAGGAGTAAACTTAAAGATAGTGTTGAAAGAATATGTTTTGTCATGATTACCATTTATAAATAAATCCTATTCCTGCTGCGATTGCTTTAGTGGTAAAAGTCCCGCTTAAATTGGTTTCTTGATTGATGTCTGCACGTGTGATTTGGGTATAATAACATGATGCATCAATTGCAAAGTGTTTTCCGAGTTCATAACCCAATCCAAAAGTTCCATAAGCTCTATTTCCATCAGGTGTTTCGGGGGTTACGTAACCATCTTGAACAGGTGTTAATCCGTATCCTCCACCAAAACGTAGTTCTAAATTTTTCATCACTTTGTATGCAGCACCAGCTCTAAATGCTACTATGTTTTTGTAATTTCTAGGAGATTTCGTGTCTAACAAAGATGCCGTATTTAATTCATAATCAAATGCTAAAGTGTCATACGCTTTCCATCCAACGTGGTTGATATCTAGAATAAAAGCCCATTTCTCATTTAACTTGTAAGACAACCCCAGTGTTGCAACTTGTGGTAAAGGCAATCCACCAACAAATTTTCCATCAGGGAAATTAGGGTCTAATCCACTTGGGACAGAGAATGTTGCTTCTCCATCATTCAGATTCATTTGAACTTTTGAACGAAAATTTAAGCCAATTCCTAATTTTTCAGTTGCATTAATTTGAACCCCTAGATTGTAACCAAAACCTTGCGCTTTTCCTGCTAATTCTGCTTTTGCAAACGTTCCATCTTCAAATTGAACAGGAATGTCTTTTTGCAAATTCACATTTCCTGTACTGTAAACAAACCCAGCTCCAACACCAATTTTGTCAGAAATGCGGTATGAAATAGTTGGCTGAATAAAAATTGCTTTTAGCTCCAATCGGGTGATTGCAAAACGACCAATCCAGTTTTTTTCCCATTGAACCGTGCTTCCGAAAGGAGTGTAGGCTGCAATTCCTAGTTTTAATTTACCATCTTCTTTTAATTGAAAAAGACCATAAGCTGAAAAAGGAGTACCAACGGGATTTTCTGTTCTATAAACGTCATTGGTAGCGGAATCAACATACATGACATTTGCGAAAATGGGAGTGGTAGCAATATTTACAGAATTTTCTTTCGCAAAAGCACTTGCTCCTGGATTAAAAAATAAACTTGCACCATCAGATTGAAGAGCAGTACCTGCACAACCCATTGCTTGTTGTTTTTGTCCTTGGAAATTCACTTGAAATCCTTGTGAGAAAGAAATTGCTGAAATTAAAAAAGTACCTATAAGTAGGTAAAAACTGTAATTTTGTTTCATTGAGTACATGCTGAAGTCTTCCAAATTTAAGAAAATTCATTAATGAATGTTAACTCAATGTGAAATTTTATTTAACTCTAGCCATGCGCATCTTACTTTTTAGTCTTTCGTTTTTGTTTGTAAGTCTTTCGTTTTCACAAAAAGAGCAGGCTTTCGTGATTTATAAATCCAATGGTAAAAAGGCAAGTTACAAACAAATGAAAGCGCTTGCTTTTGAGAATCAATTGGTGTTTTTTGGAGAATTTCACGACAATCCTATTTCTCATTGGTTACAATTTGAGTTAATGGTTGATTTATTTGCGAAGCATCAATCGAATTTAGTTTTGTCTTTTGAAATGTTTGAACAAGATCAACAAGCTATTTTAAATGATTATTTGAACGGAAAACTGAATGATAAACAATTCAAAGATTCGTGTCGTCTTTGGCCAAATTATGAAACAGATTATAAACCACTTTTAGATTTTGCAAAAGAAAAACAACTCAAAGTTATTGCGGCAAACATTCAACGAAAATACGCATCATTGCTTTTCAAAAAGGGAAGGGCTGTTTTAGATACTTTGTCACCTCTTATAAAATCACAAATGGCAGCAGTTGACTTTCCTGTTGACACGACCCTATCACAATATCAGGTGGTGAAAGAAATGGGTGCACACATGGGTGCGAATATGGTGGAAGCACAAGCGATAAAAGATGCTACTATGGCAAAATTCATTCTAGTAGCCATGAAAAATGAAACGCGAATTTTACATTTTAATGGGTCTTTTCATACCGACTTTAAGCAAGGAATTTTGTGGTATATCTGGAAAGAAAAACCAGAAACCAAGATTATGACTATTTCAACGGTAACTCAAAGTAACATTTATAAACTAGAGAAAGAAAATAGTGGCAAGGCTGACTTTATTATTTGTATACCAGAAACGATGACGAGAACACATTGAAGAAGTTAAAAACTTTAATCGATGGATTTTGTTACTGAAAAAAGAAAAAGCTAATATTAAATATTGATTTGATTTAAGGTCTATTTTACATCTTTACCTGCTAACTTTTTTTCAATAATAGGGCTTGCAATATCTACATTAGAATAATTAAAAAGTTATCAATATTAAAACATTTATTTCCTTAAATTTGCACCACTAAAAACGAAAGAGAATGAAAATTTTGGTTTGTATCAGTAAGTCTCCAGACACAACTTCTAAAGTTGCCTTCACAGACGGAAACACGAAGTTTGATGAAAACGGAGTGCAATACATTGTTAACCCTTACGACGAGTGGTATGCATTAGTTCGCGCTTTGGAAATTAAAGAAGCCGGTGGTGGACAAGTAACAATTGTGACAGTTGGAGCAGCAACTGATGAGGCTGTCATTAGAAAAGCACTTGCAATTGGTGCAGATGAAGCAGTGAGAATCGATGCAGATCCAAAAGACGCTTATTATACAGCAATGCAAATTGCCAACTATGCAAAAACGAATGGTTTCGATTTGATTTTGACAGGTAAAGAAACAATCAGCTACAACGGATCACAAGTTGGAGGAATGATTGCCGAAGAATTGGATTTGCCGTTTGTTTCCCTTGCTGAAAAATTAGAAGTTAATGGCTCAACTTTAACATTAGATAGAGAAATTGCAGGTGGTGTTCAAGTAATTGAAGTTTCAACTCCAGCAGTTGTTTCTTGCGCAAAAGGTATGGCTGAGCAACGTATTCCTAATATGCGCGGTATCATGGCTGCTAGAACAAAACCACTTACAGTTGTGGCGCCGGTTGCTGTTGAAGAATTGACAAGCTATGTTAATTACACAATGCCAAATGCTAAATCAGCAGTGAAAATGATAAATCCTGAAAACATGGATGAATTAGTAGAATTGTTGCACAACGAAGCAAAAGTTATTTAATAACCAACAAAAAGATTTCTCATGATATTAGTATATGTTAACTCAACAAATGGTCTTTCAAAATCAGCTTTGGAGACAGTTACTTATGGTAAAAAATTAAATGATTCAGTAACTGTTATCACCAATGGTGGAGCAAGTGCTGACTTATTAGCTTCTTTAGGAGAATATGGTGCAGCTAAAGTTATCGTTGACCGCTCAGTTGATGGGGAAGACGCACAACAATTATCGCGTTTAATCGCATCAACTGCACAAAGTATTGGTGCAAATACAGTCGTTTTTTCACATGATTTAATTGGAAAAGCGGTAGCTCCTAGAGTTTCTGTTCGTTTGAAAGCAGGTTTAATTTCTGGTGCTATTTCATTACCAGACACTGATGGAACAACGAAAGTGAATGTTTTCTCAGGAAAAGCAATGGGTAACGTAAAAGTAAACTCAGCAACTCGAATCATTTCTTTGTTACCAAATAGTATTCAACCTGAGGTTTCAGGTGCAGCATGTTCTGTTGAAGAAACTTCTGGACAAGGCGGTGCAGCAGCAATCAAAGTTATTTCAACTAAAAAACCAGAGGGAGAAATTCCATTGCCAGAAGCAGAATTAGTTGTTTCTGCAGGAAGAGGATTGAAAGGTCCTGAAAACTGGGGAATGATTGAAGAAATGGCAAAATTATTAGGAGCTGCAACAGCTTGTTCTCGTCCTGTAGCAGATATTGGTTGGAGACCTCACCACGAACACGTAGGTCAAACAGGTGTTGCAATTCGTCCAAATTTATACATTGCTGTTGGTATTTCAGGAGCAATTCAGCATTTAGCTGGTGTTAATGGTTCGAAAGTAATTGTTGTTGTCAACACAGATCCAGAAGCACCTTTCTTTAAAGCAGCAGATTACGGAATCGTTGGTGATGCTTTTGAAGTTGTCCCAAGATTAAACGAAGCTATTAAAAAATTCAAAGCAGCTCAACACTAAGAGTTGATTACGAATTTCCTCTTTATTACATGCAAAAAATTAAATTAGATATTACAGGTATAGCGTACAGCCAGACTCAGTCTGGCTCGTATGTTTTAACATTAGTTGAATCTGCGGGAAAAAGAAAATTACCAATTGTTATTGGTGGTTTTGAAGCGCAAGCTATAGCTGTGGAATTAGAAAAAATGGTTCCAAATCGACCATTGACCCATGATTTAATCAAAACATTTTGTAAATCCTATGGCGTAAATGTGCGTGAAATCTTAATTTACAAATTTCACGAGGGCGTTTTTTATTCTAAAATTATTTGCGAAAAAGACAATGCCATTACTGAAATTGATTCGAGAACTTCAGATGCTATTGCAGTTGGTGTGAGATTCAATGCACCTATTTTTACACTTTCCACCATTCTGGAAGAAGTTGGAGGAACAGAAGATTTAGAATTAGACTTCGATGAAGACGAGGATGAATTGGATGAGGTAATTAATGAAATGGAATTGATTTCATTAGAAGAACTAAATTCACAGTTAGCAGATGCGATTGAAAATGAAGATTACGAACTTGCCTCAAAACTCCGCGATGAAATCAATAAACGAAACTAATTCAACTATAAAATTTCGACTAACAATCATGAGCTTTCTCCAATTCTTTGTTTGGGGAGCATGGTTAACTACTATTGGAACTTACTGCACCGAAGGAAAAGGTTGGACATTTGGACAATTTGGCGCTATTTTCTCTACACTTGCGCTTTCTTCTATTTTAATGCCTTCTCTTATTGGAATCATTGCTGATAAATGGATGCGTGCAGAAAGATTATATGGATTACTTCATATTTGCTACGGTGGAATCTTGTTATTAGTTCCTAATCTTGCGTGGTTTCAAAGCCAATTCCCATCACTTTCTTCGATGCCAGAATACGATTTGTTGTATTGGGTCATTTTCGCTGGAATGATTTGTTATATGCCAACAATTTCACTTTCCAATGCTGTTTCATATCGTATTTTAAAAATGTTTGAATTCGATGTCGTAAAAGACTTCCCTCCTATTCGTGTTTGGGGTACAATTGGATTTATTCTAGCAATGTGGACAACAAACTTAAGTGGAAGCAAAGCCAATTCAACACAATTTATCATTGCAGGAACTATTGCTATATTACTTGGTATTTATGCATTTACACTTCCTGCATGTCGTCCTGAAACAAAAACACAAGAAAAGAAATCAATAATAGAAATGCTTGGGTTGAACGCTTTCAAACTATTCGGCAACTATCAAATGGCCTTGTTTTTTGTTTTTTCAATGTTACTTGGAGCAGCTTTACAACTCTCTAATATGTATGGCGATGCGTATTTAAGTAGTTTCACGAAAGGCTCTACAGTAGAACAATATTCAACAATAATTTACTCTATTTCACAAATTTCTGAAACAATTTTTATCTTGACTATTCCGTTCTTTTTGAAGCGTTTTGGAATGAAAAAAGTAATGCTTTTGGCTCTTATCGCTTGGGTATTACGTTACGGATTGTTTGCTGTTGGAGGAACATCTTTTGGTGTAGTTTCAATCGTCTTGTCATGTGTAGTTTACGGAATGGCTTTCGATTTCTTCTTGATTTCAGGCTCTATGTACATTGAAACTACAACTGATTCTAAAATTCGTTCCAGTGCTCAAGGTTTATTCATTATGATGACGAATGGTTTTGGTGCCTTTTTTGGTACAATTGCAAGTAGCAAAATCATCGAGAAATATTACTTACTACCAAATGGTCAAACAGATTGGTCAGGTGCTTGGATATTGTTTGCAATTTACTCATTGGTTGTAGCTGTGCTGTTTGCAGTACTATTTAAGCAAAACCACCAAGAAGTTGAAGTTAGTAAAATTTCACACTAATTACTTTACTTTACTCGTCAATTCGTTTCGTAAGCCGCTCCATTCAACAAGGTGCATTTTCACAACTCCAACTGGAATTTTAGCTTTCACTAATACAGGTATTCGATTGGCATCGTTTGTCACCCAAAAGTTTACATCTTCTTCGCTTTTAAAGTAACGTCCTGTTTGAACAACTGGAACAAATTTCATACACTTGAATTTTCCTTTGCGAATATGAATAAATTCTTCGCCAACATACTTGATTTTTAAGTTATATAACTCATCATCCATAAAACAAGGAAATTCAAAGGTTTGACCCTTTTTAATGTTCTTGAAATTTAGGGTTCTAGCGTAATAAAACGAAGAAATCATATCTTGAACAGCATTCGGGATTTTAAATGATTTTCCAGCACCATTATCTACTTTTCCAGCGTGATGTTTAAAAGAGTAATCCTGATTGATTTTATAACCACCTTCATCGACGCGACGTACGAAATACCAAGGAAAAATTCCTTTTTTATCGATATACGTCTCATAGCGATCATCCACTTTATAAAATGAATTGAAACCACCAAGTGTTCTTCCGATTCCAACCGCATGAATCAACTCGCGACCATTTCCTTTTTTGGTAGTGTTTTTCAGTTCTAAGGTTGCTTCGCCAGCATCTACAAAACCATAAGTAATACGATATCGCAACTTCTCCCCTACTTTAAATGCCTTATTTTCGACACTTGGTAAATCAATAGACTTCGAGCTAGATAGAATTAGTAAACTAAAAGAAACAAGGGCAATTGAACTAAGGTAGCGTTTCATGATTTAAATTTTTAAGTTCGTTTCAAATGACGTGCCAAGGTAGAAAATGTAAAATGTAGAATTCAAAATTGAGAATGGGGAATAGATAAAATAAATCAAAAAATCAAAAAAAAGTCACAAAAAAACACTGTGTTATTCAACTAAGAATAGTTACACAGTGTTAAGAAAGCTTTTAATCGGAGATTATTTCGCTGCAGTATCGTTCTTCATAGTTTGTTGTGTACTTGAAAAAGCATCACAACTAACTTTTTTACTACCACCACATGAAGCAATAGCAATAACGAAAAGTGCAATTCCAACGAATACTGTAATTTTTGATTTCATATTATGATTTGTTCGTTTATCTATTATTGAGAATGCTAAATTAAAACTTTAAAAAAGAATAATCCAATTTTGAATGAAAATCTTAATGAAATAATTTAAACTTACTTTTAAAAAGCAAAAACCCCGATTTTATCGAGGTTTATGAATAGCTTGAACTATTTATTTCAATCCTTATTTCGTTACGTTTTCGCAAGACATTTCTTCAGGTGCATCAGCTCCCCAAGTTGGTACAGTTGCATACGTTCCACCACCTTTGTATGTGTAGCTTGCGTAAACCGCACAACGGTAACATTTACCATCTTTTCCTTTGAATGCAACCCATAATTCATGGTATTCATATAATGGTAAACCGTACTCATTTTTCTTAACATAAGGTGTTGCTGTTGCTGTAATTGCTCTAAAAGTTGAAGCTACAGGGCTATCTTTTCTCCCTGTTAAATATTCTGTGTATTCAGCGCCTTTAACATAGTTGATTGCTCCAGCCTCCAATGTAGCGTTTTTTGATCCTGCTTTTGGCAAGAAAACTTTGGCAATTTTCTCTGCATATATTTTATCTTGGTATTTTTTGAAAGCTCCACTGCTAATGTATGTTTCAGCGTCGGTTTTCGTTTTAGTAACAATTGCTTTTGCTTGTGTTAAAGCTGTTACTGTTGCAGCCTCTAATTTTAAGCTATTATCCGTTTCTATGCGTGTTAAAGCAGCAAGATAATCATCACAACGCTTGATAACTTTATTTGGCTCAGCAGCTTTGTTTGTTGTGTTGTACTCCACAACCTCTTTTGTTAAATTATCTTTAGCAGCAAAAAGCGCATAGTTATTACCGTTTGCAATACATGTTGCCATGTTAGCGAAAAGTTTTTGTGTTTCTGCATTTTTATACCCTTGTAGTTGAGCAGAAAACTCTTCATATTGTTTTTTCGCAGCATCGTAATCAGCCAAAGTTTTTACTTCTGATTTGTAATTACGACAATAGCATTGTGCATGAGAACTGTAACCTTCACTCCTAAAAGAAAGCACATCTGGTTTTTTGAATTCAATTGGTGCATTAAAGTCTTTTTGAAAAGATTTTTCCAACTTAACTATTTCAACATAAACCGCATTTTGTTTGTCTGCTTTTTCTTTTAAAGGCAGGTATTTAGCGTCGTAATTAGCACGGTCAATTTTCGGCTCCAATTTCATAACATGACCTAAAGTGCGCTCGTTTTCAAACATTAATTTTGTCAACACTTCATAATCAACACTTGATTTTGCATATTCCGCTTCAATTGATGTCAAGTTTGTTACAGCATTTTTGCGGTGAACGTTTGCGCTTTCATCATTGGTGATATTTTTGAATAATCCACTTGGATCTTTTCCGCCCAAACCAATGTCTGATGCTTTTACATCGCTATTTCCGGGTACAGAAACATTAATTTTCGGTTTAGTGATTTTTGGTAGTTGTCCAAACGCATTGAAACAAAGTGTAAAAGCGCCTAATACTAAGGCAATTGATTGAGATTTTTTCATAAATAATTTAAGTTTTTTGAGGCGACAAATGTAGGAATTTCATTTTCAATTAGATAGAACTTTTGTTACAATCGTTAAGTTTAATTTGAAAAATCCATTTACTTTTTTGAGTGCTTGAAAAAGGAAAGGGGAAAAGTCAAGGTTTCCACAGCAAACTTCCGTCACCATAACTTAAAAAACGGTAGTTATTCGCCAATGCATAGTCGTAAATTGTTTTCCATTCGTTGCCCACAAATGCGTGAATCAACAACAATAAAGTTGATTGTGGTTGGTGGAAATTGGTAAGGATTCCATTCACCGTTCGGATGTCGTAACCTGGTGCTATCAACAGTTGAGTTTTTGTTATCAATCGTTCTAATTTGTTATTTTCCATCCAAGATTCCAAAGCTAGAAACGCTTCTTTTTTGGAATAATTTTGTGGCAATTCATAAGCGTCCCATTGTTGTAAAGCGATAGATTCAATAGAAAGTTGCGGATTAACAAGTGTTTTTACTCCCATCCAATACAAACTTTCCAAGGTACGCAAAGAGGTCGTTCCAACAACAACAATGGTAGAATCTGTGTTGGCAATTTTGGCGATTAAATCTTTTCTAACATCAATAAACTCGGCATGCATTTCGTGTTCACCAAGCGTTTCTGACTTAACCGGTTTGAAGGTTCCTGCGCCTACATGCAAGGTCACAAAGTCGTGAGAAATGTTTTTAGTCGCCAATTTTTCAAAGACATTTTCTGTAAAATGTAAACCCGCTGTTGGTGCGGCAACAGAGCCGTCAAATTCTGCGTAAACGGTCTGATAAGTTGTTTTATCTTTTTCTTCGGTGTCGCGCTTTAAATAGGGGGGGAGTGGAATTATTCCGGCATGGTGCAAGATTTCTGCGAAGCTACTGATTGGTTTATTCCATGAAAATTCAATCAAAAACGAATCTGATAAGCGCTCTACTTTTTTGGCGGTTAAAACGAAAGTTGTGGCATCCACTTCAAAGCTCAATTCTAAATTTTCATCGCGCCATTTTTTTGCTCCACCCACCAAACATTTCCATAAAACGGTATTCGTTTGCAACATCGCTGAAGTAATGTCGGGATAGCTATCGTTTGGCTCTAAACAGAAAATCTCAATCGTGCTCCAAGTACTTTTTTTGAACAATAAACGAGCCTCAACAACTTTGGTATTATTCATTACCAAAAATGTTTTTTCAGGCAAATGTTCGTGTAATTTGGAATAAATATGAGATTGTATTTCCCCATTTTTATACACCAATAAGTTGCTACTGTCTCGTGGTTCTAAGGGATATTTTGCAATACGTTCTTCGGGAAGATTGTAATCGAATTCTGCTATTGATGTGTTTTGAACGGAAGTTTTATTAGAGCTCATTAAATTAATTTCAGAATGCAAATTTAGGGCATTTGTCTTCAATCTCGGAGATAAGCATGATAAGTTGTTCGAGTTATTGAAATCAGGAAATATTTATCTAAGTAAAAACTAAATTTCTATAGTATATTTCTAACAAATTAAAACGTCTTTTGCGTTATGTTGTTTGCAGAATGTACAGAACTTCAATTTTCCTTTTAACATCATTAAAACGAAAACTCCTATTATGAAATGAAGAAGACAACCCACGTTTTTTATGGTTTTATATTTCCCTAGTACACTTACTACAAACGGATGCTTTTTTATGAATTGGTTCTTTACAATGAGGACATATTTTATGTTGAGAACCAAAGATTAACACAAAAAGTATGAAAAGTATAATAAAAGTAAGAAAGCCAACCATGTTTTACTAATCTATATCTAATGCGTCTATTAAACCATCTCCGTCGCTATCTACAGCCTTAAATCCAGGTTTAAAGATTTCTTGAAAGCTAAATTCATCATAAATTCCATTAAATTCACTTGAGTCGTTTATGCCATCGCTATCACTGTCTCTATTCTTTGGATTCATTCCAAATTTTTTCTCTATTTCATTTGAAATACCATCTTTGTCATCGTCCGTTAATAACCTTAATACTACTTTAAGTTTTTCGACATTCTCGTTTTTTTTAATTCCTAACTTTAATGCTTCTTTATATTTTTTCAAATATTTTAATCCATCTTGACTATCATCCGTTAAAACATAATATAGACTATTATCCTGAATAGAAATCTCGGAAGGCGCAATATTTTTTAACTGTTTATTAACTTCTTCTACGATATCCATTAATGGTTTTTCTTCTAAGTATTTTTTAATTGCTTTTTTTTCTAAAGGAGTTTTAACATAATAATATTTAAAAACATCGGAATAATTCTTTTCAACAACATAATTTTCTCCAGCAACAGTTGAAACACCTGTTCCACTAGATGAGATTGTTAATTCTAGAACAATCGTCTCAACTCCATTAATTTCCTCAACTAGAGCATCTATTTCTTTTATGGAATACTCTGATGAAATTTCCCATTCTCTGAAATTTAAAAAATTAACACCTCTAATTTCATCTTTATCTCCCCATTCTCCGGAAGTTTCCCCAAGAGACCAATCGCCATTATTTAAAACGAGCTTTGCTCTATCCTTAGAATTAATTAATTGGTTTTCACCGAGCCTTGTAAGATAGCTATCAGTAGAACCTGCATACAACCATTCACCAATGAATTTTTCTTGATTTTTGGAAACCGAAGAACAAGACGAAATAGTTATAGCAACGAAGAGTAAATAAATAAGATTTTTCATTTTTTAAAAGTTTAAGATGTCTTAATTATTCTCTTACATTATCACATTTAGGACAAGCTGTTTTCACGCCATAGACCTCTACCCATCCGTCTCCACCACAATTAGTACAATTGCTGCCGCATGAATAAGCAATTAAGGTTATTCCAGACAATAATATAAATCCTACAATAAGTTTTTTCATAATTTTAACTTTTTACAAAAATACTCTTGTGAAAACTGGGTTGTAACACTCAAGGGTTGTAATAAAGTCGCCATGCTTGTAATAAAGTCTTTAAACAACTTTTTCATTAAAATTTATAATTACTACACTGATTAATTGATTTTAAGGTAAACCGTTGTCTTTTTTATTTTTTCCTACCTTTGTAGTACTAAAAAAAGACAATTATGGATCTTCGCACCATGCACATCGGTCAGAAAATCAAGAAATTAAGAGAATTGAAAAATTTTACTCAGACACATTTGGCGCAAGAGTTAGGTGTTACACAGAGTGCTTATAGCAAGATTGAATTGGGTGAATCAGAGGTTACTTACAGTAAACTTGAAAAGATTTCTGAAGTTTTAGGAATGAAGCCAGAAGATGTTATTTCATTTAACGAATCCATGGTTTTTAATGTAATGCATAACAATAATGGACATAATGGGTTTGTTATTAATAATAATAATATTACTGATAATGAAAGGAAACTTTATGAAAACCAAATTAAATTTTTACTCGACGAAGTAACACACTTAAAAGAGATGTTAACTAAATTATTAAAGTGATATTTTTAGTTTTACAAAAAAAATTACTTCAACAAATCCAACAATATTTCCACTTCATATTGAATTTCATTTTTAATTTCCTTGTAAGCATTGCCTGTTGCAGGGCCACTAAATCCGGTAAAAATCTTTTGAATTTTTCCTTTTTTGTCCACGAAAATTGTTGTTGGAAAACTCATAACTCCATTTAACATTGGAAAATGACTAGCTGCAACTTCTGTTTTAGACGTTCCAGCCAATACTACTTTATAGGGAATTCCAGTTCGTTTTTTAAAAGCTTTCAATTTTTTAAGTTGCGCTTTTTTATCATCACCCACTTCATAAGCTAGCGCTACAATTTCTAGTCCTTGTTTGTTGTATTGTGCATATAACGTTTTGAAATAATTAATCTCGTCAATGCAGTTCGGACACCATGTTCCCATTATCTGAAAAATAACCACTTTGTCTTTGTATTTCTTTCCGGGAAACGAAAACGGTTTGCCATTTAATTCCTCTAATTCCTTAAAATTAAAAGCAGCATCATTAATTACATAAGTCAATTCTTCGTGCTCGCGCAATTTCGCCTGTTCATTTTTGGACGCAATCCAATCAGTTGAAAACGTAACGCCACTGTAATATTTTCCCTGAATAGAATCTCCAGAAATTGTTCCAGTAAAGTAAAATGCCCAAGAACCATTGAAACTTGAAAGTGCAAATTCATTTCCGTTCATATTCCCTTCTAAAAATCGATAATCGCCCGTTTCTGTTAGGAAAGTACCTGTGACTTTTGTGTTTTTCACTTCAAACGAACCAATAGCTTTTCGAGGTTTCGCTTTTGGGTTAAAAGTCACGTCCCATTTTCCCGTTAAATTTTGATTGGCATTGCTATTACCAGCTGCTGAAAATGAAATTCGTTCCATATTTTCAGTTGTGATGTACGCATTTAAAGGGATTTTTATGGGTTCTTTTCGCGCGAAATTAATCCAATAACCACGCAATTCGTTTCCCTTTTCAGAGACTTGAAAAACGATTTGCGCATCCATTTCTGGAAAATGAGCGTAAACACTGTCGTTTTTTACCACGATATCTCGCAATAAAATGCGTTCGTCTGCATTTACAACCTCCAAACGAATTTGCTTATTGTTCTTGGAAACATCTAGAAAAAAGGGAATGAACAAGCGATCATTCATCGCTAATTCTGCGCGCCAATGACCAGGTTGAAGATTTTTCGTGCCTTGTGAAAAAGTGGTAAAACCAACAAAAAGTAAACTTAAAAAGAAAATTGATCGCATAAATTTGGCTATATTTCACAACGAAATTAAGCTATAAACAAATAGTAATGCAACTTTTAAATAATTATACAAGTCTTTTTCAAGCGCTATGGATGATTTCACATTAGTTAATGAATGTATAAAAGGAAATCCTAAGGCGCAAAAAGCGTTGTTTGACAAATTTGCCCCAAAAATGTACAGTGTTTGTTTGCGCTATATGCGAAATGGACAACAAGCTGAAGATGTAATGCAAGATGGATTAGTAAAAGTTTTTACGAAATTACCCGATTATAAAAATGAAGGTGTTTTGGAAGGCTGGATTCGTCGCATCATGGTCAACACGTGTTTAGATCAAATTCGCAAGAACCTCAAATTTCAAGGAGACATTCAAGCGGAAGAAGTAGAGTATAAATTAGAACACAAAGATTTCATTGCCGAACGATTAATGGCAGAAGATTTGATGAAGCTCGTTCAAAGCATGCCTGAAGGTTACAAAGTTGTTTTTAACATGTTTGCAATTGAAGGTTATTCACACCAAGAAATTGCAGCAGCACTTGGTGTAACTGAAAGCACATCAAAATCACAGTATTTACGTGCAAGGGCATATTTGAGAGACCGATTAGAAAAAAGATAAAATGGAAGAGAAAGATAGTATTAAAGATTTGTTTCAAGAAAAACTTTCGCAGTTGGAGACTCCTGTGCGCCCAGAACTTTGGTCGGCAGTTTCTTCTTCAATTGGAAGTACCTCAACAGTTGCAACTGCCACTGGAATTTCACTTCTAGCTAAAATTACTATTGGTATTACCATAGCCGCAAGTGTGACAGGAACGATTCTTTTCATCTCAAAAGAAGATGCGAAAGAGTCTCCTAAAACGGAATCGAAAGAAATTAAATCGACTAAAACAGCAACTAAATCAATAGAAAACACTTCAACACCAAACGTTTCAAACACAGCAACCAACAAAGTAAATCTTGTTGAGAAAACGAGTGAAAATAACAACTCCTTTGTTCCGAAAAGCGAAGAATTAACACCATTTAATAACGTTTCATCTGAATATAAACTTACGGACGGTCCAATTTCCTACGCTGAAATTGAGCAAAAACAAGAAACCAATAAAACACACACAAAAGCTGAACCACAAACAAATAATACTATAAGTAATCAAAATAAAGAAACGAATCCTACGGTTGAAAAACTACCTGAACAAAGTAAAGTTCAAATCAAACTACCTAATATTTTCACACCAAATGGCGACGGAAATAATGACTTTTTGAAACTTGAAGTTGAGAACATTACTGAATTTGTGATTGTGGTTTTGGATGCCAAAAGTAATGTTGTATTCAAATCAGAAGACGCAGATTTCAAGTGGGATGGAACTAATTTCAATGGAGACAAACTTCCTGCTGGAAATTATATTTACTACGTAACAGCAAATGATTCCGACGGCAAACCACTTACAAAATACAGTGCGTTGACCATTAAATACTAAACCAAGGTTTTTATTTTACCAATTTCGTTTCCAACCTTTGATGTTCCAAGGTAAAAGAATATAATTCCCGCTGTTATAAATAAGTGTGAAACATCGTTTTTGTCAAACCAATTCACAGGATTTATCTTCAATAAAAAGAAAAAAGCGCTTGGTAAAATAATCGCAACTCCCCAATAAAAAAACTTAAACGACTCGTTCTTGGTTTTGGATAATGAATAGCCTATAATTCCTGCTGAGGTAAAAACGCCAATAATTGTATGAATCGCTACAGGAAGGAATCCCAATTCTGGTTTTTCATCAATCGCTTGGGTACTAATCACCCAAAAGAATATTGCAAACACCAAGATCATTTTCCAAAAAATGAATTTTTCGTATTTCTTTTTAAAGTCATCGCTAACAATTTCAGCAGACATGGCATACTCAATCATATAAATTGCCACAATTCCAGTAATCCAGTTGGGCATTTTACCCATTGCACCGAAGTAATAAAACAAAGCGTGACCCAATCCACCCAAAAAGGAGCTAACACCAAACACTATAAAAAAATTCAACCAGCGATTAGAAAAAGTGGTGTTTAAGCGCTTTTTAAAAAGTAAATATGCTAAATACAAACTAACCAACGCCATCATTGTATCCGTTACAAGCGTATTGGGTTCTAGAATTATGTAGTCCATAAAAGACCATTCTAGTTTTGGGAAATCTTGACCGATTATCATTTGAAAGCGTAAAATTAAGTCAAAAAGAAATTATTTCTTCCTAGCCAAAACTTTTTCAACAGCAGCAATCACATCCGCAGTATCAATACCGTATTTCGTCATCAATTCCATTGGTGTGCCGCTTTCGCCAAACTTATCATTAACCGCTACAAATTCTTGTGGAAGTGGATCGTGTTGTGCCAAAACTTGAGCTACCGCATCACCTAAACCGCCATTTCGCATGTGTTCTTCAGCTGTAACTACGCAACGTGTTTTCGCAACTGATTTTAAAATAGCGTCAACGTCCAATGGTTTGATGGTGTGCATATTTATCAATTCTACAGAAATTCCTTTCTCCGTCAATGTTTTCAATGCTTCAATTGATTTCCAAACCATGTGACCACAAGCGATAATCGTAACGTCTGTTCCTTCTGTCAACACATCTGCTTTTCCAATTATAAATTCAGCATCTGCTTTCACGAAAATAGGCATCACCGGACGACCGAAACGCAAGTAAACTGGACCATTGTGAGCCGCTGAAGCAATTGTAGCTTGTTTGGTTTGGTTGAAGTCTGCAGGAACTATCACCGTCATATTTGGCAACATACGCATCATTCCGATGTCTTCCAATATTTGGTGTGTCGCACCGTCTTCTCCTAAAGTCAAACCTGCGTGAGAAGCAGCAATTTTTACATTTTTTTGAGAGTAAGCAATGGATTGACGAATTTGATCGTACACACGACCAGTTGAGAAATTCGCGAAAGTTCCGGTAAATGGAATTTTACCGCCAATTGTCATTCCAGCAGCCATTCCCATCATGTTTGCTTCCGCGATTCCAACTTGAAAAAAGCGCTCTGGATTTTCTTTTTTGAAATCGTCCATTTTTAATGAACCTGTCAAATCCGCACAAAGAGCAACCACATCTGGGTTAGTTCTTCCTAATTCTGCTAAACCTTCGCCAAATCCTGAACGGGTGTCTTTGTTTCCTAAAATCTCAAATTCCATGATTAAAAATTTAATGTTATTGTTTTATTTGAATCTATTCTGAATGCTTTCTCTTTTGTGTAGGCCGTTGACTTTTGGTCTTTTTCACGGTACACGACTTTGTAATTTCCGGGTTGTAAATTCCACGAGCCTTTCGCTGCGCCAACTTCTAAATTACAAACCCATTCGAAGTTGTTATTTCCTCTATCGACAAATATTTGCCCAACCAAACCTTTAGAACTTGTATAATTCAATGTTCCAAAAGCGACCACATCAATTGTTGTGATTTTACTTTGTGTTACCTCTACGCGTTGATAGGTTCGTGGCAAAGTGAACATTTCCACGTCATAAGTTCCTACCAAATATTTCTCTTTCGAATTTAATTCTTGGTGGTTCAAGGTTTCTGTTTTGTCTTTTTGCATTACGCGCATGTTCAAGTGGTTGAACGTTTTACTAATCGTTGACAAGCGAATGAATCCTTGTGGCGCATCGATCTCAATGACGTTGTGTTTGTATTTCTGAATCGAAACGTTTTTCTTCTCAATCTTCGGAAGCGTGTTCACTACAATATCGTATTTCAAATCGGGATTCATAATCAAAGTATCGGGATTTCCGTAGCGATTCAAAGTGTGTGTAAGTGTATATTTCAGATTTTTTGTTCCAGCTTCGTACATGAAAACGGTAACGTCTGTTTCTTTCGGTTTTTTGGTAATATCGTACAAATTTATCTGAGCCGTTGTGTTTAAAAGTGCCTTTGAAATCACGTTATTCAGCACCACTTTAAAAGCCTCTTTACTTTCTGCATCAGTAAATGCGCCAATGCAATTGAATTTTTCCAAGTACGATAAATCCATTCCTAAACCGATAACGAACGGTGTAACTTTCATTCCTTTTTCCTTCAGTTTTTTTGCAATCACACACGGGTCGTTATCGCAAGATTCCAAACCATCCGTAATAAGAATAATGAAATTTCGTGCTAATGTATCTGGGAAATCACCTGCAGAAGCTTCCAACGAACGTGCGATTGGAGTTGCTCCTTTTGCTGCCAATCCACGCACTTTTGTTTTGATGGCATCGATGGTATTTGTACCAAATGGCACTTCCAATTTTGTGTCGTTGCAATCTTGATACGTATTTGTCACATTCGATTGATGCCCATAAACACGTAACGCTATTTCTAAATCTGGAATTCCTCGCAAGCCTTCAACTGATTGCATCAAAATTTCTTTCGCTGCCGCCATTCTTGTTTGTTTATCCCAATCTAAATTCATGCTATTGGAAGCATCAAGGATAAAAAGAATGCGCGTTTTTTGTTGAGCAAAAGAAATGCTGGTGCTAAGAAAAAGTGCTATAAAGAATAAAATTCTCACTAATAATCGCCTAAAGTTTCTTCTAATTGATTAAGGGCAGATTGTAATTGTTCAGCGTTTGGTGCGGATCCGTGCCATTTATGAGTTCCCATCATGTAATCAACTCCTTGACCCATTTCAGTTTTCATAATGATGACAATCGGCTTGCCATTTCCAAGTTTGGATTTAGCGGTTTGCATTGTTTCGCGGATGCTATCAAAATCGTGTCCATTCATCGAAAGAACGTCCCATCCAAAAGCTTGCCATTTTGCTTCTAAATTCCCTAAAGACAGAACATCTTCCAAATCTCCATCAATTTGACGGCCGTTATAATCAATCGTTGCGATTAAATTATCCACTTTATTTGCTGCTGCGTACATGGCTGCTTCCCAAATTTGACCTTCTTGCAATTCTCCATCACCGTGAAGAGTGAAAACAGTTGAGTTGTCGCCATTTAATTTTTTGGTAAGTGCAGTACCAATTGCAACTGACAATCCTTGACCTAAGGAACCAGAAGCCATTCTGATGCCTGGTAATTTTTTATCCGTTGATGGGTGACCTTGTAAGCGCGAATTTAACTTTCTAAATGTTGCTAATTCACTCACTGGAAAATAACCTACATGCGCTAAAACGCTATAAAATACTGGGGAAATGTGACCATTAGATAGGAAGAAAACGTCTTCGTCCTTCGCATCCATTGAGAAATTTTCCGGATTGTGTTTCATTCCTTCAAAATACAAATACGTTAGAAAATCAGCGCAACCTAAAGAGCCTCCTGGGTGACCAGAGCTAACAGCTGCTACCATTCTTACGATATCTCTTCTAACTTGTGAAGCGATGTTTTTCAATTCCTCGTTTTGCATTTTGTGGTGTTTTTTTCGTGTACAAAGCTAAGTTTTATTAATATTTGAGTACTTCGAAAGTTTAAAAAATTATGAGCAACTTTTCAACGAATTTTGCAAGAAGGATATATTTTACATAGAAAGTAAAGAAATGAATTTTAACGCATAAAAACTTTTTTAGTGCAAATACTAATCGCGATAATAAATTAAGCTTTTCATCCTAGGAAATTAAGCTTTGATTACTTTTGCCTAAAATAAAATTACATGAGTAATCTAACTTTTGCACAAGACATTCAGCAAGGAATTCCAACTGAAATTCCAGCGAAAAAAGCTTTTGACCCAACGGTAAATCACGCTCCAAAGCGCAAGGAAATTCTTTCGAAAGAAGAGAAAAAATTAGCGCTTCAAAATGCTTTACGCTATTTTCCGAAGGAACAACACGCTGAATTAATTAAAGATTTTGCAGAAGAATTGGAAACGTTTGGTCGTATTTACATGCACCGCTATCGTCCAGATTACAAAATGTACGCACGACCAATTTCAGAATATCCAGGTAAATCGGAACAAGCAAAAGCAATCATGTTGATGATTCAAAATAATTTGGATTACGCAGTTGCTCAACATCCTCATGAGTTAATTACTTATGGAGGAAATGGTGCTGTTTTTCAAAATTGGATTCAATACCGATTAACAATGAAATACTTGTCAGAAATGACAGATGAACAAACGTTGGTAATGTATTCTGGTCATCCGATGGGTTTGTTTCCTTCGCATAAAAATGCACCAAGAGTTGTGGTAACCAATGGAATGATGATTCCTAATTATTCAAAACCAGACGATTGGGAAAAATTCAACGCACTTGGTGTTACGCAATATGGACAGATGACCGCTGGTTCATATATGTATATTGGTCCTCAAGGAATTGTACATGGAACAACAATCACTGTTCTAAATGCTGTTCGACGTATTGCGAAAACGCGTGACGATATTAAAGGTAAATTATTTATTACTGCTGGATTAGGTGGAATGTCAGGCGCGCAACCAAAAGCAGGAAATATTGCTGGTGTAATTTCTGTAACCGCTGAGGTAAACCCAAAAGCAGCAAATACACGCCATTCACAAGGTTGGGTGGACGAAATTATCAGTGATTTAAATGAATTAACAGCCCGCGTTCGCAAAGCAAAAGAAGGCAAAGAAATCGTTTCCATTGCTTATTTAGGAAATGTAGTGGATGTTTGGGAGAAATTCTACGACGAAAACATTTATGTGGACTTAGGATCGGATCAAACTTCGTTACACAATCCGTGGGCGGGTGGTTATTATCCGGCTGGTCTTAATTTCAATGAAGCTAACGAAATAATGGCTAACGAACCTGAGAAATTCAAAACGTATGTTCAAGAAAGTTTGCGTCGTCACGCTGCAGCTGTTAACAAACACACCTCAAAAGGAACGTATTTCTTCGATTATGGAAATGCCTTTTTATTGGAAGCCTCAAGAGCTGGTGGTGAGGTGATGGCTGAAAATCACATTGACTTCAAATATCCTTCTTACATACAAGATATTTTAGGGCCGATGTGTTTCGATTTTGGTTTTGGACCTTTCCGTTGGGTTTGTGCTTCAGGGAAACCAGAAGACTTAGAAAAAACAGATGCAATTGCTTGTCAAGTTTTAGAAGAAATGATGTTGACAAGTCCTGAAGAGATCCAACAACAAATGGCGGATAACATTCAATGGATCAAAGGCGCACAAGAAAATAAATTAGTAGTTGGTTCGCAAGCACGTATTCTTTATGCAGATGCTGAAGGAAGAATGCGCATTGCCGAGGCGTTCAATAAAGCAATAGCAAAAGGTGAAATTGGACCAGTAGTTTTAGGTCGCGATCACCACGACGTTTCAGGAACAGATTCTCCTTATCGCGAAACGTCCAATATTTACGACGGTTCAAAATTCACGGCTGATATGGCGATTCAAAATGTTATTGGCGATAGTTTCCGTGGCGCAACTTGGGTTTCTATTCACAATGGCGGCGGCGTTGGTTGGGGAGAAGTAATCAACGGTGGTTTCGGAATGCTGTTAGACGGAAGTGCTGATGCTGATAGAAACTTGAAAATGATGTTGCATTGGGATGTCAACAATGGAATTGCAAGAAGGAACTGGGCGCGCAATGAAAATGCAATTTTTGCAATCAAACGGGCGATGGAAGCTGAACCTTTGTTAAAGGTTACTTTGCCTAACTTGGTAGATGAATCACTGCTTGAAAACCTATAAGTTGTTTTGTTGAAAGTTGTAAAAAACAAGGCGGAATTCGTTCAAAATCGCTCGGAAACCAACTATTTCTATCAATTCAATGCATTGCGATTTTTTGCTGCACTCTTAGTTTTAGTGGGGCATGCAGAAGCACTTCGAGCAAGCGAAGGTGGAAAAAGTTTACATAGTTTTGACTTCTTCAACAACGGACAACATGCGGTAACTTTTTTCTTCGTTCTAAGCGGTTTTCTAATCACTTTTTTGCTCTTAAAGGAAAGAACTAAAACACAGACTGTTCAAGTTAAATCCTTTTATTGGAAACGAATTGTTCGGATTTGGCCCTTGTATTTTTTACTAATTTTCATCGGACTCGTGTTGCAACCGATAAGCATAGATTTACTAAACTTACCCTACGAAATGCCCTATTCGTGGCAAGAAAGTAGTTTGCTTTTCATCACGTTTCTACCTGGAATAATTACCTTTTATTTCGGTAATCACTTGCTTGAACCGCTTTGGTCGATTGGAGTGGAAGAATGGTTTTATTTGATTTGGGGTCCAGTATTAAAGTACATCCCAAAGGATGTGTGGAAATGGATAACACTTTTGCTTTTGTTAAAATTAATCTTCAACTACTTAGCAAGTCAAGGTCTTTTTCCTCCTTTGCTAGGATATGTAATAAAAATGATGCGCTTTGAAGCAATGTTTATCGGTGGCTTATTTGCTTGTGCTTTTTTTACCACCCAAAAAACGCAAAACCAAATTTCGAAGCTAAGAACACCTTTTCTAATAAGTGCGCTAATTGGCTGTTTTGGCATTGTATTTTTTGGAAATTATTTCGGTTTGTTTTTACAGAATTTGGGCATTGCTGACAAATCCTTAAACCTTTTTATTTGTTCGGTTTTCTTTGGGCTTTTGATTTGGTCAATCGCTTGGAGAAATCAGAAAAATTTATTTTTAGATTCCAAAGTTGTGGTTTTTCTTGGTGAAATTTCTTACGGAATTTACATGTACCATTTGTTAGTTGTAACGGTTGTTTGGGCGGTTTTACTTCCTTTAAAATTAGGATTCGTAACAGAGACAATTCTCTATCATTTCATCGCCATTGCACTCACTATTCTATTGGCAACAATTTCTAAAATCTATTTTGAAAATCCAATTCTGAAATTGAAAAACCGTTTTTCAGTGTAGAAATTTAAATATTTGATTTTATAATAGTAAAACAATCTAAAATTAAAATCTGGATTAAATACAAAGTAAGGACTATTTGGAGATTATTACCGAACAAATTTTGGCCTTGAATTTTATGGTTTTAGCTACTGAACTGAAACTGGTTAATTTTAAGGATTTCTGTAATCAGTCAGCAGACTGACGCCAAAATCTAGTTTCAGAAAGGAGCTAAAATTGTTCGCTACGAGTAGTAAGTAGTTGTAAAATAATAATTTGCGAACAAAATTGAAATTCAGAGCCTTGATTTTTTGTTTCTTTTTCATCAAGGAAAAAGAAAGGCAAATAAATTAGTAATTCAACTTATGATTGTTTTTTGAGAGTGATTGCAATAAGTAACCTGACTAGTGCTATGAAAATAAGGATTAAAAAGAAATTTGACTAAATTTATGCAAATCAATTTTCATTTCGAAATGAAACAATTCTTCCTTATTTTAATCTTTTTTAGCAGCTTTAACTCCAAATCACAAACAGTGATTAATGACACTACGCGCTTAAATCACTACAAAGTTCTCGCTTCCCACAACAGCTACAAAAAGAATCCCAACCCAAAGGTGATAAAGTTTCTTTCGAAGTTCAAAAAGCAACTTGGCCCTTCCAACGACCCTGAGCAAATGGATTATGGACATCTTCCGCTGCCCCAACAATTTGATGAATACAACATTCGTGGAATTGAAATCGATGTGAATTACGACCCAAAAGGTGGCTTGTATCGAAAAAGAAAAGTAAATAAATTGATTACAGGTTTACGACAAAAAGTAAAAGACCCTTTAATGAAACAACCCGGTTTCAAAGTGTTGCATATTGCTGATGTTGATTATGAAACCAATTATTTGACCTTTAAACAGGTTTTAAATGAACTTAAAATGTGGAGTGCAGCACATCCCAATCACACACCGATTTTCGTAAATATCGAATCAAAAGGTTTCAATCCGGGAGATGAATCTGGATTTTTGCGCTTTTTGGGATTCAAACGTGCCTTACAATTCAATGAAGACGCTTTTCGCGCTTTAGATAAAGAGATTTTTGACGTTCTTTCAGCAGATAATATTTTTCAACCCAACGATTTAAAAGCTAATTTTCCGAACATCAAAGAGCGCTTGAATCAGCAAGGATGGCCACTCCTGAAAGATTGTTTAGGAAAAATAATTTTCATTTTGGAAGGAAACAACCAAGATTTATACGAAAAATCTGGAGTCAATCGTCCGATGTTTGTTTACAATCGTCCGAATGGTGAAAACACAGCTTTTGTAGTTAAAAATGATCCTATTGGGAACGAACAAGAAATTGAATTGCTTACTCATAAATACATTGTACGAACCCGTTCAGATGCAGGAACATTGGAAGCGCGTGCCAATGATTACAAACGTTTCAATGCAGCAATAAAAAGTGGCGCTCAAATCATATCTACCGATTACTATAAACCTGATCCAAGATTGGGGAGTTTTGTGATAAAACTAAAATAAAAGTTGCTTTTTTTGGAGCTATTTCCTGCTATTCGTTGCAATCTTTATTGGTAGTGAAAAACACCAATAAAGGATTTCCACTTCTATCAGGGCTAGGGAAACTGTATTTAGAAAATTTAAACGCTAATTTTTCATTAATCCCGGTGCTTGTTTATTAGCTTTACTTTAAATCATTCAGCTATGAAAAAGCATTTGCTGGTTTTTTCTTAAATAGTTGTGTTTCAATCCGAAGCACAAAACACCTTTCCTTTTCCGGACACGACTGCATACTGGAATATGTTCAGCTTTAATTGGGGAATTATGTATGTCGAAAATCCAATTGGGGTAGTAGGTGATACAACAATTAATAATACGCAATACCTTAAAATCTGTCAATCGACTGATACATTATTTGAATTTCAAGCTGATTATCCGTTTTATTGTGCGGTAAGGGAAGAAGATTCAAAGTATTATTTTGTTTTTCCTAATGAAACTTCCGAAATCCTTTATTACGATTTCACTTTGGAAGTAGGGGACACGATATAGTATCCAACAAATCTATATTCAGTTAAGCTAACAGTAATAGAAAAAGATTCCATTCTTACTGAAACAGGTTATCGGAAAAGATTGTCTTTAACAAATATAGATACAATAACAACTGGAACTTGGCAAAATCAAGTTTGGATTGAAGGAATTGGTAGTCTTTTCGGTCTGCGATATGCACATTCTTATGTTATTGACAATGATAATGCCACAAGCTGTCTTCACCAAAACGACACACTTGTTTACCTCAATCCACAATTTCAAGCGTGCTATCGTTGGACTTTAGTCGGTTTAGAAGAAAATCAAATCCAGCCACTGAAGGTGTTTCCAAATCCAGCCACTGAGCAAATTTCATTTGAGGTTTTGAGCGATGAATTAGTTAATTCACAATTTGAAATCGTAGATATCAAGGGTGAAATTTTTTATAACTCAATAATCAATCCTCCTAATTTTTCAGTTTCAATTAACAACCTTTCACCAGGAGTCTATTTTTATGACATCACTCATTCCTCCGAAAGGGTTTACCGTGGAAAGTTTGTAAAACAATAAAAGCTAATTGAGATTTTTGAAATAACCAAATTCTTTTTACTTCCTTATTTTACTTTCGATTGTCCAACCAATTACTGCGGCTCTTTGTTTGGCTAATTCCACCTTTTCTCCCTCAAATAATTCGTCAATCGTTTCGTTGAAAAGTTGTAACCATCGTTTGAAATGGATAGACTCCAAAGGCATATTGAGGTGTTTTTCGACAACGTTTGTCGTGTATCCTGGTTCGTCAAGTAAAACAAAACTCCAAAAGTGAACCATTTTGGGTAAATGTGCCTCAAAATCTAAATCTTTAAAAAAAGGTTTTAATTCATCGTCTTTCAGAACTTTTACATAGAACGACTCCACCAGATGATGCACATCTTCGTTGTTAAGTATAGCTTTCATGTTTCAAAGTTAGTATTACCACGTATTTTATTTCTAAATTCATAGCAAATTCATAAAAATGCTTCGGTTTCTAGCCCTTTTCATTTCAATTAATCTCAGTCTTGTGAGTTTTTCACAGGTTTTCAATGGTACTTATAAAATAAAAACACCACCCGCAAAGGCAGCTGGATGTGCCCCCCCAACCACCACCACATTTATGGAATTGAACAATGTGCGAGCAATGGTCCACACAGCTGGAAATCTTTGGCAAATTCCTAATATGAATAATTCCATGTATGAAGTACCGAAAAATTCTGGAATCATGGCGCTTTTTACTGCTGCACTTTGGTTGGGAGGAACAGATGTAAACAATCAATTAAAATTAGCTGCTTTGCGTTACCGAAATGGTCAAGATTATTGGACAGGACCTTTGTCGAATGTTACAGCTGAAACTAATTACGAAAATTGTAAAAAATACGACAAACATTTTGTTACCACTCAAGATATGGTGCGCGAGTTTAACGCTTGGTATGAAGCTGGAATTGCAGATAATCAGAATGGTACAAATACGCAAAATGAATTATATCCGGGATACAAAGTACCTGAAGTAATAAAAAATTGGCCAGCTCATGGAGATGTTTCTCAAGGCCAAGATTATTATTTAGCTCCATTTTTTGATTTCAACAGCGACGGAAATTACAAGTATGAAGATGGCGATTACCCTTGGTATGACTTAAAACGCACGAAAGAATGTAGTGTCGATCGAAAAGTTTCTTTGTATGGCGATCAAAATTTTTGGTGGGTGATGAACGATAAAGGAAATATTCATACCGAAACGGGTGCGGATCCAATTGGAATGGAGATTAGAGCACAAGCTTTTGCGTTTTCGTCCAACGATGAAATCAACAACATGACTTTTTACAATTACGAATTAATCAATCGTGGAACACAAACACTTTATAATACTTATTTTGGATTTTTTACAGACGGTGCGCTCGGCGACCCGCAAGATGATTACGTTGGATGTGATGTTAGCAGGGGTTTAGGATATTATTACAATGGCGACAATTATGATGGCGACAATGCAGGTTATAAAGGTTATGGGTATTCACCACCTGCCGTTGGAGTAGATTTCTTTGAAGGACCCTATCAAGACAATGATGGTATTGATAATGCTTTTGGTATTGGCAATAACGAAGCACTTAATGGTATTGGTTATGGCGACAATGTGATCGATAACGAACGTTTTGGGATGCGACGCTTTTTATATTATTCAAACACAACAAATGGTGCAAACCCCAGTCAAACAGATCCAACAAGCGCTTCAGATTACTATAATTATTTGCGCGGATTTTGGAAAGATGGTAGTAAATTCGTCTATGGAGGAAGTGGACACATTTCTTCTCCTGAGGCAAATCCGTTGGTTCCGTGTGATTTTATGTTTCCAGGAACGACCGACCCGCTAGGCTGGGGAACAGGTGGCGTACCTCAACCAAATTGGACAGAACAAACAGCCAATAACACGCCCAATGACCGACGTTTTGTGCAATCCGCCGGACCATTTGTTCTAAAACCTGGAGCTGTAAACAACATTACGGTTGGGGTAGCTTGGGCACGATCAACAACTGGCGAACCCTTTGAATCCGTTGAATCTTTAAGACGTGCTGACGACAAGGCTCAAGCTCTTTTTGAAAATTGTTTCAAAGTTTTAGAGGGTCCACACGCACCTGATTTACAAATTCAGGAGTTGAGTAACGAGGTGATTTTAACAATTTCAAACCCTTCTAACTCCAATAATTTTAATGAAAAATATACAGAATTTGATCCATTTATCGTTTCTGGTGACCCCAATTCCGATAATTTTTACCGCTTCCAAGGATATCAAATTTACCAATTAAAAGACGATAAAATTTCAGTTTCTGATTTGAGTGATCCTTCGAAAGCACGTTTAGTAGCACAATGTGACATCAAGGACAATATTGGAAAAATCATCAACTTTGAGTTTAGCGATGATTTAAATGCAAGTATTCCTGTGGAACGTGTAAATGGTCAAAACAAAGGAATTCGCCATAGTTTCAAGGTTGATAAAGATTTATTCGCTTTGGGAAGTCCTAAACTAGTGAATTTTAAACGGTATTATTACATCGCAATTGCTTATGCCCACAATAATTTCAAACAATATATTCCCGATGACCCTGAAGCAATTGATGGACAAAAGAAAAGATATATTGCCAGCCGAAAAGCAGCCGTAGGAGAAGTGAAAGTGATGGAAGCAATCCCTCACAATCCACAACCTGAAGCTGGCGGAACTTTGCATTATTTGGAATATGGAATGTCACCGGAAATTACCCGTTTAGATGGTTATGGAAACGGAAGTCGAGCCTTGGAACTAACCGAAAATTCATTATCAACAATTCTAGAAAATGGATTTTTTGCAACGCCAACTTATAAAAATGGAAAAAGCCCAATAAACGTAAAAGTTGTTGACCCATTAAACCTTGCGGATGGTTATTTTGAATGTAAATTTAGAAATTACACCACTGCAAATACTGGAAATGCTGCAGATACAGCTTCATGGGTAGTGTATCGCTACGATGAAAAAGACGGAGAAATGCTCGATTCAGTTTCTTCGCAGGTAACGATTGCCAATGACAACGAACAAATCATTCCTCAATGGGGAATTTCAGTTCAAATCCATCAAGAAAAATACTTTTTCACCAACAATCCTGGGCTACCAACGCGCACAACCACGATGATTGAGTCTTCTTTGATATTTGCCGATTCCTCCAAGCGTTGGCTAACAGGTGTGAAAGACAACGATGCTTTTTACCCTACCAATTGGATTCGATCAGGAGATTACGACCCCGATCTTGCTTTAGATTGTTTACCCGACGGGGCAACCTACCTGAATCCTTGTAATTATAGGGATGAGCTCACAATTGACACAGAAAAAAACTTTGCTAAAATTTTAGATGGAATTATTGCACCTCATCGTTTGGTGGGTTATCAAGCAGATTATATGCCTTTAACCTATTACAATTCAGCGGGTAGTCCAGGCTCTGCAAAAACCAATGCAATTATTAGTTTCTTACCGAGTGTTGATATTGTGTTCACTTCCGATCAATCATTGTGGACACGTTGCCCGGTAATAGAAACAGGAAGAAATGCAAATTTAAACATTGGAAATGCTGCTCCAGGTATAATGCGTAAAAGTCCAAGTGTGGGTAAAAACGGATTACCCGATGGAACGGGAAATGGAATGGGATGGTTTCCGGGCTATGCTATTGATTTGGAATCTGGGGCTAGACTTTACATGGCTTTTGGTGAAAATTCCTTTTTAGGTGGTGAGAATGGAGCCGATATGCTTTGGAATCCAACCGACCGATTGGTAAGTAATGTTGGAACTCCGCTAATGGGAGGTGTCCATCCAATCTACATTTTCAGTTATAAACAAGCGAGTATAAATGGATTTGCTTCTGGTTTTGATTTCCCGGCTTATATTCCAAACGAAGCAGAAAATGTGTCGAACAATTACCTTTATCAAAAATGGTTAGAAGTGGAAGCAAATAGTGCACAAGCAAGAAGAGAACTATATGGAAGCATGTCTTGGATTATGTACCCACTTTTGCAAACAGGACAAACATTTATGGCAACAGATGCAACAATTAAGCTTCGAATCAATAAAGAGTTTAAAAACTTAGCAACAACTGGAATAAACGATGGAAAACCAATGTATTCTTGGAGTATGAAAATAGAACGCACGTTGATTGGAAGCATAGAAGCATTGAAAGACGCTATGGATTTAATAAATGTAGTACCGAACCCCTACAATGCTCATTCAGAGTATGAACGCAACCGGTTGGATAATCGCATAAAAATCACAAATTTACCCGAACGTTGTACCGTAACGATTTATTCAAGTAATGGAAAATTAATTCGCAGGTTTGAAAAAGATAGCCCGATTACCTACCAAGATTGGAACCTAACCAACCATGTAAACATTCCAATTGCATCAGGAATTTATTTGATTCATGTCGAGGTTCCAAATGTGGGGGAGCGAGTGCTTAAAGCTTTTATTGCAATGCGCATGGTTGATTTACAAGGAATTTAGTTAAACAATAGCTCTACGAATCTTTATAATTATGTTTTTCCTTTCCTTTAAATGGTACATAAAAGCCAACGAAAGTTTATCAATTTGTAAAATTTGTATCTTTAAGCTCTCTTAAACTTTAAAAATGAAAAAACTAGTTAGTATTTTATCGCTTTTTTTACTTGCAAATCTTTCTTTTGGTCAGGTAAAATTGAAAACAATTGCACCTTTAGCTGATATTAAAATGAAGAATGTTCAAGGCGCTGAATTATCTTTGAATGATGCGAAAAAAGAAAAAGGATTAATCGTTGTTTTTAGCTGTAATACTTGTCCTTTTGTAGTTGGAACACCAGATTTTCCAGGCTGGGAACGTCAGTATAATGAATTGAACGAATTAGCAACTAAAAAAAATATTGGTTTTGTGCTTGTTAATTCCAATGAAGCAAAACGCGATGGAGCAGATTCATTCGATGCAATGATTGAACATGCTAAAGAAAAAGAATACACAATGCCTTATTTAGTCGATGTAAATTCTCAATTGGCAAATGCTTTAAAAGCAATTACAACTCCTCATATTTATATGTTCAATGCTAAGATGGAATTAGTTTATGTTGGTTCAATTGACAATATTTGGGATAGTAAAAGAAAAAGTGACGAACCTTATTTGAAAAATGCTATTCAAGCACTTGGAGAAGGTAAAAAAATTAAAACTGCAGACACTGCTGCAAAAGGTTGTAGTATTAAAAGAAAAATTTAAAATAAGTGGAAAGTTGAGAGTTGAAAGTTGTGAATTAGATTGCAAATTAAGGATTTCTTAATTGGCAAATTTCGAATTCATTCACTCATTTTTCATTCTTTCGTTCTTCGTCCTCTCTCAAAACATCCTAAAATCTTAAAGTCCTAACGTCAAAAAAATGAAAACACTCCTAATATCAATTTCCTTATTTCTATCACTTGGTGCAATGGCGCAATATCAAGGTAATGGTGGAAAGCCCAAAAGTTATAAGTTGGAAAGTGACTATAAAAACATTGATACTCGCTTTTTCGTTGAACCAGACCTGGCTGCTTTGCGTGAAGAAGATGAACTTACCGACGACACAGGAACCGCTCCTTGGAGATTTGGTTATAATAACGCAACTTCTTTAACCCTTTCAAATGCAGGAGTATGGATGGAACTTACTAATGGGGATAAAATTTGGCAAGTTGCTGTAAAATGTGAAAACGCTTTGACTGTAAATTTAACTTTTGCGGACACTAAAATTCCTGAAGGCAATGAATTATATGTTTACAATCCAAGTAAAGATTTTATTCTCGGGAAATTTGTTCAAAATCACATCTATAATGGTGTCTTAGGAACAGAACTAATCCCTGGAAATACGGCTATTGTTGAATACTATGTAAAAAAAGGTAAAGAGCTTGGGTCTGTTAAAATTGCTACTGTTACACATGGATATAGATCAGCAAACGAATTTCAAGCAAAGGCTTTTGGTACATCTGGTGCTTGCAACATGAACGTAAATTGTCCAGATGGATCCGCGTGGGTTCCGCAGCGAAATAGTGCAGTAATGCTTGTATCTGGCAGCAATGGTTTTTGCTCAGGTGCTTTAATTAACAATACAGCAAACGATGGAAAACCATATGTTTTAACAGCAAATCATTGTTATTCTGACCCAACCAACTGGATTTTTAGATTCAATTGGCAAGCAAGTGGTTGTACAAACCCGGCAAGTTCACCTTCTTTTCAATCTTTGAGTGGTGCTGTTTTGCGCTCTAGAAGAACGCCTTCTGATTTTTGTTTGGTTGAAATTACAGGAGGTTTAGAAGGAAACACTGTTCCTTTGGCTTATCAGCCTTATTTCTCAGGATGGAATCATTCAAATAATCCACCAACATCGACAGTTTCTATTCATCACCCTGACGGAGACATCAAAAAGATTTCATTTGACGACGACCCTGCAACAGCTGTTCAAGCAATGGGTTCATCTGAAGCTGCAAGTTCATGGTCGGTGCAGTGGGATCGCAATACAACGACTGAAGGTGGTTCTTCTGGTTCACCTTTGTTTGACCAAAACCGAAGAATTATAGGTCAATTGTGGGGCGGTGGAGCATCATGTTCAAACCTAAATTCACCAGATTATTATGGAAGATTATTTAATTCTTGGGAACCATCAGGAAGTAATGCAACCAATCAATTGAAAACATGGCTAGACCCATCTAATTCTGGTGCTGAATTCATTGATGGTTACGATCCTTCCAATGCAAATCCAGTTTTGGTTGATGCAGGGATTTCTTCTCCTCAAGGTGTTTCTGGAACATTTTGTAGTGCAGAAATTTCACCAAGTGTAACCATATCAAATTCTGGAACAACTACCTTAACTGCAGTTGAAGTAGTTTATGCTTTTGATGGTGCTAGTCCTCAAATTTTCAACTGGACAGGCTCACTTCCGCAATGGCAATCAACTGTTATAAACCTACCAACCACAACATTGGGTTCTGGCAATCACACTTTTACTGCTAGTGTGAACAACCCAAATGCTAGTATTGATGAGAACAATAATAACAATTCAACAAGTTCTTCTTTTACAGTTGTTATAGGTGGTCAAGCAGTTCAATTAAATCTATCATTAGATTGTTACGGTTCTGAGACAAGTTGGGAATTACAAAACTCAGAAGGAACAGCAATTTATGCAGGTAGTGGCTATTCAGATGATCAACCTGGATTAGTTACAATGGCACCTTGGTGTTTACCTTATGGTTGTTATTCATTTGTTGTAATGGACTCTTACGGTGATGGTTTTGATGGAGGGATTTTCTGTCCTCAAGATGGTAGTTTAGACATCGTTTACAATTCAACTAGTTTAGCAAGTATTCCATCAACTAGTCCAGATTTTGGTGAACAACGTACATTAAACTTTTGCTTCGATGAAAGTGGAGTTGGACTTGAAAACTTGAGTGAAAATGCTGTTTTAGTATATCCTAATCCTAGTAATTCGGTACTAAACATTCAACTTGGAAATAGTTTTAAAGGATCAGTAAATTTGATGGATATTTCTGGTAAAATTGTTCTTAGTAAAGAAATTACTTCTTCGAATACTCAGTTTTCTGTAGAACAATTAAGTGCAGGAACTTACTTTTTGGCATTTTCAATAGAAGGAAACAACTTCGTGAAAAAAGTAATCATTGAATAATCTTTAAAGGAATGGCTGGAATTTATCTGCACATTCCTTTTTGCAAACAACGTTGTTCTTACTGTGATTTTCACTTTTCAACGAACTTTCAATCCTATCGTAAGGAATTGATAGCAGCCTTATGCCGAGAAATTGTTTTAAGAAAACATGAAATTCACACAGAAGTTCAAACCATTTATTTTGGGGGAGGAACACCAAGTTTACTAGAGAAAGAAGAATTGAGTTTAATTCTTGAGACTATTCGCATGCATTATAAACTTGCGAAAACGATAGAAATTTCGCTCGAGGCTAATCCTGAGGATGTTTGCGAAGAAAAATTAGTTCATTGGAAACAGGAAGGAATTAATCGTTTAAGTATTGGTTTACAATCTTTCAAGGAAAGTGACATGCGCTGGATGAATAGGGCACATTTGGCAAGTGATGGAATAAAAGCAGTTCAATTAGCACAAAAATTTGGTTTTGACAACATTACAATTGATTTGATTTATGGTTTACCAAATCTAAGTTTAGTTGAATGGAAAAACCATTTACAGTTGGTCATTGATTTAGGAATCTCCCATATTTCTGCTTATTGTTTGACGATTGAACCTAAAACAGCTTTACACCATCAAGTGAAGCAGCGACAATTGGTAACGGCTAATGAAGATGAACAAAGTGAGCAATTTGAGTTGATGGTTTCATTTTTAAAGAAAAATGGCTTTGAACACTATGAAATTTCAAATTTTGCCAAGAATGGAGCTTATTCCAAACACAATACCGCTTATTGGCAAGGCATTCACTACTTAGGCATAGGACCTTCTGCGCATTCATTTAATGGCGAACAACGCCGGTGGAACATTTCAAATAATACGGTTTATTACAAAAATGTAGGAGTTAATGAAACTTGGTTTACAACCGAAACATTAACAGCAAGTGAACAATGGAACGAATTATTCCTTACCGGATTGCGCACCAAATGGGGAGTTTCTAAAGCTAAAATAATAGATATGGGTGGATTCAAACCAACTGAGGAAAATTTATTGCAACAATTGTTAGTAGTGAAAGATATACTAGAAACCCAAACACACTTGCATTTAAGCGAACAAGGCAAATTGCGCGCAGATGGAATTGCAAGTGCTTTTTTTAGAATTGATTGAAGCAAAAGATCTTGTTTTATGAATTGAATTGAGCTACTGCTTTTATTTCGCTAGGAAAAAACGTTGTACGGAATTTTTTTCATAAAATTTATTAGACTATTTCGTTCATCAAATTATTCACTATCCCAATCTAAAATTTTATCCGCTAATACATCACTGAGTTTGAAGTAGCTTTCTTTCGTCCAACCACCAACATGCGGAGTAAGGACAACGTTTTCGGCAGCAATTAAATATTGAAACTCTTCGGGTAAATGTTGCTCAAAAAAGGATTCAAAACTCTTTGTTTCAAATTCCAAAACATCTAAACCTGCACCACGAACTTTACCCGATTTTAAGGCACTTACAAGGTCTTTTGTGTTGACAATTTTCCCTCTTGAAAGGTTCAGTAGCAAAATTGGTTTTGCAAACGAATTAAAGAAATCTTCACTTGCCCAGTATTTCGTTTCTTTGTTTTGAGGAATGTGGAAACTTACAACATCTGCTTGCTCGAAAATGGCTTCCAACGTACACTCTTGCACAAAATGGTCACCAAATCCTGTTTTGTATTTGTCGTAAACCATCACTTTTACATCAAAACCGCGCAATTTTTTAGCAAAACCAGCACCATTGTTTCCATAGCCAATGATTCCAACTGTTTTGCCATCTAATTCTTCGCCTCGATTTGCTTCCCGATCCCAAACACCATTTCTAATTTGAAGATCTGCAATATGCAGTTTATTGAGTAAAACCAAAAGCATTCCCAACGCATGTTCAGCAACGGCATTACTGTTTCCTTCTGGAGAATTAAATAATACGATTCCTTTTTCTTTGCAATAGTTTTGGTCGATATTTTCCAAGCCAGAACCTGAGCGTGCTATGAATTTCAATTGTTTGGCATCCGTTAAGAATTCTTTATTCATTGTAAAACGTGAACGAATTACCAAACCTGTAATTTCGGGTAAAAGATTTTGAATTTCATCCAAATTGAGTTTTGTTCCGCTGATGCATTCAAAACCAGCTTTAACTAAACGTTCTTGAAGTATTGGATGAACGGAATCTATGAATAGCACTTTTCTCATTTTGAAGTTTTGATTATAGATTAAAGGTAATTATTTAATTATTTTAGAAACTTAATAAATTTAGTGAAATCGCAAATTCCCAATGTTGGTAATAGTTTGAAGCTTTATTTTTGGAGTAGAAAAAATACGCAATCAAAATGGCTGAAGAACTCGTCAATAAAACCTATTTATTAGAAAAACTTCAAGGCAAAGGCGGTTGGACTTTCGCTCAAATTCCTGAGATTTTACAAGACAAAAATGCGCCTTTTGGTTGGGTGCGCGTACGTGGTACAATTGACGGTTTTGAAATCAAAGGATATCACTTGATGCCGATGGGAAATGGAAAATTGTTTTTGCCTGTGAAAGCTAAAATCAGAAAAAAAATCAAAAAACAAGTGGGAGACACTGTCCACGTGATTCTTTTTGCAGACAATCTTCCCACTGAAATTCCCGAAGAATTGAAAGCATGTTTTTTAGACGTTCCAGGTACATTTGAAAAATTCCAACAGCTTTCGAATGGCGAACAAAAAGCGAGTATTGATTGGATTTATTCGGCAAAAACAGAAGAAACTAAAGCAAAACGCATCCTAGCGACGATTGAAAAGCTTGGATGAGAATTCCTACTTCTTCAAAACCCCACTATACTCCGTATCGCTCATTAACACACTTTTCGCTTTGTTCAGTGCTCGGTCGTAGCGGAAAGAATCCAACGTTCGACCTTTTTGGAAGTAATAGCGTGACACGATTTCGTTTTCTAGCATTTCTGAAATTTCTGTTTTGAATTTGTCTAAATCTCTTTCTTTGGAAGGTGTCAATTTCGTGAGCATCTGATCGTATTCTGATTTCACGTCTTCGAAATAACCTTCTTTTTCCGCTGTATCCTTCACTTTTTTGAGCATTTCCTCTGAGGCTGTGTTGTACTTGAAATCTTGTGCTAGTACGTATTTTTTGAATTCACCGTATTCAGCATCTGAAAGTTTGAAAGTTCCCGCTTCGGCAATTGTTGGGTTTTTGGCTGCATAGTCTGTTGCGAAATTAAAAATGTGATTTCCAGTTAGCAACATTCCAGAAAGACGACTTAAATCTTCCAATTCTGTTGCGATGTCTGGTTCAATTCCACGGCCATCAATTACTTTTCGTCCGCCTTTTGTTTGGAACGTTTTCAATAAGGAATCAGGAACTTCTTTCGGTTTGCTGCCGTTTTCTTTGTCGTAATATTCCAATCGCTGCACACAACGTCCTGAAGGCGTGTAGTATTTTGCAATAGTAATTTTCACCTTCGAACCGTATTTCAAATCATATGTTCTTTGTACCAATCCTTTACCGTAGCTCGTTTGACCGATAACCACTGCGCGATCTAAGTCTTGTAAACTTCCAGCCACAATCTCACTTGCTGAAGCTGAACCATCGTCAATTAAAACAACCAATTTCATATTCTCAGCAATCGGTTCTTCCAAGGTTTTATAAACGCGATTTTCTTCCTTCACACGTCCTTTGGTGGTTACAACGACTGTGTTGCGTGGAACAAAAAAGTTGACAATTTTCACAGCTTCAATCAGTAATCCACCGCCATTTCCTCGCAGGTCAAGAATTAAATTTTCCATACCATCGGCTTTCATTTTTTCAATTGCCGACTTTACATCCGATGCAGCTGTTTGTGTGAAGCTATTTAATTTCACATAACCAATTTTATTCTCCAAAATCCCTGAATACGGCACATCTGGAATTTTGATTTCGTCGCGTGTGATGTCAATCATTTTATTCCCTTCACCTTTGCGTTCGATTTCCACTTTAATCGTTGTTCCTTTCGGACCTTTTAATGCGCTTGAAACCTCATCAGTTGATTTTTTGTACATATTTTTCCCGTCAATGGATACGATTTTATCTCCAGCTTTGATTCCTGATTTTTGTGCAGGATTTCCTTCATAAGGTTCCGCGAAATAGGTATCATCGCCCATTCTTCTTACCAATGCACCCACACCACCATATTGACCTGTCGTCATCAAACGGTAATCTTCAATATTTGATTCGTGGTAATAAACAGTGTACGGATCCAATTCCTTCAACATTGCGTCAATACCCGTTTTGGAAAGTTTACCATTCTGAGGTTCGTCCACGAAATACAAATCCAAATGCTCATAGATTTGGTTCATAATTTCAAGGTTCTTCAATACCTCAAATCCGTTGGATTGACCAAAAACGGAAATTGCTCCAAAATTGAAAGCAAAAAGGAGTACTAAAATGAAAGATTTAATTTTTATCATTTTGATTTATTTGTAAAGTTAATTTGCCAATCGCCTTGACCAATTTCTGTTCCAATACTGAAAACGCCAGTTGTTCTTTGGAAGTATAAACGACTGCAAAAATAAGTTTCTTATCGTTTGTTGCGAGTTGTGTTTCCAATTCGTGTTTATTTTTTCGCACCACCTCGCGGATGCAACGTTTGATATAGTTGCGGTCGTGCGCTTTTTTAAAAAGTCGCTTAGGAACCGAAATAAGTAGTTGAAATTGCGTTGTAGCTAGCAATTCGGTAGGTGAATAAATGATTGTAATCGGATATTCTTTGATTTTTTTGCCTTCTTTAAAAAGATAATCAATCTGTTTGTGACTGCACAATTTGTATTCTTTTCCGAAGGAAAAATTCATAGTAAGGTTTACTTTTTACGCGTTGAACAACTCAACGATTTTGTACCTGAAATCAGTCAGTTTTTTAAGTTCCGTTGCGTTTTCATACGACCCTTTAAAATCTGTTAAATGCTCAATATAGCATTGCTTAATCGCGTGAAAATTGGTGTGATTACTTAGTTTTTTATAAACAGAACCCGCTAAAAACCCTGGTTTTTCACCCAAAGATAATTTCGTTAAACCTTGAACGAGTTCGTCTGATAATTCAATTAATTCTTTTTCATCCATTGGTTTTAGTTTTAGTTAATTTCTTCAAAGTCATCAAATTTGTCTTCGTCTTTCTTTGAGTTTGAATTAAAGTTTGTTTTAATGTCAACAACTGACTTACCAGAAATGATGTAGTTGATGGCATTTATCATTTTCATAATCATTCCAAGCAAGAAAAATAAACCAATTATTTTAAAAATAAAGCCAATTATTACCGTTGATTCGATGTCTAAAATGCTTGATTTAAACCAATTGGCAATGTTGTTACTTGCATATTGCGGGAAGAACAAAAATCCAATGAATAAAGCAATTGACGCAACAATTAAAATGATTTCGGTTTTTAAATTAAAATCGTTCATTTGAGGAATTTGTGCATTTATCTGACCGAAAAGTTGTACTCGCTGTTGCTGTTGTTGGAGTTTACCGATAAAATAAGTTACCAAAACGATAGCACTTGGCATTGCGTTGTAGAAAGAGACATTGTTTTGATTCAAATCCAAGCAGAATAAGAAAGTCACATTCACCAAAAACAAGTATTTCACTGATTTAATTAAGTAATTTTCACCTATCGTTTTTTGTCTTCCACCACGTAAAAAAGTCAAACCTAATTCAATGAAAAACCAAAGAAATCCGTAGATAGCAAACAGTACGCCTAAGCGAAAAATGAGATTCAACAAATCCATTTTCTATTTTTTGTTAAAGATAAGGTATTCTTTCGGTGCTTGTGGAGCAGTTTCTGGATTAAAGTCCAAACCGATTACTTTTCCTTCAGTTCTTCTATTTACTTGGTGTAAACTCTCAAATTTTTCTTTGTCGGTCGTTTTAAACAGATTGATGTAAGCTTCCGTTAAAACTGTTTCAACGCCAGCTTCATCCAACCATTTTGCAGGATCTAATTCTCCTTTTCCAATTGGCACTAATCTTCGTGGATCAATTCCTTTTGTTTCAACCAAATATTTGTAAACAGCTTTTGCTCTATTTTCAGAAAGTAATTTGTTTTTCTTGTCATCGCCACGCGCATCTGTGTGAGAAATTAATTCCAATTGCATTCCTGGATATTCCGTTAGTAATTGTGCCACTTTATCCAAAGAATCAGTCGATTTAATGCTTGCGTCGTTCACAAATTCCCAAGTACCCAATGCATAACGCACTTCAGGCAAGCGAATAACTTTTTGTACAACTGGTGCTGGTTCTGTTAACTCAATGGTCAGTGACTTTTGCTGTCCTATTGCATCAGTTACCATAATCTCATAAATTCCACGCTTCAATTGTGCTAAGTCTTCCTCATTTTTTCCATTCGACCAAGAGAATTTATAGGGTGCAACTCCACTTTTTACAGCAACATCGATTGTTCCATCATTTCCACCAAAGGCAGTAATATTTGCATGCGTTTCTGAAATTTCCAATGCAGGAGGTGTTAATTCTTCGGTGAAATAAATATCTGCTTCTTTCGCGTTTCGATTACTTGACCAATAATAAGTTTTTCCGTATTTCACAAGATAAGCATCGAAATTTGGCGAGTTGATTTTATTACCCATATTTACCGGTGTTGACCAATCTCCCCAACTTGATTTTTTTAAGGAATAGAAAATATCGCAATCTCCTTCACCTCCCAAACCATTGCTCGCGAAATAAAGTGTGTCGCCGTTAGAACTTAAAAACGGTGAAATCTCGTATCCATTGGAATTAATATTATCGCCTAAACTTTTCGGACTCGACCAAACGCCAGCTGTATTAAGAGAATAATATAAATCTTCTTGTCCTTTAGAAGTAGGGCCAACATAAGAAATGATAACCACTTTTTCATCCTTTGAAACTGTAAATCCGAAATTTGAACCTGTAATTAACAACTCAGGGATTTCAATTTTCACAGGTTTTGACCACAAACCAGCTGCTGATTTTGTAGATTTTCCAAGTCCTTTATTCTCGTTTTTAATTCCATTTGAAAAAAGTACATACATACTATTTCCATCTTGACCTAAAGCTACAACCGCATTGTGATCTCGGTTATTCAATTCTTGGACGTTGTATGCTTCTTCCCAGTTTCCTTTTTCATTTTTGGAACAAACCCAAATATCTTGGTCGTTTACACCGCCATAATTGTATTCTTCAAAAGTTCTAAAAAAGTATAAATCCTTTCCATCAGCTGACAATAACGGCAAACTTTCCTCAGCTGAAGTATTGATAAAAGCACCCAAGCGTTTTGGCGTTGCCATTTCATTGTATCCTTGTTGAGCCATAGCATCTAAGCCCAATAAGAAAAGTAAAAAGAGTATATAGTAATTTTTCATATGTGTTTAATTGTTTTTTTAATGGTCATATGGAATCGCCAATTAAATTCATACTTGCTTGTGACGAATCTCGTAATGGCTTATTTCATTGGATTAAAATCTGTAGTTAAGTACCAATTCGTGTCCACCAAAACTTGATTTGATAATGGTGTTCGTGGAAGCGTCAAATGAATAGCCAATTCTAAAATCTGGACTTACTTGAAATCCAACAAGAACACCTGCTGTTGCTTTATGATGGTAATTTACTCCAGCGAAGATGACGTCTCCAAAATTTCCAATCGCTGAAACTTCTAAAGATGTTGGAGCAGGTGACATTTTTTTCACCACCACGGTTGTCAAGACTTTAAATTCTTCGGTGATTTGAAAGTTGTAACCTGTCATTAAGAACAAATGAGAAGTCAGGTTGAAATTGACATTGGAACGTCCGAATTGGATAGCATCTTTTGTCAATTGATTGGCAGCAGCTCCAATAAAGAAATTACCATATTGAACATTGACTCCAACTCCTAAATTGATAATATTGGAATTCCATTTTTCGGCTGTAAATTCATCGTATTCATTGTCGCCACCTTGATAGCTAAGTTCAGGATTACTCACATTTAAAACTTGTGCTTTGTCAGCATCAAAACCATTGTTACTAATTCCAAGTTTCAATCCCCCAGAGACTTTTAGTAAACTCGTGAATTGATAATGTGAAGCGTAAAGTCCAGCCAACTGAAAGGATTTGAATGCGCCATATTTATCTGAACTTAATTGACCACCAAAAGCTTGTGAAAATTTACTTTTTTGCGTTCTGTTATCGTTTGGAATTGGCATACTAACACGCATCGCAGGATTATAAATTGGCTTAGCTTTGATTTTGATGTTTCGCTCAAAGTTTAAAAACGTTGATTGAGGTTCGTTTCCAAAACCGATCATTTGCCATCTTCCTCCCAAGGTTATCATTGTTTTTGGTTCGTATCCAACATAAGCTGGATTGTACAAACTTCTATTCATTGCTACCTGCGAGAATTGAGGCATTTGTTGTGCTTGCAAACTTCCGATTGCAAGAAACGTAATTATAAAAAGTGCTATTCTCATTTTTTCAGAATTATAGAAACAGTTCCACTTAAAGGCTCAACAGAACCATCGCTCGAACGTTGAATCACGAAATAATAACTAGAAACTGGAAGTACTCCTTCTTTGTATTTTCCATCCCAAGGTTTGTTGGTATAGTTTCCTTGCGTTGATTCGTAAATAGTTTCTCCCCATCGGTTGAAAACGGTTACTTTACTTTCTGGAAATTGCTCATCTAAACCAATGATTTCCCAAACATCATTTGTGCCATCGCCATTAGGTGTGAACGCAGTTGGGATAATCAACGGACAATCTTCGATAAATACAGTTACTGCGGTAGCCAAACCTTCACAACCATTGAAGTTTTCGGTGGCGTAATACGTCATCGTTTCTTGATTCGAAGGCAAAAACGAAATACTTGAACCTAATGAAACAGTAAGTGCTGAATCGGCATACCAATTGATTGTTCCTTGTGCGTTGGTTACATAAATCTCATTAACATTTGAGTTTTTACAGTAAACGCTATCGCCTGCAATGATTGGAAGTTGAGGTCCATCCGTCATAGAAATCGTTTGTGCCCCAACCATCACATTCGTACAATATAAATCGGTGATTGAATCTAAATCATACACACCAAAAGCATTTCCGATAGAAATTGGAACAGTACTTTGATCACTAACAACTTGTGGAACTCCATCTAAATTGTAGTAAATCGTATAGTTTGGTGTTCCTTCAACAAACAAAGTCAAAGGATTGAATTGGAAATTCTCGCAGTAAAAATCACCACCTGTTAATTCTAATAAACCTGGCAATGGGCGAATAATTATTTGTGCTGTGTCTGTTACAAAAACCCCACAAACTTGCGCTGTGTAGGTGATGTTGTAAGTTCCTGGCGTAGATCCAACAGGATTAACAGCGCCCGTTAAATTATTGATATTTAAACCTTGTCCAATCGTATTGTAAATTCCACCACTTACAAAATTTGGATTTAAGGTTGGTAAAACAATTCCTTCATTCAAGCAAATATTCTCAGGGTAGGTTTGTCCTAAATCTGGATTTACAGTTGCCATAGTGACATTTACCGATTGGGTACACGATTGGTCAGCTATCAATTTGATGTCGTCAATAGAAAAATCATTTCCACCAGCAGTAAATACTTGGTCGATTAAACAAAACTCTGCAATTGTATCAGTGCCAGAATTCCAATTGTAGCTTACTTCACTCCACGTACAAACTTGAGATAAAGCCGTAAAAGACCCTATTGAAGCATTATTTACTTTCGTTAAAACGATTGCTTCATTTCCAGCAGAAATTGTTTGAATACGATAAGAGAATGTGTAGTCTTTGTTTGGTTCAACTGCGATTTTTTGGCACCAAAACTTATCATTTCCTTGGTTGTAAGTTGATCCATCTAGCGCCATAAATTTGCCTGTCCCATCACCAATTGTATGGTCGATGCAGTTTCCAAACGACGGGTACCAATTGTTTGAATTGGTAACAATTCCATAAGCTCGTTGAGCACCAGTTGGATTAGTAGTGCTGTAGTTTATATATTCTGTTTGAAAGCCTATATTTCCCATTTCAAAATCGCCATTGAAAACCAAGTTTACATCTGTAACATTGGATGAAACGGTGTAAGTTACGGCAGTTGAAGGAGAAACTGAAATACTTGCTGTGTTGGTTACGGTTAATTCTGGGTCGTTTGGACTTGAGCTCCATAAATAACCCGAATTACTTCCAATGGCAGTAAAAGTAAGCGCTGAGTTTGGACAAATTGCTGTGTCTCCTGGAGTTATTGATAGAACAGAATTGGCACTAAGAATCACATTAAAAATGGAATCTCTATCACCAGTTGCATCTTCTAAACCAATTAAATAAGTTCCCGCTGTAAGATCAGTAAAAATTCCTGTTGTATTTGTTACAGAATCTGTTCCTTCCACTCTAAAAGTATAAGGCGCAATCCCACCAGTTGGATAAATTGCAATAAATCCTGAATTTGGGTCGCTACAGTTTGGGTTCGTTACGGAATACGTAAACGATAAAGGGGAGGGGGGAGGCGTTAAGGCAATATCATCTAAAGCAAAATCATTACCCACAAAACCTGTATTGTTGTTGTAAATTTCAATGTTTACACAGGGATTTGTTGGTGTAAATGTGTAGCGTACTTGTAACCATCCGAAGTTTGGAAGTGGTGCTAAAGCTTGTCCAAAAACGAGCGAAACATTACTTGCATTATTGAAAGAAACGCCAATGTTTGCTAGTTCACTATTGTTTGCGACAGCATTTGTTATCGTGCGAATCCAATAACTAAATACATACGTTTGACCAACGTTTAAATTGCAAATTCCACCACCATTATTGCCCGCTTTCCAAAGGCGTTGTTGTCCTCCTGTTGAATTTCCATCGACAGCCAACATTTTTCCTGTTCCTGTGGTGTGGTCGCCTGAATTCACAAAAAACTGTGTGTTAATAGTTTGTGGATTGGTTACAAATGCATAATTTCCTGCTGATGTGTTTCCTGAATAAGGAGGTGATAGTAAATTGTAGCCTTGTCCATCCACTACGAAACCAACACCTGAACCGCCGTATTCAAACGTTCCGTTATTGATGAGATTTTGCGCAAAATAATTTGCAGGAATTAATAGGACAAGAACCCAAAAAGATAGTAGTATTCTCATAGTTTTATAATCGTTCAAAATTAACATTCTAGCATCAGCGAGATTTTTTTATCCAAATATGTTTTCAGCAAAGATTCGTTTAAAACTCAATCCAAGCATTTACAAGGAGGATCCATTACGATTTTTACCGCTTTTAATTTATCCTCCAATTGTTTTTGAAAAATGGTTCCATACATCGTTCCACTGATGTCTAAATAATTTAACGCTTTTAATTGGTAAATCCCATTTCCAAAATCACCGATTTCATTGTTATAAAAATCCATTTTCTGAAGGTTTTTCGCATTACTGATATTATCAGGAATATAGGTCAATCGATTATTAGATGCAATCAAGGTTTTAAGACCTGATAAACGGGTTACTGGCATAGGAAATAACTCGAATTGGTTGTGATCTAAGCTCAGAAATTCAATGGTTTTGAAAACATCAAAACTATCTGGAAGTGCGCTTAATTTATTTTTATCGAGGTAGAGTTTTTTAATATTTTTGAAGCGCCATAATTCAGCGGGTAATTCTGTCAATTTCATTTTTGATAAAGAAAGATTGTAAACAGTATCGGGGTTTGCTTGCTGAACCTCGTCCCACTTGTAAACCTTTTCCGTCGTTTTTTGACTAAAACTAACGTTTAGAAAAAGAAGTGAAATAAGAGCGAATAACAGCTTCATCTTTGTTTAACTGGGATTTGAGATTAGCTAAGTTAAGAAAATTTTCTTCAGCTCGAATACGTTTGTGTAGTCTAACTATTAAGTGCGAATTGTATAAATCTGCTTCAAAATCAAAAAGATAAATTTCAATGGATTGTTTTTGGAGTGTTGAAACAGTTGGACGATAACCAATATTCATCATTCCAAATAGTGTTTTTGTGTCATTTTCGAGTTGAACAGTGACAGCATAAACACCATTTGCAGGAATCAATTTTGTGCTGTCTTTCAAATCTAAATTCGCAGTTGGAAAACCTATTGTGCGCCCTAATTGTTCGCCTTTTACGACTGTTCCTGAAAGTTCAAAAGACTTATTTAAAAAGGTATTTGCAACATCAACAGCACCTTCTAATAATGCAGTGCGAATTTTGGTGGAACTTACATTAACGGCATTAATTTCTTCAGCTGGAATTTCAATCACTTCGTAATTATATTCCTTTGCGTAGGCTCTCAAAAAATCGATATTTCCTTTTCGGTCATTTCCAAATTGATGGTCGTAGCCAATAATAATTTTTTTTGCTCCAATTGCGTTAATAAGTACCTCGCGTACAAATTCCAAGGCAGTCATTTGCGAAAACTCTTTTGAAAAAGGTAAAATCACCATATTTTCCAAGCCATTTTCAGCCAAAGTCTCCAATTTTTCTTGTTGGGTTTGAAGCAATTGAAGTCCGTGATTATCAGGAAAAAGCACCATTCTAGGATGTGGGTAGAAAGTCAATAAAACGCTTTCTCCTTCAATTTTATTAGCCTCTAAACGCACTTGTTGAAGTATTTTTTGATGACCCAAATGCACACCATCAAAAGTTCCAATCGTTACGACCGGATTTTTTATTTGCCCCACATTTGCTAAACCTTCAAAAACTTTCATCACACTTTTCGAGCGCAAAGGTAGTGATTAGACTTGTTTAGGAGGGATTATTTCTTGAGAATGAATTTTAGAAAAGAATACTATGAAGTAAATATAGTTTGTCAAATATCCATTGATTTTTATTTAAATCCAATTGTCAGAAATGAACTTTTTCACTAACTTAAAGTGAAAAAATATAAATGGAATTAGAATTAATTAAACGTAGCATCCTCGAAATCAGAGGAAAGAAAGTTATGTTGGATGTGGATTTAGCAACAATTTATGAAGTTGAAACAAGGGTTTTAAAGCAAGCAGTTCGCAGAAATTTAGATCGCTTCCCAGAAGACTTTATGTTTGAATTAACAATTGAAGAGATGAATAACTTGGTATCACAATTTGTGATACCCACCTTGAATCATTTTGGTGGAGCCAAACCTTTTGCATTTACAGAGCAAGGAGTAGCAATGCTTTCAAGTGTTTTGAAAAGTAAAAAAGCGATTCAAATGAATATTGCAATTATGCGCGCTTTTGTTTTGATGCGACAATTTGCACTTACTTATCAAGATCTTTCCGAACAGTTAAAAGACCTCGAAAATAGACACAATCAAAAATTCGACGACATTGAACAAGTTTTGAAATACCTCATTCAAAAGGATAAAAAACAAATTCAACAAGGAGAACGCAAACAAGTTGGGTACAAAAAATGAAGCTGAAAAAGACTGTTTTTTTTGCTTTATCCCATTGCTAGAAATAAACTATTTCACTAACTTAAAGTGAAAAACAACAAATGGAACTAGAATTAATTAAACGTAGTATCCTCGAAATCAGAGGAAAGAAAGTTATGCTAGATATGGATTTAGCAACAATTTATGAGGTAGAAACTAGAGTTTTGAAACAAGCTGTTCGCAGAAATTTAGATCGCTTCCCTGAGGACTTTATGTTTGAATTAACCAAAGATGAATGGGAGATTCAAAGATCACAATTTGTGATGTTTAAAAATGGTAAAGGGAATTTTCCAAAATACTTACCTTTTGCATTCACAGAACAAGGTGTTGCAATGTTAAGTGCTGTTTTAAATTCTAAATGTGCAATTAATGCAAGTATTCAAATTATGCGCGCCTTTGTTTTGATGCGCCAATTTGCACTTACTTACCAAGAACTTTCGGAACAATTAAAAGACCTTGAAAACCGTTACAACCAAAAATTTGACGACATTGAACAAGTCTTAAAATACCTTATTCAAAAGGATAAAAAACAAATTCAACAAGGGGAACGCAAACAAGTTGGGTACAAAAAATGAAGCCGAAAAAGTTTTTTTTATTAATCCCATTGTCAGAAATGAACTTTTTCTAAATTGTCGATTTTCCATATTGGCTTGGTTCCAAAATAGCCACAACTGGAAATAATTTTAAGTTTTTTTGGACTTCTACCTTAACAACACTTCGTTAAAGCATGATATAAACAATTGATTATCAATAAAATAAGTGAAAAATAAGCGATTAAAAAATAGGATAATTCATTGATTGTCAGTATCTTAGATGTATTTCTCAGGTACGCAA
>JBILHL010000050.1:0-18109 GCA_044350515.1 Crocinitomicaceae bacterium | reverse complement strand
GAATTACTACTCAATCGATTTTTTTTAACGTTCGGAATTAACCCAAACCTTGCAAAAAATAAAGCTAAAGCACTTGAACTCCTTGATTATGGTAAAATCGCCGCTTGATTACTTAACGAAGTATTGATCTAAGTATTTTTAACTCACTTTGCTGCTAATAACATAGGAGTTCGATAGTAAAATCGAGAATCAGATTGAGTTAAAAAGCATGTATATTAAAGCGTTTCTTGAAGATTTAGCGCTCCCCCGCGGCAGAGAATCGAGAGAAAATAACGACGAGTTACATGTGTTTAATCAAAGCAAAAGTTATTCTCAGCGTATACTTTTTTAATCAATTACCTAAAGAACATTTTCCAACTCAAAAACGTTTTTCATTTCACTCATCGTTTCAAATTGAAAGTCTGCCAAGGCTAATTTAGGGTTGGGGAAATGCGTTTTTTCAGGAATACACACTACCTTCATTTTTGCAGCGAGACCAGAAATTACACCGTTTAAAGAATCTTCAATCACTAAACATTTGGTCGGAGAAACACCTAGCTTTTGAGCAACCGTAATATATACAGCAGGATGAGGCTTTCCAAAGTTTTCCGTTTCAGCAGAATGTGTAAAATCAAAGAAGGTAGCGATTTTCAATTCCTTCAATACGATTCTAATCAAACGCGAAGAGGAAGAAGTTGCAAGTCCTATTTTAAGCCCTTTGGATTTCAAGAAATTCAAGGTTTCGATAACGCCTGGTAGAGGTTGTGCATTGGCAGCAATTAACTCCTCCATTTTTGAAATGATTTTTTCTTGAATTTCGACTTCGTCTGTTATTCCCCAAGTTTCGTGAATATTCCAAAAGTGAATAACCTCATCAATTCTTAAACCAACTGTCTTTTGAAAGTCTGATTTTTGAAGTGTTGATCCAAGTTCTGAAAAAACAGCTTCCATCGCAATCTTCCACAAAGGTTCAGAATCAATTAAAACTCCGTCCATATCAAAGATTACTGCCTCAAAATCACTTATTTTTAAACTCATTTTTTAAGAGAAATACGATACAATTTTTGCATACCTAATACTTTTTGAAATTCATTGGCAACATAAATTTGATCGTCTTTAACTACCGTAATTGCCTCTTTTTGATTGTATTCGTTGTACTTATATTGTTTGACCAAAGTGAATTTCCCTTCAGTGAACAAGTACTTTAATACGCGATTATACGTTGTTAAATAGAAATAGCCGTAAGCAAAATCTCCACCTGTTACGCTATCAAACATCCATCCTTTAGAACCAATTTTGATAGAATATTCTTTCTTCAAAACGGCATGCGTGTTCTCTTGAAATTTTACGCGATAAACATTGGAGACACCGTCAAAAGGCTCTGTTCGGTTTTTTGTAAAAATCCACAAATAACCATCAGCAAAAGCGAGACATTCTGCATCGAAATTTAAAGCTTTATTTTCTGGTGGAAAGGCCATTTGTTCGGCGTAAGCAATGGTCATCAAATCCGTTGAAATACTATCTTGCTTCAAAGCATCTTTCCATGAAAAGCGGTAAATGGTCAGGTTTTTACGTTTATTGTTATTGTTCCCAAAATCACCAATGTAAAGGTAGTTTCCATTTAGTGCCATGTCTTCCCAATCAACATTTTTGGTGTTTTTTAAAACCACTCGTTTAATGATTTTTCCAGAATTGGGATTTAAGAAATAAATCATTGGGGCATTACCTCCATCGTTGTGAGCAACTAATAATGTATCGTTGAGGTACTGAAGTCCAGAAATTTCCTTTAATTCATCGGAAAGAATAATTGACTTTTGAGAAAAAGCTAGTAAACTAAAACAACTAAACAAGAAAATGATTCCATTCTTCATCAGTCGGTTAAATTAATCAATTATTAAACGCACTTTTTCTATTTTTCGATCACTTACTTCTTCAATAATAAATTTATAATTTCCAATTCTAAGGGTGGTGTTAGGTTCTGGGATTTTTTCTAAATGAAAAATCATTAGTCCAGCTAAAGTTTCGTATTCATTTGATTCTTCAAGGTCTAAATTATACGTTTCTATCAAATAATCTATGTCAACACGCGCTGAAAAAAGAAATTCTTTGTCATTTATTCGCTCTTCCATCCAATCTTCATTATCGTGCTCGTCCTCGATTTCACCAAAAATTTCTTCAATTACATCTTCTAAGGTTATAATTCCAGCTGTTCCTCCATATTCGTCAGTAACAACAGCCAAACTGCCAGCTTGCTTAGTGAATTTCTCCATTAATTCCTTTCCGGTAATTACAGTAGGAACAAAGCTTATTGGTTTTAAAACTTGTTTTATCGTTTTAGGTCGTGTAAACAAATCATAAGAGTGAACATAACCAATGATGTTATCAATGGAATCACGAAAAACGATTATTTTGGAAAGTCCTTTTGAGATAAATATTTTTTGAACAACCTCTAATTCTTCGTCAATTTCCACTGCAATGATTTCAGTTCTTGGAACCATACAGTCTCTTGCTTTCACATTCGAAAAATCGAGTGCGTTTCGCAAAATAAGCATTTCATTGCTGAACTCTTGCTCTGCTTTTATACGCGATGACAAATCATCAACATAATGTTCCAAATCAACTTTGGAGAAAACTTTATCTGAATTTTGGTTTTGAATTCCAAACAATTTTAAAATCAAATTACTCAAAAGCAAAATCACTTGTGTCGGGAGAAACAAAATCCAAAATATAACCAACAGAATTAAACTTCCAATATTTAGGAAATTATTCGGGTTAATTTGTACAATTGCCTTTGGTAAAAATTCTGCTGTGACAAGTACTAACAAAGTAGAAAGTAGCGTTTGAAGTATTAAAACAGAGGCATCGTTGGTGATTCCCCATTCGCTGATTACAGGATTTAAAATATTTGCCGCTGAAATACCATAAACTACCAATGCAATATTATTTCCAAGCAATAACATTGCAATCATGGTAGAATCTTTCTTGTATAGAATGGAAAGGATTTTACCCTGAAATGTTTTTTGTTTGATTTGAACTTCGATTTTCAAGCGATTGGAAGCTAAATATGCTAGCTCCATTCCTGAAAAAAAAGCAGAAAACAGCAAAGAGATAAGAACTAATAAATAATCTAAACTCATGCTTTTTTCGACTTAGGTTTATATAACATCATGTCCAATATCTTTGCGGTAAAAGGCATTTTCAAATTGAATTTTCGAAATTGATTCATAGCTTTTCTCAATTGCTACCTCAATGTTTTTACCGTACGAACTAACGGCTAAAACGCGTCCGCCAGCAGTTAGAACAGAAGGTCCATCGGAAACAGTGCCTGCATGAAAAACAAGGCTATCCACAATTCCATTCAATCCATAAATTTGTTTTCCTTTCTCGTATTCTTCGGGATAACCACCTGACACCATCATCACAGTTGCAACACTTTTATCAATAAATTGAATATCTCTTTCTGATAAAGTATTGGTAGCCACTCCTTCAAACAAATCTATAATATCCGATTTCAATCTCGGGATAACAACTTCTGTTTCAGGGTCGCCCATTCGGCAATTGTATTCTATTACGTATGGATCGCCTTTGACGCTAATTAAACCAAAGAAAATAAAACCTTTGTAGTCGATTCCTTCCGTTTTTAAACCTTTAACCGTTGGAACAATAATACGATTGTGAACTTTGTCCATAAATGCGGCATCTGCAAAAGGTACTGGGGAAACAGCACCCATTCCACCTGTGTTTAATCCTGTGTCACCCTCTCCTATTCTTTTGTAATCTTTAGCTTCGGGAAGTAGTTTGAAAGAATCACCATCAGTAATTACAAAAACAGAAAGTTCAATTCCTGCCAAAAACTGTTCAATCACAACTTTTGCACTTGCTTTCCCAAATTTTTGATGCTCCAACATGCTTCTTAGCTCGAGTTCAGCTTCGTCAAGATTTTTTAAAATCAAAACACCTTTTCCTGCTGCTAAACCATCTGCTTTTAAAACGTAAGGCGCTTTCATATTGCGCAAAAACTTGATGCCTTCTTCTATCGTTTCCGCAGTAAAAGTTCCATATTTCGCAGTTGGAATACTGTGACGATTCATGAATGCTTTTGCGAAATCTTTACTTCCTTCCAATTGCGCACCGATTTTACTTGGGCCAATTAAAGCCACTTTACGTAATTTTTCATCTGCTTTGAAAAAATCGTAGATTCCATTCACCAAAGGTTCTTCTGGACCAACAACAACCATTTCTATGGCGTTTGTAATCACAAATTCTTTTATTGCTTCAAAATCAATAGGTGAAAGGGCAACATTTTTCCCGAATTGACGCGTCCCTGCGTTTCCAGGTGCGATGAACAACTCATCTAAAATAGAACTTTGGGCAATTTTCCATGCTAAAGCATGCTCTCTTCCTCCCGAACCTAACAATAATATTTTCATGAACAGTGACTTAAAATCGAATTAAAAATTGCCAAACCATCAACATTTCCTAAAATTGGATCTGCTGCTCTTTCGGGATGTGGCATCATTCCAAAAACATTTTTAGACTTATTAGTAATTCCAGCAATATTTAGAAGTGATCCGTTTGGATTACTAGATTCGTTTACATTTCCAGCTGTGTCGCAATAGCTGAATAAAATTTGATCGTTGTCTTGTAGCGACTTCAATGTCTCCTCTGAAGCATGAAATCTTCCTTCTCCATGTGCAATTGGAATTTTGAATGCCGCTGTTTTATCTAAATCTTTGGTAATTGCAGCACTTGAAGAAACAGCCTTTAAATTGACATTTTTACAAATAAAACGCTGGCTGTTATTGTGTAACAAAGCACCTTCTAAAAGACCAGATTCTGTTAGAATTTGAAAACCATTACAGATTCCCATAACGTAACCACCTTTATTGGCATGATTAATAACTTCTGTCATTATAGGTGAAAATTTTGCAATTGCACCCGATCTTAAATAATCTCCGTAGGAAAATCCTCCCGGTAAAACGACCATATCTACACCTTGCAAATCAGTGTCTTTGTGCCAAAGGTTAACTACTTCTTTACCTAATAAATCTTGCAGTACATAAACCATGTCTTGGTCACAATTGGAGCCTGGGAAAGTTACAATTCCAAATTTCATCTTCGTTTTTTAAATATTGTTCAAAATTAATCAAATTACAAGCTGTGGTGGGGAGAGAAAATAAAAAATTTCAACACCGAATAAAGCATTGTCAAGTAAAACACTACTGTGGAAACAATTCCATAATTTTTATGATAAAACGAATAACTAAGTAACAACGAAAGTGGAATCATTAAAAGGCTGAAACGCTCTATTTGCTTGAAAAACAAAAAATCTACTACTCCGAGAAAAATAGAAAGAATAATTAATACCCAAATAATTTGAATCTGTTTTTTCAATCTAATTGACGATTTCTGTAAGCGAGCGCTCAAACTAAAAATGCTCAATGTTAATAAAACAGCAAATACAACCATCGAAACAATAAAATCTGTTTGAAATTGGTAATTCGACTTGTCTCCTAAAATCTTCCAATCTATAACCGAATGCATTGCCCAAATATAAACCAATGAAAAAATCACTGGGGTAATAAAAGCAAAAATACAAAGCAGCATTTCTCTAAAATAAAAAGGTCGAATTATTAAAATCATCGCGATAATAAAAGGCAGTGAAATCAACAAAGGAGGAAAAAACGTTGCGGCGATTCCTGCGAATAATGCGCCATTAAAAACAGGGGCTCTTCCATCCGTATTTTGTTTCAATCGAAAGAACTGATACAACATTAAAATCAAGAAAGAATGAGCGATTAAAGAACCATTCAAACTGTAAAATGAATGGTAAAAACTCATCGTTACCACATAAAGTAATGAAACGATGTAGGCATTCTTTTCAAAAAATTCATTGATATTAAAAAGGATATTTAAACCAACAGCATTTACCAAGATTAAAAACGCACTGATTAAACCGAAAATTGTTCCATCTACTGGTTTACTATTCCAAAGTCCTAAATTGACCTCTTCAGAAGGTAAATAATACCCTCTTTGATAATTCAGAAAGAAGTAAATTGTAATTATTACCGGTAGAAGAAGTAGAACACCAATTCTATTCTCTAAAAATAGACGAATCATGGTGCGAAAATATTCATTATTAAGGTGCAGAAGCGGAAATTGTGAATAACTCAAAGGAATTGTTTAAACATGAGATTAATATTCTTTAAAATTATTAATTCAGTTAGTGCTATTTCATCAAAAATTTTACCTTTGCTGTCCTAATTTTTAGGGTATAAAAATAAAATTTCTAGTATGTCAAAGGAAAAAAATAGATATTCAGACGCAGATCTTGAGGAGTTCAAAGTATTGATTCATAATAAACTGAAAGAAGCACAAGAAGATTACACGTTATTAATTGGTTCTTTATCTCATAACGATGATCACGGAACAGATGATACTGGGCGTACGTTCAATATGATGGAAGATGGCTCTGAAACTTTATCGCGTGAAGAAGTTGCACAATTAGCTGCAAGACAAGAAAAATTCATTCAAAGTTTACAAGCGGCTTTAATGCGTATCGAGAACAAAACATACGGAGTTTGTCGCGTAAATGGAACTTTAATCCCAAAAGAAAGATTGCGTTTGGTTCCACATGCAACAATGAGTATCGACGCTAAGAATGCACAAAAATAATTAGTGAAAAAAAAGCTAACGATTGTTGGTATTGTTATTTTGTCCCTTTTGATTATAGATCAATTGGTCAAGATTTACATTAAAACGTCCTTCGGTTCTGACGAAGTGAAGTATGTTATTAGTAATTGGTTTGCGTTGCATTACATTGAAAACCAAGGAATGGCTTTTGGAACAACCTTTGGTTCAGAAATGTGGCACAAACTGGCTTTAAGCTTATTTCGTGTTGTTGCCATTTTTGCACTTGCTTACTATATTTATACAGAAGCTAAAAAAGGAGCTAAAATGGAATTTTTGGTAGCTGTTGGATTTGTATTTGCTGGCGCAACTGGGAATTTGTTAGATTCCATGTTCTACGATTTTATTTTTCCCTTTAATCCATGCGAAGGTTTTAATCAATTACCCGGGTCAGGTGTGAAAATGAATTGTACCGATTATGGATTTACCTATCCAGTTGAAGTACGTCACCAAGGATTTCTTTTTGGAAATGTGGTAGATATGTTTCAATTCGATGTGAACTGGCCTAAATGGGTTCCATACATTGGAGGTGGTCAAATTTTTCCAGCAATATGGAACGTTGCCGACGCCTGTATTACACTTGGGATTTTTACAATTATTCTTCGTCAAAAGGTTTATTTTCCTAAGAAAAAAGAGGGGGAAGAATAAGAAGTTTCAATCAATAGTATGATCTTTTAATTTCTCGCGATAACCTGAGAAAACATTTGACTTAGAAATAAATCCAACGAAAACATAATCTTTAACAACTGGTAAAATCCAAGCACTCGTTTCGTCGAAATACTTCATAACTTGATTCATGTTGTCGTCCACTTGAATAATTGCCAAAGGTGTTCGCATCAACTCTTTCACTTGAACTACATCATAATTTTCTGGTTTGAACATGATTTCACGAATGTCATCAAGTAACACTACGCCCAATAAATTCTTGTCATCACTCACAACTGGAAAAATGTTTCGCTTTGAAGTTGAAACAATCTCAACCAAGTGGCGCAAACTCATGAAAGGTGATAAATGAGGATAATCTTTTTCAATTAACTCAACGGTTTTTATCGTTGTCAAAACATTAAAATCCTTATCGGTTGTAAAGGTCTCACCTTTTTTAGCTAAGTTTTTTGCATCCATTGAAAAAGGTTCAAAATACTTTGAAACAGCAAAACTGATTGAAGATACAATCATTAAAGGAATCATGAGCGAATATCCACCAGTTATCTCAGCGATTAAGAAAATTGAGGTCAAAGGTGCGTGATACAATCCACTTAAAATTCCAGCCATTCCAACAAGCGTGAAGTTGTTTTCTGGTAATTCAGCTATTTTGAAATAATTTACAATTCTCGATACAAAAAATCCAAGGTAAGCACCAATGAACAAAGAGGGAGCAAAATTTCCACCATTTCCACCTCCTCCAATTGTCAATGCAGTTGCTATGGATTTCAAAAAAATCAATAAACCAACAAAAGATAAAACAATTAATTCGTTGGAGCTCAAGAATTGAATAATGGAATTAGTAAACAATTGTTCAGGTTGTTTTTCTGCTAAAAGTTTTATACTCTGATAACCTTCTCCAAATAGCGGAGGAAAAATAGCAATCATCACAGCCAAGAAAAATCCAGCAACTAGGATTCTAAAAATGGGTTTTTTGATACTTTTAGATAAATAATGTTCAACTTTAAAGAAAGTTCGCGTGTGATAAACAGCAACCAATCCAGCAAAAACACCCAATAAAATATAAAAAGGTAAATTCCAATAGTTAAAACTTTGTGTTGACTTAAAATTCAATAAAATAGAATCGTTCAAGGTTATTATGGAAATCAACGCGCCTGTTGCCGAAGCGATAATCAAAGGTGTAAAAGCCGAAATACTAATATCAACCAACAACACTTCCAAGGCAAAAAGAACACCAGCGATTGGCGCATTAAACGCTGCCGCAATCCCAGCTGAAATACCACATGCTAACAATAAAGTTCTTTCGCTGTAATTCAATCTGTAGGTTTTGGAATAATTTGACCCAAAAGCAGCACCTGTAATAACGATTGGTGCTTCCAAACCTGTTGAACCTCCAAACCCAACTGTCAAAGAGCTTGTTAATAATTGGTCAAACATATTTCTACGCGGTAAAAAACTTGATTTCTTAGCAATTGATGCATGGATTTGGGCTAAACCTTTACTTAACTTTCCTCCAAGAACTTTACCAACTATATAAACCGTGAGAAGAATCCCAATCATAGGGAGAAAAAGATAGAAATACTTATAATTTGAAATTCGATTGTGCGTTGCAAACTCAAAGATTAAGTGAACAAACCATTTTAACAAAATAGCTGCAGTTGCTGAACTAGCACCCACAACAATACTTGAAAACAAAATAAACTGTCTGCGACTCAATTTAGATTTAATGAGATTTACGCCATCTTCGATTTTCTCTTGTAAACTTGTGTAAACATTCATTAAGACAAAGATAGTTCATTGAACATGAAAAGCTGAATAAGAATTGATTTGTTGTGGATAATGGATTATACCGACGAACGCTTAAAATGTCATGTATAAAATTCAAATGAATTTTGTTATACCGTTGTCGGTATTATACCAAGCAAATTCTTATTCATGACAATGTTCTTGTTAATTGGTATTAGCTCATTCCAATCTTTATAATTGCGTTAACTATTCTACCTATCCAAATCAACTGAATATTTTGAGCAGAAGACCACACCTATGAAATGACCAAAACAAAACTCCACCAATTCTGTTAAATACGTTATGAGTAATAAAGTACTATTTTGGCACCGACGAGATTTACGAATTGACGACAATGCGGGTCTTTACAAGGCTTTGAAATCAGGAGGAAAAGTTCAACCTATTTTTATTTTCGACAAAAATATCTTGGACAAACTTCCAGCGAATGATCAACGTGTTTTATTTATTCACCAAGAGATTTCAAAACTTAAAAAGCACTACCAAGATTTAGGTTCGGATTTGAAAGTAATGTATGGCTTGCCTTTAGAAATCATTCCGCGATTGGTTGAAGAACATGAAATTACTAGCGTTTTCTCTAATCGTGATTACGAACCTTATGCGCTTGATCGCGATTCACAACTGTTTGAAAAACTAAAAGCGTTGAATTGTGAATTTATAGGTGCGAAGGACCATGTGATTTTCGAAAAAAACGAAGTATTAAAAGACGATGGTTTACCTTATACGATTTTTACGCCTTACTCACGGAAATGGAAAGCCAAACTTTCTGATTTCTACCTTTCTTCTTATCCGACTTTAAAATATACAGATAACTTACAAACTTCCTCTTTACAAGAATTAATTCCCTTGCATGAAATGGGATTTGAAAATGAGCAATTGTATGATTTTGCGGAACGAACTGCGAATGAAGAAATTATTGCAAAGTACTCACTACAGCGCGATATTCCTGCAATCAATGGAACTTCAAGATTGAGTGTTCACTTGCGATTTGGCACGATAAGTATCCGACAATTGGCACAAAAAGCTGTTGCTTTAAATGAATCCTACCTCAATGAATTGATTTGGCGTGATTTCTACCAAATGATTATTTTTCACTTCCCGCATTCTGTTAAAAATTCGTTTAAAAGACAATACGACAAAATAGAATGGGAAACTGACGAGCAACTTTTTAAAGCTTGGTGTGCAGGAAAAACGGGATATCCACTTGTAGATGCAGGAATGCGCGAATTGAATGCAACAGGATTTATGCACAACCGTGTTCGAATGGTGGTAGCGAGTTTTTTAACCAAACATTTACTTTTAGATTGGCGCTTAGGGGAAACTTACTTTGCCGAAAAACTTATGGATTTTGAATTAGCAAGCAATGTTGGAGGCTGGCAATGGGCAGCAAGTTCAGGATGTGATGCAGCTCCTTACTTTAGGGTTTTCAATCCTTCTGCGCAACAAGAAAAATTTGACAAACAATTCGAGTACATAAAAAAATGGGTTCCTGAATTTGGTACAAGCTCCTACCCTGCTCCAATTGTAGAACATAAATACGCAAGAGAACGTGTTTTAAATAGATTTAAACAAGCATTAAACGATTAAAAAAATGATACAAATAGGCGACAATTGTCCAGACTTTCAACTTCCCGATGCCTCAGGAAAAATGATTAATATGACCGATTTTATTGGCAAGAAAAAGATGGTAATCTATTTTTATCCCAAAGATGACACTCCAGGCTGCACGAAAGAAGCCTGTTCATTTAGAGACAGTTATGAAGACTTTAAAGAATTTGACTGCGAAGTAATTGGTATTTCATCTGACTCAGAAGAAAAACACTCCTCTTTTGCTACTAAACACAAGCTTCCTTTCATCTTATTGGCTGACACGGATAAAAAAGTACGTAAATTATTTGGTGTGCCCGGGAATTTATTTGGACTCATCCCTGGACGTGTAACCTACATTATTGGTCTTGATGGAAAAGTAAAAGGCATCTATAATTCTCAAACGAATCCATTGGGGCATATAGAAAAAGCACTTGAATTGGTGAAATCATTATAATCTCAAGTCAATAAACTTATCCTTTATAAGATCGAACTAATTTCACTGTCTTTCCTGAACTTTTAAATCTCAAGAAGTAAATTCCATTATTTCCATTTGAAATTTGGAAACTATTTTCACCTTGAATAATTTCTTGTTCAGCTATTTTTTGTCCCATAAGGTTGAATATTTCTACGAAATCAATTTGTGTTGATTCAATAATAAACTCATTTTCAAATGGATTTGGATAAACAACAAACGTTTGCTCAGTTTCGATTTCAATCGATCCAAGTGAACTTCCTTCCGTATGTTCTAAATGATAAACTCCACCCAAATCTTGACCTACAAACAAGTTTAAATTGCCATCATTATCCACATCACCTACTGCACAAGCACTGAATGAGCCCAGTTCTTTTTGCATTCCTAAAAAATTGAACTTTCGCAAATGAAAATTTGATCCTATTGCTAAATTCAAATCGATTGAATCATAAAATCGAATCACGCCGTCGTAGGCTCCCAAAAGCAAATAAGTAGTATCTTGTTGTCTGAAAAAATGTGGAATTGGAAAACCATCTGGCGTTGTCGTTGCAACATCAATTCCTCCAAGATTACTATTTGCTAACTCAAATTGTGGATTGGTTGTCGTGCCAACGTTTTGATAATAAACAAGTTCTCCTGTTTTCTTACCAATAATTAAATCCAGTTTTCCGTCTTTATTTAAATCAAAAAGTTGAGGCGCAGCAAATTGTCCGACATTAATTACTGCACCAGCATTATCTGTATAGTTCAACACTGGGTTGGCAAATGTAGGATTCGAACCTGTGCTTGTGTTTCTGTAATAAACCAAAGTCCCATTTTCCAAACCAAGGAGTAAATCTTGCTTATTGTCTCCATCTAAATCACCAAAAGCAGGAGTAATTTTCAATCCATAATTAGTTGTAGAAAGATTTAAAAAATCGTTTTCAATATAAGTAAACCGAGGTTCAGTACTTGTCCCTGTGTTTCGGTAATAAGCGATTCGACTGTATTTAGAAAGCGTTGGTTTGTAGGAATAATAGTTAGAAATAAATAGATCTAAAAGTCCATCATTATTGATATCCACTAACATTGGCACCGAAGCAGTTCCATGTTCAATCATGTCGCTTTGAAGAAAACTTTTGGTTTCAAAAACGAAATTGGGATTCGAATTGCTTCCTGTGTTTTTATACTTCATCACACTCGTTTCATTCTCCGAAGCATTTTTAGCATTCGGAGCAACAATCAAATCTTTTTTTCCATCAAAATCAACATCCTCCCAAAACGCTGCTGGAAATAATTGCATACTTACAGGCGTTGAATTGGAAGGGAAATTCACATCCGCTGAAATCATTAACGAATTGGTATTTGGTGCAGTTCCTCCGTTTACGAGTAAATTTAAATTCGCATAAGCTACATCTCCAAGAATCAAATCTTTTACGCCAGAACCATCAATGTCTAATGCTAAAACCGTTGAACCAGCATGTGCTTTTTCAATTTCAAGTTTACCTTTTTGCGCATCTGGAACATTTCCAATCGCACATGGAGCAGTAGGGTCATTAAGTATCACAGAGTTTGAATTTACATCTTCTTTAAAACCTCCCCAACATTCATTTTTAAGTACAAAAATCAATGAGTCGGTATTTCCATATAAATCCATGCTTTGGTTTTGATGGTATTGTAAATGTTCGCCGCCAATGTGAAAGGTCAAAATATCTAAATCGCCATCGTTTTCAACATCCACAATTGCTGGTATATCACTTGAACTGATGTATAAATTCAAATTAGCCCCGTTGTAATCAGAGTAAAGCAATGATGACGCAAGTTCCCATTTTAATCCTTCCGTAGCATTTCCGATGTTTTTATAAACTTTCATTCCACCAATTCCGTAGGTAAAAATGTCTTTTTTTTCATCTTGATTATAATCCTGAAGCTGAACTCGGTAGCGCAAATCATCGGGAAAAAGTAAATAGCTCATAGGAGCATATTCATAAGCTGGCGAACCATTGATTTCGACTTGTTTAAAGATTCTGAATTGGTCGGTACTTCTGTCAAAAACAAACAAATCAGAATCGCCATCAAAATCAATATCAATAGTTGAAACTTGCGCGTAATTCAATCCTCCAGCCCAAGGAATTTTTTGGGTTATTCCAGATTTAATTACTGGAATCGAATTTTGAAAATCAAATTGAAATTGAGCAAAAGAATAAAAAGAACCAATCAAAAAAGAGAAAACTAAAGCAATTTTCGACATGACTTCGTGTTATAGAAGATAAAGTTAATGTATAATTTGATTGAAAAAACATTGAATTTAGTTTCTAAAAAACTTCACAGTTTCAACAAAATATTCAAGCTATCCACTACCATTTGAATTCCAAGCGATAAAACGATAAACCCCATAATCTTTGACATGGAGCGAATACCAGCTTGACCAAGGTATTTGAGGATTTTTGGTGCAAGGAAAAAGATGAAAAAGATAACCAAACTCACTACAAAAATGGAAGAAACTGTTACCATTTTTTCTAAAAAGGTTTCTGTTTTTAAAGATAAGTTTATTAATAGCGAAATAGAGCCTGGACCCGCCAACAAAGGCATCGCCAGGGGACTAAAAGAAATATCTTCTTTAACTAAAGACTCCTCTTTGACTTCCCCTTGAATATCGTTTTTGTGTTGAGAGTTTAAAAGTAAAAAGCCAGAACGCGAAATGATTATTCCACCAGCTAGTTTTAATGCGTGAATAGAAATCCCAAAAAATTCAAGGATGTAATTCCCAATAAAAAAAGAAACAAGGCAAATAACAAAGATATAAACTGCTGTCTTTCTTATTGTTACCCGTAAATGTCCTGGAGAATAACCAGAAGTTAAAGAAATAAAAACAGGAATCGCACTCAATGGATTTATCAAAGAGAAAAGGGAAATACAACTTGTTATGAAAAGTGTAAACATTGATTCCGTTTTCGTTGAATTAAACTCAACGCATTCTGGGTACAAAATTACAACTTTAATGCTCAAATACTGGTTAATAAAAAATTAATAAAGAAAATTTCACAATTAGAATATGCTTAATTTTGCATAATAATTCACTTACAGAGTATGGCAGATATTTTCGAAAAAATCAAAGCGAACAGAGGACCTATTGGTCAACACGCGAAAGAATCACATGGATATTTCACATTTCCTAAATTGGAAGGTGACATCGGACCTCACATGTTTTTCAGAGGAAAAAAGAAATTAAATTGGTCTTTAAACAATTATTTAGGTTTAGCTAATCATCCAGAGGTTCGAAAAGCGGATGCTGAAGCTGCTGCTGAATTTGGATTTGCTGCCCCAATGGGCGCTAGAATGATGAGTGGAAATTCAAATTACCACGAACAATTAGAAGCTGAATTATCTGCTTTTGTTGAAAAAGAAGATACGATTTTATGTAATTTCGGTTACCAAGCTATATTGTCCGCAATTGACTGTTTAGTCGATCGTCATGATGTAATCGTTTACGATGCTGAATCTCACGCTTGTATTATTGATGGTGTTCGTTTACACATGGGTAAGCGTTTTGTCTTCAAACACAATGATGTAGAAGATTGCGACAAACAATTGCAACGTGCGACTAAGTTAGCAGAAGAAACTGGTGGTGCGATTTTAGTTATCACTGAAGGAGTTTTTGGTATGCGTGGTGACCAAGGGAAATTAAAAGAAATCGTTGAGTTAAAGAAAAAATACAATTTCAGACTTTTAGTTGACGATGCGCACGGAATTGGTACTTTAGGTGCAAAAGGTGGTGGTGCTGGACAAGAGCAAGGAGTTCAAGACCAAATCGATATTTACTTTGGAACTTTTGCTAAGTCCTTTGCTTTAATTGGTGGATTCATCTCCAGTGACGAGCAAGTAGTTGAATATTTACGTTATAACATGCGTTCACAAATTTTCGCAAAAGCATTGCCATTACCATTAGTAAAAGGAGCTTTGAAGCGTTTGGAATTGATGCGTAATCATCCAGAATTGAAAGAAAATCTTTGGAAAATTACCAATGCTCTTCAGACTGGATTGAAAAACGCAGGTTTTGAAATCGGTGTTACAGATTCTTGTGTGACTCCTGTATATTTGAATGGTTCTATTCCTGAATCAACGAATTTGATTTATGATTTGAGAGAAAATTACAATGTTTTCTGTTCGATGGTTGTTTATCCAGTTGTACCGAAAGGAATGATTATTTTAAGAATTATCCCAACTGCTGTTCATACACTTGAAGACGTTGAATACACAATTGATTGTTTCTCCAAAATCGTTGGGAAATTAAAAGCTGGTGAATACATGTCAGATAAAATTGCCGCGACCTAGTCGTATCTATAAGTAAAATGAGAAAGGGGTTTAGAAATGAACCTCTTTTTTTTTGTGCATTTTTTTACTTAATGAAATTTTTGACTCTATCAACCACAACTTTATCAATTGGGAAAGTCAAATCATTTGTAGATAAAGCAGCAACTGAAATCCAACGTTGTTTTTCTGTTTCTTCTTGAAATGGAATTGCGTAATTCTCCACCTTGATTTTTGCGGTTTCGCATTGAACTATGTAGTAAAATGAAACAACTTGATCTTCTTTTCTAAATGCTGATTCTTGGTAAAAATCATTGAAGTAAAAAGGAGTTGCGTCTTCAATTACTAAATTTAATTCTTCGATAAATTCACGTTTCAAAGCATCCAAAATTCCTTCACCTGCTTCAACTCCTCCACCCGGAAATTTGGTGAAGAAGTGACCAAAACGAAATTCATCAGAAAGAAGGATTTCTTTTTTATCATTAATTACAAGACCATATACTCGAAGGTTGAAGCGTATCATAAAACAAAAATAAGGCTACCCTTTCGAATAGCCTTAGTAAAATTTAGAAAAGTTTATTATTAAGGAGCCGCTGTAATTGTTGTAACCATTTTCTTTGTTACCTCTCCACTTCCTGAACTTGTTACCGTAAAACCTAAATTATTTTCCCAATCACAATCTACGTAATAAACTCCAGGTGTTAGTTTTGAAAAAGTTACTTGACCTGATGCGTCAGTGGTTGCTGTTTTTGAATAAGTTCCATTATCAAATTCTGCTTGACTGTTATACAAATACACAGTTTTTCCAGATCCAACAGAGCTATTTAGACCGTCCACAACGTTTACAACTAAATCACCTGTGTTATTTTTTTGACAACTTGAAGCAATTAGTAAAAAGAAACCCAAAGAAAGGGTAAGCATGAATTGAATTGATTTTTTCATTTGATTTATTATTTGATTATTAATTGATTACGATTAGTTTTTGTCTTTGGATTTAAAATTATCCATTAAAGGTTTTTTCTCTTTTGGTGCTTCTATCGATGTTGACTTTGCACTAGCAGGTCTTTTTGCTTTAATTTTAATTGTATGAGTTGTAAAAATTCCACCTGTTAAACTTGAGATAATCGCATCCCCAACATTGTATCGTGTTATTACTTGACAATTTCCATCAGCTGGCGTACTTACACTCGTTCGTCCAAGAGGAATTAACCCCCAAAAAAGCCACATTTGTTTTCCTTTTGCATAAGTATATTCTTCCCCTTGCGTTTCGCGATAAGCCCCAACATTTGTTTTTGTCGTCATACATGAACTAACCGCACTTAGAATGAGAACGGAAAGCATTAAAAATTTTAGTTTAGCGTAAAATTGATTCATCATTTATTTTGTGTTAGTTGTTACTGTTTTTTGTCAAATCGGTTTTCAATGGATTAATTTCTAACGAATTAAGACTTATTCGAATCGCTCTTATTTCTATTAAAATCCCATGTAATAACAATGAATGATTCGAATCCAGCTGTTCGTTTTTTATTTCGGATGCTAAAAATTCGTTGATATCCGTTCCAAGTATGGTTGCAATTTTTTTTAATCTTTCGACTGGGATTTTAGATTCGCCACGCTCCAAACGGCTGTAGTTAGTCGGGTCAATTCCGAGCTCATCAGCCATGTAGTTTTGTGTGTAATTTTTGCTCAATCGTAAAATTTTGATTTTTTGGTGTAAGTCCATTTTTTTGACGGTTCAAAATTGATAAGTTTTGTTTGTAATTAAAAGACGATAAATGCAAAGGTTTTGCGAGAAACGCACGAAGTCAGGATTTTGACTCCGTGCGTTGTGGAATCAACTAATTATTATTTAGTTGGTTTTGGAGTCTTGTTTCCTCGACGTGGCCCAGAAGGTTTTCCCGTTTTACTTGGTAAATTTGGAATAATCTCTGGCTTTGGCTTTACAGTTGGTTTTACAATTGGTTTTGGTAGTACAACCTGTTTTTTGGTTATAATTCCATCTTGTTTCTGATTTGGATTCAATTGCTGCCCTCTATTACCTTGATTTTTATCATAGATAGTATTGTTCCCATTTTGCCCTAAGTTTGCGTTTTCAATATCCGCTTCGTTGTTTCGTTTTTTATTCATTACAAGTTGTTTTTTATTTTGTTGTTTTTTACTATTACTCATTGTATAATTATTTAAATTGATTGTTGTAAATAAATTTGGATAAGGTTGATTTTGAGTAAATTCAAGGCGGTCGAACTGTTCTAGAAAGAAAGTCGAGGTGTATTTCATTTTCAGGAATAGAATAAGAAAAACTGTAATAGTTTATCTTTTGATTGATTGCTAATCCTTTTAATTTTATTGGATAAAATTTCATAGTTCATCGATTTGATGAACCAAAGGAAATACGAAAAATTAGGGTAGGGAGTTGTCGAGGGATTTAATCCTAAATAAAGGGATTTAATCTAATTGAACAGGGATTTCAAGCCAATTATATAAAAGCTTTTTTTAGGTAGCCTCCCATAAAGTGTGTAAAGCTGAAAGTTATTCTGAAATTTTTGAGCCCTTAAAAGCTCAAAAAAATTTCGGAAATAACTTTTTAGTAATTTAAACACCAAATATGAAGAAAGATGATGC
>JBILHL010000049.1:0-19103 GCA_044350515.1 Crocinitomicaceae bacterium | reverse complement strand
ATGTTGACGCCTTTTGATTTTATTCAAAAATGGAATAATATGAAAACTGAAGATAGACCTAAAATAACTATTTTTGATGATAGAAAAGTATAACAAAACGGTCAACCTATTTTAGGGAAGTACAAAAACCCAATGTAAAGAACTGTTTAATTCGCAATTATTAACTCGCAGTTCGCAATTATTAATTCGCAATTAAAATTAGTTATAGTTCATCACGTCACCCGATTCTAGCGCCTCTACAAACGCTGCTCGCATTTTTTCTAGTTTCAATTTCGAGCTTGGGTCACCTTTTTTGGCATTTTCTTTCAAGGAATAATAAACATGCAAGGATTGTCCAAATAAATCTTGTTCGAGTTTTCCTTTGATTTCCATGATTTTAGCATTTACTCCAATAAGATAATGTTCAATATCCCCCAATTCTTTGAGTTCCTCTTTGGATAAATCAGTTCTTTTTAAAAGCAGGTGATATTGTGGCAAGATTTTATTCAACAACTTTATGAATTGTTCTAACTCTTTATCGAGCTCTCTTTTGGTGTTTTTAAATTCTTCCAAGTGGCTAATTGTTTCATAAAAATAGTATTTAATTTATGTAAGCAAAGTTGTGAGGCATTTTTTAACAATTAAAATTAAATTTTAGTAAAAAACAGCTATCATTTCTTTAATTCAAATAATTTTGATAAAAAAACAAAACATGAGAACAAATCACGAAATAGACTATTTCATCCATGGTGAAGAAATGCAAATGGTAGAAATTGAATTAGATCCAAATGAAACGGCAATTGCTGAAGCTGGTGCGTTTATGTATATGGACGAAGGTATCCAAATGGAAACCATTTTTGGCGACGGTTCACAGCAGCAACAAGGATTTATGAGTAAAATTTGGAGCGCTGGAAAACGATTACTCACTGGCGAAAGTTTATTCATGACGGCGTTTACTCATAACGGTATTGGAAAAGCGCGCGTTGCATTTGCATCTCCTTATCCTGGAAAAATCATTGCAATCGACTTAATTCAGTATGGTGGAAAATTGATTTGTCAAAAAGATTCATTTTTATGTGCTGCAAAAGGCGTTGCAGTTGGAATCGAATTTCAACGTAAGCTTGGGACCGGACTTTTTGGAGGTGAAGGTTTCATCATGCAAAAATTAGAAGGTGATGGAATGGCGTTTTGTCACGCTGGAGGTCACATTATGAAACGTGTTCTGAAACCCGGTGAACTTTTACGAGTGGATACGGGTTGTATTGTGGCTTATACGCAGGAAGTTGATTACGACATCCAATTTGTTGGAGGAATCAAAAACACACTTTTTGGTGGTGAAGGCGTTTTCTTCGCAACTTTAAGAGGTCCAGGAGAAGTTTGGTTGCAAACATTACCAATTTCTCGCCTTGCTTCGAGAATTTTACAATACGGAACAGGACCACGCAAAGAAGAGGGAAGTATTCTTGGTGGTCTTGGAAATTTATTGGATGGCGACGGAAAGTAAATTACCTTCTTCATAATCTAAATAAAATGTTTTATAATTAAACCATTGAATCATTCCTGCTTTCGAATGCACTTTCCTGCTTTTTTCTTAATTTTAGCGCTCTTAAAAAAAGAACATAAAATATGGAACAAGTTGCGCCTTACAAACCAATAAATAAAATCAGAATTGTAACAGCAGCCTCGCTTTTTGATGGTCACGATGCAGCGATTAACATCATGCGTCGTATCATTCAAGCTACCGGTTGTGAAGTGATTCACTTAGGTCACGACCGTTCGGTAGAGGAAGTGGTTGATTGTGCGATTCAAGAAGATGCGCAAGCAATAGCAATGACTTCCTACCAAGGTGGACACATCGAGTATTTCAAATACATGTTTGATTTATTGAAGGAAAAAGGAGCACCACATATTAAAATCTTCGGTGGAGGAGGAGGAACGATTCTTCCGTCTGAAATTGAAGAATTACACGGTTATGGTATCACGCGCATTTACCACCCTGATGATGGTCGTTCGCTTGGTTTGCAAGGAATGATCAACGATTTGATTCAGAAATGTGATTTCCCAGTTGGAACAAATATTACGAACGAACCAGATTTAATCGGAGCTAAAAATGTTCCGGCCATTGCACGCGTTATTTCAGCTGCTGAGAATTTTGCAGAAGAAAATACGGAAATGCTCAATAAAGTTAGGGCAATAGCTGAGTCAAAATCTATTCCAGTGCTTGGTATTACAGGAACTGGTGGTTCAGGAAAATCATCTTTAGTGGATGAATTAGTGCGTCGCTTTTTAATTGATTTCACAGATAAACAAATCGCAGTCGTTTCTGTCGATCCTTCGAAAAGAAAAACGGGGGGAGCGTTATTGGGAGATAGAATCCGAATGAATTCCATTAAAAGTGATCGCGTTTACATGCGTTCATTGGCAACACGTCAATCGAATTTAGCTTTGTCAAAACACGTTGCTGAAGCGATTAGTATTTTGAAAGCTGCTGATTACGATTTAATCATTTTAGAAACTTCTGGAATTGGTCAATCGGATACTGAAATATTAGACCACTCGGACGTTTCATTGTACGTGATGACGCCAGAGTACGGTGCTGCAACGCAATTAGAAAAAATCGATATGTTGGATTTTGCCGACGTTATCGCTTTGAATAAATTCGACAAACGTGGCGCTTTAGACGCTTTGCGCGACGTTCGTAAACAATACCAACGCAATCACAATTTATGGGAAAGTAATGTGGATGATATGCCAGTTTATGGAACCATCGCTTCACAATTCAACGACCCAGGAATGAATTCGTTGTACAAAGTAATTATGGACAAAGTTGTAGAAAAAACAGGTTCGCCTTTGAATTCTACTTTCCAAATTACGCGCGAAATGTCAGAGAAAATATTTGTGATTCCACCAGATAGAACACGTTATTTATCGGAGATTTCTGAGAATAACCGTTCGTACGATAAATGGGTGAATCAACAAGTGGTGGTTGCTGAGAAATTACACGGCTTACAAACTTCAATTCAAACGATAAGTAATTCTACCATCGAAGATAAAGACAGATTGGTAAAAGGATTGCAAGAAGCGTTTGAAAATGAAAAATTGAATTTCGACCCGAAAAATTGGGCGATTTTACAAAATTGGGACGAGAAAAAACAATCGTTCAAAAACCCTGAATATCAGTTCAAAGTACGCGATAAAGTGTTGAGTATTCAAACGCATACTGAGTCACTTTCTCATTCACAAATACCTAAGGTTGCTTCACCGAAATATTCAAGTTGGGGCGATATTTTACGTTGGGTATTGCAAGAAAATTACCCGGGTGAATTCCCTTATACAGCTGGTTTGTTCCCATTCAAAAGAGAAGGAGAAGATCCAACACGTATGTTTGCTGGCGAAGGTGGACCAGAAAGAACAAACAAACGTTTCCATTACGTGAGTTTAGGAATGCCTGCGAAACGACTTTCAACTGCTTTTGACTCGGTTACTTTATACGGAAATGATCCTGCGATTCGTCCCGATATTTATGGGAAAATTGGAAATTCTGGAGTTTCTATTTGCTGTTTAGACGATGCTAAAAAATTATATTCTGGTTTCGATTTAAGTCATCCAGCAACTTCGGTCTCCATGACAATCAATGGTCCAGCGCCGATGTTGTTAGGTTTCTTTATGAATGCAGCCATTGACCAAAATTGTGAGAAATACATCAAAGCGAACGGTTTAGAAGCGGAAGTAGAAGCTAAAATCGCTGCGATTTACAAGCGAAAAGGAACGAAACGTCCAAGTTATCAAGGTGAATTACCTGAAGGAAACGACGGTTTAGGCTTGATGTTGCTAGGTGTTACAGGTGACCAAGTTTTACCAGCTGACGTTTATGCGCAAATCAAAGCGGATACTTTGAAACAAGTTCGCGGAACGGTTCAAGCAGACATTTTAAAAGAAGACCAAGCGCAAAACACTTGTATTTTCTCAACAGAATTTGCTTTGCGTTTGATGGGTGACGTGCAACAATACTTCATTAATAACGGTGTAAGAAACTTTTATTCAGTTTCAATTTCTGGTTACCACATTGCAGAGGCGGGAGCGAATCCAATTACGCAATTGGCGTTTACACTGGCAAATGGTTTCACTTACGTGGAATATTACTTGAGCCGCGGAATGGACATCAATGATTTTGGTCCGAATTTATCGTTCTTCTTCTCAAACGGAATTGATCCAGAGTACGCTGTGATTGGTCGTGTAGCAAGAAGAATTTGGGCGAAAGCTTTGGCGAAAAAATACGGAGCAAATCCAAGAGCGCAAATGTTGAAATACCACATTCAAACTTCAGGTCGCTCGTTACATGCACAAGAAATCGACTTCAACGATATTCGTACCACTTTACAAGCTTTGTATGCGATTTACGACAACTGTAACTCTTTACACACCAATGCTTACGATGAGGCGATTACGACACCAACGGAAGAATCAGTGCGTCGTGCAATGGCTATTCAGTTGATTATCAATCGTGAATTAGGTTTGGCGAAAAACGAAAATCCATTACAAGGTTCATTTATCATAGACGATTTAACGGATTTAGTGGAAGAAGCAGTATTGTCAGAATTTGATAGAATCACGGAAAGAGGTGGCGTTTTAGGTGCGATGGAAACAATGTACCAACGCTCTAAAATTCAAGAAGAATCGTTGTATTACGAGACCTTAAAACATACGGGTGAATTTCCAATTATTGGTGTAAACACCTTCTTAAGTTCAAAAGGTTCGCCAACGGTTCAGCCAAAAGAAGTGATTCGAGCAACGGAAGAAGAAAAACAATATCAAATCGAGATGTTGAACGAATTGCAAAATGGAAATATTGAATTGTCAAAAACTGGAATCGAAAAAGTACAAGACGCTGCTGTCAACAATCGTAATATGTTTGAAGAATTGATGGAAACGTGTAAATACGCTTCGTTGGGTCAAATTACAAATGCCTTGTTTGAAGTGGGTGGGCAGTATCGACGCAATATGTAAGAAATTTGAAAATTTAGAATTGAAAATGTAAAATTTAGCCATAGACTAAAAACGGAAAGTTCAAATCTAGGAGTTAAAAAAAAGGTAATTTGAAGATTTTTTAGTTTGAAAATTTGAAGTTAAAGGAAGTTGATGAGCGTTTTAAAATCCTGACTGAAAGATTTTGATATCTGATAATTAAACAGTTAAAAATTCAATTTGGTTTAAATTATTCAAAAGTCACACTTTGTTGTCTAATTATATAGTGTTACTTATAGACTCACAAAGTAGAGACGAATTGAATTTTAGATTCGCTTGAAATTATCTATCGTTGTTTCTAGAAAGCGTATAAGTTAATCCAACTAACATTCCTCCTGAAATAACATTACTTGCTTGCTTTTCTGGATAAATCAATGAATTATTTAAATCATTAGCTAATGCATCAACACCTTTAACATCATCGAAACCATATTGTAAACGTGCACCTATAAGAATTCCAAGAGGGAAATTTTTAAAAGGTTTGATAGTTGCTCCAGCTCCAATAATTGCAGATAGATAGGTTTTAGAATATTTGTTTAAGACATCAATGTTGTTAGAAGGAAAAACAACATCACCTGAAATAGTATAAGTTGCTTTTGAGATGCTATTCATTTGTACACCGGCTTCAAAATAACCTGCTTTTTTACCTTTAATTTTTAATAACAAGGGAATGTGTGAGGTCTTTAAGTCAACTACTGATGAATAACTCAACGGAAAACTCGTTCCGATGGTTCCAGCATAGGCTGCTTTATGGTAGCCAAATAATCCTTCAATTCCTATACCTATTCTACCAAGATATAAATTAAAACCTGCACCATAATTATATGCCCAAGCTATGTCGTAATCTTGTTCGTCGCCTTTATCGGAAATGTTTTTATTGACAATCCAAGTAGAGTTGTAAGAACCTTTTCCTTGAATTTCAAAGGATATTTGAGCAAAATTTGTTTTTATACTAGCTACTAAAAACAAAAATAAGAACGCACTATTCTTCATGAAATTGATTTTTTTTTGGATGTAAAAATACAGAAATACGATTGTTTAAAATAGATTTAAGTTCAAAAGTAAAAAAGAATTATCTTTAAACTAAAAATTGAATCTATGTTAATGCCATTTAATTTGCAGCAATGGATTGATGAAAATCGCGATTTGCTAAAGCCACCAGTTGGGAACAAAAACTTGTACAAAGAAGCTGGGGATTTCATCGTTATGATTGTTGGAGGACCGAATGCTCGAAAAGATTATCACTATAATGAAAGTGAAGAGTTATTTTATCAAATTGAAGGAGATATAACAGTTCGCGTTCAAATAGAAGGTAAGGCTAAAGATATTCAAATTAAACAAGGTGAACTATTTTTATTACCCGGTAATATACCACATTCTCCTATTCGTGGGGAAAATACAGTTGGTTTGGTAATTGAAAAAGTAAGAAGAGGAACAGACTTAATTGATGGCTTGATGTGGTTTTGTGAAAAATGCAACACACAACTTAAAGAGTACAAATTTCCACTTGAAAATATTGAAAAAGATTTTTTACCTCGATTTAAAGAGTTTTATGGCTCAGATGAAATGAGAACGTGTAAGAATTGTAATCACGTGATGGAAATAGATGAGCGTTTTGTTTAGAAGCGCTTGTTTTTTGTTAGAAAATAACGAATTGGTAAGTGTTTGTTACACCGATAGAAGTGAATGATTCTACTAGTTTTAATCTTTTTCTTCTAAGTTCTTTGATTGTATAAATGTGAATTGGGTCTTCGTCTACGCCGTTATACAATAATATTTGACCTTTATTGTCTTCAAATACCCAAGTCCCATTTTCGTATTCACCTTGAAATTGTCCAGCAAAGTTTCCTGTTGTCGATTTTGAGTAAGTGCCATCTTTGTCAAAAACAAGCTTTACGGTTAAGTTTTTATCTGTTTTATCTGTTTCATTTCTGAAATAAGATTCTAAAATCCAGTCATTACAAAGTCTTGCTTTTCTAGAAACGAAAGATATACTTGGCCCATCACTGTATTTACTACATGAAGAAATTGTCAAGAAAGAAATTGCCATTAAACTAAGTACGAATAATCTCATTTTGTATATTTTTTTTCAAATTTAATATAAATTACTTCAAAACAAAAAAAAACTACCCAAAATTGAGTAGCTTTCAATGAGTGATAAATTTTTATTGAGGTTGATAGGTGGAAACAATCGTGTCATTTCCATCAATTTCTCTTAATTTTAATTCATCAGAGGCAAGTTTTACAATCGTTTGGTTTGTAATTGATGTTTGTCCATCTTCTGTGAAAAGAACTTGTGTTTTGTCGCTGTTAAATTCCCATTTCCCTGAGTAATCGACTGTGTAAGGAATTCCAAGAACCGAGTAAGCAATTTTGTAGTAAAAAGTTGCATCGTCTTTTATTGAAAGGGTTGTAGTTACATTTGTAAGATTATTGTCTGTCCCATTTTCAGTTTGTTTCGTCAATTTCCATTCCCCAACCAAACGAGATTTTTTCGAAGAAAAAGCCAATTTTGGACCTTCTTCGTATTTACTACAAGAGCTTGCTGCAGCACCAAGCATTAAGAATGCAAAGCTGTAAATAATTAATTTTTTCATATTTAGTTTTTTTTGGCAAAATTAGGCAAACATTATTTCTTTAACTCCTATAAAACGTTAATTTTGTTGAACCAAAACCTTTCGTATGAAACGAATTTTCACCTTAGCATTACTACTAAGTCTTTTTTCTTGTTCAGATTCATCTTTGAAAAATGAAGACAAGAAAGAACAAGTTGCAGTTTCTAATGAAACGCTTGTCACTGAAGTAGAAGGGATGGTTTGTTCAATGGGCTGTGGTGGTTCAATCCGCAAGGAGTTAAAAAGTACTGGAGCAGTGAGTAGGGTAGAAGTGGATTTCGATGAAGAAAAAGAAAAACAAACGGTAAAGATTACTTACGATAATCGCTTGATTTCAAAAAAAGAAATAGTTGATAGAATCGAGAAATTAAACAAAGGACAATTTTCTGTGAATGTCATTGGAAGTACTTATATTGAAAGTTCTAAAGATGAAGATAATTCTTCGGATAAACCAAAAGTAAGCGTTACAGAAACAAGCTTTGAAGTTCCGAGTTTATTAGACATACTTTCTTCAATTGTAGTTCAATAATCAATGAAACTTGCATATAAAGAATTCGGTGAAGGAAAGCCTTTAGTTATTCTTCACGGACTTTTTGGATTTTCTGATAATTGGGTAACCCACGCTAAAAAATTCTCCACTTATTTTCGTGTAATCATAGTCGATTTAAGAAATCACGGTTATTCACCTTGGTCAGATGATTTTTCATATCAATTGATGGTAGATGATGTGAAAGAATTAATTGATGATTTAGAAATTACAAAATGTATTTTATTGGGGCATTCAATGGGAGGAAAAACTGCAATGTTATTTTCACAGCAATACCCTAAAATGCTCGAAAAGTTAGTAGTTGTTGATATGGGCGTTAAATCCTATCCGTTGCATCATCAACATATCCTAGATTCATTTAAAAACATCGACTTAAGCAAGTTGTCCGCAAGAAGTGAGGCAGAAAAATTATTAGCTCAATTTGTTGAATCAAATGGTGTCCGTCAATTCTTACTCAAAAATTTGTATTGGAAAGACAAAGGTAAACTTGCTTGGCGCGTGAATTTCCCAGTTTTGGAAAGAGAAATGACTGAAATTTTGAGTGCTTTGCCTTTTCATGAAGTGATGATTCCAACTTTATTTGTGCGTGGTGCTTTATCTAATTATATTGAGGATGAAGATTTTGAGCAAATTGAATCCTATTTCCCAGATTCACAAATAGAAACGGTTGCTAACTCCGGTCATTGGGTACATGCAGAAGCTCCAGAAGATTTTTTTGAAGTGGTTTTGGGATTTTGTATTCGATAATTCAGATATTAAGTATTTATAGTCAGTTGAGTAAAATAACCCTGACTTTAAAATCAAGTTTTTTAATCGAAGTGGGGACTAATTAGCAAATAGTAGCGGACATAATCGGCCTTGGATTTCTAGGTTTTAGCTACTGAACTGAAACTGTTAATTTTTAAAATTTCTGCAAGAACATTTTTAAAAAATTTCAGTTTCAGAAAGGAGTTAAAATTGTTCGCATCGAGTTGTAAATATTGCAAAAAAAAAGATTTGCGAACAAAAAGAAATTCAGAGCCTTGACTTTTTTGTTTCTTTTTTTGTCAAGTTTTTAACAGGCTTGCACCTCTTTATCCGGTAAAGTAACTTTGTGTTTAGGTAGCGAACAGAGACCGTCTTTTTGATTGGTGCTTATAGCCCTTGGTCAAGTATGGTACTGTTCCTTAAATGGTAATCCGTTTGGTGGTCTTAAAATAAAAAAGAACCCCGATTAAGAGCTTATAAAATTACTACCAAGGAACTATCGCTACTTTTATTTAACTAAATCTTTAAAAAATGGAAAAGAAAAAAAAACATCAGTTTCCGATTCTATTCCCAAACGCTGCCGGGATAGATATTTCAAGCAAAGAACATTATGTTGCAGTTAATCCCGAATCGAGTGAAAATCCAATAAGAGCATTCGGTGCTTTTACAGAAGATTTACACGCAATCTCAAACTGGTTAAAGGAATGCAATGTTACGACTGTTGCAATGGAAGCGACAGGTATTTATTGGATTAGCCTTTTTCTTATTCTAGAAGAAGCAGGTTTCGAGGTAGTTTTAGTTACTGCAAAACATGTCAAAAATGTAAGAGGTAAAAAGACGGATGTTAGCGATGCCGAATGGATTAGACAGTTGCATAGTTGTGGATTATTGTCTGCAAGTTTTCAACCAGATAAGTTCACAAGAAGTTTACGAACTTATATGCGTCACAGAAAAAATCTTATAGAAATGTCAGCTACACACATTAGAATGATGCAAAAAGCATTAGAGCAAATGAATTTAAAAATACATCATGTCATTACAGATATTACAGGAAAATCTGGACAAGCAATTATTTCTGCAATTTTAGATGGAGAAAGAGACGCAAATAAACTTGCAACTTTATGTGATGGGAGAGTTAAAGCGGAAGCCAAAAAAATAATTATGTCACTTGAAGGAATTTGGAAGGAAGAGCATGTTTTTGAGTTAAAACAGAGTTATGAATTCTATAAAATGTACCATTCAAAGCTGAAAGAATGCGACATTGAAATTGAAAAAATTCTGAGACAACAATCTGGAATAGAAAAAAAGGACAATGATGGATTTAAACCAAAAGGTAATAAAAACAACCTGAATTTCGATGGCAAAGGGATTCTTAAAAACTTGCTAGGAACAGATTTGACAGAAGTTTTTGGACTAACCGAAACAAATATCACAGAAATTATAAGTGAAGTAGGAACAGATATGAGTAAATGGCCAACCCCAAAACACTTTGCTTCATGGCTAAATCTTGCACCTAATAATAGAATTTCAGGAGGAAAAATACTAAGTAGTAGAATTCAAAAGAAAAAAAACAATGCAGGACAGATATTCAAGATGGCAGCTTTTGCAATACAACGAAGTAAGAATTGGTTGGCAATGTTTTTTCATCGAATAAAAAATAAACGTGGAACTCAAAAGGCAGTAGTCGCTACGGCAAGAAAAATAGCAATGATTTTTTATAAACTCGTTAGCGAAAAAATAGAATTCAATCCAATGTCAATAGAAAGTTATTCCGAAGGATTTAGAAATCAAGAAATAATGAAATTAAAACGAAAAGCACAATCGCTTGGTTTTCAAGTGATATAGAAATTGTTACTTAAGAGAAAAAAAGAAAGGCAAATAAATTATAAACTTAAATTGGGACTTTACATACAAATGTTAAATGTGATCCGAATTTTTAGTAAGTGGTAAGAAATAATTCACCAAAATTCAGATTACAATTTTAAGGAACATAAACATATCTCACTTTTGTTCTCCAACCACTTATTTGTAAATCCGTTTCTACATCGCGCATTTTTTCAACGGTTAATTCTCGAATATTTACCACTAAGGTTCGATGCTTAATTTCTTGACATGTATCGGCAATTGGCTTGAACTGAAGTTTTACCTGTCGAATGGGAGGATAAATTTGATCATTAAACCGTTCCAATCCCACACAATCAAAAACTTCTTCCTTATCACAGGAGCCTTCATATTCTATTGTGAAAAACAAAACATTTGAATCAATTCTAACGTCTTTTATAAGAATCATCGGGCAAGACTCAAACGCTCCAATTTTTGCCATTACGTCGTACTGTTCGAGTGATTTACCCGTTAACATCGCAGCATCAAAAGTTGATTTTTTTGAACAAGATGACAATGCTAAAACAGACAAACTAGAAAGTAAAACGATAAAAAATGATATTCTTGTCATATTAAATCAAGCGTTTCACGAAAGTAGCGTAATTTTGCAACCAATGAAAACAAAAACGCTCAAAAAAAATAAGGTAAACGTTGTTACTTTAGGTTGCTCTAAAAATATATTTGATTCAGAGGTGATGATGGCTCAATTGAAGGCAAATGCTTTTGATGTTGAACATGAATCGATGGATGACGATGCCTCAATAGTAATCATCAATACATGTGGATTTATTGATAACGCAAAACAAGAATCTATAGATACAATTATTCGTTATGCTGATGCGAAAGCAGAAGGTTTGGTTGATAAAGTATATGTAACGGGTTGTCTTTCTGAGCGCTACAAAGATGATTTGGAAAAAGAAATTCCAGAAGTAGATGCATTTTTTGGAACAAGAGATTTGCCGCGTTTATTGAAAACATTGAAAGCAGATTACAAACATGAGTTAGTTGGGGAGCGTTTATTGACAACACCAAATCATTACGCTTACTTTAAAATCGCTGAAGGTTGTGATCGTCCATGTTCGTTTTGTGCGATTCCGATTATGCGCGGAAAACACATCTCAACTCCTATAGAAGATTTGGTTATTCAAGCTAAAAGCTTGGCAGCGAAAGGTGTTAAAGAGTTAATGTTGATTGCTCAAGACTTAACTTATTACGGTTTAGATATTTATAAAAAACGTGCACTTTCAGATTTAATCAAACGATTATCGGATATTGAAGGAATTGAATGGATTCGTTTGCATTATGCTTTTCCTTCTGGTTTCCCGATGGATGTTTTGGATGTTATGAACGAAAGAAGCAATGTTTGTAAATACTTGGATATGCCTTTACAGCACGGGTCAACAAAGATTTTACAAGCAATGCGCCGTGGAATTACACGCGAAAAAACAGAAGAGTTAGTAGCACAAATTAGAGCCAAAGTTCCTGGAATTGCATTGCGAACTACTTTAATTGCTGGTTATCCGGGTGAAACAGCAGCTGATTTTCAAGAAATGTATGATTTTGTGGAAAGAAGTCGATTTGACAGATTAGGAATTTTCACCTATTCGCACGAAGAGAATACGCATGCTTACGAGTTTAAAGATGATGTTTCAGCAAAAACGAAGAAAAAACGCGCAGATTTAATTATGGAATTGCAGTCTGGTATTAGTCACGATTTAAATCAGCTTAAAGTTGGAAATAATTATAAAGTGCTTTTTGATAGAGTAGAGGGGGATTATTTTATTGGTCGAACAGAATTTGATTCACCTGAAGTTGACAATGAAGTTTTAGTGAAGAAAACATCCGAAAACTACATCCGTTTAGGTGATTTTTCAAACATTAAAATTACCAGCGCAGATCACTACGATTTATATGGCGATTTGATACTATAAACTTTAAAAAAGATTAAATCATGAAAACGATTTTAGTTTTTTCATTTGTATTTTTCTTTAGTCTATTTTCCAAGGCTGATCAACTTGCGTATATAAGCAAATCACAAGCATACAAAGCAGTTAAATTTTTAGAAAACAAGAGCGAACTATTACTTTGGTGTGCTTGCTGTGAAAATGACCAAAAACGAAAAATCAAAGTTACTTCCGTCTACGCTGAATTTGTGAATTACCAACATTATTTTCAAGTAATCTTGGAAGGTGTAGAGGAAAGTGGTAAAAAAGTCCGCATTGAATTAGATTTACCTTACGTTCACTTTAAAAAAGGTAAAAAAGCGAAATGTGTAGGTAAAGCTTTAAAATTCAAATGCGATCCTTGCACTAAGGCTTTTGATTGGTAAGTTCGTACAAAATTTAAAACTTCCTTTCTGTTTTGTGATGAATTATTGATAACATTGAGACTATAAGTTTATTCTAACACAAATGTAAAATAAACACATTTAAGTTATTACTTCAGAGCCAGATAGTTTATTGGAATCTATTTCTAAAATTATTAGAAATAGATTTATTTACTTAACTCATAATTTAAAAGGAGCCAAAGAGCTAAAATTATTGTATGAGTATTTGATTCTTCTGAATTTGAATAATATTTCCAACCTCCATCTTTTTATTGTAAATTAACAACTTTCTCAATAAATATACGCTCATCAAATGTCGGGTCGAAATATGTCAAAAAGCAAAGAGCTTCAATCCAAAACATAAGCTGAATAAAATAAAAAACAAATAATTCGGTCTGTTTTGTGTGGAAGTTATCTCTTTATCTCTGCAGTGGAATATCTCATTTTTAGTCAGATTAATAATCGATAGAGATAGATGATTTTTCGAAAATTAATTAGGTTATAGCAATGTAATTGAGATTTTCAAAAATTGGTTTAGAGATGTTTACTCTTTTCAGAACATTTATAAGCACGTTCAGAACATTTTGTAAAACACACAAGAACTATCGTGTACCTTTGACCCCTATATTATATTTTTAATCTGCCAAGCCATGAAAAATAGTTATATCAAAAACAAATTAATTATGATTATTACTTTACTACAATTAAATTTTAAAATTAATTTGAAATTGAATAAAAATTCAAGATTTTCTCAAATTTCATTTTTTGATAAATTTCCAATCTCACCAAAAATTATGATAGTAAATTGTAAAATTGTTACAGCGCTTTTTTCTTTAATTTTCCTTTTAGGATCTATAGAAAATGCATCGGGGCAATGTACTTGCGCAGGAACAGATTATGGAACCCTTAATGTGTCTGGATGGACTGTTGGTCAGTCTGCAAATATTGCCACTAATATTTTTGCTGGTGAACGATCCAATATTCAGAATACAGTTCAAGGTGCGGTTTACAGAGTTTCATCTTGTGGAGCGAGTTATGATTCCCAATTAACCATTTACACAAGTAATTGCGCAACAATGTTAGGTTATAATGACGACAATGGCCCTGCTTGTTCTGGGAGCACTGCCTCGGTTAATTTTACTGGCACAGGAGGTAATGTTTGGGCTAAATTAAATGAATTCAACTGCTTAACAAATTCTACAAATACAACTATTTCTGTTACATTAGTTTCATTACCGCCAAATATTACAATATCATCATCATCACTCTCTGCTTTCTCTGCTTGTGTAAATTCTCCATCAACAAATAATGGTTTACCTTCACAAAATTTTACAGTATCCGGCACCAATATGCAGGCGGCTATTACAGTTTCTGCTCCAACAGGTTTTCAAGTATCTTTAAATAATAGCACTTGGGCATCTTCTGTTTCAGTTGGTGCAGCTGGCACAATTGCTTCAACAACAGTTTATGCGCGTTTGGGTTCAAATGCTTCAAGTCCAAGTGCTGGAAATATTTCAATTACTTCGACTAGTGCAACAACACGAACTATCTCTGTCAGTGGAACAGTTCATACAAAACCAACAATGGGTACGCTAACAGTTAATGGTAACTCAAACAGTGGTGAAATTGTTACAGTTTGTCCAGGTCAAACACTTGCTGTTAGCCAAAGTGGTTTTAATAATCAAGGTGGAACAACTTATTTCTATTCGGATAATACTACTGGTTTTGGTGGCTGGACTGTAGCGCCTGAATGGGAAATCATGAGTAACGGAACCATTACTGCTGCCAATCAAGTTGGTGGGCAAACAGGAGTAAATGATTTACCAAGTTTTAATTATAAAATTAATACTCCAGGTGTTTATATTTTACATGCAAATGCCAATATAAATACGTGTTACGGCGATGGGGCTAATAGATATATAACTGTTTCAACGCCTGCTGGAGACCCTGCGACTTATGGGAGTGGTTCATGGTTAGGTTATGTTTACCAAAGTGCGACCGCAGGAGCATTTACAACTTACACAGGCTATGTGACAGAGTCAGAAACTTTTAATAGAACTCATACAACACCAACAGGAGCAACAAATGTACATTGTTCGCAAGATGCAGACATGTTTGCAATTAGATATAGAATGACCAAAAACTTTACTGCTGGGTATTATACATTTACAGTTGGAGGCGATGATGGAGTACGTTTAAGTATAAATAGTGGATCAAGTTGGCTTATTAATCAGTGGGTAGATCAAGGTTATACAACAACTACCTCTGCACCTGTTTATTTAAGTGGTAATGTTAACCTTGTTTTTGAATATTATGAGAATGCTGGTGGTGCACAATCATCTTTTAGTTATTCAAGTATTTCTGATGGAGATTGTTCATCAATTTATGTAGATGGTGCAAATGGAAATGACAATAATCCAGGAATTCAATCGCATCCTGTTAAAACACTTGGCAAAGCATTGACTCTTTTTAATTCCTCTACAAGAAATCATATCAAAATGACAACTGGTTCTTACACGGAATCTTCCATAGTAAACCTTCAAAATAGTATGATAATTGAAGGGAGATTTACTAATACTGCAGGGGTTTGGTCTAAATCTTCAAATACTACTGGTGCATCGACAACTATTACTTGTTCAGGAACTGAAACCATAAATGCTAATGTAGCACATAGAATGGGTTTCAAGAGTGAGAGTGTTACGAATTGGAAATTAATAGATTTAACGATAACAACCTCAAATATTACAACGACCCTTGCATCAAGAAATGGTTATTCTAATTATGGTCTTTATATAAATAATTCAACAGGCTACGAAGTTACAAGATGCAATGTTGCCGCTGGGAGTGCTGCTAATGGTACTAATGGACCTGGTAAATCTGGTGCAACTTGGACAAATGACGTTTGGGATGGTAATGCAGGAGGTAACGGAGCTGCAAGTACGAGTTGTGCAAGTTGCGGTACAGGTTGTACGTATTGTGGAGGAGCAGGAAGTGATGGTGGGTCTGCAGGAACAGCAAAAACTGTTCCTAGCGGAGGAGGTAATGTCGGATCCAATGGATGTGCTGGTGGTAATAGTGGTGCTGGTAGAGTATATAATAGTAATGGTAATGGAACCGGTGGTTCTGCTTCCGCTAATTGTAATTCTCTTTCTGGTGGAGGAGGAGGATCGGGTGGAACGCAATCTAGTGGTAATTGTACAGGAGCACGAAATGGTGGTGCTGGCACTAACGGAGACCCAGGAGGAAATGGTTTAGCTGGTTCAAACGGTACAGCTGCTAATTCAGGAGGGTTTTATATTCCTGGGCAAGGTACAAATGGCGGAGGCGGAGTAGGTGGACGTGGAGGCGGAGGCGGAGGCGGAGGCGGAAGAAAGTCTGATAATACAAGGCGATCTGGTGGTGGAGGTGGCTCCGGTGGTGGCGGAGGTGGCGGAGGCATTGGTGGAGGCTTTGGTGGTGGTGCTGGCAGTTCATTTGGAATCTATGTAACAGGAACTTCATCAGGCACTGTGTTTAACAATTTAGTATCTGCAGGCACGGCAGGCACGGCAGGCACTGGCGGGAACGGTGGCATTGGCGGCCCTGGTGGTACTGGCCCTAATGGAAATAATGGAGAAGGCGGTGGATGTAACAATGGGTCGCAAGGAGGTGCTGGAGGCAAAGGAGGGAATGGTGGAAAAGGTGGAGACGGTGGAAAAGGTGGTGATGGTTCAGCTGGTGTTTCTTGGGTCTATTCAGTTAATGGAACCAATACTTCATTACCTGCAGGAAATGGTTCTATTCCAAATTCTCCAGTTGTAACTATTTCTAATCTTCCAAATAGAATTTGTCAAAATTCAACTTTACAAGTTGCAACATCAACAGGTGCTTGGGCACTTCCAAGTGGTTGGGAATTTACAAGATATAACAATACAGCAGCAACTTCACAATATAATACTGGTACAACAACTGCGGAAATTACAACATCAAATACTTCTGGTGCTTTAGCATTAACAGCAAATAGTGTTGCTTTCAACTCTTATTTAAATGTTGCTTCGGCACGTACTTTACCAACTATTACTTTAAGCGCTTCAACAATTTGCGCGGGCGGGACTATTAATTTATCAGCTTCTTCTTGGGGTTCAGAGGTGCAATATATTTGGGAGGTTTATTCAAATGCAAATGCAGACAACAATGGAACAATCACGAATAGAGTTTATAATGCAACTACTTCAACAGCTGCATTTACAACAGCAACTCCTGGAACATACACTGTACGTTACCAAGTGAAAGAGTCTTGTTGCGGCTGGAGCAAACCAGTTTTTGCTTCAATTACAGTTGTTGCTGACCCTGCATTATCTAATGCAACTTTAAGTGCCTCTACAATTTGTAACGGTGGAAGTACGAACGTTACTTCTAATTTTACAGGTGGTACAGGGACTCAAACTCCAATTTGGCAATATTCTACAGATAATAATACATGGAACACAGTTGCTAACGGTACTCCTATCGGTTCTGTTTACACAAATACTGGAACAGCAACAATTACAGTTTCTGGAATTACAGTAATTGGAAGTGGACATTATTTTAGAAGAATTTTAAATGCAAATGGAGAAGGTTGTGATGCATCTGGAGGATCAGTTCAATTAACTATTCTTGCTGACCCAACTACTGCAAACGCAGGAGTTGACCAAACAGGATCATCAACCTGTGGATTGACAAGTGTAACCTTAGCAGGAAATAGTCCATCCGTTGGAACAGGAATGTGGAGTATCCAATCAGGTACTGGTGGAAGTGTTACAACACCTTCAAGCGCAACATCTACCTTCACAGGAACAGCGGGATCTACTTATACATTGCGTTGGACGATTAGTAATAGTCCATGCACAGCGAGTTTTGATGATGTAGTGATTACCTTTAATCAAAATCCAACAGCAGTTTCAGTTAGTGGTGGTGGAGCAATCTGTTCAGGATCATCGGCAACTTTGAACGCTTCAAATGGTTCTTCTGGAACAATTTATTGGCAGAATACGACTAGTGGAGGAACATCAACCGAAACTGCATCCACATCTCAATCTATTAGTAGTGCAGGTACTTATTATTTTAGAGCTAGATCAGTAGAAGGATGTTGGAGTACTCAAGGAAGTGAGACTATTACAGTTGATCCAACCTCTATAGCTGGAACGTCATCGGCTAATCAAACAGTTTGTGTTGGCGCTAATGTAAATCCTCTTACTTTAATAGGATATACTGGAAATATCCAATGGCAATCATCAACGACAAGTTCAACGTCAGGATTTAATAACATTTCTTCGGCTACAAACCCAGCATTACCATTAGGTTCTTTATCAACAACAACTTATTATCAAGCGGTTGTAACAAGTGGTGTTTGTCCTGGTGTAAATTCTAATGTTGTAACCATAACCGTTGACCAACCTATAACAAATATTACAATTAATAATAATACAATTGGTGATGGTGATTACTTGTTTACTGGTAAAACAAATCGTTCAGTAAATAATTTTAATAATTGGTACATTTTAAACAATGGTATTTATTCAAGTTTAAGTTCAGCAAACGATTTACCTCAAGTAAATGATGAAATATTTATAATCTCAAGTACAGAGGCTCAAAAATGTGTTTCAGCAACAAATAAAGCTTGTGTACCAGGTAATAATTCATTTTTAGTAGAGAATATTTTTGTTGGTGATGGTGCTGAATTTGAATGTTTAGGAAATGGGCAACTAAATTTTTCTGGTGATTTTGTAAATAGAGGTACTTTTTCTGCTGCCAATGGTACAATTAACCTTTCAGGGGTTGGAAATCAATCTGTTATAAGTTTAAATCCAATAACTTTTAATAACTTTTCAGTAAATAAAAATTCAGGAAATGTTATCCTTAATGCACCTGTCATAGTAAATGGTACGTTAAACATGACTAAAGGAGATATTATTTCAGATGCAACTAATTTTTTAACGATAGGAACGAGTTCTTCATCACCTGG
>JBILHL010000015.1:0-65110 GCA_044350515.1 Crocinitomicaceae bacterium | reverse complement strand
AGGACATTGAATAATCCTTTTGGCTGCGTTTTTCATAAACGACTTTTTCTCTTTTTTCCATAACGATAAATTTTGTGTATCGCTATTTTAGTACTAGACAATTTGGTAAACTAAAAGCTCTCTCAATTTTTTGGTAGGGCTTTTGTTTTTTCAGGTGTTAATGCAACAATTTTTTATCTATGATTTGGTTGATAATGCATTTTCTTTCCAAAAATTGAAATTTACTTCACAAAAACTACTTCCTTATAAGGTACTCTGAATCGTGGTCCCCAAACACCTGCTTCTGTTCCTTTTCCAACTGAAATAATCATATTGATTTCTGCACCGCGAGGTAAACCCAAGGCTTTTTTAACTCGTAATTTATCAAATCCTTCCATCGGACAAGACTCAAACCCTTCTGCTGCAATCGAAAGCATAAACGTTTGAGCAGCAAGAGCACACGATTTATGCACACTTACGCGTTGGTCGGCTTTTCCTCCCATGCGCATAAATGGTTTACGTAAACCCATAAAAAAACAAATACTTCTGCGGACCAATGTTAAAAATCCAAAAGGATCGTTGCCATAGACTAAAAACATTAGTTTACCATAATAATCCAAACCTCCTTTTTCAAGTTTATTAGGTTCACCTTTGATTTCACCTTTAATTTTATCATAATTCCATTTTGCACGCTCCTTCCACTTGTCTTGTCGTGTTACAAACACAACCAGTTGTTGGGCTGTTTTAGCCGCGGATTGACTCAAGCAAAGGGGGATAAATTTCTTAACTTCTTCTTCAGATTGAATCCAATAAAATTCCCATAACTGCATATTACTACTGTTTGGAGATAATATGGCACGTTCCAAACTGCGTTGAATTACTTCATTTGGTACAGGAGTGGATGGGTCAAAATGGCGATTCGTTCTTCTGCGGTCTATAATGGATTGGAATTCGTTGGATAACATAGTTATTATTTTATTTTGAAGTGATTTTAATAAAATTTTCGATTAACAAACTGCCGTGATTTCCCGAAACTTCAGGGTGAAATTGAACACCGAAAAATGGTTTCGTTTGGTGTTGCATCATTTCGTTTACACATGCATCTGAGGAAGCAACAAGCACAAAATCGGGTGGAACTGAAATACTTTCGCAGTGGTCTTCCATCATTTCAAAAACAGGAGGAAATTTATCCAACAATGGCGAATCGATGTAGTTTTCGATTTCTTGCCAATCGCGATCTTCTTTCATTCGTGAACCACTTGCTCCATGAATTAAACCGAGCAATTGATGACCAAAACAAATTCCTAAAACAGGTTTTTGAAATTCTTTAAGCCAATTGATATGATTTGTAAATTTTTCCATTTCCATCTCAGTAATCAACAACGGTGCACCAGAGAAAATGACTCCACTTCCCTCATTGGCAAGTTCAGGTGTTAGATCGAGAAAGGGTACAGTTTTAAAATCGCAATATTCGTCTACCATTTGCTCAATGTAAGGCACTTTCGAACTACCGCAATCGACTATTATTATCATATCAAATTTCTAAAATTCCTAATCCTTGTCGCACGATTTCAGGTGCTCCTTGCGTGCAATCTACAATAGTAGTAACATCTAATTTACCATAGCCGCCATCAATAATCATTGTAACATCTTCGTCGTAATTTTGATAAATTTCATACGGGTCTGAAAAATACTCCTGAATACTATCCGCTTTATTATGCAAAGACGTTGTTGCAATAGGATTTCCCAATTGCCGCACGATTTCCAAAATGATTTCATTATCAGGAACACGAATCCCGATTTCCTTTTTGTTGGTATCAAAAATCTTTGGTATATCGTTGTTTGCTGGCAAAATAAATGTAAATGGCCCTGGTAAATGGTGCTTTAATAACTTAAATGTTGCTCTATCAATTTGTTTTGAATACAAAGACAAATTTGAAAGGTCGTGACAAATAATTGCGAAATTGATTTTATTTAGTTTATTTCCCTTCAATCTTGCCAATTCTTGCAATGCTTTTTTATTCATTAAATCGCAACCAATTGCATATACAGAATCAGTTGGAAATATTACTATTCCTCCTTTTTGCAAACATTCAACAGCTTGCTGTATCAAACGTTTATCAATATTATAAAGATTTATTTCTACAAACATTACTTGGATATTTTACATGAAATAGCACGGTGATCACTATATTCTTCTTTTTGTATTTTAAATTCATACGATGCCAATTCAGGTGAATGAAAAATGTAATCTATTCTTCCAGCTGGTAATTTTCCGATGTATGTGGAACCAATTCCGATTGATGTATTTCTAAAAGCATCGGTTAACGTGCGATTAAATTGATTGTAAGTGTAAGAAAGTGGTGTGTCGTTAAAATCCCCACAAATGATTGTTGGATAAGGTGAAGTTTTTGCATGTTCAGAAACTCTTCGCGCTTGGTCTGCTCTTTTTTGATAGGCAATATGCAATTTTTTAAGCATATATTTTATGGTAGATTCATCTGTCAAGTTATCAATAGGATTTCCTAGTTTTATTTGATAGTAATCGGATTGAAATTTAATAGATTGTAAATGGACATTGTAGAGGCGAAACGTGTCTGAGTCTTTTACAATATCGGCATAAATGCAATAATTAAAATCTTCACTACTTTGTGCGTCAAACATCACATCACCTTTTGCAATCATTGGATATTTTGAGAATAAGGCAATTCCAAAATTTTGATGTGCATGTCGTTTGTAAGCACTTCTTTCGTGGTATATTGTTGTCCCCATTATTGAATAAATGGAATCAATTGTTGGGAAAGTAGTTGGGTGGTCTTGACGATAAAATTCTTGAATACACAATACATCCGGATTTTCACTTCTTATGTAACTAAATATTTTATTTCTAGTAGCTTCTGCGCTTTCTCGTGAAGGATTGTAAATGTCAAAAAGTCGAACGTTATAAGATAGGACTTTCAGTTCATTTTGTTTTTTTGAGTCTTCAAAAAATGTAAATGCAAAAGCCCTGAAATGTAATTTTCCTCCAATTAATAGTACCACTAAAGAAACAATTGCCCATTTGGAGCGGAATAATAACCAAACAACAAAAATCAATAGATTAACAACTAAAATAATTGGATATGCTAATCCTAAAAAAGGTAAAATAAAAATCGTGTCAGGGTGAATAAGTGGTGCAAGGTAACAAGTCAATAATGTTAAAAAACTAATTACTGAAGCAATTTTGAAAAGTAATGGAATTCCGAAATAACGAATTTTACCCATTTTTACTTTGATTGAAAAGAAAATCTTTTTCTTCTTTGGTTAATGATTCGTAACCCGCTTTTGAAATTTTATCTAAAATGGCATCCGTTTTTTCTTGGCGTTTTTTCTTTTCTAAGTTATAATCTTCGTCTTTTTTAAAGCCACCTCTTGTAGTTGTGAATTTAGGTGTTTTGGGTTTATTGAATGAAAAGATGTTTTTAATATTTCCAAAAAGTCGGTACAAAATGTTAATGATATTGTTTTTTGAATACATATTTTGAATTGAAATTAAACCAAAGATTGCTCCACCTAAGTGTGCAAAATGTGCAATGTTATCATCGCTTCCCAAACCAATTAAGTCTTTCAATAAAAAGAAAATTGCGATAAAATAAATACGGATTGGAAAAACACCAAACAATAGCACTTTTGTATTTGGGCTATAAAAAGCAAGTGTCGTAAAAATTGCCATTACAGAACCTGAAGCTCCAACCACAATATTGTGACTTTCTTGAAGTGCAGGAAAAATAAAGTGAGAAATGATTTCTAAAAAGCCACCTGCAATTCCTCCGAAAATGTAGGTGTAAAGTAATCTTTTTCCATTGAAAATGGACTCAAAAAATTGTCCCGAAAAATAAAGGAACAACATATTGAAAAGTAAGTGAAGTAGGTCAAAATGGGAAAAAATACTCGTGAAAATACCCCAGGGCTTAACGATAAATCCAAGAATGTCCGTGTCGAGCGTAAATAAAATAGGTGCAATTGACCAGCTTGAGTCAAAAAGTAAAAGCCGATAAGTGACAAGTATCAACTGAATAAAAATGAAAACGAAAACGTTTGCAAATATCAATTTCGTGGTTACGCTACCGTGACGTAATTGAAACTGTAATTCTTCAACAAGATTTCTTGAGTTGTTCATGATTTACCAGAAGTTAGTTTTATCCGTTTTTCTCCAAATTAATACAATTATTCCACCGACAATTGCTCCGCCAACATGGGCTAAATGTGCAGTATTGTCGCCCGCATTATCTTGATAAGCTAAGTACATTTCCAGTAAAAAATAGCCTCCAACCAAAAATTTCGCTTTTATTGGAAACATGAAATAAATCATAAATTCAGTGTTGGGGAAAAGAATTGCGAAAGCTGCCATTATTCCAAAAACAGCACCAGACGCACCAACCATCGGAGTAAATGAATTGATTACGTAATCGTGATAGCTTGAGTTATCAATAAATGCAGCTTGGTTATATTCACCATTTCGAATCATATTATTGATTTCATTTAAGTCAAATCCTTGTTGAACTAATTGGTTTTTAAGAACTTCTAATTCATAAACTCCCATGATATTGTATAGACCAAAAGCTCCTAAAGCTGCGGCAATGTAGAAAATAAAAAACCGTTTCGGACCCCAGATTCTTTCTAGGTAAGCACCAAGCATGACGAATAGCCACATATTGAAAAAGATATGAAAAATACCTCCGTGCATGAAGAAATGGGTAACGATTTGGAACGGTTGAAAAAGTGGTGAGTTGACATAATGTGCACCGAATTGGGATACTAGGTCAATTTTTTGAGTTTCCAAAATAAGAGTAGCAACAAAAAACATGATGTTTAAAATCAAGATGTTTTTGGTTACTTGAGGTAAATTATTTAGCATATTAGAATTTTTGTGCTATTTCTTCAAATGTTAAGGTGCTTAAAATTTTCTTTCCTGTTGGAGAAAAACTGTGGTTCTCGCACTGAAATAATTGGTCTATGATTTTCTTTCCGTGATCGATTGTTGAAACCGATAAAGTTCTGCTTGCCGATTTCGCGATGTCTGCAATAAGTTTATGAGCTAAATCCGATTTTTTAATTTCACGGTGCATTAAGGTTTCTAACATATTTTCGAGTACATCACGGATATGTTCATCTGAAAGAAAAGACGGAATAGCATTAATTAGTAGATTTTCATTTTGAATTTCACCGATAAAACCTAATTGATTAAATAGCGATGTATTATTCGACCACTGTAAAGCTTCTTGTTGGCTAATGTTTTGCTCATAAGGAAACAATAATTGTTGTGCTGCTATCGGTGAATGTATAAAATTTGTTTGCAATTCATCGTACACAATGCGTTCATTTGCTCTTTTATAGTCAATAACTAAAAGACCAGATTTACAATTAGTTATTAAGAATTTACCTCTGATCAATAAGTTTTCTGTCTGTTCTTCAACAGGATTTTCGTTTGTATCTTCCTCTTGAAATTCTATTTTTTGTGTTTCACTTGGAGCGTCTTCTTCTTTGATTTTATAGAAATTTTCCCAGTCGAGTGAACTTGGTGCATCGCTTCCAAAACCTACATTTTTCATGGCAGTTGAAAAACCACCGGAACTTCCTCTTGAATTAGTGTTTGCATTGGAACTGGTCGTTTGAAATGGATTAAAATTTGGATTTACTTCAATATAAGGTGCTACAGGTTCAGATTTTCTAACAGAGCTTGGAACGTCAAAACTTGTTTCTTGCTCAAAATCCAGAGTAGGGTAGATGTTGTATTTTCCAAGTGCTTGTTTGACTGAACTTAATAGAATTGAATAGATAAACCGATCTTCTTCGAATTTAATTTCAGTTTTCGTTGGGTGAATATTGACATCAATTTTAGATGGATCGATATCGAAGAATATAAAGTAAGTGGGGTAGGTTTTATCGGCAATTAATCCTTCGTAGGCTTTTGTAATCGCGTGGTGAAAGTAACTATCTTTAAAAAATCGATTATTGACAAAAAGGTATTGTTCACCTCTTGATTTTCTCGATGCATCAGGCTTTCCGATGTACCCGTGAATTTTTACAATATTCGTTTCTTCCTCAATTGGAACTAATTTTTCTTGAATTGATTTTCCATAGACATCAACAATTCTTTTTCTTAAAATCGCACTTTGAAGTTCATAAATCGCTTGACCATTGTGATAAAGTGAAAACTGAACATTCGGATGAGCGAAAATAATGCGTTCCATTTCTTCGCGAATATGTCCAAATTCAACAGCGTCTGATTTTAAGAAATTTCTTCGAGCGGGAACATTGTAAAACAAGTTTTTCACTTCAAAAGAACTTCCTTTAGGACAAACAACGCGTTCATTGATTTTGATTGTACTTCCTTCAACTTCAATTTTAACGCCTAATTCAGTTTCGTCTTTGTGCTTCGTTTTAAGCGTGACATGTGCAATAGCTGCAATTGATGCTAAAGCTTCTCCTCTAAACCCTTTGGTTTGCAAGTGAAATAAATCATCCGCAGATTTTAGTTTACTTGTTGCGTGACGCTCAAAACACAGAACAGCATCTTTCTCGTTCATTCCGTCTCCATCGTCGATTATTTGAATGAGTGTTCTACCTGCATCTTTGATAATCACTTTGACACTTGTAGCTCCGGCATCGATGGCATTTTCAACCATTTCTTTAATGACGGAAGCAGGACGTTGTATAACTTCTCCAGCAGCTATTTGGTTGGCAATATGATCAGGCAATAATTGAATGATACTCATTACTTCATGATTTTTTGAATCACTTGTTCGATATCGTCTAATCCATTGAAAATAAAATAACCAAGGACGACAATAACACCAATCAAGATTAAAATTCTAAAATTTGCTTGATAATTAGCTTGTTGACGAACTTTTCCATGCGACCAATTTTCTTTCAATTGTTCACGCATAGCAGCAACACGCTCGTTTTCTGTTAGATTTTCGTTTTCTTGAAATTGCTTTCTTTTTAATTCCAAACGTTCTTTGCGTTCGTCGTAATAACGCGGCATAAAGTCAAATCGTTTGTAATGAATTTTAGTATTAAAGAGTTTTAGTGCCATTTTTTGCTGAATAAACAAAAATAGGGATTAATATTTTAACATTAATCCCTATTAACAAAACTTATAAAAGCAAATGATAAGACAAAAACTATATGCGAATGATTGTTCCTTTGTACTCGGATTTTTCACTAGCTTCTGGATGCTTTATTGTGACTTTCCAAATAAATACTTTATTCGCATTTACCATCTGTCCGTCTCTTTTATCTATTCCATCCCAAGGTTGTGAGGCATCTGAAGTTTCAAAAACAATCGCACCATCGTTTGGATCTATAATGACCATTTTGAATGGAGAATTTCTACTTTTAAGCGCAATAGGTAGGAAAGTAGTATTTCGTATATCCAATGAATTTGGATTAAAAGTATTGACTGCTAGTAAATTATAGTCTTCTTTTACTCGAACTGTTTTACTTTCTGTAGATTTGCATCCTAGTTCATTAGTAACAATTGCGCTCAATTCATAAGCTCCTTTGTTAAATCCAACAACTTCTATACTTTTTCCAGAAGCGTCAACCAATTTATTATTTAAAGTCCATTTAATTTTTGATTCATCTGTTTCAACATTTGCTTTTAAAACCGGCAAACCATTTTCATAGAGCAACTCAGAATCAAAATTCAAGGAAATTGACGGTGAAGGAATGACCTCAAAAGATTTTAACTCAACTAAATCACCTCTTTCATCAACTCCGTTTAAAATGTAAATTCCTGTTTGATTTAAATTGGACTTGTATTGTTTTTTGGCGCCAATTAATTCTAACTTACCGTTAGGATTTTTTAGCACAATAGATTTTGTATTTTCATTTTCAAATTCAAAGAATTCACCTTGACATTTCGTCGAAACAGCTGGTACTTTGTAGCCTGATTGAGGCTTTTGATTTTCAATTGAATTTTGAACAATGTTTGATTGGTAGTTCGGACTACTTGTAATCACACCATTTTCCAAATCCTTTATGAATTGATGAGCAGAATTTTCATATTCTCCTTTTACTTGGTTTTGCTCTAGATTTGTAAATAGTTTTGCTGAATTTTCAGTCGGATTTTTTTGTGTTGTTTTAGGATTAGTTATTGGTTTTTCAGCAGTTAAAACTGATTTTGGGGTAATTGTTTTTTTAGTTGTAGTTGATTTTTTTTCAATTTGTTTAAGTTCTTGTTTTTCAATTTGATTGGTTTGTTTTTCGTTAGATTTTGAAACGATAATTACAGAAACAGTCAAAGTAGCTGCTGCAAATCCAATCAATCCCCATTTAATGAATTTAATAGGTTTAACAAGGTTGCCTTTTGGCAGTTTTGATTCAAGGCTATTCCAAGCAGAAGCGTCATAAGGAAGCTCGTGATTTTCTAGTGAATCTTTAAATAATTTTTCAATATCTTTCATCTAATCGATGTGTTTATATTTCTCTTTTAAAATGCGTTGCAAATTCATTTTTGCTTTTGCTAAATTGGATTTTGATGTTCCTTCATTAATTCCAAGTATGTCAGCAATCTCTTTGTGTGAATAATCTTCCATCACATAAAGGTTGAAAACAGCACGATAAGCAGGCGAAAGTTTTGAAACAGCTTCAAGGGCTACTTCTGCTTTCAGACTTACGGTATCAAAAATTTCTTTTTCTACCATTTCATCAACTGCTTCTTGTTTGAAATCAGTGTCTTTATCACTGAGGAAAGGATTGCGTTTGTTCTTGCGAATCGTATCAATTGCAGTATTTGCAATAATCCTACGAATCCAACCATCAAACGAACCTTTAAAATCAAAATGTTCCAATTTGTCAAAGACCTTAATGAATCCTTCTTGAAGAACTTCTTGAGCTGTATCTCTATCAGAAATGTATCTCAAACAAACAGCAAACATTTTTCCATAAAATTGTTTGAACAAAGCCTCTTGCGAACGTCTTTCACCTTTGAGGCAGCCCTCTACAATTTCCTTTAAACGATCCTTTTTCTCCAATTTTTCAACAAGTTCTTAACGACCGTCAAAGTTAATGGTTGCCTCGAAATAGCAACATAATTTATTTTATTCTTCAAATTCGTTCTAATTAGGTCAAATTAACTAAATTCGTGGCACTTAAAGTTTCACTAATTAATAAGGTTCAAATATGAAAGTAACAGTAGTAGGCGCAGGAAATGTAGGCGCAACATGTGCGGATGTTTTAGCTTCGCGCGAAATTGCAAACGAAATCGTTTTGTTAGACATTAAAGAAGGATTTGCAGAAGGAAAAGCTTTAGACATTTGGCAAACATCTCCAATCAATTTGTACGATTCAAGAACAATTGGTTCAACAAATGATTATTCTAAAACAGCTGATTCAGACGTAGTTGTAATTACATCGGGTTTACCAAGAAAACCAGGAATGTCTCGTGACGATCTTATTGCTACCAATGCTGGTATCGTTAAGACAGTGACAGAGAACGTGGTTAAGTATTCTCCGAATGCAATAATCATTATCGTTTCGAATCCGCTAGATGTAATGACTTATTGTGCTTATTTAAGTGCAAACACTAATTCTAGCAAAGTATTTGGTATGGCAGGTGTTTTAGATACAGCTCGTTACCGTGCGTTTTTAGCAACTGAGTTACATGTTTCTCCTAAAGATATTCAAGCAGTTTTGATGGGTGGACATGGTGACACAATGGTTCCACTTCCTCGCTATACAACGGTTGGTGGTATTCCAGTTACTGAGTTGATTGAAGAGTCAAAATTGAATGAAATCATCGAAAGAACGAAATTTGGTGGTGGAGAAATCGTTAAATTGTTGGGAACTTCTGCTTGGTATGCTCCAGGTGCAGCTGCTGCTCAAATGGTTGAAGCTATTGTTCGCGACCAAAAACGTATCTTCCCAGTTTGTGCTTGGTTGAACGGTGAATACGGAATGAAAGATATCTACTTAGGTGTTCCTGTAGTTTTAGGTAAAAACGGTATCGAAAAAATTATCGAGTTACAATTAAACGAAGACGAAAAAGCATTGTTAGCAGAATCTGCAGAGGCTGTAAAAAGCGTTATGGAAGTTTTAGATAATATGAATGCAAACGCATAATCGAAATCTAAACATAAATTTAAAGCGGATGAAAGTCCGCTTTTTTTTGTGCTAATTTTGATAAAAAATGAATAAAATTAAACTTTAATCATTTCTCAAAATTCAATTCCTTTTTTTCTAATTTTGATTAGTTCGTCAATTTGCAAGACAGTGTCTTTTTTGAATGTTGAATTCACAGTAAAAAGCAACTCTTTTTTTCCTTTTTTACCTTTTGGAGAATAATATACTTTTTGACCAACTTTCAATGAAACTCCACTAGTAGAAATTGGACTTAAATTGGGATTCATCACTCCAGGAATTACCAATGCGATGGATTTCATCGAACCATTTTTAAAAGTCATTGGAATGTATTGCGCATTTATTCGATTATTAAATGCAAGGAAGCTCAAAAGCAAACCCGTTAAAACGGCTTTAATTTGTATGTGTTTGTTTTTCATATTGTTTCGACAAACAAATTGACAAAATGTTTAGAAACAGGTGCTGAAAAGGTTGATTTTAAAGCTATTCAAATGAAATAGTTACAAAAAAAAGAGGTACGGATAATAATATGAACCGTACCTCTTTAAATTAAATTTTTGAATTCAAACTTGCCCATGCACCACCATTGTGTACATCGTAGCCTTTAGATTTTAGGATTCCTTTTGCTGATCCACTTCTCATTCCAGAAGCACAACAAGTTATAATCACTTTATTTTTGGGGATTTTACTCAATGAATTAGCAATTTCCGGAAGAGGAATATTAACAGCGCCTTTGATATGTCCCGATTTGAATTCACCTTGCGAGCGAACATCGACTATCATTGCTCCATTTTTTACTAATTCTTTGTAATCAACAGACTTAATACCGAATAATTTTGAAAGGATTGACATACTTAAACAGTTACAAGGTAATTAACATCTAACCAAGAACCACCATTTTCGCATTCAACACCAATAGATTGAAAATAATGAGTTGCTTGACCACTTCTATTTCCACTCGCACAACAAAAAACGATAGGTTGTTCCATTGCTCGAATTTCTTCGATGTGAGCTGTAATTTCTTGTAATGGAATATTAACTGACCCAACAACATGACCACCAGCAAATTCGGCATGTGTTCTAACATCCACGATTGTTCCAATTTTTGACATAACTTAATTTTTAGTTATTACTACTTTTTTTACTAATTGAAAAATTAAATCTCCAATCATTGCTCCCATCAACATGTTAAAAAACACATTTGAACGAATCGCACATCCCGTTTCACATGGAAATAAAAAGAAATAAGCCAATCCACCAAATGCACCAATTACGTAGCCGATGAGGTTAATTAAGGTTGCAGTTTTAATCATTTTCTAAATTTATAGGACAAAAGTACACAAGTGAATTTGAATGATTTGTAACATTAGATACATTAATAAGTGGCATGGTTAAAAATACTTGCTTATTTTTGAAAAAAAACAAAATAGAGCATGAAACACGTATCCTTAGCAGCGATTGAAAGAGCAATCGATGTAGTTGACAATTTAAACGATGACCAATTAGAAGCTACATTTGAAAAATATGCATTAACACAGCAAATGCTGTTGGAATATGTGATGTCAGCGCCAATTGAATACGAAAATGAAGAGTTGGAAGGCTTGTTAGTCTATTATTTTTGTCTAATCAATGAGTGTTTCAGTCAAGAAGGAATTAAATTTAGAGAAGTTACAGAGGAAGATATAGATGAAATGCAAGAGCCTTTTGAGGAAATGCTGGATCAATATTTCGATGATGAAGATGAGGAGATTTTAGAATCGTTTTGTGATCAACCTGAACTTGCACAATTTATGGCAATGGAAGTTTCAACTGATGATGAAGACGGAAGCACAATGAGTGACGAAACCGCTAGTCAATTATTCACAGTTACAATCGCAATGATTAGCTTGATGAATAGAGCAATTGAGGCTTAAATTAATTTTTCTATTTCCTAACACTAAACTATTTTTCATATGTTGAAAATTGATATGCACACCCATATTATTCCGAAAACGATGCCCAATTGGACGGAAAAATTCGGATATGGAAAATTTATCAATTTAGTTCATAATGAAGATCGCTCTGCAGATATGATACAAGGCGGACAGTTTTTTAGAAGAATTCAGGAAAATTGTTGGAATGAGGAATTGAGAATTGGTGAATATGAGCAATTTAATACACAAGTTCAGGTTGTTTGTACTATTCCCGTTCTATTTTCTTATTGGGCAAAAACAGCTGACTGTGTTGAGTTATCACAATTTTTAAACGACCATATTGCCGATTTAGTGGCGAAATATCCGAAGAATTACATTGGTTTGGCGACCATTCCAATGCAAGATACTGAAGCGGCAATAAAAGAATTAGAACGAGCAAAAGCAACGGGGCATGTCGGAATTCAAATTGGGTCAAATATCAACGATGAAAATTTAAGCGAAGAAAAATTCTTTCCCATTTTTGAAGCATGTGAGCGTTTGGGTATGGCAGTTATGGTGCATCCTTGGCAAATGATGGGATTTGATTCGATGAAAAAATACTGGTTGCCTTGGTTGGTAGGAATGCCAGCAGAAACCTCACGAGCAGCTTGCTCAATGATTTTTGGTGGTGTTTTAGAAAGATTACCAAATTTAAGAGTATGTTTCTCCCATGCTGGAGGTTCTTTTCTGCCAACTTTAGGACGAATTGAACACGGATTTAATTGTCGCCCTGATTTAGTAGCAATTGATAATCCAATAAATCCAAGAGAATATGTAGGTAAATTTTGGGTTGATTGCATCACGCACGATATCGATGCTTTGAAATATATTCTAAAGTTACAAGGTTCAAAGCGTGTTTGTTTAGGTTCAGATTATCCCTTCCCTCTCGGAGATTTGGAGATTGGGAAATTCATTGAAGAAAGTGATTTGCCTTTAACCACTATTGAAGACATCTTTTCTCACTCAACCTTAGAATGGTTAAATTTGAAAAAGGACTTATTCGTTTAACTTTCTTCTCAACCTCGAATTAGTTGTTTTAATTCATAATTAATGTGCAGAAGCGTTAAGGTATTCGGGATATTTTTCAAGTTTTAAAAACGTACTTTTGTATCTATGCAATTCATTAATTTCTTCTTACCATTTATTTACCTCGCCTTTTTTTTGTGGCTCATTGCAAAATTGAATTATTTCAAATTAGCAGGTTTCAGCTCGATTTCTTTACAAGTTGCATTTCTTCTTAAGGCTTTTAGTGGTTTCGTTATTTATTTGATTTACACTTACTACTATCCTGTTCGTTTAGAAGCTGACACCTTTAAATATTTCGACGACAGCAAATTTATGTACAACGCAATTTGGCATCATCCTATTGATTATTTCAAAATGTTATTTGGGATAAATTGTGAAAACGATTATTTTCTAAAGAATTATTACTCAGATATGTATAATTGGTATCGTTCCTATGATAATGGTTTACTTAATGATAATCGCTTGGTAATTCGAATCAATGCCTTCATTCGTTTGTTTTCTTTTGGAAATTACCATGTTCATAGTTTATTTTTTAATTTTCTTACGTTCCTCGGATCTTACTCACTTGCGCACCTTTTCCTAACTATTTCAGAAAGTAAATGGAAAGCCTATTTAGCCGTTTTCTTACTTCCATCTGTAGTTTTTTGGAGTGCTGGGATTTTGAAAGAAGCAATTCTAATTTTTGCACTTGGTTCGTTTAGTTGGAACTTTTACATGATAATGAAAGGAAATCGTAAATTGAAAACCTACCTTTGGCTTTTGTCGCTAATACCGATTTTAATCGTTATGAAACTCTATGTTTTCGTGGCCTTTATTCCGGCTGTGATAGCTTGGTGGATTTCTCAAAAAACGAAACGAACTATTTTAGTTCACCTAGTATCGATTCTTGTTTGTGTTATGGGCGCAATGCTCATTGGTTATTTAGTCCCAACTTATAATTTTTTGGTAATCATGGCCGCAAAACAAGGTGATTTCATCAATTTAGCTAAATTCTTAAATGCTAATAGCTCTATTTATATGGAATACCTTGAACCTAATTTATGGTCATTTGTCAAAACTAGCCCTAAGGCTTTTATTAACACCTTAACACGACCTTGGCCAACTGAATTGCGTGGTGTTTTATTCTATCCGCCGCTTTTTGAGAATATTTTTATCCTATTCATTCTCTTTACAGGCTGGTTTTATCGCAAAAAAGTGACAGCTCATCAATGGAAATTTATTATTTTCTGTCTAACTTTTTCTATCTTACTGTTTATTATTATAGGACTTACAACGCCAATTATTGGAGCTATTGTACGTTACAAAATTCCTGCAATGCCATTTTTAATAATCGTTGCATTACTGTTTTTTGATGGTTCTAAACTTCCTTCTTCTATTCGTTCCAATAAAATTATCGTATGGCTAAATTCGCTTTTATAACTGGTGCTACCTCAGGTTTTGGAGAGGCTACTGCACGTATTTTTGCTAAAAATGGATATTCACTAGTGCTTTTAGCTCGAAGAAAAGATAGACTTGAACAACTAAAAAATGAACTAAGTTCTTCTGAAATTCAAGTTGAAATTCTTTGTGCGGATGTAAGAAATGAAGAGGAAGTAAATTCATGTATCGCATCTTTACCAGATTCTATTAAAAATGGAATTCAAATTTTAATAAATAACGCTGGATTAGCAGTAGGCCGAGGCCCAATAGATACGGGTTTAACTGACGATTGGGAAAGGATGATTGATACCAACATCAAAGGTTTATTGTATGTGTCTAAAGCCATAATTCCATTCTTAAAAGCTAATGGAAATGGACAAATTATCAATCTTGCGAGTATTGCTGGCAAAGAGGTTTATGCTGGTGGGAATGTTTATTGCGCTACTAAACACGCTGTTGATTCACTTTCTCGTGCTATGCGAATTGATTTAGTAGAATATGGGATTAAAGTAACCAATATTGCTCCAGGTGCTGCGGCAACCGAATTTTCTTTGGTACGTTTTAAAGGCGACACTCAAACGGCAGCTTCAGTTTATGATGGTTTTGATCCTTTAGTCGCGCAAGATATTGCTGAAACGATTTGGTTTGTTGCAAGTCGTCCAGCACATGTGACTATTAATGATTTAACTATCATGCCTACTGCACAAGCTTCTGCTACAGTGCTTTGGAAAAAATAGAAATTTTATTAATTTACTTTATGCGTATTCTCTCATCTTTAACGATTGTTCTTTTCTTTAGTTTTCAATCATTTGCTCAAGACAGTTTATCTGTACTTTTTATTGGAAATAGTTATGTTTACACCTTTGATTTGCCAACCGTTTTGAAAAATTTAGCTGAATCGAAAGGAGATATTTTAGCGGTTGCTTCTAAAACGAATGGTGGTTACACTTTTCAAAATCATGTAAACGATCCTGTAACTTACAATAAAATTCATATTACTGATTGGAATTATGTTGTTTTACAGGGGCAAAGTCAAGAACCAAGTTTTCCTTATGCGCAAGTAAACTCAACAACCTTGCCTTTTGCACTTCAATTAGCCGATTCAGTTTATGCCAATTCTCCTTGTTCTCAGGTTCAATATTTTATGACATGGGGACGACAAAATGGTGACCCTCAATGGGATTCAATCAATACATTTGATAAAATGAATGGAAGACTTCGAGATGCCTATTTGAGAATTGCAGAAAATGCCAATGCAAGTGTAGCTGCCGCTGGTCCTGCGTGGAAGTATGTTCGTGACAATCATCCAACGATTAATCTTTTCTCTTCCGATGGTTCTCATCCAAGTTTTTCTGGAACTTATCTCAATGCATGTGTTTTTTATAGCTCTTTATATCATAAGTCACCAGTTGGGGCAACTTACATTGGTTCGCTTGATTTAGCAACGGCACAAATTCTTCAAGATGTCGCTCGTTTGACTGTTTTAGACAGTATGCAAACTTGGAAATTAACCCATCCCGATTCATTGACTTTTGTAAGTTTTAATTTTTCGCAAATTGGAGGTACTTTAACTTATGAATTTAATTCAAACGCTGAAAATGTGAATGATTACTTCTGGAATTTTGGAGACGGCGCTAACTCAACTTTACAGAATCCTTCTCACACTTTTCAGAGTAATGGAACTTACACTATTGAATTGATAGGGTCAGGTCCATGTGGTGCGGATACTATTTCAAAAGAAATAACAATTAACATTGCTGGAATTAATGAATTAAGTAATGGAATTACAATCCAAACAATTGATAAAAACAACTTTCTTATTAAAGGAAAACTGAACACAAAAGAAACTAATGTTTTTGATTTAACTGGAAGAACAGTTCCTTTTCAACTTCAAGAAATAGGCAATGATGAATTAATTCTAACAACTACAGCCTCAGGAATTTTATTTCTAAATTCGAAAAGTTTAAATGGAGAATTTACGTTGAAGTTTCCATTGTTTGCAGATTAACATTAGGTATCTCTTTTTATGATTTAGTTTTGGCTAGAATAGAAAAGAAAACATAAAAAAAAGCGAATTCAATAAGTTGAATTCGCTTTTTTTAATTGACTAAATATTGCTTAATAACCTCCTTCTTCGTATGTAACTAAAGGCGTTAGGTTTGCGATTAAATCCTCGTAACGTTGTTTTAATTTTTTCTTGTCATCGGCTTGACCAAATGCTTTTGTTGCTTCAAGCTCTGCAATTTCCATATCTAATGCGTTTACTTTTTCGTAGTATGTTGACATTGTATATTCAACCGCACGTGAGAAATACATTTTAGTGTAGTTGTTTCCATTTTCATTCAAGTAAACAAACATATTGTGTGTTTTTTCTTGTAAATCGATATCCATTCTGATTACATAAACTACATAAGCAAACATAACGCGTAATTCTTCATATCCTTTCAAAGTTCCACTTTTTAATACTCTTTCAAAGAATTGGTAATCTTGCGTTTCACCTTTTTGGCTATAGATTTCAGCAATTGTAACGTTTGTACTTTTGATGTTTTCTTTCTCCATATTTCTAGCGAAAGTTAAAGCCTCATCTGGATTTGCTGCCATAAGTGCTTGTAAAGTAGAAGAAATTACCAAAAATGATTTTTCTTTCGATAAAACTTCTTTTAAGAAAACTGTTGCTTCATCTTTATTTAGAGAACTTAAACTATTTACAGCAGTTGAACGTGTTTGAGATTTTACATCATTTTGAGCAATCTCTTTAATTTTTAATAAATACTTATCTTCTAATTTCTCATTTACTTTGGCGTAGTTTTCAACTCCAGCTTGACGAATTGCCCAGAAAGGATCGTTCATTGCGTCATACATCAATTTACTAACTTCATTACTTTTCACACGCATTGTTCTATTTAAAGCAGTCATTCTCGCCATAAATCTTGGAGAATTGTAATATTGATGAACAAATTGACTTGCGGGTTTGTCTTCGTAAAATTTACCTAAAAGCACTTGGTTTTCATCAAACAATACGTTTTTCAATTCTCCAGTGTAACTAAAAGTAAACGATTGGTCAATGCTATCAATCATTACTTTTTCAGATCTTTTACCGTTCGCATCCCAAATAGCAAATGTCACAGGTAATTTATAAATTGGGAAATCATCCGTAGCTTGTTTTTGCTTAGTTGTGATTGTAACTGTTTTATTTTCAACATTTACCGTTTGAGTTGTAAAAACAATTGGATGTCCTTTACTTAAAAACCATTGGTTAAAAAACCAGTTTAAGTCCTCTCCTGTTACTTCTTCAAAAGCCATTCTTAAATTGTGAACTTCAGCTGCTTTGTATTTATTGGTTGTCAAATAGTTATTTAAACCTTTGAAAAATGCTTCATCACCTAGATAGTTTCGTAACATATGTAAAATACGACCACCTTTATTATAAGAGTGACCATCAAACATATCTTCTTTGTCGTAATGCGCGTACCAAATTAAATCGTGATATCCTTGTTGCATTCCACTGCTAAAATATCCGCTTGCTTCTTGTTCAGCTTGATAGTCAGCTTCGTCAATTCCATATCTGTGTTCATCCCATAAATACTGAGAGTAGTTTGCGAATGATTCGTTCAAAGGTAAATTAGCCCAAGATTCGCAGGTAACTAAATCTCCAAACCAATGGTGAAACAATTCGTGTGCGATAGTTGATTGATCATTTCCGTCCATTAACTCGCGGTCAGTTTTGTAAACATAATCACCAAAAATTACAGCTCCCGTATTTTCCATTGCTCCTGAAACGTAATCTCTAACTACGATTTGGCTGTATTTATCCCAAGGAAATTCAACTCCTAATTTTTGAGAGAAAAACTTAATCATTGCTGGAGTTTCACCAAAAATTGCTTTTGCATTTGCTTCAAATTCTGGTTCAACATAATAATTTACATCCATTTTTGTTCCATCAGGACGCGTGTAAATGTCCTTTACAACTTTAAATTCACCAACAGCCATCATAAATAAATAAGGTGCGTGAGGTAAATCTTGTTTCCAATGATCTGTTCGTGTCCCATTTGCATTTTTAACAGATGCAATCATTTTACCATTTGAAAGAGTTAAATATTTATCTTCAACTGTTATAAACATTTCTTGCGTTGTTTTTGCATTTGGAGCATCAACTGTTGGAAACCAAACTGAATTTGCTTCCGTTTCTCCTTGTGTCCAAATTTGAGGCATTTTACCTTTAATTTCTCCTTTAGGATTGATGAAATACAACCCTTTATCTGAAGTTATCGCAGCACTTCCGCCTGTCGTACGCTCGTCCGGTTTAGAAACGTAATCAATTACAACTGTGAACTTTTCATCGCGTGAGTAAACTTTATCTAATTTAATTCTCAATTTCAAAGAATCAGTGTAAGTGTATGTAAGCGCTTTACCATTCAATTCTACTTTATTGATATCCATTCCCTTTGCATCCAAAATCAAACTATCAGAAGCATAAAAATGTTGTTTAGCACTAATTGTAGCTTTACCGTTCATTCTTGATTTTTTCCAATCAAAATTCACTTCCAATTTCGTGTGAATCAAGTCTGTTAAAAGCGTTCTTGATGGGTTGTAAATCCCTCTTACTTTTGGTTCTTCACCGTAGTAATCGCCTTCTTCTCCATAGTATTCTTCGCCTTCACCATAATATTCCTCTCCTTCACCTTCATAGTTTTCATCACCATAATATTCACCTTCAATAGGAAACTCTTCAGCAACTGTTTTATCAGATTTACAACTTAACAAGACAAGCACAAAAAATAGTGCGTACACGATTTTATTCATTTTTCAGTATTTTACACAAAACTGCTGAAATTATTTCATTTAACAAGTTAATTTGCTCAAAAAGTAGAATCGATATTTAGAAAGGTTTAGGTAGTTTTGCTGAAAATTAATCCAATGACAGACTTCAAATCATACGACTTTAACGGTAAAAAAGTATTAATCCGGGTGGACTTTAATGTTCCATTAGATAAAGAAACACTTGAAATCACAGATGATAAAAGAATTCGTGCTGCCTTGCCAACAATGCTTCATGTCATAAAAGGCGGTGGAAGTTTAATTGTAATGTCGCATTTAGGCAGACCAAAAGAAGGTCCTGAGGATAAATACTCTTTACGTCATATCACAGCGCGCATTGCAGAATTGGTTGGAACAAATGTTCTATTTGCAAATGATTGTATTGGTACTGAAGCAGTAGAAAAAAGTAAAGCATTGAAAGCGGGTGAAATTCTAGTACTAGAAAACGTAAGATTCTATAAAGAAGAAACGAAAGGTGATATGGATTTCGCTGGCAAATTAGCTGCTCTTGGTGATTGTTATGTAAACGATGCGTTCGGAACTGCTCACCGTGCACACGCAAGTACGACACAAATAGCAAGCTTTTTTCCAAATGATAAAATGGCAGGCTTTTTAATGGATGCTGAAATAGAAAGTGCTCGAAAAGTTATGGAAAAAACGGAACGTCCATTTACAGCAATCGTTGGTGGAGCAAAAGTTTCGGATAAAGTTTTAATCGTAGAAAATTTATTAAACGTTGCCGATAATATTATCATTGGTGGTGGAATGGCTTATACATTTTTTAAAGCTCAAGGTGGAGAGATCGGAAATTCTTTGTGTGAAGAGGAAAGATTTGAAACGTGTCTTGAAATTTTAGATAAAGCAAAAGAAAAAGGTGTAAACATCTATCTTCCTGTTGATTCTACAATTGCAAATAAATTTGCTCCTGATGCAGCCACAGAAAATGCTGCTAGTAATACAATTCCATCAGGTTGGATGGGCCTAGATATTGGTACGGAAGCGGCTTCAATCTTTAAAGAAGTGGTGATGAATAGCAAAACAATTCTTTGGAATGGTCCAATGGGTGTTTTTGAAATGGATGCATTCGCAAATGGAACACGTACTATTGCTGAAGCAGTTGCTGAAGCTACAAAAGCTGGTGCTTACAGTTTAATTGGTGGTGGCGACAGTGCTGCTGCTGTTCAAAAATTTGGTTTCGCAAATGCTGTAAGTCACGTAAGTACTGGTGGTGGTGCACTTTTAGAATATTTTGAAGGAAAAGAACTTCCTGGAATTAAAGCAATTTTGGATTAGAAGAAAAATATGATTGCAAATTGCAGATTAAATCAATTTGAAATCTGCAATTTGTAATTTTCCAATCTGCAATCTAAAATTCCTAATCTTCAATCTAATTTAACTTACAACCTTAATCAAGCCTTGAACTTTTTTGGCTTTAGCTCTCACTTTTTCAATATCTGAATCGGTAATGGTTACGTGTCCCATTTTACGGAATGGTTTCGTTGTTTCTTTTCCATAAATGTGTGGATAAACACCTTCAATTTCAAGTGCTTGATTGAGTCCATCGTAAACGACTTTTCCTTCAAATCCCTTTTCTCCTAGTAAATTAATCATTGCGCCTGCTTGCAAAATTTCTGTTGAACCTAACGGCAAGTTTAAAATCGCACGTAAATGTTGAGCGAATTGAGAAGTTACATTACATTCAATCGTATGGTGTCCACTGTTATGAGGTCTTGGAGCGATTTCGTTCACCAATAAATTTCCTTCTTTGTCCAGAAATAATTCAACAGCTAGAAGCCCTATCATTTCTAACTTTTCGATAACAGAAATCGCTAATTCAGTTGCTTTTTTTTCAAGTTCTTCTGAAATTTCGGCAGGAGCAAAAAGAAATTCAACCAAATTTGCTTCTGGATTAAATTCACATTCTACCGCTGGAAAGGCCTTGGTTTCTCCATTTTCATTTCGTGCAACTATCACTGATAACTCTTTCTCGAAATTTATTTTCTCTTCTATGATTGAAGGAGCATCAAAGGAGTTTTCAGCATGCTCAATCGTTTTTAGAACGTTTACACCTTTTCCATCATATCCACCTTTTCGCAATTTATGTACAATTGGATACGTTGCTTTAACAACTAATTCAGCTTTATTTTCAATCAGTACAAAAGGCGCTGTTGGAATTTGATGCTCTTGATAAAACTGTTTTTGTAAACCTTTATCTTGAATAAGTTCTAAAATATGTGGCTGTGGAAAAACTTTTGCACCTGATTTTTCGAGTTCTTTTAAAGCTTCAATATTGACATTTTCAATTTCAACACTTATTAAATGCTTGTCTTTTCCGAAGTTTAAAACGGTATCATAATCAGTTAAGCTTCCAACTGTGAATGAATGTGCAATTTTAGCACAAGGAGCATTTTTGTCGGGATCTAAACAATGCAAATGAATGTTTAAATCGATTGCTTCTTGCAGTAACATTCTACCTAATTGACCTCCGCCCAGTAAACCGATGCGCATATCTTCTCCGTACCATTTTGAACTCATAGCGCAAAGATAAGGAGTTGTTTGAATTTTGAAATGGAATTAAAAACGAATTAAAGCTAACGAAGCAACTAGTTTTTCTTTTTAATAGCCTCTTCTTTGATTCCTTTAAGTTTTAGATAATCTTCAACGGTATAAATCGTAATGGCGTAAGCAGAAATATTATCTTCAGGAAAAATAGTGGTTCCGACGACGAAATCTTTACTCCTATAATAAACTATGATACTTCCTTCAAACATTTCAGAACCAATTTCCCGGATAGTCGGTTTGTCTAATTCTACTTTGAAGGCATCAAATTGTTCCGCTTTTTGAAATTGATAGATAATTCGGTTGGGTAAAGAATCCGCAGCTAAAAAATAGAACCAACCTTCTGCTTTAATTTTATACTTTTCTAATTTACCAAAATGCCATATCGATTCTCCATACTTCGTATCCGTCTGACCTTCTGATTTAAAAAACTTCCATTTTCGAGCTAACAAAGAATCATTAATCTCTCCTAAATCCATTTTTTGATAGTGAAACAACTCATCTAAAGTGAATTTTTGTGCCGAAACTAAATTTAAGTTAATGGCAATAAAAAGAAACAATAAAATTGAAAGAAGTTTCATTAAAAGGAATTAATAGTTAAAAACAAATTTACAAAAAATCGTGCCAGTATAAGATAAAATTATTGACCAAGAAGAGAGAAAATGAAAAACAAGGATTTATTTTTTCGTCAAAACAAATTTCTTACTTTTAGACAAAATTTAAACCTATGAACTTTCTAAAAGCGAACATTGCGACCATCTTAATTTCCATTTCTGTAATAATAACAGGTTATATTCTTGGGAACTCTTATTTGTCAAAAGGTAAAGAAGATCCTGTCATAAGTGTAACTGGACTTGGTGAAACGAGTTTCGATTCTGACTTAATTGTTTGGCGCGCAAATTTCTCCAAAAAGAATTTTGAGCTAAAACAAGCTTATGCTGATTTAAACGCTGATGTAAGAAAAGTTAAGTCTTACCTGAAATCGAAAGGGATTCCAGAATCGGATATTGTTTTTGAGGCTGCTGATATTCAAAAAGAATTTAGCTACGAATACGATGACAATGGAAGCGTTCGCACTTCTTATTTCACAGGTTATAATTTAACACAAGGATTAAAAGTTCGCTCTAAAAACGTGGATTTAGTTGAAAAAACATCGCGTGAAGTTTCTCAATTGATTGACGCAGGAATCGAATTAAATTCTTTTGCACCTGAATATTACTACACAAAATTGGCTGAATTAAAGCTTAAAATGATCGAACAAGCAACAAAAGATGCTTACAGCCGTGCCGAAAAAATTGCTGAAAACGCAGGTGGTTCACTTGGAAAACTAAAAACAGCTGATATGGGAGTTTTTCAAATTACGGCAGAAAACTCAGCTGAAGAATACGATTGGGGAGGAAGTTTCAACACGTCTTCTCGTCGTAAAACAGCAAACATTACGATGCGATTAAAGTATGAGATTGATTAGTTGAAGATTAGAATACTTTGAGATTTTTGATTGACAATTGTGCTTAGGGAATTTTTAAAACATAATAGTCGAAATAATCGTTAACCACAAGCTCCATTATTTTTCGCTATTTCTACCCAATGTTCTGCAAGACTTTTGGGTTCGGCACCTAATGCTTTGGCAAGGTAAAGAGCTAAACACATCATTTGAACAGCGGCATCATGAATAGCTGAGAAATTTTCAAGTTCGCTATACTTGTCTTGAGCAAGTTGCTGAAGTTGTTGATTATGTTCAGAAATAAATTCATATACATTTTCTAATTCTTGCTTAATTGTAGGAAACAAAAGCGCCTCTAGCCATTGATTGTCAATTTGTTTCGCTAAATAGGTTGGCGTTTCATTTCCAAGTTTTCGCCACGTTGCAATAGTTTTTGTTTCACCTGTCCCAGCTAATCCAGTATCTAGTAATAGTTCGAATGCAATATCAGCTAGGTTTTGCATTACTTCTAAATAGGCGTCTTGTGAAAGTTCAAAATAATTCGTTTGTTGACCTTTAAGATATTCTGAAACACTTAGTTTTGGTAATTTGAGTACCTCTGCACAGCCATTCAAACAAGGAAATAGTTCTCCTTGAAATATGTATTTTGATTCATTATTTTGAATTTGACGACCTAAAGGATACAAACGACAAGCCAACGAGCGACCTTTGTGAACACTGCAACCAAAATCCTCAATGTATTGGCTACAAGCTGGAAATCCAGATTTATCTTTTTTTCCATTGAAACGCAATAGAATTCCACCAAAATCACAATAAAGTGAGGTAAATTCTTTTGTTGAAAGTTGTTTTTCTCTAGCTAATTGTGCTATTTCCCAAGGATTAAGAAATACCTGTTTTCCATGACAACAAGTTCCACTTCGAGTACAAGTCAATGGTAATTCATCGTGAAGTTGGAGAAGTGTAGTGTTCATTCGTTTTTCATTTTTTCACCTCCCATTCTTAAGGCGTATAGATTAATAATCAAACATCAAGCATCAAACATCAAGCATCCAACATCAAGCATCCAACATCAAGAACTATCTTATCAAATACATTTTTCCCAATCCTTTGTGGAAGTAATCATCTGCATCGGATTCAAGTTGTTTTATTTCTTTTCCGTTGATTCTTGTTTTAACACGGTACAAATAAACGCCATTGGCAAGTGGGTCACCGAATTGATCTTTTCCATCCCAAGCATAAGATGAGACATTTCTTCCAATTTGAATCGGACCCAACTCAGCTTCGTTAATTTCTCGGACAACTTTTCCGCTTACTGTCATGATTTGAATTTGAATGTCGTCAGGAATTGCGTCTCCAGTAACTGTAAACACAAAACGCGTGCTTGTTGAAAATGGATTTGGATAATTCATCATTTGACTAATCATTGACTCGTGAATAACCTCGAAGCTAATTTTATACTCTAAATCTCCTGAAAGATTTCCTGAACGATCTGTTCCTTGAACGAGTAGGGTATAGGTTCCTGATTTTTCGAAGTAGGTTGGAAAAATGATTTTGAATTTTTTGTTTTGAGATGTCGCAGGTACCCATGTCATTATTTGATTTCCTGTGTTGTCAGTGAAGAAAATACGCTTCTGAATTCCATCTGGATCAGTCAAATAAACTCCAAATAAAGACGTGTCAGCATCACTATTCATAATCAAAAATGGATTTTCATCTTTTAGTGTGATTACGATTTCACTTGTTGGCGCAACAATGTCTTTATTCATTATGTGTCGTCCATTGACGATAACATCCAACAATGGATTTTTATCTTCCCCAACCACTCTAAAAGGAAATTGAAGAACGTTATTGATATGGGATAATTCAGGTTGATCCAGCAAAGTTAAATTAGCATCGATGTAAGGATTTACCTCCATATTGAACCAATTCGTACCAATTAAACCATTTGTTGAGATTGTAATTGTATCCCTTAATGTTTGACCAACTCGAAGCGAGTCTTTTCTTGGATAGGTTATAAAACGTTTTACTTGATTTGCATCTGTTATGTAATATTTCACTAACAAAGAATCCATTGGGATATTACTGATATTTCGAATGTTTACTGCAAATTTCGCCTGATTACCTTCTTGAATTGAATCTGTACCCGGCATCCAGGTTATACCTGCCGAACCATCAATTGCAGCTTCTGGAAGTGGTGCGTAAACAACGTGCCAATTTTGTAATTGACTTGGTGTTAAGTTCGCATTGTCTTTGTATTTGGTTACCAAACGTATATTAGGATATAAATCCGCATCAATTAAATTGTCCAAATTCAATAGTGAATCTCCCGAAGCAATCGTTGGATTTAACGAGAATTGATAGGTTCCGAAAGCATTTAGCACTTGTATTTCCAGGGTTGTGCTATCTTGCGAATTACTTTCCATTTGTTCGTGATTCCAATAAAGAGCTTTCCAGTCAGCAACAGGACCAATAACAGGGCTTGTTTCCACTCCAAAAGATTGAACACCAGAGATTAATGTGTCTAAAAAGATTGGTTCATTGTTTTGAGAACACAATTCAATCACAAAATTCGGGTCGCCTTTTCGCGTTAAAAAGATAAACGGACGATTAGCTCTTCCAGGAACAATACTATCAGAACCTAAATTTGCAAAGGTTTGAAAAACAGCTGGATCAAAAGTGTTTAACCAATCATAACGTGTAGTTATTGGGGAATAAATTAAAATGTAATCTCCAAAAGGAACAACGTTTTCAACAAGATTTCTAAAGGCTGCTAATTGTGTTGTATTATTTTGGTTAAAGGTAAAAAACTTCATTGGTCTTTGCTCACAACCACCATTATCATTCGCATTACCGAAATTGTTATTAGGATTGGCAACCGTACCATTTGAATAGGTAAATCTTGTTTCCCAAGCTGTTAAAGTTGAACGGTCAATTACAGCAACTTGAAATTTCGGGGTTACTGTACAAATGTTATAATCTTGCTGAATTCCATTGAGATACCAAGCGTTTTCAAACATATTTGCTCCAGGTGTTGCTGCAAGTGCCAAACAAGAAATATCAGAATAATTAGGTTGAAATTCTCTTAATTCTGTTGAAGAATTTAAAGTCAAACCACTTAAATTATTAGCTGTAAACTGATGGTAATCTGCTTGTCCCCACCCCGATTTATTAGGAATGTATTGAAAAGAACGTTGTTTCCAAATCAAAGTAGGTTCGATAAGTGCTACTCGCCAATAGTAAATAACACTATCTTCTAAATTTAAGGTAGAAAGTTGGTTGTTTGAAGCTAATTTCCACTGATTTGGATTTACTGATTTCACACCACCAATTTCACTTATTTCAGCGAAACGTTTGAAATTTGAATTAAATGTTGGAAGTGTATCTATTTCAAAGCGATAGGTTTGAAGTGCTGCCATTGGATTCAACGTAGAGGCATAAACCGTAACTTGATTCGAAGGAACTACAGCAAAATCAGTTGGTTGAATGGGTTCAATTCCATCAACACCTATGAAGAAATTTCTAATGATACGATTGTTTGCTGATTCGTCGTATTGCTCTGAGACAACATTTGGAATATCTACACTAATTGTAAACTTGTTCAATCCGATACCAATAGTTGGTTGGAAAGGCATTTTTTTGGTAATGAGCTTCTCATAATCCATTCCAAATACTTTAATGTTATAAACGGAATCGGTTAATGAATTAGGAAAATCGCGTTTGATTTCAATATTAAATGTATCGATTATTGATTTTCCTAAATTTCTTAATTGAATTGTAACTTCGATAGAATCTGTTGCATACGAGATGTTTTCAGGGCCAAAATTTACTCTTGATTCCGTTAACTCTATTTCAGGTTTGTTGTGATAATTCAATCGCAGCATTGGGTCTCCATTTAAGGTCATCTGACAAAATGTAGCCTCCGTAATTAAAGATGGATTAGTTGTTAATGCCGAGTCTAGTGTATTTTTGATATGTTCCCCGATTGTTCCACCGTAATTATGTGTGCTAAATTGCTTGTAGAAAGTTTTCGAAAAAGAATTCAATGCAAAAGAAAATCCGTAATTAATCGTACCAATGTAAGCTATTACCCCACCGTTTGGCGCCAACACAAAGTTTTGGGAATTGGATGTTGAATTGTGGAATATATTACCATTATAGCAAGAATTTGCAAGTAGAATTGGGTATTTCCCTTGATTATTCCAGAATTGAGGTTCATCTAAATTGACATCAAATCCACTTTCAGAGGTTGTAAAATGTCCAAAGAAATTCATAACGCTAACTCCTTCACTAATTCTGTTTTTAATAGATTGAAGCTCTGAAGGTGTTATTGGACTGTTACTTTCTTTTTTTACTAATCGTGTATTTCCCGCAAAGTACTTCCCTGCTGCAATATTCCCCATTTCATTTAAATAATTTTGAAATTGAGATTGTTCAGCAATGTCTGTTCCTCCAGCGAAATGTAGGAGTTGCTTTTGCCAATCTTTTGTAGAACTCGAATAGACTGAATTTTGTTTTTGTTGGTCTTCGTATTGAATAACTTTAGAGAAATAAATTTGCAACTCATCTTCGGTAATTACAGATATTCTTCCTGTTGGAATTAAAGGTGTGAATTTATCGGTTTGTGGAAGATTGGAAGTAATACACGCATCACAAGAAGGTTGACCGAAAGTAGGAATTAGATTGTTTGCATAAGCAGCAGCATTTGTTCTAGAACCTGGACCAATGTTCGTTGCAGAAGTAATATTTGCTTCACGGATACCTTTTCCAACTAAAAATAGTCCTACAGGTTTTATCGTAGAAACCACATACATTTTATGAGCAAAACGTCTCAATCCATTGATGTGTTTTGGAATTCCACCACCGTATTGTTGACATAATTCTTCAATATCGGCAAGAATAACGTTATAATTTCCTCCATTCGTAGAACTCCTGTAGGCTGCATACTCCAAAGTTTTATTTCTTAATTTTTCATTATAAATAAACAACAAAGCGGCATCAATATTTGGAATTGCAGCAAAATTTGTGAACTCGCCAGTTCCATTTACTGGTTTTAAGATAGGAACATTTATAAAACTAATTGCATCTTCTAAAACTACTTGTTGTAAATCACTAGAACCGTTATTTGGTATAACAGCAACGTACCCACCATTAAATCCTGTTAAAGTAATTTTTCTTGGAACAGTTCCGAAAACAAACATCGTTGGATTAGGAATGTTAACATTTGAAATATTCAAGCGAATTTTGTTTTGATTGCTTGCGTTATAAACATTAAAACTCACTTTAGTTAAATTCGAAAATGAAGGAATTCTAGGATATTTAAAGGACCAAAAATTTAAAGATTGAAAATCGGTTGCAACACCTAAACTATTCACAATTTGAACTTTATATCCCAAATTTCCTGAACTTGGAAAGTTGGAAACTGGAATACTTTTGTTTGCAATTACTGCTTTGTAACCTCTAAAAGTTGTGTCGTAAATCACAAAATTGGATGTTCCAATTGTGTGTCTTGTTCGGTGATTTGGTAAACCTGATGGTGCTGCTGCATTTGAAGTCCCAACCACAACAGCATTATATTTAACATTTGGAGCGTTTGTTCCTTGGTAAATATTTGTCAATTGAGTTGTACTCATATCCCAAGTGTAGGAGGTTGTTGCTCCATTTTGTGGTGTTCTTCCCCAACCTTCACCTTCTACAAAAAACGAACTTGAAGCATCAGCAGATTTTTCACCTTCGTTATATTGCTGATTGTAGAAAGTAAAAGCTTCAAATTCAACAAAATCAGCAGCCGTTAATCCACTAAAATTTATATCTGATTCTACAACAAACCGTTTGTTATTTGAAGAATTATTCCAAGTGAAAAAGTATTGAATCGTATCATTATACAAACTGTATTTAGGATTCCCCATTCCTGCTGGATTGTTGTAAAGCGTTGAGTCTAACCAACCATCATTGCGCTCCCCGTAAAATAAAAGGTAATCCCCAAGTCCAAAAACGTTGTCTCCACCATCTTCAATGTGAATTGGAATTTCTTTCTGACGACCAAAAATTTGGATATTACTTGATGAAAAAGTGGACAAAGGAACGCCAGATGAAGCTAGCGTATTATAATCAACTTTATATATTCCAGATTGGACAACATTAATTGCATAATATTTTTGGTTATAGTTAATCCATTCGTTACCAAAAGTTTGCGAATGTCCAATTGAAATAAAAAAACAAGAAAAAAATAAAGTGTAAAACTTCCTCATTTAACTGCGTTTTTAGGTTTGTCTAATTTTAATCTTACGGAGAAAATATGTGTGTAATAATTTGCTTCTGCTGCACCAAGTCGCGTGAAGGCGTAATCCAAAGAGAATCCTTTGAAAGCCAAGCCCATTCCAATGTTTGGTTGAATGCCCCAGTATTTTGAATCGTCTAGATTTGTGAATTGTTGAACATTTGAAACACCCATTCTTACTTTTACTAATTCTTTAAAACCGAAGAATAAACCAGCGTGTGGATCAATAGAGATTGGATTTGCACTAATCAAAACGTTTCTTTTTCCGTCTGTTGTAATGTCTAAATCGATTTCTCCTCCAGCATTTAATCCTTTTGCTCCAATATCAAAATTTCCAGCAGCAGCCAAAATAATACGAGGTAATGTCAATTCTAAACCATTTTGTGGAATAGCATTTCCAGTATTAATGTAAACATTTCGAGTCGCGTCATCCAGTTCAAAAACCCATGCATTAAAAGTTGAACTAACATCGCGTGCCATTACCCCAAATTTCCAATGTTTTGGTAAGTGATACTGTAATCCTGCATCAATTCCAAATCCAAAAGATTTTGCGAAATCGCCCACTTTTCTATAAATTACTTTCGCTGTTCCTCCTAGACTTAGCCCAGGAACATTCAGTTTTCTTGCATAAGACAACATAAATGCATAATCTCCAGCAGTAAACGACGTTACATTATCATAATTGATGACTCCGTTATTGTCAATCAATTGAGTTGTGTTTGGAATATCATCAACACCAAAACGAATGGCAGCAAAACCCAAAGCACTTTTATCATCGATTGAATGAGCAATTCCTAAATAGTCATATTTGGCAATCCCAGCGAAATATTCAGAATGCATAAATGAAACTTCAGCCCATTTATTTATGCTTGTCAAGCCTGCTGGATTCCAATAAATTGAATTGGCATTTGCGGTACTAGCAACTACTGCATTTCCCATTCCAAATGATTCAGCGCCGACACCTAAAGACAAAAACTCATTCGAATATTTTGGTGCTATGGTAGTTTCTTGTGCTTGTAAAAAAGTACAAGTTAAAATGGCGATTGAAAGGCTAACTGATTTAATCATTAAAATTTTATTTATTACAATAACTAACAGTTTAACGAAAAATTGTGTTCTTTGTCAACTTGATTTGCATTGAAATGTAAATTTATAGCAAACAAAGTTAGTATTAACAGTTTTATAAAACAATTGATTGTAAAATGTTCAATTTAGCTAATCTTTTTACAGCCGCAAATATGCTTTGTGGTTTCATTTCCATTATTTTAACACTTGCTGGACGAATTGACATTGCTCCTTTGTTCATTCTTGGCGGTGCGGTACTCGATTTTTTTGATGGATTTATTGCTCGAAAATTAAAAATTGCAGGTCCAATGGGTAAGCAGTTAGATTCCTTGGCTGATATGATAACTTTCGGTGTTGCTCCAGGAATGTTAATGCTAGTAATGATTATTTTAGGTATTGATATCAGTTCGCTTATTCCTGCTGAAGATGGAGCAAGAGTTTATCAAAATGATTTAAGCTATTTTGTTTATTTTCAAGTTGCAGCTTGGTTTCAAGCGTTAGTTTATGAAGTGCCAAATAATTTTGATGCAAGTATTAAATTCTTACCATTTGTAGCAATGGCAATTCCTTTTTTCTCGATGTTTCGCTTGGCAAAATTTAATATTGACGAAAATCAAAGTGATAAATTCATAGGTGTCCCAACGCCTTTAAATACTATATTCTTTTTGTTCTTTCCCTTATATTTTGCTTACAATCTTCAAAATTGGGGACATCAGCCAAAGTTTATTCACGCGCTTTTTGATTGTTACACCTTGAGCGCCATTTCGGTCCTGTTTTCGCTGTTAATGGTTTCTAATATTCCAATGATTGCTTTGAAGTTTAAAAACTGGACATGGAAAGACAATTACTTTCGTTTCAGCTTAATAGGAATTTCGTTGATAATTATTCCGCTTTTAACCTTTTGGGCTATTCCAATTATCGTATTTTTGTACTTGTTTTTATCGCTAATTGAAAATTATCAAACCAAGAAAAAAAATGAAATTCAAAGCTGAAATTGACGTAATGCCTCACGATGCATTATTAGACCCACAAGGAAAAGCAGTTACTAATTCTATGAAAAACATAGGTTTAGCTGAAATAGATGGAGTTAGAATTGGTAAACATATCCGTTTGTTTGTGGAAGCTGACTCTAAAGCCCTTGCTGAAGAAAAAGTAAATGAAGCTTGCAAAAAAATGTTAGCGAATCAGATTATGGAAAGCTACGTATTTTCACTTTCTGAAGTAAACTAAAACAATGAGGGGATTTCAAACTTTTAATCCTCAACTCAATGATTTTAACCCAGAAAGGTATATCTCTTCAATGCAAGAGGAGGTCGAGCTTGCCTTGGAAAAATCACACAAAGCATTTCTAACTTATTCAAAGACAAGTCCAACTTTAAGGAGCGATCTTTTGCTTCAAATTGTTCAAGAATTAGAATCTGCTAAATCCACAATTGAAGTATATTATTGCAGTGAAAGCGGCTTATCGAAAGCGCGATTTGAAGTAGAATTTACAAGAACTATTTTTCAATTAACTTCTTTTTCTGATTTTCTTTTGAACAATTGGAAGCAGCTGGAAACTTTTACTCCAGTAAGTCAAAGTTTACCTTCCTTAAGAAAAACACCACGAGCAATTGGACCTGTTTTAGTAATGGGTTCAAGTAATTTCCCTTTAGCTTATTCAACAATTGGAGGTGATAGCGTTGCTGCTTTAGCCGCAGGTTGTCCAGTGATTGTTAAGGCACACCCAATTCACGTTGGAACAAGTTTAGAAGTCTCAAAATGTATTCAATCAGCACTTAGAAAATTAAATTTAGAAGAAGGAATTTTCCAACATTTAATTGATGATGGATTTGAGGTAGCAACGCAATTGATTACTGACGCTCGAATTCAAGCCATAGGTTTCACAGGAAGTATTCGTGGAGGAAGAGCAATTATGGATTTAGCAAGTAAAAGAAAATCGCCTATTCCTGTTTTTGCAGAAATGGGAAGTGCAAATCCTGTTGTATTTTTAGAGAATGGCTTTGAAGAAAAAATACATCACTTTGCTTCACTTTTTGCAGGTTCGATTTGCAACGATGCAGGACAATTTTGCACCAAGACAGGATTGTTTTTCATTCCAAAAAGTGAAAAAGGAATTGAATTAACAGCCAGACTTATTGAAGACGTAATCGAATATACTTCCTTTTATATGCTTCACCCATCCATTCAGAACAAGTTTGAATTACTGAAAAAAGAGCTTGAAAGTTTAGTAACTAACTCATTGATTGGAAAAAAAGGTCAATTGGAACCATTGCAAGGAAGACAAGCTATTTTACAAGTTGATGCGAGGGAATTTTTAAAAAACAATCAATTACAAGAAGAAGTTTTTGGTCCTTTCGCACTTATTGTAAATTATGAAAGCAATGCTGATTTGAGGGATTGTTTAGAAATGTTAGAAGGGCAATTAACAGGTACAATTGTAGGAGATAGCATTAAAAGTCTTGGTTTTGAGTATGTAATTGATTTGCTATCTACAAGGGTTGGTAGATTGATTTTAAATGGTATTCCAACAGGCGTTCGTGTTGATGAAGCAATGAATCACGGTGGACCTTACCCAGCTTCATCCGACAGTCGATTTACCGCAGTTGGTACTCAAAGTATTACAAGATTTCTAAGAAACATTACATTTCAAAATTTCGAATAGTATTCTTAGAAATGAAATAACTAATTTTGAACTTCAAAAACTAACAAAATGAGTGAAACAGAAAACAAAAAGAATTCCAATGGGGTTTTTATGATCATTATTTTCCTTCTTTTAGGAGGTCTAGCAGTAATGTCTTATATGTGGTCAGCTAAAAGAACAGAGTTGAATAATTGTACAAATGAGAATTTGACTTTGAAATCTGACATGCAAGGAATGAACGACATGATGCAAGGTTATGTTGGAAACATTTCCAACGATATCAAAAAAGATTTCAAAAATATGTTGGCAACTTACGATAAGTTAATTGCTAAAGATGCAACACAAGCTGACAGTTTGAATAAGCAAAAAGAGAAAATTATGACTTTGATGAATGAATTAGACGCTGCTAAAAGAAGTGGCCGATTGACAGCTTCAAAATTATTCAAATTAAATAAAGAAAATGAGACTTTGCGTGACATCATGAAAAGCTACGTGAAGCAAATCGATTCATTGAATACATTGAATATCAAGTTATCATCAGAATTGGATGTTACATCTACAAAACTTACAACTACTATTGTTGAGCGTGATAATTATAAGAAAGACGCAGAAGAAAAAACGGATCTTGTTAAAAAGGGAAGTAAACTTTCAGCTTATGGAATCAACACAGAAGCTTTGAGAATGAAACTAAATAAAACAACAGAAACAACTGAGAAAGCAAAAAGTGTAGTTCAATTCCGTTCAAGTTTTACTTTGTCGGAAAATACACTTACTTCGGCAGGTAAAAAAACATTGTATTTGCAAATCATTGCTCCAGATGGTCAAACATTACAAACAAGGGGTGGAAACACTTTAGAATCTGAAAATGGCACAGTTGCTTATTCAGATAAAAAAGATATTGATTACCAAAATCAAGCTGTTGATGTTACTATTTATTATGATTTGCGAGGAGAGGGAACACCAAAAGGAAATTACAAAGTGAAAATCTATTGTGATGGAACTTTAATAGGAACAGATAGCATTAATTTAAAATAGTCAACCTAAAATGTCAACTATTATCGAACAAGGTAACGTAGCTTTTGAAATTGATCAAGCTACAGGAATTGGAACTATTACTTTTGGACATCCAATGAGTAATTCATTGCCAGGTAAAATTTTACAAAAACTAGCAGCAACAATTACTCAATTAGGAGAAGACGAGAGCGTTAAAGTTATTATTTTACAGTCTGAAGGAGAAAAAGCATTTTGCGCAGGTGCGAGCTTTGATGAATTAATTTCAATTTCTGATTTGGAAGTTGGAAAAAAATTCTTCTCAGGATTTGCAAGTGTAATAAACGCTTGTAGAAAATGCCCTAAATTCATTATTGGTCGTGTTCAAGGAAAAGCAGTTGGAGGTGGAGTAGGAGTGGCTTCAGCAGTTGATTATTGTTTAGCTGTTGATTCTGCGTCAGTAAAACTTTCTGAATTAGCAGTTGGTATTGGTCCTTTTGTTGTTGGTCCAGCTGTTGAACGTAAAATTGGCTTGTCAGCGATGAGTGAATTGGCTATAAATGCAACTGAATGGCGATCTGCTTCTTGGGCAAAATCAAAAGGATTGTACATGGAAGTATTTGATACAGTTGCAGAAATGGATTCAGAAATTAATCGTTTGGCAAATCAACTTTCTAACTCAAATCCCGAGGCGATGCGCATGTTAAAAAACGTCTTTTGGCAAGGGACAGAAAATTGGGACACTTTATTAATTGAACGAGCAGAAATGAGCGGAAAATTAGTATTGAGTGATTTCACAATTGCTGCAATAAATTCATTTAAGAAGAAATAATACATATTTTTTTCTTTTTCATTTGTAAATAAAAACTAAAATAGTATCTTTGCACCCCTAATTTTAGGTAATAAGCACTATATTAAAACAAAAAATACCGTGAATACACTAAGTTACAGAACGTTATCAGGCAACAAAGAAACTGCAGACAAAAAGTGGTTTATCGTTGATGCAGAAGGACAAACCGTAGGACGTATGGCAAGTAAAATCGCTAAAATCATCCGTGGAAAGTACAAAACATGTTATACGCCACACGCGGATTGTGGAGACAACGTAATTGTTATTAATGCAGAAAAAGTTGCTTTCTCTGGAACTAAATTGGTTGATAAAGAATATGTTCGTTTCTCTGGTTACCCAGGTGGACAACGTTTCACAACAGCAGAAGAAATGTTGAGAAAACACCCTGAGCGTTTAATTGAAAAAGCGGTTAAAGGAATGTTACCTAAAAATACTTTAGGAAGACAATTATACAGAAATTTAAAAGTATATACTGGTACAACTCACAAACATGAGGCTCAAACACCAGAATTATTAAATCTTGATACACTCAAATAAAAATTATGGACGTAATTAACGCTTTAGGAAGAAGAAAGACAGCAGTAGCGCGTGTTTATTTATCAAAAGGAACAGGAAACATCTTGGTTAACAAGAAAGAAATGACAACTGTTTTCCCAATTGATGTTTTACAAGCAAAAATTAACCAACCTTTCATTCTTACAAACACAGTTGGACAATACGATATTAAAGTAAATGTTAACGGTGGTGGAATCAACGGCCAAGCAGAAGCAATTCGTTTAGGTATTTCAAGAGCTCTAGTTGAGTTGGAAGCAGAAAACAAACCTTTATTAAAAGTTGAAGGATTGATGACACGTGACCCTCGTATGGTAGAGCGTAAAAAACCAGGTCAACCAAAAGCACGTAAAAAATTCCAGTTCTCGAAACGTTAATCGTTATTGGAAGTTTAGCATCCAAACCACTGAGTACTTTAATAAAATTTATTACCCTCTTTGGTTGTGCAATTAGTATAAATAGGAAAGTAAACAAAAACAAAATATGTCTAAATTAAATTTTGAAACATTATTAGAAGCAGGTGTTCATTTTGGTCACCTTAAAAGAAAATGGAACCCAGCAATGGCTCCATATATTTTCGAAGAGAAAAAAGGAATTCACATCATTGATTTGAATAAAACAATGGTTCACCTTGATCAAGCTTGTGCAGCAATGAAACAAATTGCAAAATCAGGTAAAAAAGTTCTTTTCGTAGCAACAAAAAAACAAGCGAAAGAAATCGTTTCTGAAAGAGTAATTAAAGTAAATATGCCGTTTGTAACAGAACGTTGGACAGGTGGTATGTTAACAAACTTTCAAACTACTCGTAAATCAATCCGTAAAATGGCTACGATTGATAAAATGAAGTCTGATGGTTCTTGGGAAACATTAAATAAAAGAGAAAAATTATTTAAAACTCGTCAAAGAGAGAAATTAGAAAAAACATTTGGTTCGATTGCAGATATGACGCGTCAACCAGCAGCTATTTTCATCGTTGATATTTTAAAAGAGCACATCGCACTTGCTGAAGCTCGTCGTTTGAACATCCCAACTTTTGCAATGGTTGATACGAATTCTAACCCTAAATTGGTAGACTTCCCAATCCCTGCGAATGATGACGCAACAAAATCAATTTCTTTAATCTTAGATCAAATTTGTAACGCTATCCAAGAAGGTTTAGAAGATCGTAAAAATTTGAAAGAAAAAGATAAAGAAGATTCTTCAAAAGAAGCTGCAGTAGAAGCAGTTGTTGAAGTTGCTCCAGTTGTTGATGCTGCACCAGTTGTAGAAGAAACTCCAGAAGCTCCAGCAGCAGAAGAAAAATCAGCAGAATAATTTATAACTAACTATTAAATATATTTATCATGGCTATCACAGCTTCAGATGTAAATAAATTGCGCCAACAAACAGGTGCAGGAATGATGGACTGCAAAAACGCATTAGTTGAAGCTAATGGTGATTTTGAAGTTGCAGTTGACGTTCTTCGTAAAAAAGGTCAAAAAATTGCTGCTAAACGTGGTGATAACGAGGCTAAAGAAGGATTGGTTTTAGCACAAACTTCAGCAGATAGCACAACAGGTGTTATCTTAACGTTGAATTGTGAAACTGACTTCGTAGCAAAAAATGAAGGTTATGTAAACTTCGTTCAATCTATCGTTGATATCGCTTTAGCTAAATTACCTGCAACTGCAGAAGAGTTAAAAGCTTTAGCTTACAATGATAAGTTGACGGTAGAAGAAAAAATCACAGAACAAGTTGGTGTAATCGGTGAAAAATTAGATTTATCTAGTTATGCTGTTATCAATGCTGCTAAAGTTGTTGCTTACAATCACCCAGGGAACCAATTGGCTACTCTTGTTGGTTTAAATAGTGGATCTGATGTAGTTGCTGAAGCAGGTCGTCAAGTTGCTATGCAAATCGCTGCAATGAATCCAATTGCAATTGATAAAGACGGTGTTGATGCTCGTACAATTGAAAGAGAAATCGAAGTTGGAAAAGAATTAGCAATCCAAGAAGGTAAACCAGCTGATATGGCTGAGAAAATTGCAATGGGACGTTTAAATAAATTCTTCCAAGAGAACACATTGTTAAGTCAAGCATTCGTTCGCGATAATAAAGTAACAATTGAACAATTCTTAGATTCAACTGAAAAAGGTTTGACAGTCACAGACTTCAAGCGATTCTCATTGAGTTAATATTTTAAAAGCTATCGAAATCGGTAGCTTTTTTTTTGCATCTTTTTCTAGGATTCAAACGATTATTTATCTTTGCCAACAATTATGAAATATAAAAGAATACTTCTCAAGTTAAGTGGAGAATCTCTAATGGGAGAGAAACAATTTGGAATTGACAACAATAGAATTCATTCATATGCACTTCAAATAAAAGAGGTTCGCGATATGGGAATTGAAGTTGCAATCGTAATTGGAGGAGGAAATATTTTCCGTGGGGTGCAAGCAGAAGCTGGTGGAATGGATAGAACCCACGGAGATTACATGGGAATGTTGGCAACTATGATTAATTCAATGGCTTTACAAGCTGCACTTGAAGCGGTAGGAGTTCACACACGTTTGCAATCAGCTATTGAAATGAAAGAAATTTCAGAACCTTTTATCCGTAGAAAAGCAGTCCGTCATTTAGAAAAAGGTCGTGTGGTAATCTTTGGTGCTGGTACAGGAAATCCATTCTTTACAACAGATTCGGCTGCATCATTAAGAGCAATTGAAATGAATGCGGATGTTATTTTGAAAGGAACGCGTGTAGATGGAATTTATACAGCTGATCCCGAGAAAGACAAAACAGCAACAAAGTACACTGAAATCACTTTTGATGAAGTGTATGCTAAAGGTTTAAATGTAATGGATTTAACTGCATTTACCCTTTGTAAAGAAAATGATTTGCCAATTATAGTATTTGATATGGATACATCTGGTAATTTGAAGAAATTAGTAGAAGGAGAGCAAGTAGGAACAATTGTAAAAAATTAATAGTATCTGTTATGACAGAAGAATTAGATATGATTTTTGATGAGTTTAGAAGCGCAAATGGTAAAACGCTCGTTCATCTTGAAAACGAATTAACTAAAGTACGTGCTGGAAAAGCTTCTCCTGCCATGTTAAATGGAGTTATGATTGAATATTATGGTTCAATGACTCCTATTCAGCAAGTTGCAAACATTAATACTTCCGATGCGAGAACAATTTTGGTTCAACCTTGGGAGAAAAATATGTTAAGTGAAATTGCAAAAGGTATTATCAACTCAAATCTGGGTTTGAATCCTCAAAATAATGGTGAGCAATTAATAATTTCAGTTCCTCCTTTAACAGAAGAGCGAAGAAAAGATTTAGTTAAGAAAGCGAAAGCGGAAGCTGAACATGCTAAAGTTGGAGTTAGAAACAATCGTAAAGATGCTATCGATATGATTAAGGATCTAAAAAATGATGGTTTGTCTGAAGATATGGCTAAAACTGCAGAAGAGGAAGTCCAAAAAATAACCAATGGAGCCATAAAAAAAGTGGATGATTTAGTTGAATTGAAAGAGAAAGATATTATGACGGTGTAAATCTTATAGAATTCTTATAACTAAAAATCGGGTAATGGTAACTTTATCCGATTTTTTTATTTTTAATAGAATTTCAAAATTAGGTCCTTGCTATTAACTTTATGTTTGTTTTCTTTAGCTTATTTAAACAAATTTCTAAGGGGAAAAACCTTAAATTTTAGTTACTATCGTTTTTTGAAGTACGATAGTGTTTGGTATAGTAATCAATTCTCCGTCATTGCTTTTGATGTATAGGAAAAAAAACGAAATATCTATTAACTCACCTGAAATGTCATATTCTTTATCGACCACTCGAATCCGTTGACCAATTTTCATAGGGTGATTGAAGAACAAAATTAGACTTGAAGTGATGTTTGATAAAATAGACCATTGAGCAAAAAATGCAATACCTAAAACAGTCACAACTGAGGTCATAAAAACAATTAATTGATCTCTATGTATGTTCCAAATTGCAGCTAAAACTGTAACTAAAAAAATGCTTAGAAATAGATTGATTATTCTATGTGTAATTTGCTTGCGTTTTAAGTCAAAGTCCATTTTGTTTAGCAAACGATTAACTGAACTGCGTGCGAGTAATTTTACACTTACAACAACAGCTCCTAAAACAACTGTTTCCAATAATTGAATTTCAAGTTGAGTCATTTTAAACGTGTTTTAAAATTAGTTTCGCCTTATCCCAATAAATGTCCATTTCCTCTAGGTTAAGTTCTTTTATATCCTTTGAATTAGTAACGATCAGTTCTTCCATCAATTGGAAACGTTTAATAAATTTTTGATTGGTAAAAGCTAAAGCGCTTTCTGGAGAAATATCAATAAAGCGAGCATAGTTTACTAATGAAAACAATAAATCACCAAATTCTTCTTGAATATGCTCGGAATTGTTATCCACTTCGACCTTAAATTCTGCCAATTCTTCCTCCACTTTTTTCCAAACATCTTCACGATTATCCCATTCAAAGCCAATTCCTTTTGCTTTTTCTTGAATACGAGTTGCTTTTACCAAAGCGGGTAGGGAAGAGGGAACTCCTTCTAATACTGATTTTTTTCCTTCTTTTAATTTTAATTTTTCCCAATTAGCTTTCACTTCTTCTTCATATTTAACTTCTACATCTCCATAAATATGAGGGTGACGGTAAATCAATTTTTCGCAAATGGCATTTAGAACGTCGGCAACATCAAAAGCGCCTTTTTCTTTTCCAATTTTAGAATAGAAAACAAGGTGTAAAAACAAATCTCCTAATTCACCTTTAACGGCGTTTAAATCGTTTTCTGTGATGGCGTCTGCAAGCTCATACGTCTCTTCTATGGTTAGATTTCGCAAGGTTTCCATCGTTTGCTTTTGATCCCAAGGGCACTTTTCTCGGAGTTCATCCATTACGTTCAATAAGCGTTCAAAAGCGATTAGTCTTGCGTCCATATTTTTTTTCTGCAAAATTAAGTTTATAACTCGTTTTCCTTTGTTTAACTTTGTTAATTCGTGAAAAGACTAGTTGTATTATTAAATTTACTTTTTTCAGTTTCATTTGTTGACGCGCAAATGAAGAGTGAGTATGGCTTTGAGTTTCGTCAGAAGCTTGGTTTTTTAGCTGCGCACAGAGGAACTTTGGGACATTTACCACAAGAGTCTGCCAAAGCAATGGAGTTTACTTATTTGGTTCAAACCCGTGGTTCAAAAAAATGGCATACTGCTTACAGCGAGCCAAAAGTAGGCGCGACTTTATTTGTTGGTTCTGTTGGAAACAATAATTTACTAGGAAGGTATATTGGCTTATCTGGATTTGCAGAACTTCCGATGGTGAAATTAAAAAAAATCGAATGGAATTGGAAAATGGGCTTTGGTTTGGGGTATGCCACTAAAACATTTGATCCAATCTACAATCCAAAAAATAATGCAATTGCCTCAAAAATCAATGCAATGATTGTTATTGGAACGAAAGTAAATTACAACTTCGGTAGGGATTTTATGACAATGGGTTTGGATATTACACATTTCAGTAATGCTGCATTTAAGGTGCCGAATTTTGGAATAAATCTGCCTTATCTTTCATTAGGTTATGGAAGAAAACTCTCAAAACAAGAAAACATAAATTCAGCATTAATAAGCCTAATTCCTTTGAAACGTTGGTCAGTTAGTGTTTTGGGGGTATTTTCAATGAAAGAGATGAATCCAATAGGGACGCAACGATTTCCAGTTTTTGGATTAAATTTATTCGCTCGAAAAATCTATAGTCACAAGGCAGGTTTGGAGTTGTCGCTTGATTTGTTTTCAAAGCAATCTATTCTGGGAGTAGAGCCCTTGGTTCCAAAATCGCAATTAAGTATCATTCAAGTAGCCTTATTTGCTGGTTACATCGTTCCTTTCGAGCGTTTTAGCTTTATTTTTGGTGCAGGTGCATACGTTCGGGATGTATATAAACCCGATGGTCCCGTTTATTTTCGAATTGGAAGTCGCTATCAATTTCCAAAAGGGTTATTGTTGAATTTCACGCTAAAATCACATTTTGCCAAAGCAGATTATATGGAATTAGGGATAGGTTATTCACTAAATTTCAAGAAAAAATGAGAGATTTTCTAGCTTTATTCTTTTTGATTTCAGTACTTTTTGCTTGTAAAAAACCAAATGAGCGAGCATGTTGGAAATCGGCAGGTGAGCAAACGGCAAAGGTGATTCCAGTTGCGAACTTTAGTAAATTGGAATTATACGAGCATATTAAATACACGTTGATTCAAGATTCAATGGATTTTATTGAAATTAAAGCTGGAAGAAACTTAATTGATTTAATTGACGTTGCGTCCTTGAATTCCGTTTTAAAAATTGAAAACAAAAACAAATGTAATTTCTTGGGTTATAAAAAACGTAAAGTGGAAGTTGAAATTCATTTTAAGAGTTTGACAGCCATTTATTTTAAAGGAACGGATTCTTTGATTGGCAAAGGAAAATTGAACTTTGATAAATTAACTGTAGAAATTGAAGATGGAGCTGGTTCACTTTCCTTTGATTTGAATGCCAATGGATTAAATTTCTTAAATCCGCATGGTTGGGGAGATTTTACCTTAAAGGGCGCAACAAAATCCTTACGTGTTGATGTTGATGGAAGCGGTTATTTTGATACAAGAGGTTTAGAAGTTCAAGATTCGATTGCTGTTATTTCGTTGTCACCGATTTCTTCAAAAGTTAATGCAGCGGGTTGTAAGTTGAAAGTTGAATTGAATGGAGAAGGAGATTTATGGTATTACGGAATTCCTTCAATTTTGTTAAAAAATGAATATAGTAAAGGTCGAGTTATTGATAAGAATTAATAAGCACTAATTTTACAAATAAATAAGAGAAAAATGGCTGTTGTTTTATTGACAATTTTATTGCTAGGTCTTGCTTTTGCAGGTATTGCGATAAAAATATTGGTTAAAAAAGATGGGAAGTTTGCAGGAACATGTGCAAGTAATAACCCAATGTTACAAAAAGAAGGTGCTTCTTGTGGTTTGTGTGGCGCAAGACCTGAAGAACAATGTAAAAGTAACGACTAGTTTATGAAGATTATTTCCTTTAATGTAAACGGTATTCGTGCAATTACGGGTAGAACGTTCGTACAAGATATGCTTGATTTGAATGTTGATATTATGTGTTTACAAGAAACAAAAGCAACGCAGGAACAAGTAAAGGAAGCCGTAATTGGCTTAAAAGAATATGCAGTTTATGCCAATAGTGCGGAGCGAAAAGGTTATTCAGGAACAGCTATTCTAACTAAAAAACTTCCCTTAAATGTCACTTATGATTTAGGGATTGAAGAGCACGACCAAGAAGGAAGAATTACCAATTTAGAGTTTGAAGATTTTTTCTTGATTTGTGTCTATGTTCCTAATTCTGGAAGTGAATTGGCTCGTTTAGATTATCGTCAAAGATGGGATGCAGATTTTTTAAATTACTTAAAAAACTTAGAGCAATCAAAACCGGTCATTGTTTGTGGGGATTTCAATGTAGCTCATAAGGCAATTGATTTAGCACGACCAAAAGAGAATTACAACAAAGCTGCAGGTTATATGCAGGAGGAAATTGATGGGATGAATAACTTTGTTTCGAATGGTTTAGTTGACGCATTTAGAGTACAACATCCAGATACAATCAAATACACATGGTGGAGCTATCGTGCAGGAGCACGTCATAAAAATGTAGGATGGAGAATTGATTATTTCTTGGTGTCAAAATCAATCTTACTGAGTGTAAAAGATACTTTTATTCTGAATGAAGTACTTGGCTCAGACCATTGTCCAGTTGGAATTGAAATTTAATAATTTAACTAAACCAATTCAAAGGGTTTAATCTTTGTTTCCAAGATTTAGGTTTATTGGTGTCATCTTCGTAATATCCTTGTGTGTATCCATAACCATACCCGTATCCGTATCCATAACCGTATCCGTATCCATACCCATAGCCTCTACTTGCTTGCGTGCCATTCAGAAGGACATGAATGTTAGGTAAACGTTTTTCTCTATGTATTTCTGAAGGAATATTTAGCATTTTTTTCGGTAGTTCATGTGCACGAACGATATACAAGAAAATATTTGCGTGTTTCGTTAATAGAAAAGTATCTGTAACGATCCCTGCAGGAGCAGTATCAACAATTATATAATCGTATTTTTCTCCAATTTCTTTGAATATTTGGTCAATTCGATCAGTCATAATTAATTCCGATGGATTTGGTGGAATATCTCCTGAAGGCAAAATGTCTAAATTCTTGTTTAATTCTGTGGTGTAAATTAAATCATCTAATGTTAATTCTTCATCAATTATGAAGTTCGTTATTCCTTTAGACCGATCTCTACCAATGTATTGCTCTAATTTTGGTGCACGTAAGTCAAGCCCAACCAGCAATACTTTTTTATTAGATAGTGCAATTGATAAAGATAAGTTTACAGCTGTAAAAGATTTACCTTCTTTTGCTACAGATGAAGTAACAAAAATAAATTTTGCTCCTTTATTGTTTTTTAGAATAAAGTCAACATTCGTTCTTAAAGTTCTAAAAGCTTCAGAAATAGCAGTTTTGCTTCCCCTTGAAATAACTATTTGTTGACCTGCTTGACCAAGTGGAATATTTCCTATGAAAGGAAGTTTGAATCGCTCGATGTCTTGTTTTGAGTTTACTTTATCGTAAAGTGTTTCGCCAAGGTAAATAATTATAACTCCAAACATAATTGCAATTACTAACGAACCAGCATAAATAAACATTTTTTTAGGAGAAACAATACTACCGTTACTGTAAGCCGAATCAACAATTTTCGCATTCCCAATACCTACTGCAAGTGCAATTTGTGCTTCTTCACGTTTTTGTAATAAGTAAATATAAAGAGATTCTTTAATCTCTTGTTGACGAATAATCCCCCTCAAATCTTTTTCAAAACCTGGCATGCGAGCCAAGTTTCTATCAATTCTTTTTTCTTCTTTTTCTATTTCTATTAAAATTCTTTTTTTCGCTTGAATTAGATTTTTAATACTCGTTTCAATGTTGATTTTAAATTCACTAATTCGATTGGAGAGATTTATAATTCTTGGGTTTTTGAGCGTTGTTGTTTTCAATTCTTCAATTCGCTCCATTACGAGTGTGTTGTGTTCTTGAATGATATTTTCAATTCGATTATCAGAAAGTCCTAAGTTTATAGGTATCAAATCATCTGGACGATTATTCGTTTGAAGATGATCCAACATCATGTAACTCAACTGTAATTGTGTATTAGCATCAATATATTTAGATCGAATATCCTTTGCTGAATAAACACCAGATTCTGTTTCAAATCCTACATCTGTCAAGTCATTGTTATTTTTGAAAATTTTTGCAGAATCCTCAATATCACCAAGCTCCTTTGAAATTACACGAACTCTATCACTAATAAAATCTGACGTGTTTTTGGAAATAATATTTTTATCGCTTATTGCATCTTCATTGTATTGATTGACTAATTCGTCCAAAATATCTTGTGCTTTTTCTTTGGAATTGTCTTTCATTTTAATAGTTAGAATAGTAGACCCAGTACCTAATTGTGAAATAGTAATCTTACCTAAATATTTATTGACAGCTGATTCAAGGGGAATATACTTGTATTCATAGTTTCTTCCAATTACATCGTCGTTAAAGTATTCATTTTTAGAAATTTTAATCTGTACGCCTTTTTTGATTTTTAGCCATTTATTTAAAGGATATGTTTTTTTCTTACCTCCATTTACTAATTGAAGCGATATACTTTGATGGTTTAAAATTGTAATAGCTGTGCTAAATGAAAACACGGCTGTCGATGCAGAATCACTTTTTGAAATATTTACGTTTAAAGGACTGAGTTTATATATTTCTCTTCTTTTAAAACCAGTTACTTTACCAACGGCATAATATTCCTCCCGAAGTTTCAAGCGATTAATGACATTTCGCATCAAGTTCCTTGAGCTTAAAATTGCTTTTTCATTTTCAATGGAATTTCCATCAGCAAAAATTGATAAGTCATCAAAAGCAGAAGTTTCCGACATTCCTGAACCTCCTTTTTGATTATTTTTAATTAGAATTGTTGTTGATGCTTCAAATTGAGGAACTTTATATCGTAAATAGATGGTTGAAAAAGCAACAGCACCTGAGATTAAAACTACAAATAGCTTCCATCTTTGGACGTATTTAAGTGCAATCTCTTTAAAATTTATTTTTTGACTTTGGTCATTGTCAAAAAAACTAAGTTGATTTTCTTCCATTATTTTGTTAGTATACTAATCGCGCTAAGCATGATTGAAATGGTGGATATTACAGGCAGAAATATTTGACTTACATTAGCATTACTCAATTTAGCTCGATTTGGTTTTACATAAACAATGTCATTTTGTTGTAAGAAATAAGTTTTCTGATTGAATATATTATTTTGAGTTAAATCGATATTGTATTCTTTTAGCGCACCGTTTTCCTCGCGAATTAGTTTAACTTCTTTTCGTTTTCCAGAAATATTCAAATCTCCAGCTATTCCAACCAATTCCATTATTGTCATTTTTTCATTTGGAACGTTATAAGTACCAGGAATTTTAACATCTCCCAATATCGTGACCTTGAAATTGATGATTTGAATTTGAACGATAGGATTTTGAATATATTCACTTAATTTTTTCTCAATTTCATTTTCTATTTCTTCTCTTCCCTTGTTTGCAACCACAAATTTCCCTATAAATGGTAATTCAATTTCTCCTTGACTATTTACTAAAAACCCACCCTTTGCAACACCTCCTGAAGAATAAGTAACTGTTGAACGTGCATTTGGAATTTCCGGTGTTAACATCTTCACAGCTTCCTCGTTTGATGCTGTCAATTTAATTTCAAGTAAATCGTTAATTTTTATAATAGGAATAAAATCCTCATGTAATTGAATGTTTTGTTGAGATAATTCTCCTTGAAAATAAAGTGTTTTTTCTGCTGTTTTACAAGCGAATAAACCAAAGGTTAAAACGAAAAGAAAAAGTATGGTTTTTAGTTTAAAAATCATCTATAGTTGTGTTTAAGAAGAACGTTTTCCTTTGAAAACAATTTTAAAGATAGAAACAAAAAAATATTTCAAGTCAGTTGTATGTGGATTTTTACTTTTTTCTTCAAGATAAACTAACTCTGCTTGTAAAACGCTTTCTTTTGTTGTTCCAAAATCATGAGCAATATATGGTGGGATACAACCTGGTTTATGGTGAATTCTCTTATCTTGAATTTCTTTCGGGAGTGAATTAAAATAACTCTTACTTATAGGTCGTACACCAACTAATTTCATTTCAAATTTAAGAACATTGAGTAATTGAGGTATTTCATCAAGCCAATATTTCCTGAAGACTTTCGCCCATTTTGCCGCCCTAAAATCGTTTTTAATTTTCCCTTTTTCATTGAATCCATGCGTGTTTATCATGTATTCATGGAGGTATTCAGAATAAGGATGCATTGTTCTTAACTTGTACACTTTAAAAATCTTTCCATTTTTTCCAATTCGATTAATCTTAAGTAGTACGCCTTCACTCGTAGATTGTTTCATTGGTTTACCTTTTCTTTTAAGTACGTAAATATGATAATTTGAATTAATTTGAAAGAAATCACAAATTTCAAATCCATTGTAAACAAATCTACCTAGTACTTCAGCTTTAGAAAGTAATCGTTTCGATTTGTTTAAAGTTATAAATTGATACCATTTAAGTTTGGGTAAAATTCGATAAAAGATAAAAAACAAGAGTCGAGCGATTTTACCAATAATTGGTTTTTTTAAAATTGTTTTTTTCTTTTTCCAGTCATCTAAGGTTTCTACTATACCTAAGTAATAACTGATTTCAGAATTCTCAAGTTTTTTATTAATGTTATTCAAATATTTATTTATACCAAGACGATCTTGAAGAAAAGAATCATCGATAAGTATATTTATTTGAATTGATAATAATGAATCAGAAAGAACCTTTTTTATGTTTTCTAAATTGGTTTGAATGTTGGAGGTTGTGTATAGGTTTTTTTGTAACGTATTTCTAATAAGTTCAATTTCTGCTTCAGTTTTCTTAATATTAGGGTTGTCGGAATCAGATTTCGAAGCAAACATTGTTTGTTTGGTAGTTTAATGTAATTAGTCATACAAATGTAGTTATTTTTGCTCCAAAATTTCAAAACACAACAAACAAGGAATTGAATCTATTAATTTTATTTTTCTGAAACTGAGTATGCTAAATAAAATAAAAAAAACACCAGGATATTTTAAAAGTGTTTACAAGCGGATTAACAAAATTGGGTTTTTTAAAACTGTTAATGAGATTATAAAATACAATCGTTTTTATTATCAATTGTTAAAAAATAATGGAATTAAAGTTGGGGTAAAAACAGTTTTTTATCACACCGCATTTTACACCAAGGTGGTCAATCTTTTCTCAGAAATTTCGCATGATGAATTAATGAAAGTTATTCCAAGAAGCATTACTCATGGAATTTATGAAAAAATCAAATTGGATAGAACAGATATCACATATGACAAGTATAAAATGTACGAACGCATGTCGATAGGAGGAATTGATATTCCTGAAATTTATTTAGTTACTGATATAAATTCAACAATACTAATTGAAAATAAATCATTTAATGAATTACTTGAGTTGTCAAAAATAGAAAGGGTTTTAGTTAAGCCAAGATTTTCAAACGGTGGAGTAGGAATCCATCTGTTAGAGCCAACTGAAACTATTTTAGAAAATCATATTTATCAATCTTTCGTTTATAATCATAAGGGTATTATTAATTTACAAGGTTCTGATTTTTGCGGAACAATTCGCTACGTTATTTATAATAAATCGAAAAAAGAAAAATTTCCAGTGGCTGCATCCATACAAATGAATGGTGGAAATATTACTGACCACATGGTAAATGGAGGTTCATATAGTGCTTCTATTGATTTATTTACTGGTAAATTATCAACAAAAGGTTTGGATAAAACTGGAAAAATCCTAGAGTTGAATCCGATTTCGGGAAATAAAATTTATGGTTTTCAAGTTCCTATTTGGAAGGAGCTTTTAACGCTTGTTGATAAAACATGTGATGAATATGCAGAGTTACCTTTGATTGCCTTTGATATAGCAATAACAGATGTAAAACCAATTATCTTGGAAATAAATGCAGGTTGTGGAACGGTTGCTGCTCAATTCGACAAAGGTTGGTTAGATCATCCTTTTGTAACGGATTATTTTAGTGTTAATACTTAGCTTAATTTTTTTAACTTTTATTTTACTATTTTCGCACACAAATTAACAAAATGGAATATACAATTCTAAAGTCTAAAATTCACACGGTAACAGTAACAGAAGCTAATATAGAATACAAAGGATCGATAACTATTGACGTTGCACTTATGGAAGCAGCAAATCTTAAAAAGTACGAGCAAGTTCATGTTAATAATGCATCTAACGGTTCAAGAATTATAACTTATGTGCTTCCTGGTGAACGAGGCACTGGAATGGTTTGTATGAATGGAGGAGCTGCCTTACATGCTAAAAAAGGAGATACTGTTCATATCCTAACATTTTGTTCATTAAACGATGAAGAATTAGAAACATTTGTTCCGTTAGTTGTTTTTACTGATGAAAACAACAAAGTTCAATCAATAGAAGAATACAAATAATGAATTGATTAATGTTAAAATTTCAAGACTCTTTAAGGGTCTTTTTTTTGCAAATTTTTATGAAAAGTATTTCAGTTTTTATTTTTCATTTTTTAAGTATAATTTATTCCAATAACTTTTCAGGGTAACATTTAGGATTTAAATTCTAAATTTGTTAAAGTATAGTAATATTGCAATTATCATCAATCAAAACGATATTCATGAATAGAATTGACTTTTCTAACTATTCGTTTAAAGCATTAAAAACGGAAATTAAAAACGAGCCGACTTTTGAAACAGCGGAAAAAATAACGCTGAAACCAAGTTATTCTAAAGAAGACACAGTTGATTTTATTCATACAAAATATCATTCGGGTTTTGCTCCTTTTTTAGGTGGACCATATGCTTCAATGTACGTTTCGAAACCTTGGACTATTCGTCAATATGCTGGATTTTCAACGGCTGAGGAATCAAATGCATTTTACAGAAGAAACCTTGCTGCTGGTCAAAAAGGTCTTTCAGTAGCTTTCGATTTAGCAACACATAGAGGTTATGATTCTGACCATGAGCGTGTAGTGGGTGATGTTGGAAAAGCAGGTGTTGCAATAGATTCCATTGAGGACATGAAGGTTTTGTTTGATCAAATTCCTTTGGGTGAAATGTCGGTTTCGATGACGATGAACGGTGCTGTTTTACCGATTATGTCTTTCTATATTGCTGCTGCGATTGAACAAGGTGTGGAAATATCTTCTTTAGCTGGCACAATACAAAATGACATTTTAAAGGAGTTCATGGTGCGTAACACTTACATTTATCCACCAACTCCTTCGATGCGGATTATTGCAGATATTTTTGAGTTTACTTCTCAGAAAATGCCCAAATTCAATTCGATTTCAATTTCGGGTTACCACATGCAAGAAGCTGGAGCAACTGCTGCTATTGAGTTGGCATATACATTAGCTGATGGTTTGGAATACATTCGTACAGGATTGAAGGCAGGTTTGAAAATAGATGAATTTGCGCCACGTTTGAGTTTTTTCTGGGCTATCGGAATGAACCACCACATGGAAATTGCAAAAATGCGCGCTGGTCGTTTATTGTGGTCGAAATTGGTGCAAGAATTCAATCCAACAAGTCAAAAATCATTGGCTTTGCGCACACATTGTCAAACATCTGGTTGGTCGTTAACAGAACAAGATCCATTTAATAACGTGGCTAGAACTTGTATTGAAGCCTTAGCTGCAGCATTAGGTGGAACACAATCCTTACATACAAATGCGTTAGATGAAGCCATTGCTTTGCCGACAGATTTTTCGGCGCGAATTGCACGTAACACACAAATATATTTACAACAAGAAACTGGAATTACTCGCTTCATTGATCCCTATGCAGGAAGTTATTATGTCGAAACATTGACAAACGAATTAGTAAATGAAGCTTGGAAATTGATTCAAGAAGTGGAGGAATTAGGTGGAATGGCGAAAGCTATTGAAACTGGAATTCCAAAAATGCGCATTGAGGAAGCAGCAGCGAGAAAACAAGCTCGCATTGATTCTGGAAAAGATATAATTGTTGGTGTGAATCGATTTGAGCACGATGAAGCTTCTCAAATTGAGATTTTAGAAGTTGACAATGCAAAAGTGAAAGATTCCCAAATCAAACGCTTACAAGAAGTAAAAGCCTATCGCAATGCTGAAAACGTAAAAGTTCTATTGCGAGAATTGGAAGATGCAGCTAGAAATTCAACTGGAAATTTATTGGAAATAGCTGTTCGCTGTGCACAAGCTCGTTGTACATTAGGTGAAATTTCTACTGCTCTTGAAAATGTTTACGGTCGCTACACAGCTACGATTCGATCTATTAGTGGTGTTTATTCAAAAGAAGCTATGAAAGATGAAGATTTTGCAAAAGCAATGGAAATGGTGGAAACTTTTGCCAAACTTGAAGGTCGTCGTCCACGAATTATGATTGCAAAAATGGGTCAAGATGGTCACGATCGTGGTGCCAAAGTTATTGCGACTTCATTTGCCGATATTGGTTTTGATGTGGATATTGGTCCTTTATTTCAAACGCCAGCTGAGGCTGCAAAACAAGCAATTGAAAACGATGTACATATTTTAGGAGTTTCTTCCTTGGCAGCAGGGCATAAAACCTTAGTTCCATCAGTGATTGCTGAATTGGAAAAAATGGGAAGATCAGACATCATGGTTGTTGCTGGAGGCGTTATTCCACAGCAAGATTATGACTTCTTATATCAAGCGGGAGTCTTTGGGATTTATGGTCCAGGAACAAAAATTTCGAAGGCTGCGCAAGATATATTGCACCTACTTATTCAAAGCCACGAATAATTTTGTAAATTCGGCACAATAATTGAAAACCGCAAAGTAATAAAATTGAAAAACATGAAAACTACTTTACTATTTCGTCTGACATTGGTACTTACAATCGCTTTATTGACAGGAGTTTCTTTCGGACAAAAACCTTCATTAAGTATGAAGTCGAATAAAAGAATTTTAACTTTAGATGAAGAAGATGATAGTCCTGGAAACAACACCGTTAAGTTAGAAGCATCATTTGTAGCTGCTGGTACGAAAAAAGTAGGAACAGCCTGGTCTATTTCTGGTGTACAAGATAAGGATTGGGAAGTAATCGGCGGAGCATTAAATGCACCTTCTGTTGAGTTAAAATTCAATAAAGTTGGAAATTATGATGTTGCTGTTGCAACAACTTATTCTGTAAAGAAGAAACTTAAAAATGGTGAAGTTGAAGAGGAAGAAACTGATATTGAAGTTGAAGAAGAAGCATTTATTACAGTTACAAATAATTTAGATGAATTAACTCAAATTCATGCTGACAGTAACTTTGTGAAATTGGTTAAAAAATCTGCAGATTATGTAATTAAACCAAAATTTGCTGGTGACCCAACGCCAACTATTTTCCTTGCCAAAGGATATTACGGAATGTATCGAAAAGACATTAAAGACCCACAAATTCAAGAACCTTACGATGAAGCAATTAATGCCGTTGCAACAGCAATTGAGATGGATCAAAATGGAATTTTCTACACACCAGTTCATAAAATGTGGTTGGGTGGATTTCAAACTGAAATTCTAAATAATGGAGTTATCTTTAAATTAGACGACGAAAATGGTTACCCTGTTTTCTACAACGGAAAAGACGCAAATAAAAAATTAACGCTTCAAGAAGAGTTAGGCGAAGGAATAGAGCAATACGCAACCATTACCAAAAACCCAATTGCAGCGAAATTTTTAGAAGCAGCAATTCGTTTTCAGGCTAAAGATTCAAAAAATGCAAACGCAATATGGAAAGTTGAAATTCCAAAATTATTGAAATTAGAAAAAATTGATAAGTTCACAGATGCAGATAAACTAGCATTGAAAACAGGAGTAATTTTAACTGCACAAATATTACCTGTAATTGAGAAAAACAACACCAATGCCTGTTTATTATTAAATAAATTAAAAGAGTGGTTTGATGAAGACAAAGATTTTATTGCTTTCTATGAAGGGAAAATGAATAGTTGTAAAGAACAATAATAACATTGGTTTATTAATAAATTAAAAAGGAAATCGAAAGGTTTCCTTTTTTTTTAATGAATTTTGAATATGGACAAATTAAAGCGATTTTTTTCTCATAAATATGTTAGAAACAAGTATTCAATTACTTTTTTTGTTTTTTTGCTATACTTTCTTTTTTTGGATGATATTGATGTTTTTATGCTTGTCAAACAAAGAAATAAATTAAACAAATTGAAGGCACATAAAACCGAAATGTCTATTCAATTGCAAGAAACTAGGGGAGAGCTAAAAATGCTGAATAACATTAATTCACTTGAAGCTTATGCGCGTTCCAAAAAGTTTTTTAAGCAAAAAAATGAAGATATCTTTGTTATAACTTATGAGTAGGTTTAATTTTTTTTTATTGATTTTTTTGTAAAATAAAAAAGGCAACTTCTTTCGAAATTGCCTTTTTTATTTTGGTTTTAAAGTCTATTCTTCAGTGCCTTCAACCGGAACTAAGATACGTCCGCAATGTTCGCAAACAATAATTTTTTTCTTAGTAACGATGTCTAATTGTCTTTGAGGTGGGATTTTGTTGAAACATCCACCACAAGAACCACGCATAACTTGAACAACACCAAGTCCGTTTTTTGCATTTTCTCTTAAACGAGAATATGCAAAAATTAAGCGAGATTCAATTTTTTTCTTCGCATCATCGGAAGCTTTCATTAATTTATCTTCGTCTTTTTGCGTTTCGCTAACGATAGCGTCTAATTCAGCTTTTTTACCAGCTAAATCTTCTTTTTTCATTGTCAAGCGGTCAGTAGCATCAGAAAGCAATTCTTTTTTTCCTTCGATTTTGAATTTAGCTTCTTTGCTTTTTTTCTCGTTCAATTTAATTTCTAATTCTTGAAACTCAATTTCTTTTGCAAGTGATTCAAATTCTCTGTTATTTCTAACATTATTTTGTTGTTCCTTGTATTTTGTAATTGCTGTTTCAGAATCTTTAGAAGCTTGTTTACGATCAGAAATTTCTGTTTCAACTTCTTTGATTTCTTCGTTAATTTTAGCAATTCGAGTATTCAAACCACTAATTTCATCTTCTAGATCTTGAACTTCAAGAGGTAATTCACCACGAATGGTACGGATTCGATCAATTTCAGAATCGATTTTTTGAAGTTCGAAAAGCGCATCTAGCTTCTCTGCGATTGTAGCTTCCTTCTTAGTTGCAGTTGCTGCCATGGGCTAAAAATAGTTTATCGGATTTGTATTATGTTCTGTTAAATGGATGGCAAAGTTAGTAAAATTTTCTTTCAATCTTTCAGCTAATAAATTACTTGTGAATTGTTCGCTTTCAAAATGACCAATATCTGCAATAATTATCTGCTTTTCGGCATCAAAAAACTCATGATATTTGAAATCGCCACTAATAAAAATGTCCGCTTTTTGTTGTATGGCTTTCGATAATAGAAAACTTCCTGAACCGCCACAGACCGCCACTTTTTTAATCTTTCTTCCTAAAAGTTGCGTGTGACGAATTATACCACAGTTAAAAGTGGATTTAAGTTGAGTTAAAAAAGCAATTTCATCTTGTTCAGTTTCCAATTCACCAATCATTCCTGCGCCTTCAAATTGATTTGAATTCTGAATAGGGTAAATTTCATACGCTACTTCTTCATATGGATGAGCAGAAAAAACTGCATTTAGTATATTCTTAAGCTTGAAATTACTAACCAAGTACTCAACACGAAATTCACATACTTCTTCACGAATAGTTGGTTGACCAATAGTTGGATTAGATGCTTCATTTCCTTTGAAAGTTCCAATTCCTTCTGTTCTGAAGTGACATTCAGCATAAATTCCTATTTCACCAGCACCTGCCTTAAAAACCGCTTCGTCAACTTGATGCAATGAATCTTTTGGAACAAAAACAACAAGTTTACTCAGGTTTCCAGTTATCGGTTGAAGAATTTTTACGTTTTTCAAACCAATTCGATTCACAATTTCTCTGTTTACTCCTTGAAAGTGATTATCTAAATTCGTGTGAATGGCGTAAAGTGCAATGTCATTTTTGATACACTTTGAAACAACACGTTCAATGTAATTGGAATTGGTTATTTTTTTGAGTCCTTTAAAAACAATAGGATGATGCGCAATAATTAGATTGCATTTTTTTAGAATAGCCTCCTCTATTATTTCTTCAATACTATCCAAACAAATGAGGACACCAGTGATTTCCATTTCTTTATCACCAATCAATAAACCTGAGTTGTCGTAAGATTCTTTTAAAGCAAGTGGAAAGTTTGATTCTAAGAATTGGGATATTTGATATAATTTCATTCTTAGAATTTTCGGGTTAAAGCAATGTTAAAAGCTATAGCATGTGCTTTATGAATATAATCATTAAATTCCGTGTAAGTATTGTTAATTTGGCTCCTGTAGGTCCCACTCAGTCTAAGACCAAAATCATTTTCAAATTGAAACTCAATTCCTGCGCTAATCATCCATGACATTATAAATGAATTAATTTGATTATTCACTTTTTCTTCCCCTGTTCTTTTAGAGCCTAAAGAATCCGTCCATTGTTGTTTTTGTTTATAGGAAAGGTACATTTGTGGGATAATTCCAGCGCCAACAAAGTACTTTAAATTTTCCCCACCTTGTAATTTCAATTGAAGTGGTAAACCCAGGTAATTATACTTTGACTGATAATTATAAGTACTGTCACTTGTTGTAGATTCCCAACTATATTGCTCACCGTTTCTTAGGATAGATAATCCGCCATCAAAGTAGAGATAATTGGTTAGCGGAGTGGTCATTCCGAGTGCATAATTCCAAATAGAAAATTTGACTTCATTAGCTCTTTCGCCAAGTGGGGTATTTAGAAAATTTGGATTTGATTCAAGTGTTCTAAAAGAACTTAGAAAGCTTGTTTCAATATAGAACCTAGAATTGGTGTCTTTTAGATTTTTCTTTGAAGCTGAACCATTTTCTTTGATAACGATTTGTGAAAACAAGTTACAATTTAAAAGCAAAATCAGAACTGCTAAATAATTTTTTACTGACATAATTCAAAGTTACAAAAAGTTTTTTGTTTCGATTGTAAAACGCTTAACATAGGTCAATGTTGGGGTAGGAGGTCTTGTTATACTTTTGTAACATAATTTAAAAATTAAAATTTATGACAACAAATTGGAATATTGATAGTACACACAGTGTAATTGGGTTTAAGGTTAGACACATGATGATTTCTAACGTTACAGGAACTTTCGGTGTTTTTAATGCAACTGCCGAAACAGAGGGAGATGATTTTTCTACTGCAATTTTTTTTTTTAGAGCAGGAATTGACAGTATTAATACGGGCGTTGTTGACAGAGATGGGCATTTAAAATCAGCAGACTTTTTTGATGCAGTAAATCACCCAGATTTGGCTTTTGTTTCTACATCAGTAAACAAAATCAGCGATGAGGAACTAGAAATATTGGGAGATATGACAATTCGTGGTACTACTAAATCTGTAAAATTAAAAGCGGAGTTTAACGGGATTGCTATAGATCCTTATGGTCAAACAAAAGCAGGTCTATCTATCGTTGGAATAATTAAAAGAAGTGAATTTGGATTAGTTTGGAGTGCTATTACGGAAGCTGGAAGTATTGTTGTTGGCGATGAAATTACACTTAACACCGAAATCCAGTTTATTAAGGGATAACTAATAAATTGTTTTGATTCTAAAGCTGTTTGTATAACTAAGCAGCTTTTTCTGTTTATAAAACTTTTCAAGATCATTAGATCGTTTGAAAATGTTTTATAATAAACTTTCAGATTGTTAGTAGTTTATAAAAAAAACGTAATAAACATGGAGTAAATATTAGTGTTTTGAATAAATCTGGGAAGCTAATTTATATTAAAACTAATCAATTTTATCAAAAAAGAATTCAAACTAATATAGATGAAATTTAACGTATTGATAGGAGTAATAAAATTTCATGTCGTTTTTTTTTCTCTCTTTCAAGTTTTATATCTAATTTCATTCTAAAATAAGAACTTATGTTTTATTCAAAAAAAATTAAAACTCAATTATTAGTTACCTTTACTTGTGTTTTTTTGCTTTCTAGTATGTATTCTCAAACAACTCGTTTAGCTAATGCTTTTTGCGATGGGAACATAAATTCATTAGGGGTAAATTTAACTTGTAGTGCTAATATAGGACAAGGGCATCGTTTTGAAGTTTCGAAAACTGATGGTACAGTTTTACAGGTCTATGATGCAATTGCTGGAAATCAAGCTGTACCGAGTAGATCAAAGTATGCTTTAAGGTTAAATTGGTTATCTGCATGTAATATTGGTTACGGTTTTACATATAGAGTCCGAGTGTCTTGGTTTAATGGTTCTGTTTGGAGTTCTTATGGTTCATATTGTCAAGTAACCACTCCTTCAGTCCCTTTAGTTGTTAGTCCCTCTTTTTGTGGAACAACTATTTCAAGTTTAGGGGTTAATATTTCAGCATCAACGAATCAAATGTGTGGTCATCGTTGGGAAGTACGAGATATAAGTAATACTTTAATTGGTGTTTATGATGCCCTTTCCGCTTCAGTTGCAAATCCAGGTCGTTCAGCTTATAATTTTAGATTTACATGGATGCCTGCAGGAACTATTGAAAGTGCAACAATATATTCTTTAAGAGTAGCTTATTATGATGCAACGACTGGCGAATGGAGTGCTTATGGACCTAGTTGTAATGTAACTACTCCTTTATCAGCAAGTACTCAATTAACTTCAGCTTGGTGTAATAATACTTCTATTCCATCACCCTCTACTACAATAACATGCAATACGGTTACTGGTGTAACTCAATATCAATTCACGATTTCCGCTGCTGGTTATGGAACCGTTGGTGTTCTTACTAAATCATCAAACAGTTTTAGATTAGAAGAATTGTCATCGCCACATCCAATAACTGCTATTAACTATGATGTTGTTGTAAGAACTAGAAATACACCAACTGGTTTGTTTAGTGATCCAGGTTCATCCTGCATGGTTCGTCTTGCAATACCAACTACTACAATATCAAGCGCTGATTGTGGAAGAACAATAAATTATTTTCAACAAGATACTTTGCATGCTAATATTATTCCTGATGCAGAAGCATATAGATATCGCATTGTAGATGGTGGAACAACCATCATCGACAGTGTTATGAATTTAACGACATACAATGGAATTACATTACGAAAATTCCCGGGGGTTGAATACTGTAAATCGTATCAAATTTCAGTTCAAGTCAGGGTTAATGGTAGTTGGAGTGAATGGGGAATACCTTGTACTATTTCAACCGTTTGTGAACCTATTACAGAATTGCGTAATGGTTTTATAAATAGTAACATAGCATCTTGTGCTACCAATCTTTATGTTAATTCAATTGTCTATGCAACACCCTATCAATATAGAGTGACCGGGCCAAATGTAAATGAAGTTTTAGAAATGGTTGGTTCACAAATGCGTCTATCCTATTTGACTCAAGTTGGTAATTTAGAGTATGGCAACACTTACAGTATTGAATGTCGCGTTTTTGTAAACGGAAGTTGGTGTCAATGGGGACCTGCGAGAAATGTTACGCTACAGATTCCTACTTTAACTAACGCTATGTGTGGAGCTTCTATTCCTACTATGAGTACAAATGTATTTTCTACTAGTGTCGCTTGCGCTACAGACTATCGTTTTAGTATCAATGGGCCTGGCTTGAGCAATGTTGTTCACAACCCAACTTTCTCAAACTTTTTTAGGCCAAGTCAATTAGTTTCTCAAGGGATGCAACTTAATTCAACCTATTCAGTGCAAGTTTCTGTGTTAACAAATGGTATTTGGTCTAATTTCGGAAATGCATGTAATATAACGACTCCTTTAGCTTTCGTACTCTCTGACTTTGAGGATTTTGATTTGTTAAATGACAAGGAAGAAGGCAATGAATTGGTTGAAGGTAACTTGGGAATAAATGAATTTAATGAAAATACACTTTCTTTATATCCTAATCCTTCAAATTCTAGTTTTAAATTTTCAATGAATGAGTTTCCTTTAATTGATGATAGGATAGAGGTATCTATTTTAAATTCAATGGGGCAAATAATTAAATCTGAAAGTTTTAAATCAATTGAAGAAATTGAGAATTATTCTTTCGGTGAAAATTTTGCTCAAGGTATTTATCTTGTTAATTTAAAATTAGGGTCTAACCAACTTCAAAAGAGAATTGTAAAATTGAATTAGTTTTATTTCTATATAAACTTGAAGAGGACTTTTCCTAAAGTCCTCTTTTTTGAATTTTTTATGGAGGTTTATTTCCCAAGAACAGTTTTTTTTAATTCAAGTTTAGATATGACTAGTTCTATTTAGCGCAAAATAATAGTTGATAGTTTCCAATACAAGTAAATAATTCAATCCAAATAGTAATGTTGTTATATTCCCTATCTTAAGTAATTAAGTAGAAGTCTATTTAGGAATAACCTAAATGTCATAAAAGTTTTTGGTTTACAAAACCCATTTCCGACAAAACGGTCCTTCGTTAAAAATTAAGTCGATAATTGATAAATTCGGAGTGAAAGGTTTGTTGTAAGAAAACACCTGTTGATAGCTTGGTAAAATCCAGTTTTCTTTCGTTGAAAAATCAGTGTTTCTCTTATCTTTTTCTACTTCAAATAAGTATTCCGAAGTAGTTTCAAAATAGAGCGATTTATCCAAAATTATTGCAACAAGTTCTAGGCATTTTAAATTCGTTTCAAATAGTAAATCTGTACTTTCAAAGATGATGTTTTGAATTTCTTGGGCATAATCTTCAAAGTAAGGTGCATAAGAGTAAGCACTTTCAATGGCACGCCAATGATCTGTTTTCCAAGAGCCTGTTTGAATGATTTTTACTTGGCGTGTTGGAATTTTAACTCCGCTTTGATGTATCACAGGAACACTCAACCGTAAAATGCCATTTCCAGTTAAAATTTCACAGCGGTTGCGAATTGTTTGTTTTGGAAAATTTTCGTGTATTTCCAATAAACTATTTTCACTTTTAAACCATTCTTTACAATACAAAATGGAAGGAAAATACGCAATTGGAAAAACCGTCATTATTTAATGAGCTTGAATAATCGTTCCCAACGAATTCCCATGTATGTACTTTTTGAAAACCAAACTAAGGATGCGCGACCAACAACGTGATCTTCAGGAACAAAACCCCAAATTCTTGAATCTGCTGAGTTGTAGCGATTATCTCCCATTAACCAATAGTAATTCATTTGAACTTTATAGGTGTTTGTCTTTTTTCCATCGATGTAAATTCCGTCTTTTTTCTCCTCCAATTTATGACCTTCGTAAGCAGTGATAATTCTACGGTAGTAAGCGATATTTTCTTTTCTGAAATCAACAATTTTCCCTTTAAAAGGAACTTGGAATTCTTCAAAATTCGTAACGTTATTGTTCACATAGAAATCTTTAGGAAAAGTTCGAATGTTATCAATTAACTCTCCAACGTTATGTTTGTAATCGTTTGACTTACTGTATTGCAGCGTTACATCTATTTCCAGTTTAATCTTAAAATCTTTTTCAATTTTTGATTTTTCTGATTTCGTTAAATTTAGGAAATAGTAAGTTTGATCGCGTGTTTCAAAATCCATTCTCGCACCAGATGGATCATTCTCAAGTCCATATCTTGAAAACATTTCTTCTGCACTTGGGAAGGTGATTTTTGTCTTTTCAATTTTGTATTTCAAACATTGTTGGGGAGAAACATAAGCACTTTTTCCATTTACATAAAGAACTGAATTAACAATTTTTAGTTTGTCTCCAGGAATTCCAACACAGCGTTTGATATAATTTTCACGCTTATCAACTGGACGATAAATCAAGCCCCCGTGTGACATTCCGTTCGGTTCACCTGGAAATTCACCTTTTGCTAATTTTTCTCTCGCTAATTGTTTCCATTTCCAACTTGTTTCTATGAAATAACGATAGAAAATATCATTTGTCAAACTATCCGCTTCCGATTTTGATTTACCTTGTTTAATTAGTTTATCGTTTAATTCTCTATATTTCTGACCGTTTTCAGCAGAGGTATTAAATTGATAAAAAGCCTCTTCATTAACAATTCCATGGTAATCGTGCCCCATCAAACCATCGGGCATTCTTGGGTCGTAAACTGCTGTGTCTCCGGAAGGATAATTGAAAACAACCACATCGTTTCGACTTACTTTTCCAAATCCTGGTAAACGTGTATAGCTTCCTTTTTCCAATGTTGTGTAGGATTTGATATTCACCCAAGGAATAGTATTGTGAACAAGCGGGTAGGAAAGTGGTGTCACAGGAACTTTAGGTCCGTAAGCTAGTTTATTCACAAATAAGAAATCACCTACTAATAATGTTTTTTCCATTGAACCTGTTGGGATTTGGAAGGGTTCAAAAACATAGGTACGAATGATACTTGCAGCAACTAAGGCAAACAAGATGGAATCTCCCCATTCTTTTACACGTGATTTTACGCCCGGTTGTTCTCTTGTCACAGCACCAATTGCCAACGCAATAACGTGTCCAATTACAGGTAAACATAGAAACAGTACAATGTGATCTCCCCATTTACGGATTTCAGTATCACGCGAATTTGACCAATTCGTTTCTGGACCAAATACTGCTTGTTCTTGTGTTACTTTGTACATTAATAAGTAAGGAAAAAGTATTCCTTGTAAGGTATCTGTAAAAGAATAATAACCAAAACGTCTTAAATAACTCACGTTTGCAGTTGCCAACATGATTAGATGTACTCCTGGAAATAACATCAAAAGCGACCAAAAAGGTTTATGACATGTGATTTTGAACATTACAAAATAATTGTAACCAGGAATTAATGCTTCCCAACTTTTTCTTCCAGCTTTTGGAAAACTCATCCACCAAAGTGATAGATATGGATGAACAAGAATTAATAAGTAAAAATAAAAGAAGCTCATAATTTATAGGTTTAATACATCGGACATCGTAAATAGTCCTTTTTTGTCTTTTAAAAATTCTGCAGCAATCACTGAACCTAAGGCAAAACCTTTGCGATTATGAGCGTGATGTGCAAGTGTAATTGTATCTATTTCTGAATTATAACGAACGAAATGTGTTCCTGGAACTTCTGGTTCGCGCAATGCAGTTATTGGAATTGTCTGTTCGTCAATGGTTTGATTTTCATTTAATTCCCATTCAGAATAGTGCGAATTATTTGCGATGATATCTTGAGCCAAACTAACAGCAGTACCGCTTGGTGCATCTAGTTTTTGGGTATGATGAATCTCAGTAATTTCAACAGAGTAATCCGTTTGATTTTCCATTAAGGAAGCTAATTTTTTATTCAATGCAAATAAAATATTTACCCCCACACTGAAATTACTTGCGTGTAATAAGCTTCCGTTATTTGCCTTCACTTTTTCGCTAACTAACTGTAAACCTTCTTTTTGCCAAGCCGTCGTACCGATAACAATTGGTAAATTCATTTCTAAAGCAGTTAAAATATGGGCAATTGCAAGTGTAGGTTGAGTAAATTCGATAGCAACATCAGCTGATTCGATTTTACTTAAAGTCGTTGCGTTATTTTTGAATGGATTTTCACTATTGAACACTGCAACAATTTCATGTCCGCGTTCCAAAGCAATCGTTTCAATTGCCTTTCCCATTTTCCCGTAACCGATAAGAGCGATTTTCATGCAAGCAAAAATAAGATTTTCAAGTTAACGAAAGGACATTTTAAGACTTATTCCCGGACTTTTATAATTCATTAACGTCGGTTCAAACTTCATAGTGAGGTTCTCGCTGACATCAAAATGTAAGAAATGAGCTTCAACGGCTGCATCTGCAATTTGAATAAAATAAACTGCTGCGAGACCAAGAATAGATAAATCGCGCCAGTCCAAATATTGTCGATAAAGAAACAATACTCCTTGGTCATCGTACGGTTCCCATGTAGGGTTTAAATCCAATGAATTTTCCATACGCTTGGTGTATTCTACTTTCAATGATTTTTGAGTCAATTGATTGGAAACAAGAAAATAACCTGCCGTACCTAAAGCAGTATAAATTAAAGGAACTTTCCAATACGCTTTTTTTGGTCGTAAATCAGAATTGATAGAATTATAAATTTGACCTGCGCCCGGAAGAATAGCAGAATATAGCATTGCTTTTTTATACGGATGCTTTAAACTATCTGGAATAGTGTCTTGAGAATAAGACGAATGAGAAATAAAAAGTAATAAAAATATTAAAATTCGATTCATGAATTTTTCAATAACTCAATCAATCGGTTTAAATCACTTTCAGAATTGAAATGCAATACTAATTTCCCATTTCCTTTTGCTGCTTTTTCGATGCTAACTTTCGTTGAAAAACGATCTGCTATGAAGTTTTTAATTGCTTCTTGGGATGGATTTAAAGCTTTAGGAATAGATTTACTTGAAGTTGTTGTTACAGTTTTAACTCCAGTTTTAGACAGATTTTCTATATCGCGAACTGATAAATTTTCAGAGATAATTAAATTGAATCTTCTAATTTGTTCAGCTTCATCTGCAATAGTAACCAATGCACGAGCATGCCCCATTGAAATAAGATTGTCACGAACACCAGCTTGAATTTCAACAGGCAGTTTTAATAAACGCAAGTAATTAGCTATGTTGGAACGAGATTTTGCAATTTTCTCACTCAATTGTTCCTGTGTTAGTTTACATTCTTCAATCAAACGTTGGTACGATATTGCCACTTCTATTGCGTTTAAATCTTCGCGTTGAATGTTTTCCACCAATGCCATTTCTAGCATGGTTTGGTCGTTTGCGATGCGAATATAAGCTGGAACTTCTGTTAAACCTGCCAATTGCGAAGCACGAAAACGTCTTTCACCTGAAATTAATTGGTATTTGTCGCGTCCTAATTTACGAACGGTTAATGGCTGAATGATACCATGAACTTGAATCGAGCGGCATAAATCGTCTAACGCTTCTTTTTCAAAATTCGTTCGCGGATTAAAAGGGTTTGCCTCGATTGATTCGATAGGCAAAAGTGAAACCGAACCCGCTGTTGCAGTTCCAGTTGAAGTAATGTCTGTGTTACTATTTTGAAGTAAAGCACCTAATCCTCGTCCAAGTGCTGGTTGCTTTTTTGCATTAGAGCTCATTATCTATCTCAATTATTTTGTCGTTGTTACCAATCTTGGTCAAATTATTTTTTTGCAAGATTTCGCGCGCAAAGTTAAGATAATTGGTTGAACCTTTAGAAGCAGCGTCATACATAATAACTGTTTTTCCATAACTAGACGCTTCAGTGATTGTTGTATTTCTGTGAATGACTGTATCAAAAACCAATTCTTGAAAATGTGTTTTTACTTCGTCCACCACCTGATTCGCCATTCTCAAACGTGTATCGTACATCGTCAACAAAATCCCTTCGATTTCCAATTCTGGATTTAAACGACCTTGAATGATTTTGATTGTATTTAACAATTTTGTCAAGCCTTCCAATGCAAAATATTCACTTTGAACAGGAATCATTACTGAGTCTGCAGCAACAATTGAATTTACTGTAATCAAACCAAGGGAAGGAGAACAATCGATTAAAATGAAATCGTATTCGTCTTTTATTTTTTCCAATGCTTTTTTCAACAAGTACTCGCGATTGGGCATATTAATCATTTCGATTTCAGCGCCGACTAAGTCCATGTGGGAAGGAAGAATATCCAAATTTGGGTTGGCAGTATTAAGAATCAAATCTTTTGGATGAATACCATTTACCAAACAATCGTAAATATTTCGTGTGTTTTTAGGGTCAAATCCGTTTCCAGAAGTTGAATTCGCTTGTGGGTCGGCATCGACAATCAACGTTTTGTATTCCAATACACCCAAACATCCGCCTAGGTTGATAGCCGTTGTTGTTTTTCCTACACCGCCTTTTTGATTGGCAATCGCAATGATCTTTCCCATAATTAAAATTGAAGTATAAAATTACTGCTTGTTCTTTTGATTTTTCAGAAATCATTAAGGAACTTATCAACGAGTTTTTGATAATTGTTTTTTGGGGTTTTTGAGAGAATGATTTCCGCCGCGTCTCTTAGATTTGTACGAAATTAAATTTATCATTAATTTCCGAAAAAAAGAGAAGGGGTGAACTATCGCCGCGGCTAGGAATTGAGTCCTATTTTTCGTTTTAGTCCCCTTCCCTTGATTTCGGGATT